>DATFGQ010000063.1:0-24486 GCA_035249305.1 Blastocatellia bacterium | reverse complement strand
CGCGTCGCCGCTCAACACCAGCATGGTTACGACCCACTCGGTTACGCTTACGGGGCTTACGGCGTCAAGGCTCTACCACTACCGTGTGAAGTCTAAGGACGCATCAGGCAACCAGGGCGTGTCCGGTGATTTCACTTTCACTACGTCCTCCGGCGGCGGCGGCGGAGGCGGAGGCGGTGGCAGCAGCACGCAAAACGTCGCGTGGACCAATCTGGTCAACGTCGCCGCGACGGGCAACTCTTTGCGCAACAACGTCGCGGCCAACGGGGGCGCAACGAGCGTGCAGCGCATCGAGTCCGGGAACGGCTACGTTGAGTTCACCGCCACGGAGACGAACACGTACAGGTGGGCGGGGTTGAGCAACGGCGACAGCGGGACAGGCTACGAAGACGTAGACTTCGCAATCAACCTTACAAGCAACGCTCACAGCGGCGGCTTTATAGTCAACATTCACGAGAATGGTGTCTACAAGGGCGACACGATCTACAGCAGCGGCGACGTGTTCCGCGTCGCGGTAGAAGGCGGGGCCGTGAAGTACTATAAGAACGGCTCGCTGATCTACACCAGCGCGAGGACGCCGGTCTACCCGCTGATCGTCGACACGTCGTTCGGCGAAGTGGGGGCGACCATCACGAACGCAAAGATCTCCGGCGACTCGGGGCTCGCGGACCTCAAGGTCCCGATGCTCTTCGACTCGACGATGCAGCTCAATGCGAGCATGAACCTGATCGACTGGTTGATGATAGGCCGGAGGGAGCACCTCTTCTTCGGCAGGCGATTCGAGCAGAGTTAATACAGTCTCTAAGGCGTTGTCTCAAAGAGGCGCGTCTGCCGCCAGGGCCAGCGACCGTTCGATACACGCGCTGGCCCTGGCGGTTTTTCTTCAGATGCTAGCCGGAAGGGATTGCAATTGGGTGTGATGAATCACTAGAATGCGGGAAATCAATTTTCGGATGATTCGATCGTAGGTCTTTTAAAGGAGGAACAGATGGCCCCCAATAGCTCAAATCTCCATGCCTTGCTGATAGGTGTCGATCATTACATGCCCAACCGCCTGCCCGGCGGGTCTTACTACCCGCACCTGGGAGGCTGCGTCAGGGACATAACTCACGTCGAGAATTTTCTCAAGAGCAAGCTCGGCCTTCCCGCCGAACGTATCGCAATACTGACGGCTTCGCTCACGGACGGCGACGAACCCGCCGAGCCGCCTGCCCGGTGGCCCACGTACAAGAACATAGTCGAGGCGTTTAAGAGACTGACCAAGAAGGCGAAGGCCGGCGACCAGGTTTACATACACTACTCTGGCCACGGCGGGCGCGCAAAGACTGTGTTTCCGAAGCTGAAAGGGAAGAACGCTCAGGACGAGGCGCTCGTGCCTACGGACATCGGAAACAGCGAGGCGCAATACGTCCGCGACGTAGAGATCGCGCACCTGTTGAAGGCAATGGTCGATAAGAAGCTTGTCGTCACGGTCGTCTTCGATTGCTGCCACTCGGGCGGGGCGACAAGGGGACGTGGCGGCGCGCGCACGCGAGGCATAGGCGTCCTCGATACCAGAGACCTGCCTGCAAAGAGTCTGGTGGCTTCTGAAGCGGAGCTGGCCCAGACGTGGGATACGCTCTCGGGCGGAAAGACACGCAACCTGAAGCCCGCGAGCGGCTGGCTGATGGAGCCGCAAGGGTACGTGCTGCTGGCGGCCTGCCGCGCGCAAGAGCTGGCGATGGAGTATCCGTTCGACGGCGAAGAGAGCAACGGCGCGCTCACCTACTGGCTGCTCGATTCGTTGAAGCAGATTGGGCCGGGCCTGACCTACAAGCTGCTGCACGACCGCATAGTGGCAAAGATCCATTCGCAGTTCGAGACGCAGACCCCGCAGCTACAGGGCGAGGGCAATCGACTCGTCTTCGGGAGCGAGCAGGTGAAGCCGCAGCACGGCGTAACGGTCATGCAATACGACTCGCGCACGAAGACCATCCTGTTGAACGGGGGCCAGGCGCAAGGCATACGCAAGGGTGCACAGTTTGCGGTCTATGCGATCGACGCTAAGAGCCTGACCGGCGCGGACGACCGCGTGGCGCTCGCCGAAGTGACAGAGCTAGGGGCCTCCGACTCGCGCGCAAAGGTCACAAGCAAGCTCGGAACAAAACCTATACAACAGGGCGCTCAGGCCGTGCTTCTTGACCCTGGTATGGTCCGCCTCCGCCGCAGCGTACGCTTGCTTGAGCGCGATGACCTGCCGAAGAAGGTCGATCAGGCGAAGGCGCTCGGGAGTATCGAAGCGATTCTCGCGAAAGGCGCGAGCGGGTTTTTGCAGGTCGCCTCGGGCGAAGAGCCCGCCGATTATCAGGTCGTGGTGAATGAAAAGGGCGAGTACGAAATCTGGGACCCTGCCGGAGAGCCGATCAAGAATCTCAGGCCCGCGCTGAAGGTAAAAGACGCAGAGTCGGCCGCCCGCGTCGTCAGCCGGTTAGAGCATCTGGCGAAGTACCGCAACGTGCAGGAGCTGGACAACCGCGACCCGATGTCGCCGCTGGCGCGCAAGCTCGTGGTCGAGCTTATCGGCATGCAGAAAGAGTTCGACCCCGCCGACGAGCCCGACCCGCGGCCGTTCAAAACGCCTGGGAATACGCCCATGCTGACAGAGGGCGAGTGGACTTTCCTGCGCGTCCGCAACGACTCTTCCGAAGTACTTAATGTTACGGTGATGGACCTGGGGCCGGACTGGAGTGTCTCGCAGATATACCCTTCCGGCGCGGGTGCGTTCGAATCGGTGGACCCCGGCCAGGAGCTCCCCATTCTCAGGTTGCAAGCGAGCCTCCCGTCCGGCTACGAGCAAGGGACGGACGTGATCAAAGTCTTTGCGACGGTCGGGACGACCAATTACCAATGGCTGGCGCTGCCCGCGCTCGACGAGCCGCCTATCGCGAAGAAGGCGACCCGCGGAGCGCCTGGAAGCGCGCTCGATGAGCTCCTGGCGGCCTTCACATCCGGCTCGCCAAAGACGAGGAATCTGAACCTGGCGGCCTACCCTAGCAAAGAGTGGGCGACCGCTCAGGTCGAGGTGCGTATCGAAAAGGGGGAGCCGAAGAGAAAGAAAGGGGCGAAGTGAGAAGCATAAGTTTCACCGCGGAGACGCAGAGTACACGGGATGGCCGATGATGTGCTTCGCACGCGGCGGGGGCGCAGAGCAGAAAGACCTTCGTAGGCCGAAGATTCAATAAGCCTCGAAGAGGCGTAATTCAATAGCCCGGCGCATCGCGCCGGGTGATACGTCATACGAGACGAAGCCCTGAAAGGGCGCGATAAGAGTATCGCCCTTTCAGGGCTTTTCATTAATAACGATCTGTTTCCAGGGGCGTTGCCCCTGGCTATCGAATGATCGCCCCTACGGGGCTCGTTCTGCTCTGCGTAATCGCCGCGTGCGAAGCACATCATCGGCCATCCTGTGCTCTCTGCGTCTCTGCGGTGAATCCGGTTCCAGTGAGAACTATTCTCTCACGAGGATCGCGAGCGTTCGCTCGTCGCAGTCGCCGTCTTTGTAGCGAGTAGACGCGGCTACCTTGAAGCTCACAAGCTTTCGAAACTCTGCGACGTGCTTCTGAAAATCCGATTCGCTTTCGCCCTCGTGGCCTTCGTAGATCATGAATGACCACTGTATGCGCCCGAGCGCGTCGAGCCAGCCTATGTGAGCCCGCACCGCAAGGTAAGAGATCACACACCCATTCAAAGCCGCTCTTATGAACTCCGGCAAATCTGCTTCGACATCTTGCTCCTGCGCTATGTCGCCGCCCGTAGTTGAAAACCTCGTGCATCCGAGCGCGAGCAACAATGCTTCGGTGTGCGGAGTTATGTGCGCGCGGTCCCATCCGTGACACCACGCGGCCCCGAGCCCGAGGTACTCTTCCATCATCATTCCGATGTTGCAGCCTACGTCGAGCACCAGCCGGTCTTTGACCGTCACACCGGCCGACTGCATCAGGCCGTTGATGACCTCTATCCTCTCCGCGACGGCTCGCTTGCCTGCTATCGCCACGCCGGGGACCGATTGATAAAGATAGCGCCCGCCGCGCAGCAGGCTCCTGTCGCCGAAGTGCGACCTTTCGGCCGCGGCAATGGCCGTCTCTTTCAGGAACCCGTCATAATTCATCAAAAGAAAATTCTGAAAATCTATGTAATGAAAATTGCCCGATGGATCAACCAGCGCGTTGTTCATGCAGGCGGGCGGCTCGAACTCTTTATCGAGAAAACCGAGCGGCAGGCTCACCTTTATCAACCCCTGGCGCTCCATCTCGCGGATGCGCTCGATGCCGGCTTCGCACTCGGCCTGCTCAGGGACTCGCCCTTCGACGTGCTCGGTCACGTAGGCAGTCCACACACGCTCGCCCGATTCTATCTCTATCAGGTCGTAGAGCCGAGGGCCGAGCCCCTTCGCGAAAAAGAGGTTTGCAACAAGGCTAAGGTGCCTGTGCCCGTGCAGCAGCTTCTGGCGTATCAGGCTGTCGGCCTTATCCAGGCCGTCTCTTGAATATGCGCCGTCGTCAAGCCCGCCCTGGTTCTTGACGATCTTGATCCCCGCATCGGCGGGATAGTTCTTCATCACATCCTTAAAGATCGATCTGCGCGCGGAATCAGGCGGCAGGTAAACGGTGTGACCGCCCTTCGAATACTTCGCGCCGATTGAATCGAGGTGATTCATCAGCTCACCGACAGTATTGAATCCCGCGCCGCCGATCTTGAATCTGCGCGGGGCCTGGCGCGGCAAGACCTCTTGCCACGGCCGCGTAGCTCCGATGGCCCTCGTCATCAACCGGCGCAGCCCTACGCGCCGCGCGACGCGGTATTCCGCAACCATCTGCTCTTTGAGCCGTCCAGCTCGCGCGTAGAAGCGCGGGAAGTTCGCCGAGGCCCATCCTCTTAACGACTGCCGCGCCGCCTCCCGCAAGAACTCCTCGGGGTCATGGAATTGATCGAACGCGCGGCGGCCACGTTCGGTGACCATCCAGCGGTCCTCTTCGTTGACCAACCACCCCGCGCGGATGGGCGCTATCGTTACGGTGTGCGCGGTTTCATCAAACTGGTTCGCGTAGGCGCTCGAAAGAGTCCCGTTGCCGACCAGCGTCTGCTGTATGCGGCGTATGACCGCATCGGAGGGAAGCCCGTCCGGGTGTGGTAGCACTATCTCGAAGACTTTTCTTATCAGCTCTGCCGTGCGCCTTCGTGTCATTGCGGGCATCTATATCAACTCCCCTAGTCCTACCTGGCTGGCTTCTTCGCCACGAGGTATATCCCCGAGACGAGCAACTCTTCATCCGTCATCCGAGCGTACCGCTGAACAAGCTTCGGGCGAATGCTCTGCACCAGCGCGAGCTTCGCTTCCGTGTAATCGGCGCCCAGCTCGATCTTCTCTTTATGAGGCAAGAGCTCTTGCGGCTCGCCGATTATGCGCGTGGCCAGGAACTTTGATTCGTACCCCAGATCGTCCATCTTCTGCCGGTAGTAACTCGTCAAGCGGCGGTTCGCCTTGCCCGAATAAACCGACATCAAACGGTAGACCGAATCCGGTATGGTCAAAAAAGTGAGCGGGTGAAAGCCGTTCTTGCTGAACATCCCCTGGTCGCTCAGATCCATCGTGTGCAGCATGAGGCCGCCTGGCACAAGCAGCTTGTCCATCCCCGCGAAGGCAGAGTCTATGTCGTAGACATCCTGCAACGCGCCTTTCGAGATGATGAAATCGAAAGAGGCTTCGCCTAACAGCTTGTCGGCTTCCTCGACGCCGGTCCCGTAAACGTATCGGAGCTTCGCCTTGTTGAACTCGATGCCGTGTGTAAGATCGATTGCTTCGTCGAACCGCTTGCGCTCGTCGCCCTTGATGCGGTCGCGCATGGCCAGGTAGATATTCCGCTGCTGTTCGGGGTCGCGCTTCGAGTAAAACTTGTCTAGCGAGACTACGCTGGCGGCCCCCGCCGAGATGAACCGCAGCGCTAGCCCCAGGTTGTCGCCCGTGCCGACTTCGAGTATGCGCTTGCCCGCGAAGGTTGCGGGTGAAAAGCCGGGCCACTGGAGGAACTTTTCGTAAGAGCGGTCGATGTAGCGCAGGCTCTCTTCAAGGCTCATCGCGATGTGCGCGACGCCGTGATCCGACTCCGCGTTGCCGACTTTGAAACGGCGCTTGACGCGATAGTTGTTGTAGATGTTGAAGGCGATGATCACCGCCTTTGACCTGAGCGCGATTCTCTTTACCTGAGCCGTCATTACTTAAATCCCCTTTCCCATGACCTCTTCTACCAACTGCCGAGGGAGATAATCTGCCGGTTGCGTCGATGCCGCTCGCATGATTGATTGCAGACGGTAGTCGCGATAAAGCCCCGGCTCGCCGCCGCGCCCGTCGAGGGCGGCCATCACCATGTTGAAGGCTTCGCGCGCGGACGCGAAATGTATGTCAAACTCTCCCGTGCGCGCCGACTCTTCCATCACCTCTTCGAAAAAGCGGCGGCAGCGGTCGCCGATCACCGTCTCTTGATCCTGAGGGAAGAAGCCATGACAGTAGAGCTTAATGAAGACCCAATCGGGTCGACCGCCTATCGAGATGTTGGCGTTCGCCCACCTGCCGAGCCGCGTCAAATCCATCGGGTGGTTGAAGGCGAGCACGCCGTCATCCAGGCGCGGCACGACAAGGCCCTTCACACGCCGGCTCCAATCAAAGACCAGCGGGCCTGTGAAGATGATCGGAAGTCTAGGATTGCTCCCAGCCTTCAGCCCCGGCCCTGTGCGATGCGGCACGGCCTTATCGAACTCTCCCGCGCATTCGTAGATGGCATTGATGCGCGGCACCTGAGTCTGAAGAGGGACCGACGGCAGCGTGAAGTCGGCGTAGCAGCCGGTGTCGGCGAGCGTCTGCATCTCGGAGTCTACGCCGCAACACTGGCCGCCCGCTGAGTTCGCAAGCGCCCAGTTGCCATGCACGAACGCGTACATCGGCCCGCCCTCGCCGTCCATCTTCGACAGGCACTGATGGTCGTAGGCGAGCGCGTCGCGGAACTCTTCGATCCTTCGCCTCAGGTTCGCTTCCGTGTCGGGTCGCTCGACGCCGTGGTGCAGATGTATCTCGACTTCGCCGAACCCCTCGCGCTGCAACTCGGCCATGCGTTCGAGCAGCGGGCGGTGGTATTGCTCCGCCGGGTAAAAATTTGTGTGACGAAAAGGCGTCCCGTCGGAATCGACAACCTCCCGCCCTATCCGGCGCGCTTTTTCGCACCATTCGTCCAGCCGCCGAATCTGCACAGACAGCTCGACAGGTCGATTGCGCTCGTCCCAGCTCGGCTCGAAATGATTTGCGATTGTGAAGATCAAATGGCGTTTCCCGGCTGGCGCGCTCAGCCGCCTGGCCAGTTCGCCCGCGCGCCAGAACGGGTAGCGCGAGAGCCACGGCAGCGACCACGCAAGTTTCGTCATCACTCCGGGATTGCTTGCGCTCATCAGACCGCCTGCTCCAAAGCGTAGTATTGTTGTTCGGGCTTGCGGGCTACGAGAAAGATGCTCGACACCAGAAGCTCTTCGTCCGACAGGCTCTTAAACCTCGGGTTCAGCCTGGGCCGAATATTCTTGATGAGAGAAACCGACGCGTCAGAGTAATCTACGCCGCGCGCTATCTTCTCCTTGTGCGGAATGATCTCTTCGCGCTGTCCGACTATCTCTGTAATGAATATCTTGGAGTCCAGCCCCAGCTCGGCGGTCTTTTGCGAGTAGTAACCCGAGCGCTTTCGGTTCGATTTGTCTGTCGCGCTGGTCATCTTTCGATACAGCGAGTCTTCGATCGTGAGGAACGTCAGCGCGTGCATCCCGCCGTTGGTGAACATCCCCAGGTCGCGTAGATCGATCTTGTGCGCCATCGCGCCGCCCGCAGCCAGCAACTGTTCCATAGCTCGGAGAGCGGCGTCGCTGTCTTGTATGCTCTGTAAGACCGCCCTTGAGATGATGAGGTCGAACGATCCCGCGCCGAACAGTTGCACGGCGTCTTCTATGCCCGTCCCATAAATCGATTGCAGCCTGTCCGAGATTATTTCTGTGCCCGACGTTAAATCTATAACCTCATCAAACCGCCGCTGCTCCTCGACACTTAACGCCGCGCGGAGCGCGAGGTAAATCTCGCGCTGGCGTTCGGGGTCGCGCTTTGAATAGAACTTGTCGAGGCAGACTACCTCCGCCGCCCCCGCGGCGACGAAGCGCAGCGCCACGCCCAGGTTGTCGCCGTGACCGATCTCTAAGACTCTTTTGCCGCGAATCGCCACGGGCGAAAGCTCCGCGTAGCGAAGATAATCATCGAAGGTTGCGTTGATGTAGGCGACGCTGTCGGAGAGGTCTGAAATGAAGCTGTGGCTCGACCCATAAGAGGCTTCTATATCGCCTGAGCTGACGCGCCGGCCGACTCGCCAGTTGTTATAGATGTTCTGGACGATGACAAGAGTTTTCGATTTTCTTGAGAGTTGTTTAACCCGTTCGATCACGCTTTTGATCCTCATTTCAATTAAATTGCCATTGAGGACGGGATTCCACGCTTTCGCGGCACATTTTGTTGAAAGGAAAGGGATAATAGATGCGGTTTAAGGGGCTAGGACGAGATTCGATTATACTGTAGGGGCCGTGGCGCATGATGCGCTTCGCGCGGCGCGGGCTTGTCCCCGCCCGGATTGCCGAAGGCAATGATGTGCGTTTCTTATCGACGACTTCGCTGGTTTTGTATCTCTTCATCGCGCTAACGCGCGATCCGGGCAGCCACAAGGGCTGCCCCTACAGGTTATTTCCGATAGCGGTCTTTTCTAAATAACCGACCGGACGCGGCTAGTGAAGTCGACGGGCTCAGTGCTTGCGGAATCGACGGGTGCGAGGTCTAAGGATTCGATCACCTCTTCTATGCAGTCGCGGTTTATCTCTTCGAGGCTGGCCGAGTAGCCGTAAAGCAGCGCGTTATCGCATATGTTGTTTATCACGCGCGGTATCCCCTGCGAGACGCGGCCTATCAGGGCCGTCGCCTCGCTGTCGAACAGGTCGACTCGCTCCGCGCCCGCCGTCTTCAAGCGGAACCGTATGTATTTGCCGACCTCAAATGGCGAGAGCGGCTTTATCTCGCAGCGCAATGATATTCGCTGTTTCAACTGGCGCAGGTTCGGCCCGTTCAGTATCGCCTGCAATTCCGGCTGCCCGCACAGGATCATCTGCAACAGTTTTTCGCTATTCGTTTCGAAGTTCAAAAGCAGTCTGATCTCTTCGAGCACGGGCGAGGGCAGCCCGTGCGCTTCGTCTATGACAAGGACCGTCCGCAGCCCTTCCGAATGGCGCAGCGCAAGAAACTCTCCCAGCGTCGCAAGCATGGCGGGCTTTGCCGCCGTTCGCGAGATAGCCAGGCCGAGCCCTTCGACGAACTGCTGGAAGAACTCAGCGGCTGTAAGGAAAGGGTTGAAGATGTAGACCGGCAACACCTCTTCGCCGAACTGCTGTATCGTCGAGCGCAGCGTCGTCGTCTTGCCCGTGCCCACTTCGCCCGTCAGCACGACTAGCCCTTTGTTGTGCTCTACCCCGTACTTCAAAGTCGATATGACTTCCAGGTAGCTCTCGGTCCTGAAAATGTAGTTCAGGTCTGGCGTCAGCCCGAAGGGGATCTCTCTAAGCCCGTAATACTCGGCGTACATCAGCAGTCTCCTTAATCAAACAGATCGACCGTGTAGTTCGATAAGACTTCGTCCTCAACCAATGAATCGTCCTGCCCAATTGCTTCCGCGTCGAAGCGCAACAGCCGGTCGAGCGTCATCTGAAAGACCTTCGCGTTGCTGAAGCGCTTGTTCGGGTTCTTTTCAAGAAGCCCCATCACTACGCGCGATACCGCTTCGGGCACTTCGAACGAGAGCACGTGTGGCGGCAAAGGCGAGTGCTTGACGCGGTGGCGGCGGCGTATGTGATCCGGGTCTACGGAATCGAACGGCAGCCGGTCGGTCAACATCTCGAACAGCAACACGCCGAGCGAGTAGAGATCGCTGCGCTGGTCTAAAGACGCCCCGCACATCTGCTCGGCGCTCTGGTACTGGGCCTCAAGCCGCCGCGACCTCTCGGCGTGCGCCCAGCCCGATTGCTGGCCCGCGTCTATCCCGAAATCGGTTATTGTTACGACCCCGTTCTGATCGAGCAGTATCTTTTCCGGCTGCAACCGGAGGTGCAACACTTCGCGCGAGTGAGCGTAGCCGAGCGCGTCCGCGATCTGGTTGACGATCGAGACGGCCTGCGGCAATTCGAGCCAGCCATTTCGATTAAGCAGCTCGCGCAGCGTCTGGGCGGCGGGGGGCTGCTCGATCACGCAAAAAAAGATTCCGTTTACAGACTCGGCCTCGCTCGTCTTTACAATGTTCTTGTGCGAGAGGCGTGAGGCCGCCTGGGCTTCGAGCCTGAACAGCTCCCGCTGTCTAAAATCGCGGGCCGCGCTGCCCGAGAGCACCTTGAGGATTACCGACTCGTTGCGCCCCCCGCGCGCGAGGTAGAACTCGCAAGGGTCGGCCGAGCCGAGCGACTTCAACACCTTGAACCTGTCGGAAAGCGAAGCCGCGACCTTCTGCGTCCCTAGCGAGCTCGCGAATCTGACGACCGGCGTCGGCTGGCTCTTGTCATCGACCCTCTTTATAAAATCACCCATAGCCTTCTGGTCACCGTCACCCGTCGCTGTAATCTTAATCGGCTTGTTAGTCATCGCCTCTCAACCACGGTCCAAGACCTTAGAGCGCATCCTCTCGTAAACGGTATTGCCTAGCATTCCCTTGACGGCCGCAAGCGTCGCGTAGCGCGCCTGTTTCAGCAGCAGCCCCTCGGCGCGGCAGATGCGGTCGAAATCCGTTATCGTCGTGTCGCGCATGACGGCGACGCGCGAGAGCTTGTAAGGGTCCGACTCCGCGAGGTTGATTCCGACGCGGCTGGTCGTGACGGTTCGGTAGCCGGCCTCCTGCGCGAGCCGCGCAACGGCCGGGCTCCATCGCCCACCGGGGCATGAAAAATGATCCACGCGCTCGCCTATCAACTGCTCCAGCCTGTCTTTGGCGACCACTATCTCGACAAGCAATCGCTCGTGGCTCAAGTCTGTCAGGTAGCTGTGCGTCATCGAATGACACCCGATCTCGAAACCCTGTCGGCTCAACTCTTTAACCTGCCCCGCGGTTAGATACCCGCGCCCATTTATGAACCCTTCAACTATGTAAAAGGTAGAATTGAAGCCAACTTCCTTGAGCACGGGGGCCGCCACTACGAGGTCGGTCTGGCAGCCGTCGTCGAAGGTGATCGCGACCGTCCGGCCGCGCCCCCCGCGTCCGCGCTCGGGGCGGCGGTCGAGCGCTTCGGTGACGCTCACCCCGCTGTAACCCTTATCACGCAGCATTCGGATCTGCTCTCGAAAATCTCTCTCGGCGACTACGTACCGCGCGTAGCCCTCTTCGGCCTGGCACAGCCGACGGCCCGGCACGGCTATCTCGTGGTACATCAGGTAAACGGTTCCGGCGCTCATCAAAATATCCTTCTCAGTTGCGCCTTCAACGGCGCGGGCAGTCGCAGGCCGAAGCGGTCGATCAGCTTCTTGGTCTTTTTGATCACCCGCCGCTTGCGGGCGTAACTGTTTTGAGTTCGTTCGAAATACTCCCGAAGAGGCTCGTCGAGCAGGCCGCTTGAAGGAAGCTCCAGCCCGCCTTTCCTCGCGAAGTAATTGCCGAGCGCCATCGCGGCAATGATCCTTCCGGGCAGAAGCGCATTGCCTTCAACTACGGTAAACAGCCCGCGGTATTGTTTCTTCCAGTGCAGGTCCATCCCGTAGAAGGCGCGCATCTCCGGCGCGCGTCTCTGCAATCGGTTGAGCAGAGCAAAGGTCGCGGGCCGCGGCGCTAGCTTGCCATCATATTTCGTGTTCCAGGTTTCGATGCCGTCTGGAAGCGTCTCGAATGATTCGATCCAGCCGAACGCGCTGTCCATCGGGTGCGCGATTACCGCAACGCCGTTCTCGCCCCTTATGTGGCGTATCACTTCCTGAGGGTCCGCGCTCGCTGCCGGCGACGTGACGCCATAAGCGAGGACGTGCATACGCTCGCGGCAGGTGAATTCGACCCCCGGTATGAATATGAACCTGTCGTCGGAAAGCTCGCGGCATTCGTCTTTGTACGCCGACATCTTCTCTCGATTAAAGAACTCCGCGTGATCAGTCATACAGACGAACGAGCAGCCGGCCGAGACCAATATCTCGCGCAGCTCCGCGAGCCGAAACTCGCCGTCCGAGTAGGTGCTATGAACGTGAATAGCGCCTTTCAACATTTACAGACCCTCGTGATTCTAAAACTGACTCTCGCTTCTTAAACTGAGAAGGCAAGCGGCGCAGCGCGAAATCGAGCCAGTCGCCAAGCTCGGGCAGCGGGTCGCTCATCATAAAATTATCGTGATATGTACCACGGACGGGCGTCAGAAAATCGAGCATCGCGCGGAGCCTGCCGGGATACTTGCCGGCATAGCCGGCGGGCGCGCCGCGCCAGACTTCTATCAGGTGGCGCGCGTCGCCCAACAGCCACCTGCAACGCACGCCCAGGCGATAGTCGGCCGCCGTCAAAACGTCGCCGCGCTCGGCCATCTCCGCGAGCCGCGCGGGGAAGTCCGCGCCGGCATGGACCGACAGCGGCAGCGAATTCCAGAACCGCCCGTTGACTTCCATAAAGACCGGAGTCCCGTCCGGCCTCACGCGGAATTCGACCATCGCAGCCCCGTGCCATTTCAAGGCTTCAAGTATGCGGAGGGCCGCATCGCGCATGCGCGGGTCGGCAAGGGCGCTTTCGCGAACCGCGCTGCCCGACCCCGTAGGCCGCACGTCGCGTATGCGGCGGTGCGCGAACTCCAGGCGAAGCTCGCCCTCTCGCATCAACGCGAAGTAACCCGCGCCTTCGCCTTCGACATATTCCTGGACGAGCGCGGCCGACGAGCGCCGGCTCATCTGCTCGATGGCCGCCACGAGCTCTGCCGCGTCGCGCGCGTAGAGCGGCGCTCCGGTGGCGAGGACTTTCCCTGAAGCAGAAAGCTGTTCGGAAGAACTAGCTTTGACGACGGCGGGGTAGCTTATCGAGCTGGCGATCTCGCGCGCCTCCGCGACGCTCGTTACATAAAAAGTCTTGGGGACGGCGACGCCCAGCGAGCTTGCCAGCCGCGTCGTCTCCGTCTTGTCAAAGGCGCGCATCACGGTTTCGTGCGGCGGCAAGACGAGTCGGCCCCCGGCGGCTAGTATTGCCTCTCTGGAGGCTGAGAGCGGCAGCGTAGTGCGCTCCGTCACCGGGATAACGAGCGTGCCCGGCTCGCGCGCGGCTTCGTCTTGAATGCGGGCGACGAATCTCTCGGCCGAATCCTGCGGCGCGGGGTAGGTAAAACTGCTTTCGGCGAACCTTGACCATCCGGCCTTCGACCACGAAGAGCTTGCGCCGACCGACACGCGATGGCCCGCGCGAGCCAGCGAGCGCACGCAGGCGACAGCCTGGTTCTCGTTGCCGTCGAGCACAAGTATCTTCATGCGCTCACCATCGCCGCCGCCGTGTGCGGCACGCCGGATTTCATTGAGGGCCTTATCGTATCGGCCAGGACCTGTTCAAAGCGGTCGGCGATCACCGACCAGTCGAACCGCGCGGCGAGTCGTGCGGCCGCGCATTCGAGTCGCTCGCGGGCCTGCCGGTCGCAGAGGAGCTTTATGATCGAATCCGCAAAGGCGGGCGACGTATCCGCCAGCATTATGTCGCGCCCATCCTCTACGTCAAGCCCCTCCGCGCCAACAGAGGTCGAAACGACCGCCTTGCCCATCGCCATAGCTTCGTAAATCTTTAGCCTCGTCCCGCCGCCGATCCTCAGCGGCACGACAAAGACGGCCGCTTCTCTCAAATGATCTATCACGGACGGCACGGTGCCCGTGACTTCGATCGATTCTGAAGCTAACGCTCTAACCCGAGGGTGAGGGTTTCGCCCGACGATGCGGAACCGTGCTCGGGGAACAGCTTTCAAAACGCGCGGCCAGATCTCAGAGCAAAAGTGCTCGACGCCGTCGATGTTCGCCTCCCAATCCATCGAGCCTGTGAAGACTAGAAGTGGCTCCTGTGGCTCGTTACGCGGCTGTTGCCCGTAAGCTTTCAGGTCCACGCCCGTAGGCACGACGGTGATCCTCGCGCGCCCGGTCATGCGCGCCATGTTCTCGCGGTCCTTTTCCGAGACTGCGATCACATGGTCGAACCTGTTAACGGCTCGCGTCTCGTAGCGGGTCATCTTCGCGGCTTCGAGCTTGAACGCGATTCGCTTGATCGGGTTAGGCTCATGATCGGCCTGCCGCCGCCACAAGACCGATTCGACGTTGTGCTGGAAGAGCACGGTCGGGGTGCGCAGCTCGGCGGGGAAATTCAAAGAGGCCGATAGAAAATCGCAGACCGCCACGTCAAAGCTGCGCGCGGCCATCCACTCGCGGATCAACCTCTTCGCCTTCTCCGACGTGAACTTCGTCACGGCGTAAGGCGCGGGCGAAAAGATGTGGCGCAGGTAATCGATTGCCGACGATTCCGGCCGCCCCGTCTGGACCGCGACTGCGCGCGAGAAATGCTCGACGATCTCGCCTTCGTATGATGCGTCTCGCGGGCCGTCATAGTAGGAAAGCAGTGTCAGCTCGTGCCGCGCCGCCAGTTGGCGAAGGAGGTTGTATGAACGGATTTTGCCGCCCGTGTCGACCGGGAGCAGCTTGCCGCCTTTTACCCAGAGTATTCGCATCAGTCCTTTTCGCCTCAATACGCGAGCGCCGGTTGAGGCGAGCCTGTAAAGGCTTCTTCGAGCACTCGGCCTTTCATCTCGGCCGGCGCGTCGAGTCCTAGCGTCGCGAGCAGCGTGGGGGCCAGGTCCAGGTTGTTACATTCAGAGATGAAGCCGCCGCGCTCGACCCCCGGCCCGTACATCATCAATATGCCCTTGGGATCGTGGCAGCCAGATTTCATCATTCCCGTACTGTAAACCAGATTTTCGTAGAGAAATGAAGACTCTTTTTCGAGCTTCGGAAAGACGCAGCGCGACTCTTCGGTGATCGTGTTGTACGTCGCCAAATTCACCGTGATGCTGTTTTCGACCGCCGTCACCCAGAACATCGGCTGGTCCGCCGTGTCGACGTAGGCAGTTTCGAGCGCCGCCTTGATGAACTCTCTGGTGGCGGCCGAATCGGCGTAGATGTTGAACTGGTCCGACATTGTCGAAAGCGCCTCCGCGCGGTCTTCGACACCGAGAATCTCTAGAATCTTTTCGAGCGAGCGGATCTGTCTGACCTGCCTGCTGCCCTTGACGGGGCTGATAAACGGCCTCTGCCCCATGCTCGAAGCGACCACCAGAACCGTCTCGTCGTCCGCCAACCTGAGCATGCGCTTCAACAGCTCGTCGGCCGTGCGGTAGCCGTGCTCGATCGCGCGGCCGTAGATTCGCACCTCGTCAGCCGTGGCCTCTTCCTCGAACGCTTCGGGCCGCATTGCCTTCCAGTAAGTGTGCATGTAATGTGCGACGTGATTCGTGTGAAACGTGGCGAGCGCGGGCCTGTGTC
This sequence comes from Blastocatellia bacterium, assembly GCA_035249305.1. Taxonomy (GTDB): domain Bacteria; phylum Acidobacteriota; class Blastocatellia; order UBA7656; family UBA7656; genus DASUNP01. The sequence goes on along the minus strand of DATFGQ010000063.1, from coordinate 8,879 downwards.
TGCGGTATAAACGGCTGAAGAAATCAAAATTCACAAGCGGCTGCAAGGCTACGCGCTGCCACCGGATCTCGGAGTTCAGCCGCTCGCGCGCCAACTGCCTGACGATGCGCGAGACTGTCGCGGGCCTTAGCCCCAGCCGGAGAAGCCGCGCGCCGAGCCTCGCCTTGAATAACAGACCATCCTTGTCTGAGGGCAGTCGTATCGATCGCGTGTATGTGAGATTTAATTCTTGAATCGCGCCGGCCGAAGCGGGGTGAGTATCGGCCGAAGGCGCAAACGTGTCCGGCACGTAGAAGCCGTTCACTTCCTGCGGCGGCCACGAGCAGAGGCTACCATAAACGCCTACGCTCAAGCCCCGGTCGTGACATATCTCCCAGATGCGTTTCGCGCGGATCGTGTCGGGAGGCTGTTGGAGAAAGTAGACGTTGTGATCCGTTTGCGGCCTGCCTGTGTAAACGGTCGTCCAGGTGATCCACGGGTCGAGCTGCGGCGGGAGGTCTACGCTGACGGGCGCGGCCCACGTCCCTTCGCCCTTCAAACGCGCGAAAGTCGGCAGCTTCCCCTGATCGATCAGCGGGTCGATGAGGTCCCAGGTCAGCTCGTTCAGCTCCACCAGCAAAACCTTTTTGCGCGCTCGCCTCGTGCGATACATTCTTCCTGTTCTCCCGTTAACCTACCGTTTCACCAGCACACGCCCTCGTAGCCTGTGCGCGCCTCGTCGACTTCGAGCATACGAACCAGATCGATCACCACGCGGCCGTTGTCGAGCTTTTCGGAAAGGCGGTGAAACTCCTCTTCTTTCTTCCCGATGATTATCACTTCCGACCTGTTGATGACTTCATTGAGCTCCGAATGCATGAGCGAAGATATGTGAGGAATCTCTCGCTCTATGTAGTCGCGGTTTGCGCCGAAAAGCCTCGCCATCTCCACGTCGCGGTCATAAACAGTGAGCTTCAGCCCTTTGCCTATGAGCGTCTCGATCAGCGACACCATAGGGCTCTCGCGCAAATCGTCCGTGCCCGATTTGAAGCTCAGCCCCAGCACCGCGACCCGCTTGCGCCCGGTCCCGAGCACCATCCGGGCCGCGCGATCGACCTGCCTGTCGTTGCTCGCCATAATCGAGCTTAAAACAGGCACGTCGACGTCCATCTCCTTCGCCTTGTAGGTGATCGCGCGCAGGTCTTTGGGCAGGCACGACCCGCCGAACGCGAAGCCCGGCTTGAGGTAGGCCGACGATACGTTCAGCTTTGTGTCTCGGCAGAAGACCTCCATCACCTCATGGCTGTCGACGCCCATCGCCTTGCAGACGGCGCCAATCTCGTTGGCGAATGTCACCTTCAAAGCGTGGTAACAGTTGCTGGCGTACTTGACCATCTCCGCTTCTTTTACGCCGATGGTAATTACCGGCGCGTCTATGTCCGCGTAAAGGCTGCGCAGAGCGGCCGCGGTCTTTTCATCGTCTGCGCCTATGAGTGTGAAAGGCGGGTTGTTGAAGTCCTTAATCGATGTGCCTTCGCGCAAGAACTCCGGGTTGATCGCCACGCCGAAATCGCGCCCGGCTTTTTTCCCCGAAGTCGATTCGAGCGCGGGAATGACAACGCCCTCGACGCTGCCCGGCAGCATCGTGCTGCGGATCGCGATGATGTGGAAATCAACTTTCGTATGAATGGCTTCGCCTATCTCGCGACAGACGCGCTCGATGTAAGAGAGGTCCAGGCTGCCGTTCGGGTTGCTGGGCGTGCCGACACAGACTAGCGAGATCTCTGATTCAGCAACGGCCCGCGCGCACTCACTCGTCGCGCGCAACCGGCCCGCGTTGACCGCGTCGCCGATAAGAGCTTCAATCCCCGGCTCGACAATAGGGCTCCGGCCGCCGCCGATTATCTCGACCTTGAGCGCGCTCACGTCGACGCCTATGACTTCGTGGCCCCTCGCCGCGAGACACGCGGACGATACGCAGCCGACATAACCCAATCCGAAAACGCTTATCTTCATTCCGTCACCCTTGAAGAGAGCGAGACTGTCTCCGTAGCTTTAGCTTTCCTGTCGTGGCGGGCCAGCCGGCCGAGCAATGCGCGGTTGCGATCCGTAGGCAGCACGCGCACAAAGCCGTCGCGCTCGCCTACGACTTCGCTCACCTCGATCGCCGAGAAGAACTGGTTGATGTCTGTCCACGAGACTCTCTGGTCAGCGCCTTCGACCCAGTTCCAATCCCGCAGCGGCCGCGCGGCGAAGACTCTCTCCGACAGCCACATGTCTCCCCCTTGATCCCAGACCGACAGAGACTCTTCCGCGAAATCTTCGCGCCACTGGAGCATCTTTGACGTGCCGATCTCGGTGATGTGATACGTGTTGAGATTGCCCGAGCTGTTCAGCGGGTTAAAAGGGAAGGTCCAGCTAAAAGCCCAGACCTCGTCCTGCTGGTTAACGGTAGCCACGCGGCTCTCTGGCCGCAGCCTCGGCTCAAGCTCGCTGATACGCGCGACGACATCCTGCTGGCGCTGCTGCTGGACGGGACGGGCCATGGCGGCGATGTTGGAGACTGCTGCGACGGCGACGAATGCGAGCGCCGCGTAGTTGAGCCACCGGACTGAGCGGATGCTCGATAAAGAATAAGCCAGCGCGATAAAGATCAGCGGGTACAGCAACAGGTATCTTTCGATAGCGCCGCCTTCCCACAATATCGCGAAGAGCAAGACCGGAATTGCGTTGATGGCAAACAGAGCTGCGATGCGCCGCCCCTGTGGCGAGCGAAGCAGGTTGAACAGAATCGCGGCGAGGAATACGTAGAAGAGGGCGAGCTTCCAGAGGCTAACCCTGAGCAGGTCGAGCATCGAGACGGGATTGAACGGGTCGTGCACCAGATAGGCTTTGAAGAGTGCGCCGTCGTTGCCCATGTTTATAAACGACCGCGACAACCCGAAGACCATTCTTGGAGCGCCGTTAAGCCCGGTTATCCCGTGCGAAGAGTGCGTCACCCAATTCTTCAAACCTTCGACGGAGTTTATTCCGAGCGAGACGGCCGCCGCGCCGTAGACTAAGACGACGGCCAGTGCGAGCACGGCGCAGGTTTGCGCCACGAAGCGGTATTGTTTCTTATCAAAGCCGTAAAAAAATAACGGGGCAGCCAGCGCAGCCGGGATCGACCAGACGTATGTGAACCACAGGCAAACGGCTCCCGCCAATGCCAGTCCGGCAAATAGCGCGGCGCGAAATCGCTGCTCTGGCTTGTCCCCGTTTTTCACCAGGAGAAAGAGACCCAGCAAAAGGAGTGAAAGGCCGGGCACGTATGAACATCCTGATTGAGCATAAGCTAAAAAGCCTTGCGAGATTATGAATGCGAGCGTGACGGTATAAGCCACCCTGTTGCTTTTGCTGATGTGAGAGGCCAGACCGTAAATCATAAAGACGCTCAACAGGCCGGCGAGCCAGTTTATTATCACCAGCGTCAAGGTCACGTTGGTCAGCGGTTCAGGGCCTACGACTAGGCGCGTCATCGGCATGAGCGCCTGAGAGATCGCCCACCCGAGCGGGTACCACAGGTAATGGCCGAAATCCTGGAAGCGATGCTTTACGATCGCGTCGGCATAGCCGACGGTGTCGCCCATGGTGAAGGGGACTGTAAACCATGTTACTACGAGGTAAGAGATAATAACCGGATAGTATTTTCGCAAACGCAGCCTCCGGGCCGTCTGGCGTTCCCTCTCGTTTAACTAAAATGGAGAATCGGCACCGTTTTTCACATAATTTATGAAATTTTCAAGGCCGTAATTGCATGTATGTAGGGGCGGGGCTTGTCCCCGCCCGGATCGCGCGTTAGCGCGATGATGTCATCGCCCTGCGGGCGATCCGGGCAGCCACAAGGGCTGCCCCTACAGGTTATTCGAGTATTCGTTTTACTTCAGGGTTTTTCCGAAAGCCCAATCAAAATGGCGCGGTTCTGTTCGGAAGGCAAAAGCTTCCCGAAGCCGTCGGATTGGCCTACGCGCTCGCCTAATTCGAGGTGGGAGAAGAACGAATGAATGTCTGTCCACGAGATTCTCTGGTCAGCGCCTTCGACCCAGTTCCAATCCCGCTGCGGCCGCGCGGCGAAGACCCTCTCCGACAGCCACATGTCCCCGCCCTGGTCCCACGCGTTGAGCGTCTCTTTCGCGAACTCTTCGCGCCAGCGCGGGACCTGATTAGTGTTGATCTCAATTATGTGATAGGTCTTGAGGACGCCTGATTTGTTGATGGGATGAAAGGGGAAGGTCCAGCTAAAAGCCCAGACCTCGTCCTGCTGGTTAACGGTAGCCACGCGGCTCTCGGGCCGCAGCCTCGGCTCAAGCTCGCTGATACGCGCGACGACATCCTGCTGGCGCTGCTGCTGGACGGGACGGGCCATGGCGGCGATGTTGGAGACTGCTGCGACGGCGACGAAGGCCAGCGCCGCGTAGTTGAGCCACCGGACTGAGCGGATGCTCGACAGAGAGTAGGCCAGCGCGATAAAGATCAGCGGGTACAGCAACAGGTATCGCTCTACGGCTGAGCCATCCCAGAACAAGGCGAAGGCGAAGACGGGGGTTGCATTCAATACGAATAATCCAAATACGCGCCGCCCCTGTGGCGAGCGAAGCAGGTTGAACAGAATCGCGGCGAGGAATACGTAGAACAGAGCGAGCTTCCAGAGGCTAACCCTGAGCAGGTCGAGCATCGAGACGGGATTGAACGGGTCTTCTACGAGGTAGGCTTTAAAGAGCGGCCCGTCATTTCCCATGTTGATCATCGAGCGGGCAAGGCCGAAGATGACTCGCGGCAGCCCGTTAAGCCCGGTCAAATAACCTGACGTGCTTACGACCCAATCCTTGAACCCTGATATGGAATATATACCACCGGCCGCGCCCGCAGCGGCGAAGGTCAATATCAGTATCAGCCCGAAGGCTACGCAGCCCTTGAAGACGAGCCGGAATTGCTGTTTGTTGAAGCCGTACAAAAACAGCGGCGCGGCCAATGCGGCAGGGATAGACCAGACGTATTGGAGCCACATCCCCGCTGCGCCCGCCAGCGCGAGCCCCGCAAACAGCGCCGTCCGCCATGCCCGCTCAGGCTTTTCCGCGCCTTTGACCATTATGTAAAGGCCCAGCAGCAAGAGCGCGAGCCCCGGAACATAAGCCGTGCCCGATTGAGCGTAATTCAAAAAGCCTTGCGAGAATATCAGTCCGATCGCCACTGCGTTCGCCACCCACCCGCGCTTCGTGATAATCATCACGAGCTTGAACATCATGACGACGCTCAACAGACCCGCCATCCAGTTTACGACTATGAAGATCAAGTTGGCGTTGGCGAGCGGGTCCGGCCCGACGAACAGGCTCGTCACGGGGCCGAACACTTTCAGCAACACCCACCCGAGCGGCCTCCAGAGCACGTGGCCTAATTCCAGCAGCTTTGAGTTCACGACCGAGCCCGCGTAACCGACCGAGTCGGCCAGGTTGAACGCGTCCGTGAACAATGTCGCCAGGATGTACACGGCGACGGACGGGCCGTAGCGTTTGATAGTCTCTTTACTCCGTTGCGTTGAAGTCTCTGCCATCTGTGCCTCAATCAATCTTCATATCCCTTTCGCCCGATCGCGATCAGCGAGAGGCCGAAAGGCGGGGGGAATATCTTCTCTATACGCTCCGCGACGGGGGCGATGTAGCGGTCGAACATCTCTATCTGGCCGGCGTTCTCTTCGCGCCGTTTCAGCACGCGGTTGTTCAAGAACCAGCCCGTCATGCCGATCACGTTCATGTAAAAAGAGCGCTCGATTTCGAAACCAGCCGCGCGCATCTTTGGCAACAGGCTCTTTCGAGTGTACCGGCGGTAATGATCCAACGATTCGTCGACGGTCCCGTAGAGGAATTGAAACGCGGGGACCAGCAGCACCAACCGCCCTCCCGGTTTGAGGACGCTCTGCATGTGCGACAGCGCGCGCAGGTCGTCTTCGACGTGTTCAAGCACGTTGAGGCAGATCACCGTGTCGAGCTCATAACTCGCAAGCTCAAGCGCCGCCGGGTCCGAAATGTCCAGCTCGATCGGGACCACGTTGAGCCGACCCCCGACGCGCGCCTTCAAGTAATCGACGCAAGGAGAATAGACATCCGTCGCGACTACCAGCTCGCGCTCCGCTAACAGCGTCGTGAAGTTCCCTATGCCGCACCCGACTTCAAGAATCCGCTCGCCGATGTAGGGCGCAGTCTGGCGGAACATCCAGTTGCGGTAGTTCTCGGCCGAAGCCATTATCTCAAGGTCCGAGACGGTGATGTTATCGAGGCTCATTACAGTTTCTCCCTCGGCTCTTGCTGCTTCCACGAGGGCCTGTTGTTTGTGAACTCCGTAGTCAAGACCCTGATCTGGTAATCGAATTCCTGGAATCGCCTGACGATCGTGTGTACGATCAGCCCGGCCAGCATCAGCAGCACACCGCACAGCACCAGCCCGACGGCGAGAACGGCCGAAGGCAGGTGGAGCACAAGTCCTGTCTGCAAGAACTCGACTATGACGATCGTTCCGGGGATGAGGCCGCCGATTATGAAGGTAAGCCCCGTCGCCCCGAAGAAGGTCATCGGCTTGTAGTCGCGAAACAGCGCGAGGATCGTGTTGAGTATCAGTATTCCGTCCGACACGAGCTTGATCTTCGAGTGGCTGCCTTCGGGCCGCGTGCCGAGATCGGTGGGAACCTCTACGATGCGGTACCCGCGAGCCAGCGCCCTTATGGTCAGTTCAGTCTCGATCTCGAAACCGCCGCCGAACAGCGGTATGTCGCGGACGAAGTCGCGGCTGAACGCGCGGTAGCCGCTCAGAATGTCCGTCAGCTTCACTTTGAATATCGAGTTTAAGACCGAGAGGAATAGCCGGTTGCCGAGTCTGTTGAGCCGTTTGAATTTGCTCTGGCACTCGTCGTGCAGCCTTGAGCCTACGACCATGTCCGCCTCGCGCGCGAGCACGGGCTCTATCAGCTTATGCACGTCAGCGGGCGGATACGTCCCGTCGCCGTCGACCATGATGTACACGTCCGCGTCGACCTCCTGGAACATCGATTGCACGACAAAGCCCTTGCCCTGGCGGCGCTCGTGAAAGACAATCGCGCCTGCGTTGCGCGCCTCTTCGACCGTGCGGTCGGAAGAGTTGTTGTCGAAGACGTAGATGTCGGCGGCGGGCAATTGCGAGCGGAACTGGCGCACGACTTCGGCTATGGTCAGCTCTTCGTTGTAGCAGGGGATGAGGATCGCGACTCTCGCTTCGGCCGCGTCTCTGTTTTCAGCCACGATTGAAAGGTCTCTCAGGGCGAATGCTCTTCGTGCCAGCATACTTTTATCCTTTGTCAACCGACTCCGAGCGCGACTTCCTGCGCGCGCGCGGAGGTGAGGGGTTGATGTCGAAACGAAGTTTCGGATGAAACGTCTTCGCCGTCTATGAACCGGCGCTGCCATATCTCGAAATTCACAAGCGCCCACAACCGCTCGGCGTGGTTCTCGCCTTTGCGGTGGCGCGTGACAAGCTCTATAACAAAACCCTTATCAAAAATGGCGCGCTCGCTTGCGCGGCGCCCGAGCACGTATTCATCGATGACGCCGCTGAACTCGCCGCGAAACCAGGAGCCGACCGGGACGGGGAAGCCCATCTTCTTGCGCGTGAGGATCGCTTCGGGCAGGCGGTTGCGCATGCTGCGGCGGAGAATGTACTTCGTAGCCAGCCCCCGCAGCTTCATCTTCACGGGAAGGCGCGCGGCGAACTCTACGAGCTTGTGATCTAGGAACGGCACGCGGCTTTCAATCGAGGCCGCCATGCTCATCTGGTCCTGCTTCATCAAAAGCTCGTGCAAGTAGGTCTTCAAGTCGGCCGCGAGCAGCCGGTCGAGCAGGCTCGCGGCGTCCGACGCTCCGATGTGATCGAGCGGGGCCGCGTAAGGATCGTGCTCAGTCATGCGCGCGCGCGTCTCGGGAGTGAAAAGCCTCTGCTGCATCGAGCGCGAAAAGACCGAGAAGTTGTCGAAGTAGATATCTTCGATCCCCGGCTTGAGGCACAAGAAAGTGCGCGAGAGTTTTTGCCTTGCTCGCGAGTGGCCCGGCAGCGTCTCGATCAAAGCCTTCACCGCTCGCTTGAGCGCGTCCGGGGTCGCTTTGTCGTAGGCGCGGCCCGCCGCCAGGTTGTAAACCGTAGTTCGATACTTGCCGTATCCCGCGAGCAGCTCGTCGCTGCCTTCGCCCGTGAGTACGACCTTCACGTGATCCGAGGCGAGCTTCGACACGAAGTAGAGCGGCACCGAGGAAGGGTGAGCTATCGGCTCGTCCTCTTGATAGACGAGCGCGGGGAGCGCGTCAAAAAACTGTTGGGGGCTGACTACCGTCTCGTGATGCTCGGTCCCGAAGGCGCGCGAGACCATTCGCGCGTATTCAAGCTCGTTGGCTTCGCGCTCGGCGAAAGCGACGGAGAAAGTCTTTACGGGCTCGGCGACCATCCCGCTCATAGCCGATACGATCGCGCTCGAATCTATCCCGCCCGAAAGGAACATCCCCAGCGGCACGTCGGCCATCAGACGCAAGCGGACCGACTCTTCGAACAGCTCCGCGAAACGGTCTACGTAATCCTGCTCGCTCAACTGCTGCTCCGGCTTGGCGAAGCTCACGTCCCAGTAACGCTCGATCTCTACGCGGCCTTCGGTCCAGGTCAGCGTGTGGCCGGGCAGCAGGCGCTTGACGCCGCGGAACAGAGTCTCGTCGCCCGAGGTCGAGCGGTTGGCGGCGTAATCTGCCAGCGCGTCGTAGTTGAGTTCGGCTCTGACGGCGCGCGCCTCTATGAGAGCTTTGATCTCCGACGCGAAGCAGATTACGCCATCATCGGATAGCGTGTAGTAGAGC
>DATFGQ010000062.1:0-5345 GCA_035249305.1 Blastocatellia bacterium | reverse complement strand
GTCTTCGCCGCTTCGTCACCGACAACCTCGAACCTTATGCAGCGCGCGCGGTGCTCGTCGTTGACGGCGAGCAATTCGGGCTCGCCCTTCGTGCACTCTTCGATCACATACGAGCAGCGGGGCGCGAACTTGCACCCCTCGGGCAGCGCGAGCAGGCTCGGCACCGTGCCTTCGATCGTCTCAAGCCTCCTCACCTTCAACCCCTCTTTCGTGAGCCGTGGCACGGAGCGCAGCAGCCCTTCGGTATATGGGTGGCGAGGGTTATGAAATATCTCGTGCACGGCGGCCTGCTCGACTATGCGGCCCGCGTACATCACCGCCACGCGGTCGGCCGTCTCCGCCACGACGCCCAGGTCGTGAGTGATCAGCAGCATCGATAGATGAAAATCCTCTTTCAGCTCGCGGAGCAGGTCGAGTATCTCCGCCTGAATCGTCACGTCGAGCGCGGTGGTCGGCTCGTCCGCGATCAAGAGCTTCGGCTTGCAAGAGAGCGCCATCGCGATCATCACCCTCTGTCGCATGCCGCCCGAAAGCTGGTAAGGGTAATCGGCCGCGCGCCGGTCGGCGTCGGGTATCTTGACCCGCCGCATCATCTCCACGGCCCGCTCCCAGGCGGCGGCGCGGCCGAGCTTCTCGTGGAGCTGGATCGCTTCGGCGATCTGGTCGCCCACAGTGTAGACAGGGTTGAGCGAGGTCATCGGGTCCTGAAATATCATAGCGATCTCTCGCCCGCGAATCCTCCGCATCTCGTTGTCTTCGAGCTTCATCAGGTCGCGGCCGTTAAAGACGATCTCGCCCGTGACCGATCTCCCGGGAGGCTGGACCAGCCGCATTATCGAGAGGCTCGTGACCGACTTGCCGCTCCCGGACTCGCCCACGAGCGCGAGAGTCGAGCCGCGCTCGATGGCGAAGCTCACCGCGTCTACGGCTTTGACCGTGCCCGCGCGCGTGAAGAAATGGGTGCTCAGGTTCTTGATTTCGAGTATGTGGTCCATCAAATATCAGTCGGCATGTACTCGCCGAAGACGGCGCGCAGGCGGTCGGATATTTCGCCGAGCGTCGCGTAGGATTCGACCGCATGAATAATGTGAGGCATAAGGTTCTCGTCCGTGCGCGCCGCTTGCTCGATCCTTTCGAGCGAAGCAGTAGCCCGCGCGTCGTCGCGGCGGGCGCGGACGCTCTTTAGCCGCTCGACCTGCCGCGCCTCAAGCTCCGCGTCGATCCGCAAGATAGGCACGCTCGCCTGCTCTTCGATCGTGAAGCGGTTGACGCCGACTACGACCTGTTCGCCCGCCTCGACCGCGCGCTGGAAATCGTAAGCCGCGCTTTCGATCTCGCGCTGCACGTAGCCGATCTCTATGGCGCGCAGCATCCCGCCCACCTCATCGATCTTCATGATGTAATCGGTCGCCTGCCGCTCGATCTCGTTTGTGAGGCGCTCGATCGCGTACGACCCTCCGAGCGGGTCCGCGGTCGAAGCCACGCCCGATTCGTAGGCGATCACCTGCTGCGTGCGGAGGGCGATGCGCGCGGCCTCTTCGGTGGGGAGCCCGAGCGCTTCGTCCATAGAATTCGTGTGGAGCGATTGCGCGCCGCCAAGCACCGCCGCGAGCGCCTGTATGGTCGTGCGAGCTATGTTGACCTCGGGCTGCTGCGCCGTGAGTGTCGAGCCGCCCGTCTGGGCATGAAAGCGCAGCATCTGAGACCGCGCGTCGCGCGAGTGAAAACGGTCGCGCATAATGTGCGCCCACAGACGGCGGGCCGCGCGGAACTTCGCGACCTCTTCCAAGAAATCGTTGTGCGAGTTGAAAAAGAAAGCTATGCGCGGCGCGAACTTGTCTACATCGAGGCCGCGGTCGATCGCCGCCTGCACGTAGGCGATCGCGTCGGCCAGCGTGAATGCGACCTCCTGCGAAGCGGTCGAGCCCGCCTCGCGTATGTGGTAGCCCGAAATCGATATAGTGTTCCAGCGCGGGGCTTCGCGCGCGCAATAGTCGAATATGTCCGTGACGATGCGGAGGCTCGGGCGCGGGGGATAAATATAAGTCCCGCGCGCGATGTACTCTTTGAGTATGTCGTTTTGAGTCGTGCCTGAAATTCTATCGGCCGAAACGCCTTGCTTTTTGGCCACGGCCACGTACATCGCGAGCAGTATCGCGGCCGTGGCGTTGATCGTCATCGAAGTCGAAACCTGATCGAGCGGTATCCGGTCGAACAGCCGCTCCATGTCGTCGAGCGTGTCGATTGCTACGCCGACTTTGCCGACTTCGCCGCGAGCCATGGCGTGGTCCGAGTCGTAGCCCATCTGAGTCGGCAGGTCGAAAGCCACCGACAGACCCGTCTGCCCCTGGTCAAGGAGATAACGATAACGCGCGTTCGATTCTGCCGCCGACGCGTAGCCGGCGTACTGCCTCATAGTCCAGAGCTTGCCGCGATACATAGTCGAGTGAGGCCCGCGCGTGTAAGGAAACTTGCCGGGGTCGTTCAGGTCGCGTTCGTAATCGACCTCGCCGTCCGAAGGCCGGAAGACGGTCTTCATCTCTATCCCAGAGCTTGTCCTCGCCTCGCGTTCGGCGCGCTCTTTAGTGGTCATGATTTGAGATTATCAATTCATCCCTCTCACTACAAATAGGAATGAAAGAGTCGCGAGTAGTAATAGATTATCGGCGCGCAGAAGAGGATCGAATCGACGCGGTCGAGCATGCCGCCGTGACCCGGAAAGATATTGCCCGAGTCTTTCACCCCCGCGCCGCGCTTGAGCATGGACTCGGCCAGGTCGCCCACGGGGCCGACTATGCCTATCACAGCCCCGAGCGCGAGCGCGTGCCAGGCGGGCATCAGCGGGAAGAAGATCAGCTTGCCGATCAACCCCGCGAGAGCCGCCGCGACGAAACCGCCGACAAAACCTTCGATCGTCTTGCCTGGGCTTACGCGCGGCGCGAGCTTGCGCCGCCCGATCGCGCGACCCGTGTAGTAGGCGCCCGTGTCTGTCATCATCACTATCGCAAAAAAGATCGTGAGCAATTTCGCCGCAAGCTTCGGCGTAGTCGCGGTGTCGGGCGTCATCCTCACGCCGACAAGATAGCTCGCCAGCAGCGCCGTGTAGATCACGCCGAAGACCGTGGCGGAGACGCTTGCGAGCGAGGCGCTCATCTCTTCGGGCCGCGTGAGCGCCGCCGCGAACGAAATGATCGCGAGGAAAGCCAGCGCCGCGACTATCCACGCGGGCCTGTCAAAAACGAACGCCGCCACGATGACCAGCGCCGCCGCGTACCCCGCGACGGAGAACGGGCGGCAACCGACCTTTGACGCCAGCTTGTAAAACTCGTAGAGGGCGATGAGCGAGGCTACGGCCGTTATGGCCGCGAAGTAGTAAGGAGTTTCAACCCAGACGGTCGCGAGCAGGATCGGCAGAGCGACGAGCGCGGTTAGTATTCGCTTCATAATATTGAGTGCTGAGTGCTGAGTGCTGAGTGCTGAGTGAACGACAATTACTCAGGACTCAGGACTCAGCACTCAGGACTTTCGCTTTGACGTCGCCATAACGTCGTTCGCGCTTTTGAAATTCGATAATCGCTTCGAAGAGATTATCGCGCCGGAAGTCCGGCCAGAGCGTGTCGGTAACATATATTTCGCTGTAGGCGATCTGCCACAGCAAGAAGTTCGACACGCGCAGCTCGCCGCTCGTTCGTATCATCAGGTCCGGGTCGGGCAGCCCCGAGGTGAAAAGATGGCGCTCGAAATCTTGATCGGTTATCTCGGCCGGGTCTCGTCGCGTGCGCACGCACTCTTCGACCACGCGGCGGCAGGCTTCGACAATCTCCGACCGGCCGCTGTAGTTGAGAGCGACCGACAGCACCATCCCCGTGTTGTTGGCCGTCTCGCGCCGGCCGTAATCGATCTCTCGCCGGACGGCCGATTCGAGCCCTTCTTCACGGCCTATGGTCTGAAAGCGTATGTTGTTGGCTTTCAGGCTGCGAATCTCCCTGCGCAGAAACTCCCTGAGCAGCCCCATCAAGGCTTCGACTTCGAGTCGCGGCCGCTTCCAGTTTTCAGTCGAGAACGCGTAAAGCGTCAGGTAACGGACGCCGAGCCTCGCGCTCGATTCGACCGTAGCGCGGACGGCTTCCGCGCCCGCGCGGTGGCCCGCCACTCGCGGAAGGCTCCGACGCGCCGCCCACCGGCCGTTGCCGTCCATGATGATCGCTATGTGCAAAGGGAGTCTGTCGGGGTCTATCTGCCTGAGAAGGAATTCGTCTCTGGAACCGGTTTCAATAATGGCTTCAAAATCTTTGAGGATGTTATTGCCCATTACTCTCTTTTTCAAACGTCAATTTAATAGTCGACACTCACCAAAGTCAACCCTGCCGCCGGAGCGGTCCAGCCCGCGTTCGCCCGAGTTCGACTCTGTAAAACATCCGCCATGCTCGACGCCGAGCGGCGGCCGCGCCCCACTTCGATCAACGTCCCCGCAATCGTCCTCACCATGTAGCGCAAGAAGCCGTCGCTTGCTGCCTCTATGGTCAAGCCCGCCTCGTCCGGCTCTACGTCCAGCCGCTTGAGGTGGCGCGTGTGGCTCCTGGCTTCAGAGTCCATAACCGTAAACGAGCTGAAGTCATGCTCGCCGACAAGCGCGGCCGCGGCCCGTTGCATCTCGTCAACGTCGAGCGGCCCGCCGTGGTGATAGACGTAGCGGTAGGCGAAAGGGCTCACGACGGCGGCGGTCCACACGCGGTAGCGGTACGTCTTTAACCTCGCCGAGAACCGCGCGTTGAATGAATCTTCAACAAACTCTACGTCGACGACTCGGATGTCGCGGTCGAGGTTTCCGTTTATCGCCTCCCTCAACTGGTCGGGTTCGAAGTCGCGCCCGAACAGAAAGCTCGCCACCTGTCCCGTGGCATGAACCCCCGCGTCGGTGCGCCCCGCGCCGTGTACGGTAACGTGCCTTTGATCGAGTAGCGAGAGCACCCGCGTGAGCTCTGACTGGACGGTGCGGCCATTAGGCTGAATCTGCCAGCCATGATAATTCGTCCCGTCATACTGAATCGTAATCTTCACGTTCTTCATTTGAAATTTCAAATCGCGGCGCGCGTAAGCGCATCGCCCGCCATGCAAATCTGAGATTATTTCCGAGAGCCCGGCTTTATGGCCGCCGAGCCCTGGCGGCAGAGCGGGCAATCGGCCGGATCATAAGTGGGAACTTCTAGAAGCTATCTCAAAAATAGTCGTGCTAAATTTGTACTATGGCACGACGCGAAGAATTAACCGACGAACAATGGTCCTTGATCGAACCGCTATTTGACAAACCATCTCCTATCCAGACTCGTGGCAGACCTCGCCGC
>DATFGQ010000061.1:0-91717 GCA_035249305.1 Blastocatellia bacterium | reverse complement strand
CTTCAATAGCCGCAAATGAGACGGCCGTGGTGCTATCATGCATCGAGACCTTCCTCCGGTTCTGTAGAGTTTTGACACTTACAGATTAACCGGGTTAGGTCCTTTCTTTTTAGTTGTCAATAGACTTTGTTACAGCCCTGAGTGTATCTGAGATTTCAGATTTGAAATCTCAGATACGGGTTTATCTTCTCTCGTCGCGGTTGATGCGGCCGTCGAGTATGTGGAGGACGCGGTGCGCGTGCTCGGCGATGTCGTGCTCGTGCGTGACGAGGATTATGGTGTTGCCCTGCTGGTGAAGCTCGTCAAACAGACCCATGATCTCTTGCGAGGTCGCCGAGTCGAGGTTGCCCGTAGGCTCGTCTGCGAGGATGATCGAAGGGTTATTGACCAGCGCTCGCGCTATTGCGACGCGCTGGCGCTGGCCGCCGGAAAGCTCGTTCGGCTTGTGGTTCATCCTCGGCGCGAGGTCTACGCGCTCCAGCGCCCTTTTAGCCATCTCGATGCGCTGTGCGCGCGGGCTGCCGTTATAGATCAGCGGCAGCTCGACGTTATGCAGGGCGCTGGCGCGGGGCAGCAGGTTGAAGGTCTGGAACACGAAGCCGATCTCTTTGTTGCGGATGTAGGCGAGCTCGTCGTCGTCCATCTCCGAGACCATCTTGCCGTTGAGCCAGTACTGGCCCGAGGACGGCGTGTCGAGGCACCCTATGAGGTTCATCAGCGTAGATTTGCCGGACCCCGACGGCCCCATGATGGCGAGGTACTCGCCGCGCTGCACCTCGAAAGAGACGCCGCGCAAAGCGTGCACCTCTTCGGCCCCCATGACGTAGGTCTTCCACAGGTCGTCCGTGCGTATGACTATGTCGGACCCAGGGATCTCATGAGCAAATGCCGCCTCTCGCTCTAACACAGCCTCTTCAATCATCTTTTCGCCTCTGTCGTCTGTCATTATCCTCGTCGGCTATTACTTGGTCTCCGGCGACCCGCCGGGGCCGCCAGCCGGCTTCTCCTCGCGCTTCACCTGGTCGCCGTCCTTGAGCGTGCGAAGCGTCTTGTACGGGCCGATTATGATCTCCGCGTCTTTTGTGACGCCGGTTATCACCTCTATGTCCTGATCGCCTTTGATGCCCGTCTGGATCGGGGTGAACTTCGCGCGCCCGTTTTCCAGCAGGAAGACGCCCTCGACCTCGCGCTTGCGCGCGCCGCCGGCGGCAGGCTGTTGCTGCTGTTCGGCTTCGCTCACCTGCCCGTTTTTGACCTCGCGCGGCACTATGGCTTGCAGCGGGACCGTCAGGACGCTTTCGCGGACGGCGGTCGTGATCGTCGCCGTAGTAGACATGCCCGGCCGCAGCTTATCGCGCACCTCGGGCGTCGGGTTCAGCTTGACCTTCACCAGAAAGTCTTTGGCCTCCTGCGACCCCGACGACTGCGATATCGTCTGGCCCGAGCGAGTGATGGCCGAAGCGCCTTTCTCGATCACCTCGCCTTCGATCTCGATCTCGCCGAGCGCGTCGACCTTTATCTTCGCCCTGTCGCCGAGCTTCACGTCGGCTATGTCCGTCTCGTCAACTTTGATCTCGGCGTTGATCTGAGACATGTCTGCGACGGTCAGGAGCGGCGTGGTCGAAAATCCCGACAGCGCGTACTGGCCAACCTTGACCGGCAGGCTCGACACGACGCCATCGATCGGAGAGAATCGCGTCGTCTTTTTAAGCTGGTCGGCCTCTCGCGCCAGATTCGCCTGTCCCTGGCGAACGCGCGCCTGCGAAGAGTTGAGCATGGCCTTCGACCGCTCGACACCAAGCTCCGCGTCGCGCAACTGCACTTTAAGCTGGTTGAGCCTGGATATCTGCGCGTTGACGACGGCGCGAGCCTGGTCGTAACGAGATTTAGCCTGATCGAATTGTGAGCGGGTTACAACGCCGCTCTCAATCAGTTGCTCGTAGCGCTTGAATTCGCTCTCGGCCCATTGAAGATCGGCCTTGTTGCGTTCGAGGTCGGCCTCGGCGGCGGAGATGTTGGCCTTCATCTGATTGACGTTGTTCTCGGCCTGCTGGACGGCGACCTGCTGGTTCATCGTCTCGGCCTGGGTGACACGGACGCCCGCTTCGCTCGATTGAACTTGAGACGTGAACTGAGTGGGGTCTACGCGGACCAGCGCCTGCCCCTTCTTAACCACGTCGCCTTCGTTGACGTAAATCTGCTCGACGCGGCCCGCGACCTCGGCAGTCAGGTCATAAAACCTGACGGGTCGTACCTCGCCCGAAGCCGTGACTTTCGATTCGAGCTTCGCGCGCTGATCGACTTTACCGACCTGAACCGGCTCGCCTTCCTTCTTGCGCAACATGCTTGAAAGGACGATTATCGTGAGCAGGCCGACTACCGCCGCAGATATAATTATAATCTTCTTCTTACGGTTTAACTGCATGGAAAGGGTTTGTCCTCCGATTATTGTGCAAAACGCAACCGACTTCTATTACGCCCTTAACTTTCAACAGGTTTCAATAATTTGAATCGCCTCGCGCGGCTCAAATACATGATACGCACGAGCGGCGGCGTCCGAGCGCAGTCAATTGTTAAGGGCCTCAAACTACATTCTAACTACCTCCGTTAGCGGATGTCAAAAAAGGTGCGCAGATGAAGATTCAAAGAAGAGAGCTGTTGTGGTATCCTAATCTTCCTTCTGTATGAAAGAGCCGCTGAGAGATTTAGAGGACGTTTGCCCTAACTGCGGGGCGAGCGAAAACGAGGCCGACGCGCGCTTCTGCCAGACGTGCGGGTCGAAGCTGGGCTCGACCTTGATCGTCGCGCCGCAGCCGCCCGCGCCCGCCGAGGCGGGCAAGGTGATCGCGGGGCGCTTCAAGATCGACTCTCTGCTCTGGACCGCGCCGACCTACAACGCGTATTCGGCCGCCGCCGAAGACTCATCTGCGGCCGGCTACACGATCATCGAGCAGCGGCTCGTGCTCGAAGACCCGCTGCGCGACCTGTCGACGATAAGCGCCTCGGTAGCCGGGGGCGCGGCCGCAAGGGGCTCGGGGAGTCTTGAAGAGGCGGCCGCGGCCTTCGAGCGGTTCGGCATCGTCAAGCCTATCGAGCATGCGGTCGAGGGCGAGGAGCTCTACATCGTGTTCGAGCAGGTGCAGGGCCAGCCCATGGCGCACCTCGACCAGACCGACGAGAAGGAGGCGCGCGCCCTCGGGTTGCAACTGTGCGCGCTGGCCGAGCAGTTCCACCGCCACGGCTGGGTCTTCAACGGCTTCGAGCCTTACGCGATAGTGCTCGACCAGGAGAAGCGGCCGCGCCTGCTCGGCTTCGACCGAGCGCGCCAGATGGGGACCGCCGTCAACGACGCTCCCATCTACCCGAGCCGCGGCTACACCGCGCCCGAGATGTTTGACGACGACGCGACCTACCAGGCGCGGTCGGACGTATACTCGATCGGCGCGCTGCTCCAGTTCCTGCTGAGCGGCGAAAGCGTCGGCGCGGGCGAAGGCATAGGGCTCTACCCCGTCGCGACCGTCATACCGAACTTCGAGCGGCTGCTGGCGCGCGCGCTGGCCGACGACCCGTCGGAGAGGTTTCAGAGCGTGGCCGAATTCCGCCAGGCGCTGATCGATCTGAACCTGCCCGTCGTCCTTCAATCCGGTCACTTCACCGACGTAGGGCTCGTGCGAGAGCTGAACGAAGACAGCGTGCTCGCGCTCAACCTGACCCAGTATTACGAATCGGTGCAGACGCAGATAGGGCTTTACATAGTCTCGGACGGCATGGGCGGCGAGGCGGCGGGCGAAGTCGCTTCGCGCGTGACCGTGCGGGCCATCGCCGAATGGGTGACGGACAAGCTGATCTCGGCTTCTCTAAAATCGACTCACGAAGAGAGGATCGCGGCCCCGACGCACACGGGCGGGCTGCGGCTCGCGATCGCGAACGGCCACGAGATGGCTACGACCGAGATGCTCAGGAAGGCCGTCATCAACGCCAACGGCGAGGTGCTCGCCTACGCGAGGGCGAACCCCGAAGAGCGCGGCCTTGGCGCGACCGTGACCGTGGCGATGATCGTGGGCGACGTGCTGACTATCGCTCACGTCGGCGACAGCAGGTGTTACCTGCTCTCGGGCGAGCGGTTCGAGCAGTTGACCGAAGACCACTCGCTCGTTCAGCGCATGGTCAACACGGGAAACCTCTCGCGCTCGGAGGCGCGCATACACCCGTACAGGAATGTCATCTACCGCTCGATCGGCGCGGACGAGCAGATAGAGATCGACATAGTCCGCCGAAAGCTCGCGAGCGGCGACATGATAATGCTGTGCAGCGACGGGCTGAACAGCATGCTGAGCGACGACCAGATACGCGACATTATGATGGTCAACCCCGACCCGAACACCGCCGCGAAAGAGCTGGTCGTGGCGGCAAACGCCGCGGGCGGCGAAGATAACACCTCGATCATCGTCGTAAAGATCACCTGAGGAGCGCGGCCGCGGGTGACGATAATTGTTATCCCGCGAATCCCAGAATATGTTACTCGCCTCGTAGAACCGGCCTCCACGGAGTTGTGTTTTAAGAACTTAAACCTACCCTAATTGGGTGCGCGCGCTGGCACACCTGTTGCTCAACTCACCCGCGTTCAACCATTTCGCACGAAGAAAGCAGAGTTGGATATGAATAGAGAATCGAACCTGATCAAAGAGATAGCCTCACTCGACATGATGATAAACGCGCTGGCCGTAGAGCTGGCCGAGCAGTTGGGCTCGAAATCGCGGACGGCCGAATCGCGAAAGCTCATCGGTGAGATCACCGACGCGCTCGAAGAACTCCGCTTGCGCCGCGGCGTCCGAAAGATGCTCTTGAGCGCATCGGTGGGAAGCTCGACGGCCGTAGAGAAAAAGCTCGGCATCCGCGCCGGCCGCAGGTCGAGCGTCAGGCTTTCGCCCGCCGCTTAAACTCGATAGCCAAGAAGCCGAGCGGTCCGTCACAAGCGCGACTACAACGAAAGACCGACCGCCGTTCGCTGACTAACGTAAGAACTCTCGCCCGCACAGGAGAACCAGCCATGGCCGAAGCCAAAGAGATCTATCGCGACGACATTAACTCCCTACTGGAAACCGACAAAGAGCAATCCTTCATCGCCTTCGGTGACATAAGCCAACTGTTTTCGCCCGAGACCGTTTCGGTAACGGAGCTGGAGAACATAGCGATTGCCGACGGCGGCGAGGCTTTGATCGAGCCTGTCGCGCCGCACCTTGTCGAAGCAGGTAAGGACGCCGACGACCGCATCGACGACGAATTCGAGATAGACATGGCCGCGTCGGTGAAAGATAAGACAGACGACCCGGTCAGACTCTACATGCGAGAGATGGCCATCGTGCCGCTGCTCACGCGCGAGGGCGAGATCTCCGTCGCGCGCCGGATCGAGCGCGGCCGCGGCCGCGCCATAAAGGCCGTCTCGCGTTCTCCAATCTGCGTGGCTGAATTGCTCCGCATAGGCGACGAGCTGCGCAAGGGCCAGTTGAGCGTACGAGAGATCGTCAGCTTCAGCGACCAGGAAGGCGTGACCGAAGAGAGAGTGGAAGACTACCTGCAACAGACCATAGCCGACCTGGCCGAGATCAAGAAAGCTTACGCGAAGGCAGTCAGGCTTTACAGAACATTGTCGGACGAGCCGAAGCGCTCCACGCGCATCGCTCGTCTGCGCAACAAGCTTGCGCGCGCGCGCGTCGAGCTGAGCTGGCAGGTGAGAAATCTAGACCTCGCCGCGCAGCGCCACGAGAGCCTTGTCGCGCTCATACGCGTATCGGTCGCCGAGGGGCGAGAGGCGAGGGCCGCCGTCAAACAGGCCCAGACGGCTATAGATAAGAAGCGGCGAACGGCCGACGACCGTAAGCTCAAGCGCGACCTGCGCGAGCGGAACCGAAGGCTCGCCGCGCTCGAAGATGGCTGGAAGGTGACGCTCACCGAGCTTGAGCGGTCGCTCTCGTCGATCGTAACGGGAGAGTTCGAAGCCAGCCGCGCGAAGAATGAGTTGATAGAAGCGAACCTCCGTCTGGTCGTCTCGATCGCCAACAAGTACACGAACCGCGGGCTGCCTTTGCTCGACCTCATACAGGAAGGCAACATCGGGTTGATGAAGGCCGTCGATAAATTCGAGTGGAGGCACGGCTTCAAGTTCTCGACTTACGCGACGTGGTGGATACGCCAGGCCATCACGCGCGCGATAGCAGACCAGGCGCGCACCATACGAATACCCGTACACATGTTCGACACGATCAGCAAGCTGATGCGCTGCTCTCGAATGCTGGTCCAGGAGCTAGGGCGCGAGCCGAGCTATGAAGAGATAGCCGAGCGCATGGAGCTGCCGGTGGCGAAGGTGCGTCAGATACTGAAAGTCGCGCAGCAGCCGATCTCGCTTGAGACGCCCGTCGACGAAGAGGAAGAGTCGCACCTGGGCGATTTCATCGAAGACAAATCGATCACTAACCCCGCCGACGCCCTGATAGGGAGCAACCTCAGGACGGTGACCGAAGAGGCGCTCAGGATGTTGACGCCGCGAGAAGAGAAGGTCATCAAGATGAGGTTCGGGCTCTGTTCGAGTGGCAACGAGCACACGCTGGAAGAGGTCGGCAAGCACTTCGACGTTACGCGCGAGAGAGTCCGCCAGATCGAGGCGAAGGCGCTGAATAAGCTCGGACACACGGCGCGCTCGCGCAAGCTCAGATCGTTCTTAGAAGGCACGCGGCTTTACGGATAACGCTAAAGTCCTGAGTGCTGAGTGCTGAGTCCTGAGTGAAAGATAGAATACTCGGAGGGCGTCTGAAGAGCCCCGCAGGGGCTCAATGTTTGTAGAACAATGGCGTAAATGCGCCGCAACTCCGTAGGGGTTGTATGTCTGTTATTCAACTCCTACGGAGTTGGATAATGGTTATGCGACCCTTCTACAAACATCAGGCTCCTACGGAGCCGAGTAGCTTGCTATTACTCAGGACTCAGCACTCAGGACTAAAGATAAACATGAGCCGCGAGTAGCGGTCGAACTGGTCGCGGTTGTCTTTTATCACGCTCGATTTCGAAACCGGCCTGTAAGTCAGGCCCGTGCGCTTCACCCCGCCCGATTCGGTCCGCGACCTTTCCGGCCAGGCGCGCGAAAACATGCTGCTCACTTCCGTAAACTCCTGGTCGATCTTCGCGCCGGGCGCTAAATGACGAAGCGCGTCTATGAGACTGCCGAAATTTACCTCCGCGCGAAAAGAGAGCGGGTGCACGATCCCTGAATAATCAAAGCCGTCAGCCTTGACGCGAAAGCTCTCGCCCAGCGCGGACGTGTAGACATCAAGCAGCGTCTCTTCTCCAAAAAACTCCGCCGTGTCGAGCACGGCGCTCCCGCGACTGCGCATCCCCGCCTTGCTTTCGGTGAAATCGACGCGCGTGTTGCGCAGGTTGCCGACGACTAACAGCTTCACGTCCGACGACGCGAGCGTGAGCGCTCCATCGCTGTGTTGGACCTGCATCCCGTTTGCGGTCGGGATGATCTTCCTCGCGCGTATCAACTCGGCGTTGAGCTTCAAGTCTTCGTCGGCCACGACGCGAGCGGCGAGCCCGGACGAGCGGACAAGCTCGGCGATCATCTCGGCCTCCTGGCGCGTCTGGCTGCGCGCGAGCGGCAGAGGCTTGCGCGACTCTATCAGTGAACGCGCTTCGACGGGCTCGATATTGAGCGCCGCGGCCAGCGACGATTCCGCTCGCTCAGACGCGACCTGATGTGCAGGCTCAAGGATGGTGTTAAAGGCCAGCTCCGCGCTGTCGATGACTCGCTGCGCGGGCGCTGTCTCAATCTTCGTCACGGGCAATACCTCGCCGCAATAGAGGCACGCCGCGCGAGCCGCCGGAGTCTTTCGCGCGCATCGCGGGCAGTTCACAACCGTCTGGCTCAAGGTAATCTCGCTTTCAGAGTTTGAGTTGACGACCGGGGGCTTGCCGGCATTATAGCATAAGTCATCCTCGACCGGCTCGACGCAATCATCTTATACTTGAACAAGAGTGGGCGCGCAGTCTAACGATCGAGGTGAGGGTTAATCACGATGGCTGAAAAAGAGAGACAGAAAAAAGACGGGCGCGATAAGAACAAAAAGAACCAGGCCAGCCGCAGAGAGCCTGCCGCACAAAGATCATCTGATAAGTCTGAAAAGGAGAGGCCCGCGGAGTTTGGCAAAGGGTTGGCGCGGAACGACCGGCCCGAAACCAAGCAATAGCCGCTCCCCGTGTGGTAGCATTGAGTCGGATGAGGCTCCGCGATCTTCTGACTCGACGAAATGTAATTTTAGCGTCTCTCGTTCTGATCGTGGGGTTGGGCGTTTCGGCCTACTTCGCGCTGCGCCGCCCGCCCCGCGTCGAGATGGACCGCTACGTGCCCGCCAGCGCGCTCGCCTACGTCGAGATAAACAGCTTCAGCGATATTGTCGGCGGCCTCACCTCGACGAAGGCATGGCAAGAGCTCGCCCCCGCGCTCGGCATACCAGATGAGATAAGCCGCGCCGGTTTAGCCGCCGACCTGATGGGCCGCACCGGAGTCGGCCGCGACGAAGCGGTCATCGCGGGCCGCGCACAGCTTGCCCTCGTGCTGACGGGCATAGAGGCGGAAGGCGCGGCGGGCGAAGAGGGCGCTTACATAAACTTGAAGCCGCGCTTCGCCGCCGTAGTCGAGACGCACTCAAGCCATGACCTTGCGCGCCGTCTGGCCGAAAAGCAGGCCGCCGCCCTTGCTCGCGAAGCCTTCGGCGAATCGATCAATGAAGAGAGAAGCGACTATTTCGGCGCACAGCTTCTGATCTTTCCCGGCCCAAGGCCGGACCGCCAGCTCGTAGCCGCGTCCGCGGGCAGCGTGGTCATAATCTCGAATCACATCGCCGCGGTCGAAACCTGTCTCGACGCCATCAGTGGGCGCGCTCCGACGATCGCCGAAAACGCCACGCTCAGTGAGCGGCGAGGCGAGGTCGGGACAGACGCGGCGGTCTTCGCGTTCGTCACGGAAGCCGGCATCGAAAGGTTGATAGAGTTTCTGCCCGCGCTGCTCGCCAGCCGCGTCACAACGGACCCGGACCGCATCAGCACAGTCGCGAATCTCTCGGATCACCTCTTGAAACAGACCGCGAGCGGACTGTTATATAGCGCGCAGTTTGAATCGGGCGGCGTGACCGAGAAGTATTTGACTCTGCTGCGCCCCAACATGGCCGCGGCCATAGCCGACCCCCTGAAATCGGCCACCAGAGCCAATCTTGAGTCGCTCGACCTTGTCCCGAGCCAGATCGAAGACTTCACCATCTTGAACGTGGAAGGCGTCGGCGAGCTGCCCGACCGCATGCTCAAACAGTTAGTCCCGCGCGTAGACGTGGTCGCGGGGCTGGCCCTGAGAGAGTTCGTCGTCAGCCTCAGAAAGCAGTTCGGGCTTGAGCCGACGGACCGGCTGGGCGACGCGCTCGGCAACGAGGTGACGCTCGTCAGGTTCGGCGGCGCGGAGCCTACGGCGATGATCGTCAGGGTGAAAGACAGGCCGAAGATCGCTCCCATCCTTGACCGATACTTAGCCGAAGGCGGGGCGAAAGCGTCCGCGGTCGAGTATAACGGCGTACAGGTGTCCGTCTCTTCGCACGAAGACGGCCGCGCGGCGGCGTTTGTCGGAGAGTTCTTGATCCTTGCCACGCGAGACCAGATTGCAAAGATGATCGACGCGCACGCGAACAACGCCGGAGTCGGGCGTGACGAGAGGCTCGCGCAAGTCTTAAACAGCCCGCCGGCGAGGGCGGCGATAATCTCTTATAAGCCAGACGTGAGGGATGCCGCGGAGATGATGATGGCCGTGGCGGCGGTTACCAAGAGCGGCCCGGCAGATCAATCGGCGGGCGAGGCGGCGCTCGCCCGCGTGCCGCCTTCGTTGAGCTTCACAGAGTTTCGCGATTACGGGATCATTACGGAGTCGCGGTCGGCCGTGGGGAGCTTCAGCCTGATAAGCTCGTTGGCGGGAAAGTAAGTAAGCGGCTTTAGCTCTCTTCTTTGATCCGCCCGGTCGCGGTAGATGTCATCGCCGCGGCGCTCGTCTTTCTCCCCCGGCGTCTGAGCATGCGTATCCGCCGCCGCTCGCGCACTTCGATGCGGTCGCGCACCTTGCCGTAGAACTTCGTGAAGTAGTCGTACATCGACCAGAGCGCGAAGAAGACGACTATCCAGAGCATCGCGCGCCCCGCGCCATAACAGAGGACGCGGAAGCCGTCGAGCGTGATCGTGCCTTCGCGAATCGAGGAAGCTATGATGGCGGCCGCCTCTTTGAAAGAGGCGAAAGATACGTCGGGCTGGACGTGCGGCGGCGGTTGCAGCCCCCACGGGCCGCCGGGCACGCTGCCCAGTATGAGAAGCGTTATCGCAATGACCTGCGACAGCATCTTGAACTTGGCCTTCTTTGAAGCCGATATGGTGAAGCCTTCGGCGGCGGCGATCGAGCGGAGTCCGGTCACGGCGAACTCGCGCCCTATGATGATGACGATCGCCCAGGCCGGGGCGAGCCGGTTTTCGACCAGCGACACGAGGGCGGCCGAGATCAGGAGTTTGTCGGCGATCGGGTCGAGCAGCGTCCCGAGGGTTGACACCTGGCCGCGTTTTCGCGCAATGTAGCCGTCGAGCCAGTCGGTGAACGAAGCCCCTATGAAAAGAGCGAGCCCGATCAACTGTTGAGGCACGCCTACCCAGTCGCTCGGAAACTTCGTCAGAAGGACGACGACTAGGAGCGGGACTACGAATATCCTAGAGAGCGTGAGCGCGTTTGGGAGATTCAACTCTCGGTTTCCTGTAACGGTTTTTTGACACGGACTTCGGACAGCTAAGTGGAGGCGATAATTCGTGAGCGGCCCATCCAATTTAGCTCATTGACTATATTGAAGCGGCTCCGGCATTGTCAAGCAAAAGCACTTTTTGAGTCGACAGAAGAGAATCGTTTTTTGTTTTCGCGCATCTAAGAAGTCGCCATGTTCGATCTCAAATCTCAAATTTCAAATCTCAAATCCCTGCCGCGCCGCAGGCTCATCATTCTCGCCTTATCTATCATTGCGGTCGTCGTAGTAGCGGTCGTCATCATAATAAACCAGTTTGAAGGCGCCCTGACCGGCGAGCAGTTGCGGGCAGCGGAAGAGATCGTTGTTAAAGAAAGCAAACTCCGCGCGCCCGCCGCCGAAGGGCTGTCGCTCTATCTGAACGCGGCCGACGTGCGCGCGTGCGTCAGTTTTGATGGGGCGACATATCTTGCGACTTCGGGCGGGCTCGTCGCGCTCGACGGCGGCGACGCGGTCAAGCGGCGCTACACGACGACGGACGGGCTGCCGGAAAACGACCTGACGGCGCTCGCGGTCTTTCGCGGCCGCCTCTTCATCGGCACGGCGGGCGCGGGGTTGATCGCTTTCGACGGCGACGGGTTCACCGGCTACCGCTTTGAGAAGCCGAAAGCCGCGCGCGTCAGCGTGCTGCGCGCGACCGATACGGAGTTGTTTATCGGCACTCTCGACGGCGGGCTGTTCGAGTACGACGGCGAACGCTTCTCGCGCCGGCTGAATTCGGCCACTGGAGCCGATTTCAGCCGTGTGACTGCGCTGCTCGATCTGGACTCGCGGCTCTACATCGGCACGCAGGACCGCGGCCTTTACGTCTGGCGCGAAGCTCACATAGATCACCTCGACACGAGCTCGGGATTGCCATCGCCGCACGTCACGGCGCTTGAAGCCCTGCCTTCGAGCTTCGAAGAAGCGGGCGTCGTAGCCGCCGC
This sequence comes from Blastocatellia bacterium, assembly GCA_035249305.1. Lineage (GTDB taxonomy): Bacteria > Acidobacteriota > Blastocatellia > UBA7656 > UBA7656 > DASUNP01. The sequence continues at coordinate 79,920 of DATFGQ010000061.1, read as the reverse complement.
GACCGATTTCGGGGTCGTGGCGATCGACGAAGATAACGGCGTGAAAACGATCTCGGACCAGCCGAACGTCTCTTCGCTCGCCGTGAGCGACGGACGCCTCTGGGCGGGGCTCTTTACGGGCGGCGTCCTCGACATCGGAAATAAGCTTGCCGCCGACAAGCCCGCGCGGCCCGGCCACGGCGCGAGCCTCGCCGAAGCTACAGGCTTGCCTCGCTCTTCGCCCGCTGTAGTCGCGGCCTACGACGGGAGGCTGTGGGCGCTTACTCGCGAAGGCGCGTTCGCCAGAGACGAGTCGAGTGATGGCCCCGCGTTCGATCGCCTCGCCGGCGCTCTTGTCGGAGAGGGCGTAGTGTCGGCGGGGCACATCACGGGCCTGGCGTTAGACGCGATGAACAGGCTGTGGGTCGGCTACTTCGATCGCGGGATCGATACGATCGCGCCCCAAACCTCCGAGCGGCTCTCGCATATCGAAGACGACCGCGTGCGGGAAGTCAACTTCATATTCTTTGACCGCGACCAGGACCGAGTGCTCGCCGCCACGTCGCGAGGGCTTGTGGCATTCGACGGCAGGTTCAACCAGACGGTCTTCACGCGCGAGCGGAACGGGTTGATAAGCGATTCTATCGCGCATATCACGGTCGCCGATCTCGGCCCTTCCTACCAGGCTTCAGCGTCGTCGGCCCCGGCGGTCAACACTTCCTCTCGCGTGATGGTGCTCGCCACCGCAGGCGGGCTCACGGAAGTCTCCGACGGCCGCGCGCGGTCGCTCACGGCGTTTCACGGGCTGGCGAGCAACCACCTCTACACGTCTGCGGCGGCCGGGTCGCGGCTGTTCGTAGGGAGTCTAGCGGGTCTGGTAGAGCTTGAAGGGCTGCGGGTGGTTCGGACATACAAGACATCGAACTCGCGCCTGTCGCACGACTGGGTGAGCGCGCTGGCCGAGATCAACGGGACGCTTTACATAGGCACGAACGGCGGCGGCGTAGACGCGCTGTTGCCGACGGGCGAGTGGATCAACTTCGCCGAAGAGCTCGGCGGGTTCGAGGTGAATCAAAACGCTATGCACGCCGACTCCGAGCGCTTGTACGTAGGCACTAGCGACCGTGGGCTTTTGGTTTATAATACCCGCGACCGGCGCTGGACACAGTTTAGCGCGGGGCTGGCTTCTCAGAACGTCACGGCTATCACAAGCGATGATGAGTTTGTCTACGTTGGCACGCTGAACGGCCTCGTGCGTATCGAAAAACGCGTGATGGGTTGAAAGATTATGAAACGAAGCGGACGCTTGCTAATTCGTCTCTTGATGCGAAAAGCAGCTCTCTTATCCTTGCTGCTCTTCGCCCCCTGCGCGGCCTACGCGCAGTCGGGCGTGCTGATCCCCGGAGGGTCTGAAAAGCCCGACCCGGCGGTGCTGACGCTCGACGAGATGACCGTCAACATCTCCATCGATAATCAATTCGCCCGCGTGCGCGTGGTCCAGATCTTCGGCAACCGCACGGACCGCGTTCAAGAAGGGCGCTACGTCTTTCTCATCCCTACGACCGCGGCCATCTCGGATTTCGCCGTCTGGGACGGCGACGTGCGCATACCGGGCGTGATACTTGAGAAGCGCCGCGCTGAAGAGATATACGAAGACCTCGCGCTCCAGTCGATAGACCCTGGCCTGCTGTCGCAAGACGACGAAGACGGTGCGGCGACGGCCTTCACCGTCCAGATCGTGCCGATCCCCGCTTACGGGACGAAGCGTCTGGAGCTTGAGTACTCCGAGGTGCTCCGCGTCGATAACCTGGAGTCGTACTTCTCGTTCCCTTTCAAGCCGAGCGAGTACGGCACCCAGACCGTGGGCCACCTTGAGATCCGTTTGCAGGTCGCGAGCCGCTTCCCGATGACCGACCTCAATCTCAGGAGCAGGTCTTACCCGCTGAGCTTCATAGAGAACTCGCCGCAGTTCAAGTCCGCCACTTTCGAAGGCGGGAATGTTCAGCTCACCGAAGACCTCGCGTTCAGCTACGGGTTGTCGGTTCCGCGAACAGCCTTCGAGTTCCTCGCCTACCGCGCGCCCGAGCGCATAACGGCCAGCGAGCTGCGCGACCCGCGACTGGCCGAGCGCGACCCGGACGGCTATTTCGAAGCCGCGGTGGTCTTCAACGAATCGGGACGCCAGCCGGGTCAGGCGCAGCCGCCGCCCGCGCGCTCGATCCTGGTGATGCTCGACACGTCGCTGTCGATGCAATGGGAGAAACTCGACCGCGCTTACGAAGCCACCGAAACTTTGCTGCGCTCGCTCCAGCCTCAAGACAATTTCAACGTGATGCTCTTTAACGACGACGTGGCGGCCTTCAGCGAGAAGGCCGTCGACGCGCGCCCCGGCGAGATAGACCGCGCGCTCGGTTTCATAAAGTCGAGCTACCTGTCGGGCGGGACCGACATGGGCGCGGCGCTTGAGCGCGCGGCGAAGCTCGCCAAAGATATGCCTTCGAAAAAAGAGCGCGCGATAGTGATGATCACCGACGGCAACTCGACGCTGGCGACCTCGCGGACCGGCGCGCTCGTCGAGCGATTCAAGAAGGCGAACGCCGCGGCGGGTAATGCGCGTCTATACGTCTTCGGCATAGGCGGCGACACCAACCTCAGACTGCTCGAAGAGTTGGCGCGCGCATCGCGAGGCTTCTTTGACTGGACCCGCGAGACCGATCAACTGGAATTCAAGCTCAACGCGTTCATAAGCAAGGTTGGCCGCCAGCCTATCGATTCGCTTAAGCTGGAAAACGCCGACGCTGCGAACTTCTATCACATCTACCCCGATTACGAAGCGACCGCTTATGACGGGACGCGCCTCTCGTTCGTAGGTCGCTACAAGCGGCCGGGGCCGGCTGCGCTCACGGTTTCGGGAAATGCCGAAGGGCGAGCGGTGCGGCTCACTCAACAGGTGGAGCTCCCCGAAAGAGACGACGCGCACCCTCACGTGGCGCGGATGTGGGCGCGCGCGCGAGTCGACGCGCTGCTGCGTCAGATCGCGCTCACGGGCGAGACGCGCGAGGCGATAGACGAGATCATCGCGCTGTCAAAGAAGTACAAGTTCGTCACGCCCTACACGTCGTTCTTAGCCGCGCCGCGCTCGCTTTTGCGCCCTCGAGTCATAAGGCCGGGCGACCCCGTGCTGCGCGTCCGCGCCGACGAATCGATCAGAGAGGTGACGGCCGTCTTCCCGTTCGGGCTGACAAAGCAGTTGGTCTATCTGAAAGGCGAAGACGTTTGGCAGACGCGCTTCATAGCCCCGCGCGAGATGGCCGACGGCGTTTACCGTTGCCGGTTGATCTTGGTCGACGACAAGGGCCGGGCGTTCCAGGAAGAGAAGAGCTTTGTCATCGACAGCCGCCCGCCGCGCTTGCAGGCGCAGGCGGCGCAAGGGAGGGTGCGCGCGGGAGAAGACCTTGCTATCACCGTCCGAGCGGACGCCGACACGCGCAGGATCGCGGCCCGCATATTCGGGGCATTGCCGGTCCCCGTCGTCTGGGACGGCAAAGCGAAAGCGAACGTAGGGTATTTAAGGATACCGGCGGGGCTCCCGGCCGGGACTTATACGATTCAGATCACGGCCGAAGATTTCGCGCACAACTCAAGCGCGACAGAGATAACGATCGAAGTTATCGGCGGCGGGTAGTCAATTAGGTTGGATTGATAATTCTTATTCACCGCGGAGGCGCAGAGAGCGCGGAGATTACACAGAGAAAGCTCTGCGCCGCCTCTGTGCGCTCTGCGTCTCTGCGGTGAGAGTTTTCTGTGATTACGCAGACGGGTTTAAGATATGCGCAAACGTGTCTATTCATCGGTGATCATTCTGGTCTCGCTCGCTTCGGTCGCGGCGGGGACTTACCTTGCGTCGCAACGCGCTAAGAGCACGCCTCAGCGTCAGCGCAAAGCGGGGCAGAGGGCGGCGCAGCGCACACCGGCGGCTCAAACCGGATCGCTCCGTGCGGCCGACCCTAACCGCGCACCGCAGACCGCCGTCGACGAAGCGCTCTTTACGACCGAAGACTTCTTCGGCGTAAGCTCGCTCGTCGCCCGCCCTTACTCTGCCGCGCTTGAGCGCGTCGGTGCGCTGGCGACGCAATACCCTAAAGACGCGCGGCTCCACTTGCACGCGGCGCATCTTTCGGAGCGGCTCGGCCAGTTCGACCGCGCGTCGCGCGAGATGCGCGAGTACGCCGATCTTAAAGGCCGCTCGGCCGACGCGCTCCGAAGGCTTGCGAGCTTTTACCACAACCGCGCGCAATACGCCGACGAGGTCCGCACGCTTCAAGAGCTCGCGCGCAACCTTCCCGTCAAAGACCGCACCGCCGTCTACAAGCACGCGGCCGAGCTTGTGCGCACTCGCTCGCTCAAAGAGTTCAAGGCCTCGGACTTCTTCGCGGAGCTCGTAGCCGCCGACGCGAACAACATCCAGCCCGTCAAAGACTATGTCGAAGAGCTGCGCCTCGCTAACCAGACGGCCGAGGCGCTCGCCGTGCTCGCGCAGTTCCAGCCGAAGTTTCCCGCCGAGCTCCCTTATTTCCTGAAGACGCGGTCGCAGATACTCGAATCGCGCGGCGACCGGCGCGGGGCCGAAGATGTCTACGCCTCCGCGTTCGACCCGAACTGGCCTAGCGCGATCGCGTCGGATTATTACGACTTGATGCGGCGGTTCGGCCGCTACCGCCTGGAGCGGCGCGGCCTTCAAGAGCGCGTCCGCACGGGCGCGACGGACCTGCTGACTGTCGCGCGGCTATACGGTTTTTACGCTTTCGAAGGCAACTACGAGCAGGCCGGCTCGCTGATACGCGAGCTCGAAGCGCGGCGCGGCGGGAGCCCATCTTCATGGAACGCGCGCGAGCTTGAGCAGGTCGCGGGCATGCTCACTTCGATAGGTTATTACGATCAGGCGTCGCGCTATCTTTACACGCTCTACCTCGTGGGCGGGTTGCAATCGGGCAGCAAAGCTCGCGAAGACGCCCTGTATCGCCTCTTCAAAGTGATGATAGACGCGTCGGGCACGCCGACGCGCGTGGCGACGGGCGACCTGTCGTTCTACAAGGACGTTGCCGAAGTCGATCAGCACCCTGGCTTTATGAACGGCGTGCTGTCGCTGATACTTTCGGGCAACGACGTGGCCCAGGAGTTCGCTTCGCAAGAGAAGTCGGCGGCCGGTTATTTTAACCGCGCTTTCGCTTACCGCATCTTCACGTCGTTCAAACAGGAGTACGCGCAGTCGGATCACCTTGGCGACATGTACCTTGGCGTCATCAACGTCTTCGCGACGCTGGGCGAGCACCGCCTGGCGGTCGAAGCGGGCCGCGAGTTTCAGCAGCGTTATCCGGATTCGCCATCATACTCGGTAGTCTCTTTGCGCATGGCCGATTCATACGTCGCGCTGAAAGACCGCGCCAACGAGCGCGCGGTGCTTCAAGCCTTGCTCGACCGCCTTGCGCGCGAGCGGGCGCGGGGCAAGCCGCTCGTCCCGGTTTCGGCAAAGCGGTGGAGCTACGGCGTTACGCCCGAAGTCGCACAGTTGATCGACCGCATCAAGTACAACATCGAAGCCTACAGCGACACGTACGACCCTACGGCCGACAGCGACGACACGAGCGAACAGGAGAGCGATGTCGATTCTGACGAGTACAGCGCCGCATCTGAAGGCGAGACGCGCGGGCCGACTTACAGCAGCGTGCTCGAACGGTACGTGTCGTCGCTTGCGGCCGAAGAGAAGCAGACCGAGACACTGGCTTTCTTCTGGAACGAGATCAAAAAGCACCCGAAAGAAGAAGGGTTATACGAACGCTTTTTGCGGTGGCTTGGCCAGGCTCAGATCGTCAACGAACAGCTCAAGGCTTACAACTCGGCCATACGCCAGTTCGATTCCAACACGTGGTATCACCGCTTGGGCCGCTGGTACGTGCGACAGAAGCGCGGCCGCGAGCTGGCGCGCTATTCGCGTCAACTGATAGACATTTTCGACGAAGAAGAGATAACCGAATACCTGCTGCGCTTCGCGGGCTACGGCCCGACCGTGACGGGCGACCAGTTAGCGTGGGACCAGCGGCTGGCCTACGACCTCTACACTTACGCCCACAATCGATTCCCTCGTAATCTATATTTCGTGCGCGGCATGCTGACTTACCTTGAGAGCCGCGACCGGCCTAGCTGGGAGACGCTCTCGGCGCAGTACTATTTCGCGGACCGTTCGATTCGCGACCCGTACCTGGCGTGGCTGTCGAAGGAGAACCGGCTGCGCGACCGCTACGCGCAGGCGAAGGGTAATCTGAAACCGGCCGCGGGCACTCAGACGACGCCGGGCACCTACGCCGTCTTTGCGGCGGACGCGGCGGCGTGGCTCTCGCATCACGACGAGGCGATAAACGCTTACCGCCAGCTCGTGTCGATCTATCCGGGCGAGCCCCAGTACGCAGACCGCCTCGCCGACCTGACCCGCTCTTTCGGCGAGCAGGACCCGAAGCTTTATGAAGAGTCCGCGCGCACGCTCGACCAGATGGCCGACATCTACCCGGCCAATCATGCGTACCGCATCAAAGCGGGCGAGGTCTACGCGGAGCTTGGCGACTTCAACCGCGCGGCCGAGCAGTGGAATCAGCTCACGCAGATGGAGCCGGGCGAGCGCGAAACCTATCTCGAAGTCGCGACGGTCTTCTGGGACTACTACCAGTTCGACCAGTCGATAAACGTCTTCCGACAGCTTCGTAACGTCACGGGCGATAATTCGATTTACGCTTACCGCATGGGCGCGGTCTACGAAGGCAAAGGCGACATAGACGCAGCGGTCGCCGAGTACGTGAAGGTCTTAGACGAGCCGGGCGAAGGGCGCGACACGGTCGCGAAGCGATTGGCGCAGCTTGCGCGTCGCGCGGGCGTGGCCGACAAGATCGCCGCCGCTTACCAGCGCGAGCGCGCGGCCGAGCCCGCCAACTGGCAATTGACGATAGGCTATGCCGTCTACCAGGCCGAGCGCGACCGGCAGGCCGACGCGCTCGCCATACTGCGGGCCGAAGTCGCCAAGTCGAACGACGTGGCGTTTCTCGAAACCATGCGCGACATCTTCCGCGGCATTCTCCGCCCCGAAGACGAGCAGCAGGTGGTGACGCGGCTGGCCGCGGTCGCCCGCGACGAGCGCGAGTCGATGATGTTCCGGCTCCAGCAGGCTTCATTCCTCGAACGCCAGCGCCAGACCGACGCGGCGCTTCAGATCATCAACCGGCTCGTAGCCGATTACCCGACTAACGTCGGCGTCATCGAAGAGTCCGCGCAGTTTTACTGGCGCGCGGGGAGATTCGATCAGGCGCTCGACCTTTACCGCCGCTCGCTCCAGCTTGCGCGCGGCGCGAACCGCCGCTCTATGACCTTGCAGTTCGCCCGCTACCAGATGGACGCCAAGAAGCTGGCCGAGGCCGAAGCTACGTTGCGCGCCTTCTACGCCGAGAGCCCGACCGACGCAGAGGTCTTCTCAGAGCTGGCGCGCGCGCTCGGTCTTCAGAACAAACAGGTAGAGCTTACGGCGCTTTATCAAGACGCGTTCAAGAACGTCCGCGGCGCGGGGCTTGGCGGCGACGAGACGCGAGCGCGCGTGGCGGACCTGCGGTGGGGGATGATCCAGACGCTGACGGCGCAAGGCAAATACCAGGACGCCGTAGACCAGTATATAGAGATCGTAAACACGTACCCCGAAGACGAGAACAATCTGTCGGGCGCGATAGCTTATGCCGAAGAGCATAACCTTGTGCAGAGGCTGACCGATTATTACGTGAAGCTCTCTACGGAAGCTTACAAGAATTATCGATGGCAGCTTGTGCTGGCCCGCATCTACGAGCGGCAGGGGAACCTCGCGGGCGCGGCGGACCAGTACCGCGCGGCCGTCACCAACGAGCCGCAGCGGGCCGAGCTGCGCTTCGCCTTTGCGAGCACGCTGGCGCGGCTGCGCCGTTACGACGAAGCGATAGAGGTGCTGCGCGAAGGGTGGGCGCTGGCCGGTCGCGACCCGCTGTGGCTCATAGAGGTTGCGCGGATACAGATTTCGCAAGGCCGCCGTGACGACGCGGTGCAGACCATGCGGCAGGCGCTGGCGGCCAAGCGAAACTCATCGGCCGAAGCGCAGATGCGGCTCGCGGCACAGCTCGCCCAGTGGGGGCTCAACACCGAGGCGGTGCGCGTCTACGAGCAGGTTCTGGCGCAGTTGCCGAAGAGTTTGAAGGATGAGTTCATAGGCCCTGACAACATCACAAGCTACGTCCGCGCGCTCGCGCAGACCGAGCCCCCCGCGGCGATCTTCCAGAAGGTCGAGCGCTACCGCGCGCAGTTCACGGCCATAGGCAACAACTCGGCCGACACGGACGGCTACAAGGCGAAGAACATCGTCACGTGGTTCGATTCGGCTATGCGCGGGGATTTCGCCAAAGGCGTGATAGAGCACGCGACGCAGGCCGAAGCCAGCCAGCTCGCCTCCGCCATTCAATCCGCGACGGCCTCTTTGACGACCTACGGCGACCGCGACCAGTTGCTTCGCTACCTCGGATTGGCGCGGGCCGCGGCGCTCCCAACGATCGAAGAGAATATTCACACGCGGCTCAAGGACGCGGCGTTTCAGAAGCGCACGCTGGTGACCGACGGGGATTATCACAACGAGCTTCGCGCGCTGGTGGCCTTCTACAACCGCCACGCGTCGTTCGTTCGCGCGGCCGAAGTGTTGACGGCAGAGCAAGCGCGCGACCCTTACAAAGACCGTTTTGATTATCCGAATCAGATAGCCATTCAATACCGCCTGGCCGGTAACGTCGAGCGCGAGATGAGCGCGCTGCGCGCGGCTTACGCCAGCGCGAGCGGCGCTCTGACCGATGGCGCGGCCGACTGGGTCGACCGCTATCTCACGCTCGTTCACGCCACGGGCAACCGCAACGAGCTGGTGAGGCTCGCGACATCCTATAGCCCTTACCAGATTCAGCTAATCAACTTCTTCGTGGCGAAGAACGAGCGCGAGCTTGCGCTCAAGGCGATCAACAGCGCGCGCCAGTCGCCCGCGTGGGTGGCGAGCCGCACGGGCGAAGTCGGGCTCTTTTTGAAAGACACGTCGAACGAGACGGAGATGGCTTTCCGCACGGCAATCGACCTTAAGCCGATCGGCCAGATGATAGGCTCGCGCGTAGACCCCGCGCGCTCTCTGGTCGGCGACGACTGGTATATCGCCGCGCGTAACTTCGGTTACTGGCTCGGCATGGTCGGGCGCGAAAACGACAGCCGCAACTACGTCGTCGGCGAAGTCGAAAACAGCCCGTCGGACGCCGAAGCGCAGCTAGAGCTTGCCGCCTTTTACCTCGACCGCAAGAACCCGGACCGCGCCGCCGAGCACACGGCGATGGCCGCCGAGCTTGAGCCGGGCGCGCGTGACGTGATCGTGATGCGAGGCTCGGTGGCGTTCGCGCGCGGCGACCGGAAGGGCGCGGCCGAGGCGTGGGGCCAGCTTATGGCGGGCCGCGTCACCATCGATAACGCTCAAGAGTATCTGCGGGTGATGGCCGAAAACGGGATGCTCCGCGAGGCGTTGCCGCAGATCGAGAGCTTCCTGATCGCTTTCGTCAACCGGCCGACGCGCAATAACGACAAGAGCGACCGGATGGAGGCGATCAAACCTCTGGTGCGCCAGCTTGCGCGCCGCGCGAGCGGCAACCGCGACCTCGCCGCCGCCGTCGCCGCGTCCTTGCAAAGCGCGATCACTCAGATGCCCGACGAGGTGACGATCGCGCGGCTCATAATCGAAGATGGCTTGCTGCCGGAAGCCAGTCTCGGCAGCATCTACCGCACGCAGCACCAGCGCTTGACAAATCTGGCCGCGGCCGCTTTCGGCACCGACGCATACGAGAACGGCTACTGGAACGGCGTCGAATATTTCTACCCGCCGCGCGCGCTGGCCGATTGGCGCAGGCGCTTCATCAACTTCTTGATAAGGACTAACGGTCTTGACGAAGCGCGGCTGCTCGTCGGCGCGATCAAGCGTGAGCAGGCCGACCAGGAGCTCGCGCTCGAAAGCCGTTCGGAAGGTGAGAGCGATTACACGGAAGATCGCTACGACTGGCTGCCGCTGGCCTCGGCGCTGATAGAGCTTCGCGCGGGGCGCGATCAGGCCAAGGGGCTGGCCGAGCTTCGCAGTTACTGCGGGCTTGACGAGGCGAGCCGCAAGAGCTCGGGCGGTCAAGTCATGCACGAGCGGTGTCTGAAAGCTTACGCGCTGCTGGTCGCCGAGCGGCGCGAGGCCGACGCCGACGCGCTGCTTTACGACGCCTACACGATGGCCGTCCGCTCGCGCAAGCCGGACGACGCGAGCATAGCCGGGCTCGCAGAGATCGAAGCGCGGCGCGGTCGCGCGGACGAAGCCTCCAGGTTGCTCAAGCTCCTGGTCGAGCGCTCGACGGACAACCTACAGGCGTTGAGCCTCGCTGCCGAGACTGCCGCGCGAATCGGCCGCTACAACGACGCGGTCGATTTCCGCGAGCAGTTAGCCCGCGCCAACCCTACGGACTCGACGAATCGTCTTGAGCTTGCTCGCGCGATGGCGGCCGCGGGGCGAAACGGCGAAGCGATAGATTACATCGCCACGCTGATCGCCGAGCGGGGCACGCCCAACAGCATCCGCGCGCAGGGCGCTGAAGTCATAGGCGACATCGTTCGCGCCGACCGTAGCCAGGCGACGCGGGCCGCGACGCTGCTCGACAGAGGGGCGGGGCAGAATGATGCGGGCGCGCTGCTCGCGCGTGCGGCGGTAGCCGAGGCGACGGGCAGTATGGACGAAGCGCGCTCGCTGCTGGGCCGAATAAGCGCGGGCGGGCTCGCCCCTGTGGCTCAGATGAAGCTCGGCCTGATCGCGCTTGCCGCGCAGAACGCGCAGGAGGCGACAACGGCCTTCGAGCGCGCGGTCTACCTCGACAGCGACGGCGACATAACCGACGCGATAGCCTTCCGCGCCGCGGGGCCGCGCGCTCAGCTCGTGCTGCTTTATGGCCGGGCCGGGCGCGACCTGGCCGCAATCCGCATGGCCGAGGGCGACGGGTCGGATGGGAAGTCGTTGATAAGCGCGGAGGTGCGCCGCGCGCTCGCCGCGGGCGACGGCGAGAGCGAAGGCGGCGGGGAAGTGGTCCCCGTCGCGTTCGAGCCGTCGCTTGAAGTCGCGCGCGCGCGCACGGCGGGGCTGCGCCCGCTCGCGGAGTTGAACAGCGCGGCCGCCGGCAAGGTCGACAATGCTCTGCTCGCGACGCTCGCGCAGTCGGCGGCGCGGCTGGGCCAGTATGACCGCGCGATAGCGATTGAGCGACTCCGCGCGGCCGAGGCGACGAGGCCGGAAGACCGCGCGGCGATAGAAAAACTGCTGGCCGAGATGATCGCGCAGGACCAGGCGCGTCGTGCGCGCGAGGCTGCGTTCCGGCGCATAGACCTGAGCAGCACGACCGAAGTGATCTACAAAGCCCGCGCTGAAGAAAACTGAAGGTGATTGAGATTATGAGAATAACCAGAGTGATCATTCTATTCATGGTTGCGGTCGCGGCGCTCGCGCATCAATCGGATGGGCAGTCGGCACGCCCCGTCTCTGAGCAACTCAGGCTCGCGAGCATCACGCCGCGCGGGGCGATGGTCTACGTCCAGGCGCGCGACCTGGCGGCGCTCATGAAGCTTTGGATCGCATCACCCGTGCGCGACAGTTTTTACAAGACCAAAAACTTTGCCGCCTTCTCGCAATCTCATGCTTACCTCAAGCTCCAGGACCGCAAGAAAGATTTCGAGAAGGCGCTGGGCTTCGGGTTAGACGAGAGCCGGTTGGCCGAGTTGGCCGGAGGCGCGTCGGCCGTCGCCGTCTACGACATCGGGAAGCTCGAACTCGTCTTTGTTACCGAGGTGGCGCGCGAGCGCGCCATCGCCACGGCGATGTTCAAGCAAGCGCCCCAGTTTCAAGAGCGGTCTTCGGCATCGGGCGTCTATTACGTGCGAGACGTGGCGACCGATGGCGGGCGCTTGAACCAGCAGTTCTGCTTCGCGCACGCGTCGGGCAAGCTACTCGTGACAACCAGCGAGGGGCTGATGATCCGCGCGCTTGCGAACGCAAAGTCGGCGGGCGCGGACTCTCTGCTCGCGGACGTGACGGCGACGGCCGATCTCGCAAAAGGTTTCACGGCGCACGAAGTTACTATGTGGCTCGACCAGGCGCGGCTCAACCGCAGCCGCCATTTCAACAACTACTGGATACACCGCAACGTCGCACAGCTCTCGAATATCGAAAGCGGATTGATTGATCTGAGAATCACCGCGGCGGGGCTGACCGAGCAGCGCTGGTTCAAGACGACCGGCGCAAGCCCGACGGCGACCGCGCTCAGCAACGAACAGGCCAATGCTTTAATCAAATTCGCCCCGGCCGACACACACCTCATAGAGCTGCGCGGCGCGAGCGGCACGAACGAGTTGTTGAGCAAGCAGGTGGCGCAAGCCCTGTTCGGCAAACTGCCGAACGAGGCGGAGGCCGTGGGCGAGGTCCCGCCTGACTACAGCCGCGACACTTCGACCGAAGGGGATGAAGACGTGCGAGTCGAGCGCTACCGCCGGCTCGACCAGCGGTTTGACAAAGACATCGACGACGATAAAGCGCCAGGGCAGAAGGCCGCGACCGAGGCGGCGAAAGCTCCCGCCGCCGCTCCCGCCGACAGGTTTGAAAAGAGCGTGTCGGCGATACTCGCAAACGTCTCGGCCGCGAATTACTCGAAGATGGTCCGCTCGAAGCTCGACTCGTCAAAGCCCTTCGTCACGTTCGAGCGCGCGGTAGTCATAGAGATGGGCGCCGATCGGACGATCGACCGCACCGCGCTCGAAGGCGCGATCACGACCGAGATGCGCGAGCGGTTCGTCGTCGCGGGCGTAGAGCCGGGGCTCGCGTGGCAGGACGACGCGCAGGTCCGTTACCTCGCGCAGTCGCTCCTTGAGCAAGGGGCGGCCTATTCGATCTCGGGCAAGTATCTCGTGTTGGCGTCGAGCCGCGAATTCGCCCGCGACATTCTGCGGGCCGCCGCCTCGACTTCGGCCGCTAAGGTCGAAGGGACGTTCGAATACTACAGCGTGGTCCGCGTAGCCGACGCAAAGCCTGTCTTCGACAAGCTGATGTCGAAGCTCGACGGCAAGGTGGAGGGCGCGGCCTCGAAGGCCGACGATGAAGAAGAATCGACCGCCGTGAGCTTCTTCAGCGAGAACCTGTCGAGCCTCATCACATCGACGGCGATCCGCGAGTTCCGCGCCCGCCGCCAGACGGACGGAGCTGTGATGGTCGAACAGATTTTTTACAGTTTTTAGTTTTTAGTTTTCAGCGAGATGCCCTCTAATTGCGGCATCAGCTCTAAGAACTAAAAACTGAAAACTGAAAACTAAAAACTGAAAACTACCGCGTTGCTTTTCCCGCCGGAGTGCTGGTATTGTTTCTGCTCTACTTTAGTCCAGGTTTAACCCCCTGACAGAGGATTTGATGCTTAAGAAATTGCTTGTCGTGTGGCTCGCTCTAACCGCTGCCGGGTGCTGGGCGTCCGAGGCCCCTACGCAGGACGTCGATAAAGCCGCGGCCGTCTTCTTCGAACGGGTCAAGTCCGCCGAATACGACACGGTCTACAACGAGGCTTCAGAAGAGTTCAAAAAGAATGTCGCGCGCGCGACGGCAATCGATAATCTGAAACAGATAACGGCTATGGGCAGGATTCAGAGCTTCGAACGGCTGAGCTTTAGGCTCGAAGGCGAAGAGAAAAACCGCCTTGTGTCGCCCGTCTACAGCGTCTTGTTCGATCGGGCGAGGGCGGACATAACCGTTAGATTTAAGGACGAGGGCGGCGAGTGGAAACTCATCGCATTTGAAGTCAAGCCGCGCGCCACTTAATCACCTCATCTTCAGGTAGCAGGCCCTGACAAAAAACGAACGCGGGTGGCCGGTCTTTTACGGAGGCACAATGAGAAGGTTCCTTATTTCATCCATCGCTATCGCCATATTGCTTATGGCTACGATCGCCGGCGCGGACGTGCGCTCGGGCTTTAAGAGTGTAGATATCGAACAAGGCGTTGAGTCGGATAAGGCCGCTTTAACTTATAAGGGGGCCTCGGTCGCCGCAAGCCGCTCTTACCGCAGCCCCGGCTCGCTGAGAAAAGTCGTCGTCGCCTCGGAAGACCACGAAGCGCTGTCGCGCGCCATCGGCATGGGCGCATTCGAGATTGCGGATTACGACTCCTTCAAGCTGCTCGTCATGGACGAAGCGTTCGCGGATCAGACGGGCTACGTCGTGCGCGACGACTTTAACGTCTTGCTGCTGCGGTCGGGCGCGATCGACACTACTGCCGACCCTGCGCCCGGCAACTTCCTGGGGCTCGGAGGCCGCGACAGCTCGCCGCTTGCACAGAGCAGCGCGGCGCGCTTCAAGGGGAAGGGCGCGGGCGGCGAGATGCGACTGGTCCAGTTCGTTGGCCCCGTCAAGCGCGAGTGGCTCGACCGACTGCGCGCGAGCGGCCTTGAGCTTGTCGCCTACGTGCCGAATAACGGCTACCTTGTCCGCGCCGACGAGGCCGCGACCAACAAGCTGATGGCGGCTAACCGCGCGGCGGCAGGCCGCGGCGAAGGCTTCATCCAATGGGAAGGCCCGTTTGAAGATCAGTACAAGATTCACCCCCGCATCGCCGCTCAGATGGCTGCGCAATCGGGCGGCGAGGTGGTCGTAGGCGTGCAGATCGCGCGCAAGGCCGCGGGCCGAAACGCCCGGCCGGACAATGATGTCGAAGCGGCGAAGCGGCTGGCTTCGGCTATGATCGGCGAGCCTTACGCCGTGCTCAACTTTACTAATTTGAGGATGCGCGTCGATGTCGCGAAGATAGGCGAGCTCGCCGCCCTCTCAAGCGTCGTCAACATAGAGCCGTGGTCGCCCCCGCGGCTGTTGGACGAGCGCGCGTCACAGATTTCGGCCGGCGAGCTGAGCGCCGACGGTAAGTCTGCTCGCGGGCCGGGCTACCTCGCATGGCTCGCGTCGCGTGGCTTCACGTCGCGCTTCGGCTTTTCGATAGACGTTACGGACTCGGGTCTGGACCGCGGCTTTACGAGCCCGGACAAGCTTCATCAAGACTTCCTCGACGCGTCGGGTCAGAGCCGCGTCTCGTATGCGCGCGACTACACGTCCGAGCTAGACGCGGGCGACCCGTTCGGCCATGGGACTATAAACCTGTCGATAGCGGGCGGGGGTACGGCAGGCTCGACTCAGGGGCTTCGCGATTCTTCAGGCTACAACTACGGACTTGGCATAGCCCCGTTCGCGCTGCTCGGGTCTTCGAAGATATTTCAAGCGACGGGCCGGTTCGATCTGGTCGAGCCGTACACGAAGCTGATATCCGAAGCCTACCGCGACGGCGCTCGCGTCCAGTCGAACAGTTGGGGCGAGGTCCTTAACGCTTACTCAATAGACTCGCAAGAGTACGACTCGCGCGTGCGCGACGCCGTGCCCGCGCAGTCGGGCAACCAGGAGATCTCGATCTGTTTTGCGGCGGGCAACGCCGGGCCGGGGAGGCGAGTAAACTCGCCCTCCAGCGCCAAGAACGTGATCTCCGTAGGCGCGAGCGAGAGCTTCAGAAAAGATGGCGAAGATGGCTGCGGCGTGCCGGATAACGGCGCGGACAGCGCTATGGACGTGGCCTTCTTTTCGTCGGGCGGCCCGCTCGACGACGGGCGGATAAAGCCGGACATATGCGCGCCCGGCACGCACGTTCAAGGCGCGGCCTCGCAGCACCCGGACTTTGATGGCGGCGGAGTATGCGGCGAGGATTTCGACAAGCCTTACTTCCCGAGAGGGCAAACGCTCTACACCTGGTCGTCGGGCACCAGCCACGCGACGCCGCAGGTCGCGGGTGCTGCGGCGCTCGCTCGCCAGTTCTTCCTCAACCGCGGCCAGGAGCCTTCGGCCGCATTGATAAAGACTGTGCTCGTCAACAGCGCTACATACATGACGGGCGAGCTGGCGGGCGGCAACCTCCCGCACCCGCACCAGGGATGGGGCCGGCTGAACCTCACGCGCGCCTTCGACAGCGCGTCGCGCATAATCGTAGACCAGAGCCACTCGTTTACCGACAGCGGCCAGACGTTCGTCATAACCGGCGAGATACGCGACTCGTCGCTCCCGTTCCGCGTGAACCTCGCGTGGACGGACGCGCCGGGGTTCTCGGCCTTCGCGCCGTGGGTCAACGACCTCGACCTTGAGGTGACGATAAACGGGCAGCTCTATCGCGGGAACAACTTCATCAACGACGTATCGCAGCCGGGCGGCGAGACGAACGTGCGCGACAACCTGGAAGGCGTCTGGCTGCCGGCGGGCACGCGCGGGACTTTCGTCATCCGCGTGCGCGCCACTACGGTCGCGGGTGACGGGGTGCCTAACAACGCCGATTCCACGGATCAAGATTTTGCGCTGGTGGTCTATAACGGCGAGCGCAAAGACGTGGCCGTCGCGACGCTGGCCGAGGTCAAGGTTGAAGGCGGCGGGAATGCTGCGGCCGACCCCGGTGAGACCGTGGCGATGAAGGTGAACATAGCTAACGCATCGCCCGCGGCTTCGCTGAGCGGGCGGGGCACGCTCTCGACCGCGACGAGGGGCGTTACCGTCACCGTGGCTTCGGCAGACTTTCCTGTGATCGCCCCGAGCGCTTCGGGCGAGAACGCGACCCCCTTCACGTTCACCGTCGACCGGACGGTCGCCTGCGGCAGCCTCATAGATTTCGTGTTGGATGTCGAGAGCCAGGGCTCTATCTCGCGCGTGCCGTTCAGCGTGTTCGTCGGCAGCAAGCAGCCCGTTGAGCTCTTCACGGATGATGTCGAATCGGGCCAGTCGAAGTGGACGCACGGCAGCCTGGTGAAGAAGAAGAAGAACCGCATCGACACCTGGACCATCGTCGCGAGCAAGCGATTCCGCTCCGGTTCGAGCGCGTGGTTCACGCCCGCGATGGGCAAACCGACGGACGCGAACCTCGACACGCTGCCTATACAACTGCCCGCCGACGGGCGCAACCTCGTCTTGAGTTTCTATCACACGTTCGAGTTCGAGCGCGGCGGGTTCGACGGCGGCGTGATCGAGATTTCGAGCGGCGGCGGGGCGTTCGAAGACCTCGGGCCGAAGATCATTCAAGGCGGTTATAACGGGACGATCTTTCAGACCACCTCGAACACGCTCTCGGGCCGGGCGGCCTGGGTCGAAAGCCGCCACGGCGCGCTACACCAGGTCGTCGTGGACCTGTCGAGCTTCGCGGGCAGGACCGTTGTAATCAGGTTCCGCGTCGGCACGGACACGAACGTCAAGGGCCTTGGCTGGTACGTCGACGACATAACGCTGAGAGGCGACCGCGTAAGCTGCGCGCCGTAAGGCTTCGACCGCGCGTCTTTCGACGAATAACAATCCATATCATCTTATTAAACCGCTTGACTCGCTCAAGCGGTTTTTATTTAGAGAGCGTCTGAGAAGTGGGAGAAAAAGCCCTGAAAGGGCTAGATTCAATGGAGCCTCGAAGAGGCGATATTCAATAGCCCGGCGCAACGCGCCGGGTTATGTACGCACACAACAAGAAGCCCTGAAAGGGCGTAATTATCGCGCCCTTTCAGGGCTTGTAATAAAGGCAACCCATTTCCAGGGGCGTTGCCCCTGGCTTTTGAATATGTCCCCTTCGGGGACTTTTCAGTCACCCTCTTAATGGCGCACATTTAGATTTCATTTAGAAATAATTTAAAAGCCCTTAAAGACTTTCCGGCCCTTTCCGGAGTATTTTGGCGACGTACGAGCGGCCTTAGGATTTCAAAAGAATGGATCGACTTACAATTACGAGAGGTGAAGATTATGCCAAAGGCAAATACCGCACAATTGGATAGGAAGATTGACTGGGTGAAAGACAGGCTTGCTAAGACCATCGACATAGCCCTTGAGCGCGTCATCGCTCACCACGAGAACCCTCAGACCTTCCCGCTGCCCAACGACCCTAAATCGCTAGAGCGGGCTTTTCACAAGATGTTTGCGTCGCTGCCTCGGAGGAGCCAGAAGGACGCGGTAGAGAGGGTCAACAAGACGTTGAAGGCGGGCCGCGACGCGCGGACGAAGATCTACGGCGACCTGGCCGACGTGGACTTCCGATCAAAGACGCCGATAGTCGATCAGGTGAAGGTCAAGCCCGTGCCCGACGCTTTCAAGTTCACCGAGGCCGACGCGACGGAGCTTCGCAACCGCCTGAAGTCGCGGGCCGCCAAGCCGCGGAAGTCGTCGAAGCCCCAGCCCGCGCAAGGGGTCGAAGCGCTTGAGCTGGCCTTCGAGGTGGTGAACCTGACGTGCGTCCGCCCGACCGACGTGCGCAAAGACGAGATGAGCTTAGCGGGCGTCGGGATAGATAACGTGGGCGAAGAGATAAACGTGGCGCCTTTCTTCGTCGGGAATTTCAAGTCGGGCGACTCGCTGGCTTTGAATAACAAGATATTCAATTTCAAGCTGACGGTCGGCCAGTTTCCGAAAACCTTCATCAGCTCGATCTTCCTGGTCGAGACGGACTGGATCAGGAATTCGGACTTCGTTAATGGCCTGCTCGTGGTAATTTTTGCCACGGCCAGCGCCCTGGTGGCCATAGCATCGGTGATGGTGATAGTGGGGTTAGCAGGCGGCCCATTCGCCCCGATCTTGACAGCGGCCATACTGGGCGCTGGCGCGTTTCTCGGATTAACCTGGACCGCGCTGAGGCGCATGGTTGACGACATCTCCTTCCCGAACGGGGATACGCTCGTGCTCGACGCGCCCGTCGCGCCGGGGACCATATTCGACGTTGACCCGCTCGGATTTCAGATAGGCGAGCTTAAAGGTCGGTACACGGCGACGGCCCGCTGGGTCGCGTCTTGACGCGGTTCTAGCTCAACCGCCTGAGCTTGCGTATAAAATCTCGCGCCGAGACGCGGTGCTTGAAGACCTTCACGCCGTTTATAAAGATTACCGGGATGTCGTACCTGTAGAGGTCGGCCGCCTGGGGGTCCAGGTCTATGTTCACCTCTTCGAGCGAGAAGGGGCGTTCGGCGCGAGCCTCCTGGATGATAGCCTTGGCCTCTTCGCACAGGTGGCACCCCGGCCTTGTGTAAATAACCACCTTTATCATAGCCCTCCAATCAAGTCCTGAGTCCTGAGTGCTGAGAGGGCGTCTGAAAAGCCCCGTAGGGGCTCAATGTCTGTAGAACAATAGCGTAAATGCACCGCAACTCCGTAGGAGTTGAATAACAGACATTCAACTCCTACGGAGTTGGATAATGGTTATGCGATCCTTCTACAAACATCTGGCTCCTACGGAGCCTAGTAAGTTGCTACTTCTCAGACGCGCTCTGAGTGCTGAGTATAAAACGGATCAGGCGGGTCGGAGGCTGTTTTTTTGCTCAGGACTCAGCACTCAGGACTCAGGACTTAGATGAAGAGTGGCTTGCTTGACAAAGCCGACGAGCGCATGTTAATACGTTGACAATTCATTATAACGAAGAAGTCTCAGGCAAAAGCAGGTACACGTTCGATGGTACGAGTGCAGCAACTTTTATACAGTATAGGTCGAAAAGGCGAGTCCGCCGCCTTATATCTGGGGCTATGTAATAATCGTCTTTCTTTTGATGGACGCTCACACGGAGAACTCCGGCATGGACACCGTTCAAGACACGAACGCGAAAGTTGAAAACGAGGAGAAGCCAAAAGTAACGCCAGCGCCTAAAGCGCCAGTAGTTAAAACCGCAGACAAGCCCGCAGCAAAAGCCGCGACCACCGTTGGTAGCTCCGCAGGGGCGAAGACGAAGACCGTAGCGAGCGAGCCCGAACCCGATCCCGTTAATAAGATGCGACGGCGCATCATCTGGACTGCTTTAGGTGGGTTTTTAGCCACCTGTTTTTTGATGACTCTGCGGTTCTTCCTTCCACGGACGCTCTTCGAGCCTCCCACGAGCTTTCGCATCGGCTACCCTTCGGACTTCGGCTTCGGCGTCGACACAAAATTCCAGCAAGACTACCGCATCTGGGTCGTCCGCAACGCCGAGCGGCTGTTTGTCATTTACGCACGCTGCACACACCTGGGCTGCACGCCCGACTGGAAGCAGAGCGAGAACAAGTTCAAGTGTCCCTGCCACGGCAGCGGCTATACGCCCGAAGGCATAAACTTCGAGGGGCCGGCCCCTCGCCCTATGGACCGCGCGCATGTGGAGCTTGACCCGTCGGGCCAGATCGTAGTCGACGTGGGCCGGCTCTACGAGTGGCCCAAGGGGCAGCCTACCGAGTTCGACGAGCGGGGCGCGTTCTTGCAAGTTTAACGACCGCACGGCGGGCGCGGGCAGCGCTTCACATACGCGAAAGCTGTTTAAGCACCACCGGATCGATTTGCTACCGTTTCTGCCAGGAGGGCCTTATGGAACCTGATAAGCCTGACAAGCTAGAGAAGACGGACGTAGAAACAACTACCGACGTCGGGCTGGTTGAGCGATTGCGAGCGGGGGCGAAAGAAGACTTAGCTCTCATAAAAGAGAAGACTACGAAAGAGAGCCTCAAGGAAGAGCTCGACAACCTCAAGCAGCCGACGCGCACACAGATTTACAAGTCTATGTTCCGCGTCAAGCACGAGCCGACGCCGCGCAGCCGGTCGCTCGGCGTGCTTACGAACGTCTTCCTGCACCTGCACCCGGCCAAGATCAACCGCGACGCCGTGCGCTTCAGCTACACCTGGGGGATGGGTGGGATAACCTTCTACCTCTTCATAGTCCTGACCTTCACGGGGATACTCCTGATGTTCTACTACCACCCGACGAAGGGGCAGGCTTACCAAGACATTCTCTACCTTGAAAACGACGTGCCTTTCGGCAAGCTCCTTCGCAACATGCACCGCTGGGGGGCGCACCTGATGGTCATTACGACGTGGCTGCACATGTTCCGCGTCGTGCTGACGGGCTCCTACAAGACGCCGCGCGAGTTCAACTGGACCGTGGGCGTGGTGCTGTTGGTGCTGACGCTGCTGCTGAGCTTCACGGGCTACCTGCTGCCGGACGACCAGCTAGGGTTCTGGGCCGTGACGGTGGGGACGAACATGGCGCGCGCCACACCGGGGCTCGGCACCGAAGGCCCGTTCGGCCCGGAGCTCGGCATGTCGCCTTATAACGACGTGCGCTTCGCGCTGCTGGGCGGCTCGATCGTAGACGCCAACGCGCTGCTGCGCAGCTACATCTGGCACTGCATAGCGATCCCCACGATTCTGAGCGTGCTGTTGGCCGTACACTTCTGGCGCGTGCGCAAAGACGGCGGCATCTCAGGCCCCGCGCCCGTGATGTTGGAATCCGAGATGAAGGCGCCCGGCGCGCGGGCCGTCAAGGCACAGGTGAAATGAGAAGTCCTGAGTGCTGAGTCCTGAGTCCTGAGTACGGATATTAACTCAGCACTCAGCACTCAGCACTCAGCACTGGAGGAGTTATGGACTGGCATCAACTCTGGGAAATCACGACGCTGCCCGACAACATACCCATCGTGGCGATGCTCTTTATGATCCCTTTCTTCGCGTGGCTGGGGTTCCGCCAGGCGCGGGCCAACGACCGTTTGATAGAACAGCTCGAAGGCGACCCGAAGCTTGCGAAGACTCATTACCGCAAGACATGGCCATGGCGGCCGCACTGGGCGCGCGAGCTTCACGTCTGGCCTTACTTGCTGAGGATAGAGTTCCTGGCCGTCTTAGTGGTGACGGCGATCCTCTTCATCTGGTCGATCACGCTCAACGCGCCGCTCGAAGAGCCGGCCAACCCGAACCTGACGATGAACCCGTCGAAAGCGCCGTGGTACTTCCTCGGCCTCCAGGAGATGCTCGTCTACTTCGACCCCTGGATAGCGGGCGTCGTCATGCCGTCGCTGATGATCGTTGGGCTGATGGCCTTCCCCTACGTCGATTCGAACCCGCTGGGCGTGGGCTACTACACCTGGAAGCAGCGCAAGGTGGCGGTCGGGGCGTTCCTGTTCGGGTTCATATCGTGGATCATACTGATCATCATCGGCACGTTCATGCGCGGCCCCGGCTGGATATGGTTCTGGCCCGGCCAGACCTGGGATCACAACACAGTGATCTACGAAGTCAACCGCGACCTGCCCGACATCTTCGGCATCACGACGCAGCCCTGGAAGGGATTGTTCGGCGCCGTGGTCGTGGCGATATTCTTCCTCGTCTTCGGCTACATCACGCACAAGCTGGTCACCTGGGACAAGTTCGAGAAGAAGCTTTTCCAGCGCCATTCGCTTTTGCAATACCTGGTCTTTCAATTCTTTGCGATAACGATACTCTGGGCGCTTCCGGCGAAGCTGCTCGCGAGACAACTGTTTCGAATCAAGTACGTCATGGTCACGCCCTGGTTCAACATATGAGTCCTGAGTGCTGGGTGCTGAGTCCTGAGTTTACGTTCTTTACTCAGCACTCAGCACCCAGCACTCAGCACTGGAGGAAGAGATGGCTGAAGGTACTGGGAGCGAGCAATTAGAGAAAAGGGTCGACACGCCCGAGCCAGACCCCATTGCTGACCGCTCATTTAGCATGCCCTTGTTGCTGTTTTCGCTCTTGATGATCGCCACTCTCGTCTGGGCGCTCTACGACGAGGTGGTGGGCCAGCGTCCGTGGAAGGACCTGCAAGCCGATTTCGTCGATCGCTATTCGCGCAGGCTCAAACGCATAAAGCCGCAACAGCGCAACGCCGAGGCCGAGGTCAAACAGTCGGACGAGTACAGGCAGCTTAACGATGATGTCCTCGCCGCGGAGAATTCGGTCAAGACCGAAACGACGGAGATTCAGAGGCGGATCGCCCAGATAGACCGCGCGGTGAGCGACATCACTGAGCCGTTCCAGAACGCGCGCGCATGGATCGCCGCGAAGAACTACGAGATGGAGGTGACTCCGAGCGATAGCGGGAAGAACTCTATCCGCGAAGACATCGCCGAGCGGAATAAACAGCCTATCGCGGTCGCCTACCACGACGAGAGCGGGCGCATGGTCGAGGCCGAGCCCACCTTCCACGAGCTTGAGGCGATGTATAACAAGCTGCGGGACGAGAAGGCTCAGAAGGTCACGGAGCTGATAAAACTCCAGGCCCCGGCCAACGAAGCGCGCCAGAAGCGCGACAAATACCTTCAAGACAATCTTGTCGGGTTGACCGAGCAGCAGGTCTCTCAGTTGATCACGAAGATGGACAACTTCGAGTACCGCATCAAGCAGATTCACGTGGCAGAGGCCAACATAGTCGACCGCTGCGAGTCGTGCCACCTCGGCACGCGCGAGCCAATAACGCTCACGGCCGCCAGGAGCTCGATCGGCAGGAAGGTCTTCGTCTCGCACCCGGAGAAAGACCTGTTGCAGATACACGACCCCGACCGCTTCGGCTGCTCGACCTGTCACGGCGGGAACGGCCGCGCGACGGTCTCCGCCGAAAAGGGGCACGGTCGTTACAAGCACTGGCTGTGGCCGCTCTATTACAAAGAGAACGTCCAGGCGGGGTGTAATCAGTGTCACAGCGCGGACCGCGTCACGCCGATGGCGACGGTGCTCAACCGCGGCAAAGACCTCTTCCAGAACCGCGGCTGCGTCGGCTGCCACCGCTACGAGGGCTTCGACCGCGACGCGGACGCCCTGTCCGGCGCGCGCCAGTCGATCAAGCAGTTGGAGCTTGAGCGCGACGCAAGGCTTCGCGAGATAACGCAGACTCGTCTTGCTGCCGACACGGCGCAGACGGACGAAGAGGCCAGCCGGCTGCTGGCCCGCGTCGACGCATTGCGACAGATGATAAGCCAGATCGACGCGCAGATAGATCAGCATGATTTGCAGTCGAAATACTTGATGCAGGACGTCAAGCGCGTCGGGCCGAACCTGAAAGAGATCAAAGCGAAGCTCAACAAGAATTGGATTCCCGTATGGCTCTCGGACCCGCAGGCCTTCCGCCCCGGCACAAAGATGCCGACGTTCCGGCTCTCGGACGACGAGGTCAAAGCGCTGTCGGCCTTCCTGTGGCAGTCGGCGCTCGGAAAAGATGACGCGGAGCGCGCGACTATCACTATGCGTGTAGCGCGTCAGCCGGCGGGCAACGAGGCGCACGGCAAAGAGCTCTTCAGGTCGATAGGGTGTCTGGGCTGCCATTCGATAGACGGCCGCGCCATCGATATGGGCGACCAGAAGATCGGCGGGGATTTCGCCGCGGACCTTTCGAGGGTCGGCGAGAAGGCTAATTACGATTACATAGTCCGCTGGGTCCACAACCCGCGCGAGCGAATCTCGCCTTATTCGCCGTCGCAGAAGAAAGACCTGTTGCCGGCCGATTACCAGGCTAAGAATCTGCCGTTCCGCTTCGGCGACGAGTCTTCAAAGAGCCCCGTCGATGGGCGCGAGCTGCTGGTCCAGAACATGACCGTGATGCCGAACTTCCGGCTCTCGGACCAGGACGCCAGGGACATCGCGACATTCTTGATGAACTGGCGGCGCGCAATGCCGGGCTACAACCAGCCGCAATACCCGGACGCTTCCTTTATGGATGACACGGAGCTTTTCGCCAGGGGCGCGAAGCTGGCCAAGGATTACGGCTGCGCGGGCTGTCACGAGATACGCGGGTTTGAAGACGAGCAGCGGATAGGCACGGAGCTTACGCCCGAAGGGAGCAAGCCGCTTGAGCGGCTCGACTTCGCCCTTCTGACCGAAGACGCGAAGATGGGCGTAGACCCGTTCACGGGCAAAGATGTCTCGCGCGGCAAGTGGTATGACCACAAGGGCTTTTTCGAGTACAAGCTCCGCAGCCCCGGCGTCTACGAAAAGGGCAAAGAGCGCGTCGAAGATCAAGTCCTGAGGATGCCGAACATTTATCTCGAAGACAAAGACATCGACGCGCTGACGACTTTCTTGTTAGGCAGCGTCGTCACCTCGCTCCCGCAGTCGATACGCTACAACCCCGAGGGGTCATACAAGCAGGTGCAGGACGGCTGGTGGGTAGTCCAGAAGTACAACTGCATGGGCTGTCACAACGTCTTGATCGGGCGGGATTCGACCTTGATGGGGCTGCCGATGTATCAGGGCGCGGACGGCAAAGAGCAACTCCCGCCTCGGTTGACGAGCGAGGGCGCGCGCGTCAACCCGGACTGGCTTCTGAAGTTCCTGCATGACCCATCGCTCACGACCGACGCGGAGCGGGGCACGCTCGGCCGCCAGCCGGTCGGCCCGGTCAGGACCGCCGCGCCGCAACCTCCGGCCGTGCAGCCTGCGGCCGCGCAGCCTCAGCCCGCGCGCGCGCAGCAGGAAGGGACGCTGGGGCCGCTCACGCAAGCGCCGCCGCCCGCCGTGCAAGGCGGGGCGTTGCTGCCTCAGCCGGGGATGAACCGCAACGGCGTGCGGCGTTATTTGAAGGCGCGCATGCCTACGTTCAACTTCTCGCCCAACGAGCTGCAAGCGCTGGTCAACTTCTTCATGGGCGCGTCTATGCAACAGCAGCCTCACATACCGGAGCCGCTCGCGCCGCTGACGGCCGACGAGCAGGGGCTGGCGCGCGCGCTGTTCACGTCGAACGCCGCGCCCTGTTTGAAGTGCCACATGACGGGCGACCCTGGCCATGACGCGCTGGCGACCGCGCCCAACTTCCTCGCGTCGGCCGAACGGCTCAAGCCCGCATGGACAGAGCGCTGGCTGTTAGACCCGCAGTTGATAAGCCCGGGCACGTCTATGCCTTCCGAGCTGTTCAAGCACGACGAACAGAAAGACCGCTGGGTCTTTAACGGGCCGACGCCGCCCGCGTTCCAGAGCTACGAGGGCGATCACGTCAATCTACTCGTGCGCTACATGTTCCAGCTCTCGCCCGACGAGACGAGGCGGCTGGGAACGGGCGGCTCGCCGGCCGCGCCTCAGGCGACGCCTGCTACTGGTGCTCCCGCGGCAGGTGCGCCCGCGACGGCGCCGGGTCAGACATCGCGGAGGTTTGATAGACACTGGCGCAAGACGCTGGCGAGCATGAAGGGGCCGCTGCGCGTGCCCTGACCGCCGCATTGGCGCGAGAGCCGAAAAGGTGTCACAATCTCATGTTCGGCGCACCGGCCGAATCTAAATCGGGATTGTAATCAACAGGAGAAAAGTCATGTTAAAGAGGCTCAGTTTAATCTTCATGCTGATAGCCCTGTCGGCAGCTCTTCTGGCGGGGTGCCGTGGAAAAGACGATGACGGCGAAGACGGAGATGATGAACCGCAGGCGAAGCCTGCCTGGTCGAATAAGGGCAATGAAGGGAGCGTCTCGGGAGTCGTTAAATTCGAAGGCGCGGTCCCTACGCCGGCCGTGATAGACATGAGCGCCGACGCGGCCTGTGCGTCAGCGCCGGGCGCGAAGACCGTCGACGATGTCACGGTCACTGACGGCAAGCTCGCCAATGTCTATGTCTACTTGAAGGCGCCTTCGCTGGACCGCTTCACCTATGACATACCGGACGCGGGCGTGCTGGATCAGCACGGCTGCCGTTACCAGCCGCGCGTGTTGGGATTGATGGTGGGGCAGACCTTGCGCGTGCTCAACAGCGACCAGGCCGCGCACAACGTTCACCCGTCGCCCAGGCAAAACAGGGAGTGGAATAAATCGCAGCCTCCGGGCTCTCCGCCCATCGAGGAGAAGTTCACGCGCGCCGAGACGCTCATCCCCGTCAAGTGCAATCAGCACCCGTGGATGAAAGCTCACATAGGAGTTCTCGGCCATCCCTATTTCGCAGTCTCGGACAAAGACGGCAAGTACACGATCAAGGACGTGCCTCCGGGCAAGTACACGCTCACGGCATGGCACGAGAAGTTCGGCGAGCAGCCGTTGAAAGACTTTGAGGTGAAGGCGAGCGAGGCCAAGACGCAGGACTTCACTTTCGGGGCGAACAAGGCATACGCGCCGACTTCGCTGACGGTCGCGCCCGCATACGTCGTGCCTTCTCGGTAAACCTGTAGGGGCAGCCCTTGTGGCTGCCCGGATCGTCCGAAGGACGATGACAGTCATGGCCTTTCGGCCATCCGGGCAGGGACAAGCCCCGCCCCTACAAACGGGCTCGGATTTGTCGGTTGAAAGGGAGCAGGTTGAAAGATCAAAAGGGCATCAACGACGAGTGGAGGCTGAGCCGCGGCCTCCACTGGTTCGCGATCGCGGTCGCGTGCTTTACGGTCGTATTATTGATAATCGGCGCGCTCGTCACGAGCAACGAGGCGGGGGACTCCGTACCCGATTGGCCGCTCTCGTTCGGCCGATGGCTCATCGATTCAGATTATTTCGTGGCGAACGTCCGTTACGAGTATTCGCACAGGTTCGTGGCCGGGGTCGTTGGCGTGTTGACGTTCGCGCTGGCGCTTATAGCCTTGTTCGTTGAAAAGAGGTCGTGGGTGCGGCGGCTCGCGTGGGCAGCTTTCGCGGGCGTCGTCGCGCAGGCGATGATCGGCGGGGTGCGCGTGCTGCTGGGCGAGTCTTCAAAGCCTTTCATCGCCGTCCCGCACGCGCTCGTGGCGCAGAGCTTCTTCGCGACGCTCGTCGGCATAGCGGTCTTCACTTCGCAAAGCTGGATGGCGCGGCGCGAGATCAGGAGCGAGCGGCACAGCCCGCGGCTCAGGAGCCTTTCGGCTGTCGCGGTCGCGTCGGTTTTGATCCAGCTCGTGCTCGGCGCGGGGTTCCGTCACGGGGCTTTCGGCATCATGCCGCACATAATCGGCGCGATCACCGTGACGGTACTGGTGATATGGACGGCCGTCACGGTCTTGAGGCGTCACGGCGAAGACAGCTTTTTGGCCAGGCCGGCGGTGGGCGCTCTCATCCTTCTCGTGATCCAGTTAGGGCTTGGCGTTTCGGCGTACCTGGCGCGGGCGGCCGCGCACGGGAACCCGCAGCCGCTTGAGCCTATGATCACGCTGACGGTCGCTCACGTAGTCGTCGGCGCTTTGACGCTGGCGCAGATTTTAGTGCTGACCTTGCGATGTTATCGCGCGCTCGCGCCGCAGGGCGAGCGCGCCGAAGGGATTGCCGAAGCCACCGCGCTATCTTCCACGCGCAAGGCGACGGTCTGAATTTATGGAATCAATAGCAAAGCCCGTAGCTTCGTGCGCCCCCGCCCACGGCGGGCAGGTGGCGCTCGCGCCGTCGGGGGCAAAGAAGCTCGCGGCTTACGTCGAGTTGACAAAGCCGCGCATCACGACGCTCGTCGTGCTGACGGCGGCGGCGGGCTTTTGCCTCGGCACCACGGGGGCCATCGATCTGGTCAAGCTCGCGCACCTGAGCCTTGGAATAGTGCTCCTGTCGTCGGGCATCGGCACGCTCAATCAATTCATGGAGCGCGACACCGACCGGCTGATGCGCAGGACCGAAAGCAGGCCGTTGCCTTCCGGTCGGCTGCTCCCGCGCCACGCGCTCATCTTCGGCCTGGGGCTGTCGGCCATCGCGACCGTCTACCTGGCGATCTTTATTAATCAGTTGACCGCCGTTTTGGGCGTGGTGACTTTCGCGAGCTACCTGTTCGTCTACACTCCGCTAAAGACGCGCACGACGCTGTCGACGGTGCTCGGCGCGTTCCCCGGTGCTATGCCGCCGTTGATCGGGTGGGTGGCGGCGCGCGATGAGATAAGCCTGGGGGCGTGGGTGCTTTTCGCCATACTCTTTTTGTGGCAGTTCCCGCACTTTCTGGCGATCGCGTGGATGTACCGCGACGACTACAGGCGGGCGGGGATCAAGATGCTCCCCGTCGTCGAGCCCGAAGGGCGCGTGACGAGCCAGCAGATCGTTATGTACACGATCATGCTGGTGCCCGTCAGCCTGCTGCCCGCGCTCGTCGGCATAGCCGGCACGGCTTATCTCGTGGGGGCGATAGCGCTCGGGCTGGTCTTCCTCTATTTCAGCCTGCTGGCGGCGTCGCGCAGGACGACCTGGCAGGCGCGGCGCTTGTTGCTCGCGTCCGTGTTGTATCTTCCAGCTCTTTTTGTGTTGATGGTTCTCAATCACTCATAGTTTCTGGTTTCTGGTCTGTGGTTTCTGGTTAATACAATTAGAAACCACAGACCAGAAACTAGAAACCCAAAGAGGAAATATGGGCAAAATCCTAGGTCTGTTGCTGGCCATCATAGCTTTAGCGACGGTCTACATGTTCTTAAGCCGCGATTGGTTCCCCGCGGTGATCTCCGAGCACGGCCCGGCCATCGACGCGCAGTTCAAGCGCACGCTGTTCGTCGTGGGCGTCGCCTTCACGCTGGCGCAACTGGCGCTCGGGTACGCGGTCTTCCGCTTCGGCCGCCGCGGCAAAGAGCGCGCCGTCTACACGCACGGCAGCAACAAGCTCGAAGCTACGTGGACCATCGTCACCGCCGCCGTATTCATCACGCTGGCGGTGATGGGCCAGATGGTCTGGGCCGACATGCACCTGAGACCGGCACCCGCCGACTCGGTGAAGATCAACCTCGTGGCGCAGCAGTTCCAATTCACGTTTCATTATCCTGGGGCGGACCAGGAGTTCGGCCGGACCGACCCCAACCTCATAGACGACTCTTCGTTGAACTACGTCGGCCTGGACGCGGAGGGCGACCCGAAAGCCGCCGACGACATACAGTCGACGACGATGGTCATCCCCGTTAACCGCCCTGTCGAAGTCACTCTGCGCTCGAAGGACGTCATTCATAATTTCTTCGTCCCGCAGCTCCGCTTCAAACAGGACACGGTCCCTGGCATGGCGGTGAAGATACATTTTAAGGCGACGCAGACCGGAAAATACGAAGTGGTCTGCGCGGAGCTGTGCGGGCAGCTCCATTACAACATGAGGACGGCTGTCATCGTCGTCGATCAGGAAGAGTACGACCGCATGTCGGCGATGCCTAAACAAGAGTTCACTCAGAGGCTAGGCGAGTTGTCCAGTTCAACACCCGTAAGCGGCCAGGTGCAGTAGGGTCAGGCCCGAAAATCATCAGGAGGTGCGTGATGGCAGAAGTGATTCACCCGGCTCACGGCGAAGTACACCGCCACGAGCCGCCGAGTGGCTTCATACGAAAGTACATTTTCAGCGTCGACCACAAGGTCATAGGGATTCAGTACTACTTCCTCGCGCTCTTTTCAGTATTTCTCGGGATGGGCCTGTCGGTCTTAATGCGCCTCCAACTGGGCTGGCCCGGACAGCAGTTCGGCTTTCTGAAAGTGCTCTTCCCGAACGCGGCCGAGAGCGGGGCCATCACGCCCGAGATGTACCTGTCGCTCGTCACGATGCACGGGACGATAATGGTCTTCTTCGTGCTGACGACCGCGCCGCAAGGCGGCTTCGGCAACTACTTTTTGCCGATCCAGATTGGCGCGGCCGACATGGCCTTCCCGGTCTTGAACATGCTCTCGTTCTGGGTGACGTTCCTCGCGCTCGTAGTGATGATCTTTGCGATCTACGCTTCGGTCTTCGACCCGACGGCGGCCGTGGGCGTGATCGGGCCTATAGGCGGGTGGACGGGGTACGCGCCGCTGAGCGCGCTCGGCGAAATCGCGGGGCCGGGGCAGGGGACGGCCGTCGTCTTCTGGGTGACTAGCATCGCGCTCTTCTGCATCGCGTCGCTGTTGGGCGCGTTGAATTTCATCACGACGATGCTGAACCTGCGCACGCGCGGGATGTCGCTGATGCGGCTGCCGCTGACCTGCTGGGCGTGGTTTACGACCGCCGTGCTCGCGCTGTTGAGCTTCCCCGTGCTGCTGGCGGCGGGCGTCCTGTTGCTGTTGGACCACCTGGCCGGCACCAGCTTCTTCATCCCCGGCAACGAGTACGTCAACGGCAAGCTCGTAGACAGGAGCGGAGGGTCGCCCATACTCTGGCAGCACCTGTTCTGGTTCTTCGGCCACCCGGAAGTCTACATCGCCATACTGCCCGGAATGGGGCTGGCCTCGCACGTGCTCGGGACTTTCGCGCGCAAGCCCGTGTTCGGCTACCGCGCGATGGTCTACGCGATATTCGCCATCGGGTTGCTCGGCTTTTTTGTCTGGGGCCATCACATGTTCATCAGCGGGATGAGCCCTTACTCTTCGGTGGCCTTCTCGCTAATAACGCTCACGATCGGCGTGCCGTCGGCGATCAAGACCTTCAACTGGCTGGGTACGCTGTGGGGCGGGCAGATACGATTTACAAGCCCAATGCTCTTTGCGATCGGGTTCGTATCGCTGTTCGTCTCGGGCGGGATCACGGGGCTCTTCCTCGGCCAGACCTCCATAGACCTTCACCTGCACGACACGTACTTCGTCGTCGGCCACTTCCATCTGATCATGGGCGTGGCGGCGATCTTCGGGATATTCATGGGGACATACTTCTGGTTCCCGAAGATGTTCGGCCGGATGATGCACGAAGGGATGGGCAAGCTACATTTCTGGCTGACCTTCATAGGCGTTAACGCGATCTTCATCCCGATGCATGTCTTCGGCATGGCGGGCATGCCGCGCAGGTATGCGTCGCATTACGGGCTGGTCTACCTGGGCGACGTGGCGGAGATGAACAAGCTTGTCTCCTACGCCGCGTTCGCGACTGCCGCGGCGCAGCTCATCTTCTTGTTCAACCTCTTCTGGAGTCTGTGGAAAGGCAAGAAGGCCGAAGAGAATCCGTGGGAGGCTACGCACCTGGAGTGGACCGTCCCGTCGCCGCCGCCGCACGACAACTTCGCGGGCGTCGAGCCGGTCGTGCACCGCGGGCCTTACGAGTTCAGCGTGCCCGGCGCGAAAGAGGACTACGTCATGCAGACCGACCCCGACGAGACGGTCAAATCGCACGGCGACTAGCGGGAATCTCAAATTTGAAATTTCAAATTTCAAATCTCTTATGGGAGTGACAGTAACAACAGACGTGAGGGTGGACCGCGGCGGCGTCGGCGCGGGGCCTGACGGGTCCGGCTCGGGCGGCCCGCAGGGGCCTAAGGACCCCGGCCCGGAAGACAAGGATTGGCCACCGGGCTGGTCGCGCGAAGACGCAATAGAGCCGGCCAAGTACCGCATAGGGATGTGGGTCGGGCTGGCCAGCATTCTGATGCTCTTTATGGCGCTGACGAGCGCCTACGTGCTGCGCCAGACCAAGGGGCTGACGGAGGTTCACGACTGGGTGTCGATACGGCTGCCGTGGCTCGTCTGGGTGACGACCGGAGTGCTTGTGGCGAGCAGCTTCACATTCGAGGTCGCGCGCCGCGCGCTGAGGCGGAACGATTACGCGAGGTTCAACAACTGGATTCTGTTGACGACCATTCTCGGGGCGCTCTTTCTGGTAGGGCAGTTGGTGACGTGGTGGCAACTGGCAGCGCAAGGCATCTACGTGAACACGAACCCGCACAGCTCGTTCTTCTACCTGCTGACGAGCCTGCACGGGCTGCACCTTTTTGGAGGGCTCTTGGCGCTGGCATGGGTGACGGTCGCCGCGTTCCGGCTGAGGATAGGTTTCAAGCGGCGCAACGCCGTCGAAGTGACGGCCATGTACTGGCACTTCATGGACGGGCTGTGGATTTACCTTCTCGCGCTGTTGTATTTCTGGAGTTAATACTGAGGGCTTCTAATAGCGGAGGTGACTAGATGGCTGATGTGAGTGTACGAGAAGTGGCAACGGACGCGGCGACGGGCGAGTGGAGCGGCGGGACTTTTCCGTACCGCGTCGGCCACCGCAAGCTCGGCATGTGGCTCTTCATCATGAGCGACTCGCTGACGTTCACGGCGCTGCTGATAGGCTACAGCTACGTGCGCGTGGCGAGCGACACGTGGCCCAAGCCATTCAAGTTCGACCCCAGCATTATCTTCTCTAGCCTCATGACGCTGGTCCTGCTCTCAAGCAGCTTGACTATGGTGCTGGCCGTGATGTCGGCCAACCGCCGCAAGAAGCGCGCCGCGCGCCGCTGGATACTCGCCACTATGTTTCTCGGCAGCATGTTCATAGTGCTGCACGCATACGAGTGGATGCACCTTATTAACGACGAAGGCGTGACGCCATCGGGCAACCACTTCTTGATAAAGCGCACGTATGACGACTCGGGAAAGTTAATCAGCGAGGGCGTCACCCACGTCACACCGGAGAATGCCGCCGCGATGGAGATGGAGACCGTAGACGAGGCGGGCCACACGGTCCGCTACGTCCACGGCGACAGGATGTTCGGCGCGGCATTTTTCGGCATCACGGGCCTACACATGTTTCACGTCTTCACGGGGGTCTTGTACCTGGGCATTATAGCCGCGCGCATCAAGCGGTTCACGGCCGAAGACGTTGAGGTGAGCGGGCTCTACTGGCACTTCGTAGACCTCGTGTGGATGTTCGTCTTCCCGCTGATCTATCTGTTGAGCGTAGATTTTTCGCCGCACTAATCTCTTAAAGAGAGGGACGAGGGATGCAAGTCACGAAAGAGAAAATCAAAGAGATAAGCGTTCTGAACCTTGTTCTCATGGTCCTGGCCGCCGGGTCGATTATGCTCGCGGGCTACGTGCTGGTGACGGGCAGGTTCAAAGGCGGGACCGACGACCTGTTCCTGGTCCTCGTCTGTCTGCTGGCGGCGTTGCTGTTCGCCATCGTCCCGTTCATGTGGGCCTACGAGCAGGGCTACGTCGCGCAGTTCCTCGACGTGGGCGACGAAAGCCCGCCGGCACACGCCGAAGAGGCGCACGAGCACGGGATCACGAACAAGCAGAACCTAACGGTCTGGGGCGCGCTGCTGGCGCTTACGGGCGTCGAAGTCTTCCTGGCCTACATCCACCTGGACCTGACGCTTATGCTGATAATCGTGATGGGGCTGTCGATCATAAAGGCCGCGCTCATCATGGCATACTTCATGCACCTGAAGTTCGAGCGGATGAGCTTCGTGCTGACGATAGTGCCCGCGCTCGTCGTGCTGCTCTGCCTGTTCGCGATCTTCTTCCCGGACAGCTTCCGCCTGAACGAGCTGAGGTGAGATTGATGAGGCATGGCCGATTATTAGTTTTGGGACTGGCGTTGATCTTCCTGTTGGCCGCCGCGTGCGAGCCCGCGCTCGCGCAGTGCCCTATGTGCAAGCAGGCGGTGGCCAACTCGGCCGAGGCGGAATCGGCGGCGCGCGGCCTCAACCTCGCGATCATAATACTGCTCGCGCCGCCCGTCTTGATCTTCGCGGGGATATTCGGCGTCGTCTACCGCAACCGTAATATTCAAGACAGAATGTGAGCCCCGGCGCAGTCTTTGACTCGCACCGGAACAGTTGTTATACCCCTCAATATGTTTCTAAGAATGTTGCCCACTGTCAACGCGATCCTCAACGCGACGAGCGGCATCCTGATAATAACCGGCTACGTGATGATACGGCGCGGCAAGATCAAGGCGCACCGCGCCTGCATGATCGGGGCGGTCAGCGCGTCGATCATCTTCCTGATCTCGTACCTCATTTACCATTTCAACGTGGGCGCGACGCGGTTCGCCGGCACGGGATGGTCGAGGCCATTCTATTTCACGGTCCTCATATCACACACGGTTCTTGCCGCCGTCCTCGCGCCCGTCGTAGTAGTGACAGTGCGCCGAGCCTTGAAAGGCGACTTCAAGCGCCATCTGAAGATCGCGCGCTGGACCTTCCCGATCTGGGTCTACGTCTCGATAACTGGCGTGCTCGTCTATTTCCTCCTCTATCACATCTACCCGTCACGTTAAGGTTAGATTGCCGCCCAGGTCTATGTGTGATAAAAGGGGGCTGACTGACGAGCACTCCTGGGCAATGACAAGCCTTCCCGGTACGGCAAAGGGATTTTACCAATCGCGAATGAGAACGAGCGAAGGATTGCCTTACGACTGTAAGGCCGCCTGAGCCTCTTTTGAGTCTCCATCGAATCAAGAAAAGGGGGGTAGAGTGAAAAGACTACCAACCGCCCACATTGTCGGATTGTCATTCTTCGTAATCTTCCTCATTCAATCGCCTTCGCTATTGCGCCCGCAGGCATCACCTCGCGAGGCTCCGGCCGTCACTAAGGTCGCGTTAAGCGCGGCGGGGCGAGGCAATCCGTGGGTGAACTTCCGAGACGGCGTAGAGCTGCGGGGGAGGTACACCGGCGAGGCTGCGCATGTTCGCGAAGTCGAGACTGATCAAGCGGAGCCAACTTCGATGGCTTCCGCGGATTTTGATGAAGACGGCGTGCCGGATCTCTTATGCGGCTACGCGGGTTCTGACGGTGGAGTTATAACTCTTCACCGAGGGAATATCGATTCGATCTATCCGAACGCCCCCGAAGCAAAGCTTCGTAAATCGGAAGGCAAGTTTTCCGAGGAGCCTTTTCTGGATTCGGCCATGGTCTTTGGCGTAAGCGAGCCGGTCGACTTTCTTGCGGCTGGAGATTTCGACGCCGACGGTCACTGGGACGCGGTCACGGCTCGACGGGAGGGTGGAAAGCTTCACCTGCTTAAGGGAGACGGGCGCGGCAATCTCCGCGAGGCCGAATCGAGAGAGCTGCCCGGCGCGATAACCGCGGTCGAGTGCGGAGAGATCAATCGCCGTGACGGGCTCGCCGACCTGATAGTGGCGGTGATGGGGCCATCTGGGTCAGGTGTTTTTGTGCTCGAATCTCCCGAAGGGGCGTTCAGAGGCGAGCCGGAAATATTCGCCATGCCCGACCGTGTAACTGCGTTGGGGTTGGGACAGTTAGACGACGGCTACCCGATGGATCTGGCTGTGGGAGCCGGTTCTGAGTTGTTCATAGTGAGCGGGCGCGACCGCAAACTGTCGCTCGATGCGACAAGGCGGGCGGCGGTTCCTGCGGCGGCGATCAATCGCGTCTCGCTGCCTTTTACGATAAAAGGTCTTGCTTTGGGTGGTTTTATTAATAACGATAAAACATCGATAGCATTACTCTCTCATGAAGGAAGCGTTCATCTTCTCAAGCAAGAAGCCGCGTCTGAACAGAAGTGGAAGGCCGATATGATGTCAGGTGGCAAATGGCCTTCGGCCACGGCGTTGGTCCGTGCGCGCGTGTCGAGCATCCCCGGCGACGATGTGATTATTGTAGATAGATTGAACCGTCAATTGCACGTACTTACTGGGACGCCGCCCGACGCGGGAAATACTAAAGTGCATACTTCGCTCGTATCGTCACTCCATCGCCTCACGGCATCGCTCGATGTTGAAGGCGAGCCTGTGGCGGTGTTGCCGATGCGGCTGAACGTCGATGCATTGAGCGATCTCGTAATTCTGAAAAGCGGGCCGAACGCGCTCACTATAGCGATGACCGCGCCGGTGGCTGTTTATAACGTCAATTCATCCGGCGGCGAAATGGATTGTGATCCGAATGACGGCATTTGTTCGACGGGGACCATCGATCCCGATACGGGCGAGTGCATCCTGACCGGGCAGTGCACTCTCCGGGCAGCCATAGAGCAATCGAGTGCAAGCGCGGGGGCAGATTTAATCTCCTTTTCAGTCTCCACAATTGCCCTGGGCTGCTGTAGTTTGCCGGGCGCCTCCGGCGTCGTGACCATTGATGGGACAACGTCGCCATCCGGCAATGTCGATCTGAGCGGGTCCGAGCTATTTCTTTCGGGCGGGAGCAGTGTAGTCCGCGGAATGGTAATCCATAACGTTATTGCAGGTTCTGGGATTCAATTGCGGTCTAACGGGAATAACATAGTCGAAGGCTGCAACCTTGCAAGCAATTTCGGTACGGGCCTATTGGTCGTGGGCTCCGGTAACCTGATAGGCGGGACGACGGCTCTGGCGCGCAACATGATTTCAGACAACGGTCTAGGGGGTATCCAGATCGGTGCGCTAATGGATGTCGCTCAAGACAACATTGTGCAGGGCAACTTCATTGGAACTGATTCGGCCGGCAGCGCCTCAATGGGCAATGTGGGTTCAGGCATCTCTATACGTTACGCAAATAATATTATCGGCGGGACGACGGCCGGGTCGCGTAATATCATTTCTGCTAACCTGGGCTTCGGACTTCACATAATTGGCAACACCGTCACGACAGTGAGCGGGACTCTGGTGCAAGGTAACTATATCGGCACAGATTCATCAGGCACTGTCGACCTGGGCAATCTCATCGGCGCCTTCAATCCGGGGGCATTTCACGGCGCCGGAGTAAGCTTCTTATCTTTTACCGCCGACTCCACTGTAGGAGGGACTACGCCAACAGCGCGCAACATCATCGCGGGCAATGAGGGGAGCGGAGTCTTCACTACCGATTCCACTGTATCGGGTATTCAAATACAGGGTAATTTGATCGGCGTCAGCCTCAGCGGCTCAGCGGCGATCGGAAATGGCTCGCATGGTGTGCACGTCGCGGATGGCCCCGGCAACCTTATCGGAGGGGCGGTTTCCGGAGCGCGCAACCTTATCTCGGGCAACACTCTGTCCGGCGTGTTGATCACAGGGCCGAACGCCAGCAATAACCAGGTGAGCGGCAACCTCATAGGCACCGATATTACCGGGACGGCCGACCTGGGCAATGGTCAGGTCGGCGTCCTTCTCCTCAATGCGCCTGGCAATATAGTCGGCGGCACGACGAGCACGGAGAGAAACATCATTTCGGGAAACAACCAGGTGGGAGTCAATATAAGCTCGGCCGGCGCGGCGGGGAATCAGGTGCTCGGCAACTATATCGGCACGGATATTAATGGAACTGTCGCGGTGCCGAATACTTTTCGAGGCGTGTCGATCAATTCGCCGAACAACATCATCGGGGGTACAAGCGCGGCGGCGCGCAATGTCATCTCGGGCAATGCGCAGGACGGAATAATCATTACCGGCATAGCGGCCACCGGGAATCTAATTCAAGGCAATTATATCGGCATAGATGCGACTGGCTCCGCAGACCTGGGAAACAGTCTCAATGGCATCATCATACTGGGCTCTTCCAATAATAGTGTTGGTGGGGCTTCGGAGGGGGCGCGCAACGTCATTTCAGGCAACAACCAGCAGGGGATATTTGTTCAATTCAACGGTTCGAGTGGGAACCGTGTGGAGGGCAATCTAATTGGGACGGATGCGACCGGCGCGGCCGACGTCGGCAACACGTTTAGCGGAGTCTTCATGGTAAACGGCGCGACGGGGAACATAATCGGCGGCAGTTCGAGCGGCGCGCGAAATGTTATCTCGGGCAATAACATAAACGGCGTCCAGTCCTCTTTAGGGGCTAGCGCAAATACGATTCAAGGGAACTACATTGGCACGGACATAACCGGCACGCTTGATCTCGGAAAC
Source organism: Blastocatellia bacterium (assembly GCA_035249305.1). Classification (GTDB taxonomy): domain Bacteria; phylum Acidobacteriota; class Blastocatellia; order UBA7656; family UBA7656; genus DASUNP01. The sequence continues at coordinate 41,658 of DATFGQ010000061.1, read as the reverse complement.
ACGGGCGACGGCGTTAGCATTACCAGCTCCGCAAACAATGTCGTCGGTGGCGCTTCATCAGAAGCAGGTAATCTCATATCAGGCAATAACTCGGATGGCATTGAAATCAACGGCGCGACTTCAACCGGCAATCAGGTTCGAGGTAATCTCATCGGCCTTAAAGCCGGCGGTGAAGTCCCGCTCGGAAACAGCGCGAACGGGCTTCTTATAACTAACTCCGCCAGCAACAACATTGTCGGCGGGAGTTCGGTCAATGACGGGAACAGGATTGCTAATAACGGCGGCGACGGCGTCTTTGTATCGAGCGGGACGGGCAACGCGATTCTGTCAAACTTCATATTCTCAAACGCCGGACTCGGGATCGACCTCGGCCCGAACGGAGTGACGCCCAACGATAACAACACAGGTGACGCCGACGCGGGCGCTAACAACTTGCAGAACTTTCCCGTCATACTCTCTGCCGAAAGAGGCCCGGTCAAGGTGAAGGTCAGATGCAGACTCGACAGCGCGCCGAATTCTCTATTTAAGATTCATTTCTTTACCAACGCCAGTTGTGACCCATCCACCAATGGCGAAGGACAATCGCCCGTGCCTGAGACTTTCGCGATTCCGACCGAAGCCTCCGGCCAAAAAGATTTCACCATCTATCTTCCGAATTCGGTTCTGGAAGGGCAAACGCTAACGGCGACCGCCACGGACCCGAATAACAACACTTCCGAGTTCTCTCAGTGCGTAGTCGTTACCCCGCCTATAGCGCAAAAAGAATTGAATATCACCATCATCGGCGCGGGCAGTGTCAACGGAACGGCGGCAAGCGATCCCCCGAAATCTTTCTCTTGCTTCTCTCCAGCAGCTATCAGATGCCCGCCTGTCCTCATCGACAAGGGTAGCGTTGTAGTTCTGGGCGCAGTGGATAATGTGCCGGGATGGATGTTCGTAGGATGGCAGGGCGCTTGCTCGACGAACAACCGAATATGCGTGCTTACTATGAACGATGACAGGGAGGTCACGGCCATCTTCGCGCGCAAGATTGAGGTCAAGCAGCCTTTCGGCGCGCAAATCCCTATTGGCACGCCGACGCCGATAAAGTATTTGACCATGCTTACGAACGTTAAGATCGAACTGTCTCGCAACGGCGGCGGCACATACGAGACGCTTTTCTCAAACGCGCCTAACCAGGGCTCGAAGTGCTGGACGCCGACCGGCCCCTCAACCACGCAAGCACTGATTCGGGTGTCGAGCGTCAATGACCCTGCAATCTTCGGCATCAGCCCCGCGACCTTCTGGATTATCGGCGCGGGCGGCGGAGGCGGCGGGATACCAATCAGGCCCGGAGCCGCGGTGTGCGGGCTGCTGACCGCGACCTCGCAGCGTTCCGTGGTGAAAGGAAGTCCTTTTAACGCGGACAGCTACTCTTTTGACGGCGCGGCCGGTCAGCAGGTGGCGATCAGGCTAAGCTCAACCGAGTTCGATACCCATCTCTCGTTGATAGCACCCGGCGGCGCGGTCATCGCCCAGGACGATAACGGCGGCGGCGGAACTAATTCTCGAATACCGCCCGGCGCAGGATATTTCACGCTGCCCTCTGCTGGAGAATACATCATCGAAGTTACGTCCGCGCTCCCGAAGGCCGCGGGGAGCTACGAGTTGACACTCTCTAACTCCGCGGGATGCAGCTATTCGATGCTCCCCGCCTCTCAGTCTTTCACTCACGGCGGAGGCGCGGGCGCGATAAACATTACGGCCCCTTCCGGCTGCGAGTGGACGGCCATCTCTGATTCGAGCTGGATCACCCTTGTTACACCAGCGAGCGGGTCGGGAAATGAAACGATCGCTTACACAGTCGCCGCCAACCCCGGCGCGGCCATCAGGTCCGGGTCGATAACCGTAAGCGGGCAGACTCACACCATCGCACAGGTCCGCGCGCCGCAATCATTCGTCGTTACTAACGCGAATGACACAGGCCCCGGCTCATTGCGCCAGGCGATGCTCGATGCGAACGCCGCGGCGGGCGAAGACCGCATCGCTTTCAACATCGGCGGAGCGCCTCCGTTTACTATTTCGCTCGCATCCGCGCTGCCTGCCATCGCTGACCCTGTGATCATAGATGGCGCAACTCAGCCCGGCTTTGCAGGCCCGCCTATAATCGAATTGAATGGCGCGGGCGCGGGAGCAAGCGCGAATGGGCTTACCGTCGTGACAGGAGGCTGTCTTATCCGGGCGCTCATCATAAACCGATTCGCCGGAGCAGGCATCACGCTTACGGGTGATAGTAACTCGATCGAAGGCTGCTTCGTAGGCACAGACGCGACGGGGTCCGCGGCCCTTGGCAACAGCTCTAACGGCGTCACGGTCACGGGATCGGGTAATCTAATCGGCGGCACCGCTACGGGCTCGCCGAACGTGGTCGCGTTTAACGCAGGCGCTGGCATCTCTGTTCAATCCGGTGTGAACAATCTCATACGGTCTAATTCGATCTTCGCAAACGCAGGCCCCGGAATCGATCTAGGCGGAAACGGGATAACCCCCAACGACGGAGGTGACGCCGACGTTGGCGCAAACAATCTTCAAAACTCTCCCGTGTTGTCTTCGTTCACGACCTCGACTGGCAGCACAACGGTCAAGGGGGTCATCAACACCGCGGGCAATGCGAGTATAGCAATCGAATTCTTTCATCAACCGGCTTGTGACGCTTCGGGCAACGGGCAAGGGCAGTCGTCGCTCGGGACGGCCACGGTAGTAACCGACGGTTGCGGCAACGCGGTTTTTGATTTCACCTTTCCGGTAGAACTACCGGCAGGCCATGTCGTTACCGCCATAGCCATAGACCAGAGCGGGAACTCTTCGGAATTCTCTTCATGCTTACAGCCTGGCGGTTCGTCCTGCGCTTACTATATCTGCCCCGCGAGTCAATTCTTCTCAAGCGGGAATGAAGGCGCGGTCAGTGTGGCAGCGCCTCCCGGTTGCAACTGGGTGGCTGCGAGCAATGAAACATGGATCACAATAACTTCGGCAACGTCAGGCACGGGGAATGGGGCGATAAATTTCCTGGTGAGGGAAAACCCATCTTCCGCGCCGCGCCAGGGAACGATGACTATCGCAGGGAAGGATTTCATAGTAACGCAGCAAGGGGCCTCGGCAGCCGCCTGCACGGTCTCGGTCGCGCCGCTGTTTGAAGTTTTTGAACCGGGAGGCGGGACCGGCAGCTTGACCGTGACAGCCGAGAATCAGTGCGCCTGGCAAGCCGTGAGCAGCGATGATTGGGTTGTAATCACGTCAAATTGTTGTGGAATAGGCAACGGCGCACTCTCTTACTCTGTCGCTCCAAATATGACTGGAGAGAGCCGCACGGCTACAATTAGCGTCGCCGGGCGGAACCTCAGTATTAAGCAACGAGGGGGCTTCTAAGAAGCTCTCCTGATCGCGCCCTAAGGCCGTGCTGCTTCATTGTAATTAAGTCTGATTTCAGTCCATCGCTGTAAGCCTTTCAAACACACTCGCCGCCTTTCGCGCCGCGCTGGCGAGAGCCATTCTGGCACCAGGGTTGCAAATTCTTAGGGAGTGAAAAACCGGATCATCAACAGCATAATCTCAATCGTCGGCGTAGCTCTGCTCTCCATAGTCTCGGCGGCTCAAGACGCCGGGCCGGGTAAGCCTCCGGAGGCTGTCGCGGCATTCGGAGACCGCGTCAAGCAGTACGTCAAGCTCCGCGAGAAGATCGAAGAGGGGATGCCGAATCTCTCGAAGGAGGCCAAGCCCGAAGAGATAGATGCGCACAAGAAGGCCTTCCAGGAGAAGGTGAGGGCGGCGCGCGTGGGCGCGAAGCCGGGCGACATATTCACGGCTGACATCGTCGGCCACATACGCGCGACGCTCAAGAGGGAGTTCAAGGGTAAGGATCTGAAGGATCTTCGCGAGACGGTTCTTGAAGCGGAGAACAAAGGCGTCCCCGTGCGCGTCAACTACCCTTACCCCGTGACCAAAGAGCTGGTCGAGATGCCGCCGACTCTTCTGCTGGCGCTCCCCGAATTGCCTAAGCAGATGAGATACCGCTACGTCGGCAATCGCCTGCTGCTGGTCGACAGAGAGAACGGCCTGATCGTCGACTACATGGTTGACGCGCTGCCTTAAACGAACGGACAAGGAGGGTGGTTATGAGACGGGTTGTCAGCTCGGCTATCGCGATAGTATTAATGGTCACAAGCGGCTTCATAGGAAGCTCTCGGGGCCAGAACGGGAAGCCGGCCGCCGCCGCGAAAGAGCCTGCGCGGTTGAGCCTGCCTATGAAAGACGGCTCCGTGCGTTTCGTCGTCATCGGCGATACCGGCTCGGGCGCGAAAGCACAACATGAGCTTGCGGAAGTGCTGCTCAAGTACAGGCAGTCGTTCCCTTATGAATTCGTCCTGATGATGGGGGATAACCTTTACGGCGGCGAGAGCGCCGCAGATTACAAGACGAAGTTCGAGGACATTTACAAGCCGCTGTTGGACGCGAAGGTGAAGTTTTACGCCTCGCTCGGGAACCACGACGAGTCGAATCAGCGCTTTTACGACCACTTCAACATGAACGGGAACGAGTATTACTCCTTCAAGAAAGGCAACGCCAAGTTCTACGCCCTGAACAGCAACTACATGGACCAGAAGCAGGTCAAATGGATCGAAGACGAATTGTCGAAGGACACCTCCGAGTGGAAGATTTGTTTCTTCCACCACCCGCCCTACTCTTCAGGTAAGAGCCATGGGTCCGATGAGCAGTTGCGACAAGTCGTCGAGCCTATTTTCGTAAAGCACGGCGTTGACGTGGTCTTCACGGGGCACGAGCACTTTTACGAGCGCATAAAGCCGCAGAAGGGGATCTATTATTTCATCTCGGGCGCGGGCGGGAAGCTCCGGTCCGGCGACGTGAAGGCGTCAAGCCTTACCGAGAAGTCATTCGATAAAGACCTGAGCTTCATGCTGGTCGAGATCGTCGACGACCAGATGCACTTTCAGGTGATCTCGCGCACGGGCGAGACCATAGACCAGGGCGTTCTGACCACGCGCGAGAGTAAGCTGAAAGCGACGACGAAGTGAGGCGTGTTCAGGCCACGCGGGATGACAGACTGCGCGCGATGCTTTATGATTCCCGGCATCAATGAAGCGCGAATCGATACCTAGAGAGCGGCAGTCTGTCGGAACGAACGGGAAGGGAGCGATAAATCAGACGGTCGCCGACATCCCTGGCTTTCCTTTCGACACGTTTGAAGAGTTACAAACGGCCGTCTCGAAGCGGAGCTTTTCGCTCGGCGTCGACTCGCTGGCCGCCGCGGAGTGGCTCGACAAATCGGACCTTAAACTAAAGAAGATCGCAGTCGTCGCCCTGTCGCTTTTGCTGTTCGTCGCCGCACTCGCGGCCGCGGTCGCGGCCTTCTGGCTTGAGAATTACTGGCTGCTGGCGGCCGTGCCCATACAGGCGCTCGCGTTTTATCTTTCGCAACCTTCGTCGCCCGTCAGGTCTTGGGTGACCGTGGCCGGCGCGGTTTCGATCATCATATTCGCAAACCTGCTCTTCAACCGCATGACGACCGCGGCGACGCTCGTCGCCTACGCGGGGTTGACGTTCGCCGCGGTGCGCGCGGCCGCCTACATCGCCGACTCCGCGTTCCGCAGGTCCCTGCTCGCCGACGAGCGATTGTTCCTGCTCGCCTACCGCCGCAGGGCCTGCACGCTGCGCAACAACCGCACGAAAGAGGTATACGCGAGCCGAGGGGAGGCTGCTTGACCGATCGCAGAAGGCTCCCTAGAATCAAATCTCCGAGCTAATCGCCGATGATTGACGAACAAGAGATTCAAGACGACCCTCAATTGCCTCAGCCATTGCCTCCGCGCAAGTTCCCCTGGGGGATGATGGCGGTCGCGGCCACGTTCGTCGTCGTAGCTTTCCTGTCGTGGTACGGCTCGTGGTTCGGCCGCCCGCTCTCCGACGCGAAGATCGGAGAATACCTCAACGATCGCGAGAAACCGCGCAACGTCCAGCACGCGCTTTCACAGATCGCCGACCGCATAATAAAAGGCGACCAGTCGGTGAGCCAGTGGTACCCGGCCGTCATCGCGTCGGCAGAAAATCCCTCGCCCGAGGTCCGCAGGACCGCCGCATGGACGATGGGGCAGGACAGTTCCAACCAGGAGTTTCACCAGACGCTGCTCACGCTTCTTCGGGACGGCGACCCCGGCGTGCGCCATAATGCCGCTTTGCAGCTCGTCCGTTTCGGCGACGGCTCCGGGCGCGCGGAGCTGGTAACTATGCTTGAGCCTTACTCGATCAAAGCCGAGACGGCGGGCGTGGCGGAGGCGATCATCGAGGAAGAAGGGATAGCCGTAGCTCACGGCTCGCCTTTGACCCGTATCAAACAGGACGACGGGCGGGTTATGGAGATACGAGCGCCCGATGATGGCCGCGTCGATACCGTAGTAGCTACGGATGGAGCTTCTGTCCAGACGGGCGACGAGCTTGTTGTGCTGTCGCCTTCGGTCGTCCAGGTGGAGAATGTGTTAGTGGCGCTCGCGCTGGTAGGCAGAACCGAAGACGTGGCCGCCATCGAGCGTTACACACGGCCGCTGCCAGGCATGCCCGATCACATACGCGAGATGGCGAGCCGCGCGATCCGCGAGATAAACCGCCGCTCCTCGACAACCATGCCGGCGTAAAATTCACCGGCATGAAATTCAAGGGTTGAGCGCAATGCCCGTCCTCGCCTCCCACTCGTCGGTAGGCATCATCTCAATCGCGTCCCACGGACAGCCTTCCAGGAAAGTCCCGTCAGGCCCTTTGCTGGTGCAGAGCTTACAGCCTATGCAGAGGTTGATGTCGACTTCTATGCGACCGTTCGGGTAATAATCCGCGTCAGGGACCCAGAACATGCAGGCCTCTACCGGGCAGTATTCGACGCAGGCGGGAGACCCCGCGCAGCCCGTGCAGTTGTCCATAATCACCGCGAGAATCTTCGGCTTTTTCTTCCTCAGGTCCGGGCGACCGTGCGACATGGGCTCCATCTTTACGAGCCCGCCCGTCGTCTCAACCGTCTCCAGCACTTCAGCCATTCAAATCTCCTGATGTTGGATTATGTCTTTAAATTTACCATAAAAATGGAGGCCGGCAAATCTGTCTATAGTCCTGAGTGCTGAGTCCTGAGTCCTGAGTACTCAGCGGTGAGTGCTGAAAGCGTGCCTGAAGAGCCTCGTAGAGGCTCTATGTCTGTAGAAGGATCGCATAACCATTATTCAACTCCGTAGGAGTTGAATGTACCTGCCTCGCGATCAACTACAAACATCTGGCTCCTACGGAGCCGACTAGATTGCTATTACTCAGGACTCAGGACTCAGCACTCAGCACTTCTTACTTGAGTTGTCCGTTGGCGCGCGCCTTATTCGTCAGGTACGCGAGCTTCTCCTGTTTTCTCGTGCGGTCTTCCGGCCCGAGCTCTGCCACAGAGATGTATTTCTTCAGGTGGTCGGCAGCCTTCGCAAAATCCTGGCTGCTCTCGTAGGCGCCCGCCAGCGTCAGATGCGCGTCGGGAAAATCTTTCATGTCGGCGAACTGCTCGCTCACCTTGAGCGCCTCTCGGGCGTCCTTGATCGCCGAGGCCATGTCGCCCTTTAGGAAATAGTTGCTGGCGCTCGTCTCAAGCACCAGCGCGAGACGCCGCTTGTTGGCGACCTTGTTCGCAAGCCTCATGGCCTCGGTCAGGTCGCGCCGCGCCGCGTCGAGGTAGTTGTTCCTCATCTGGTCGGACATCGTTCTCGTGTTGAACTCCACAATCCTGGTCCGCGTCTTCCCGAGCATGTGATGGGCCTCGGCCATCACCCTGTCGTCGGTGTAGCTCGCGCCCCCGAATATCACGTGCGATATCGATAACCTCTTGAGCCCCGTCGCGGCGCTCGTCCTCTTTTGCGAAACCCTGGTGAAAAGCATCAACGCCTTTTCGGCCATCGCGATGGCCTCCTTCTGCTTTTCGATCGAAGACTGATAGGTCAGCACGTCGGCCAGCTCCAGGTAAGCCGCGGGATAGTTCGGATCATAATTGATCGCGCGGCGCAGCTCCCACTCCGCCTGCCTCGCCTTGTCCTGATAGAGCAGCACGTCGGCCAGGACTACGCGCGCGAACGCGAAGTCGGAATGGCGGTTGATGATGTCGCGCAGGTCCTTCTCTATCTGGTCGAGGTTAGACCCGGTCGAGAACCGCGCCTCGGCCAGAAGCGTCTGCGTCTCGAAGTCCGAGGGGCGGAGCTGTAGCGCGGACTGGAAGCTCTTTACTGCCTCCGCGTTCATGCCTAAGGACTGCTCCGCGCGCCCGCGGTAGACGAGCGCTTCGGCGTACTGGCCGCCCGCAGCGCTGATCGCGGAGTTGAACTGCTCTATCGATTCTTTGAAACGCTGTTTGTTGAACAGCGTCACGCCTTCGCGCAAAGCCTTGCTCGCCTGCTGCGTCGGCTCGCGCTCTTGCAGGTAGACCTGCGTCTGTTCGGTCGTGGGCTCGATGAGCGAGTCTTCCGTGGAGTTGCTCTCGCTGAAGGCCAGGTTGACCGTGACCGGGTGGAGCTTGTCAGGATCGACCTTCGTGACTAGCGTGCGCTCGGTCGTCCCTTTGATGAACTTGACGCGCCGCTGGCCGACGGGGACCTTGAAGGTGCGTGGCGTCGTGCGCTGGAGAGTGACTTTCGGTTCGTCGTCTATCGCGACTTCGACGCCTTCCATGTCCGGCACGCGAATCTTAAGAAGCCCGAAACCGGACTTCCCGTTCGACGCCTGAGCCGATTTCATGTTGGCGTAGGTCACGGCCGAAAGCGGCAGGTAGTTCGCTTCGATCGCAGTAGTGTTCGCGTGCGGATGCTGTTTGTTTTCAGTCAGCAGCGGGACCGCTTCTTCAAGGTACTGGACGACCTCTTCGAAGGTCACCTTCTCGTCCTGGTTCTTGTCGGCGTTGCCGCTCAGCCCTTCGAGCAGGCAGTAGGTGAAAACGCCGTGGTTAAAATCGTCCTTCTCGTAAGAGCGCTCGGTCTGTCGAGCCGCGGAGATGAAGCCTACGCCGGCCGGTATCTTGCTCATCTCGTCGAGGTAACGCTGATTCGCGTTCACCGATTCGTCGGTCCCGCGCCCAGGCAACTGGACGCCGCCGCTGTAGCAGGTGTCTGAAAGCACCAGCCCTTTCTTCGAGCGCAACTGGTCGACGGTCTGGCGGAAGGCTTCCATCCTCAGCGCGGTCTGCTCGGCCTTGGTCAGCTCTGTGTCGTAAAGCAAAAAGTAAGGGCGGTCAACGGACGCGTTCAGCTTCGCGTCGTAAAACGGGACCAGCGCGCCGTGCGCCGCGATGTAGATGACGAAGTAATCGTCCTCCTTGGCCTGGCTCTTGAGCCACGCGAGCGCGGCTTCGACCTGCGCTTTAGTCGCCTGCTCGTCGGTCAGGAACTTTATGTGGTCGTCGGGGAAGCCGCCGCCTTCGGGGCTGCGCAGGAACTCCGCGATCGCGTGCGCGTCGTCTGAGGCGTTCTTGAGGTTCGAGATGAGGTTGCCGCCCTTGTCCTGCTGGTCGCCGTTGAGGTAGCGCGACACGCCTATGATGACCGCCCAGAGCTGCACGTTGCGACTAGATTTTACGTCGCCGCTCGTAGCCCCGACCTTGATCTTCAATCCTCGATCACGCTCCTGCGGGCCGCCGGCCGCTGTGGTCCGCCCGGCGAGCAGCGCAGAGATTACTAAGAGTGAGGTTAAGATTGTTCGAGCAAATAGACTTTTCATAATTACTTCTCCAAAACAGATTATTAGTCCTGAGTCCTGAGTGCTGAGTCCTGAGTATTTTCTTTCACTCAGCACTCAGGACTCAGCACTCAGGACTTTATTATGGCCTGATGACCGGCGGAGGCAGCGGCTCTATCGGATCGTCTTTCTTCGTGGCGTAGTAGACGCCGACGCCCGCCCCTGCCATCACCCCCGCTCCTATGAGCGAGTTGCGCAAGGTGAAGAGCCCTGACTTGTTGACCTGCACTTGCAGGGACAGCGACGTGTTGGTGCCTTCGACCGAAGCCGTGAGCGAGGCGAGGCACTTGACCGCGCCCGCCGTGAAGGGCACCGCGGCTATGCCTCGGTTATCGGTCTTCTCCCTGAAAGTGGTCCCCGCCGCCACCCCCAGGCCGAGCGAGCCGAGGCACGGGTCGCCGAGCGAGAAGAGTATCGCCAGATCGGGTATGGGCTTATCATCTTTATCGGTGACCTGTATCTGCACTTGCCTTGTGCTGCGCGCGCGCACCGAAAAGCGCGACCCCGAAGCGATCGGGCGGCCCAGCTCGTCGAGCGCGCGGATCTTCAAATCCTGCTGCCGGACGAACCTGGCCTCCGTTACCTCGCCGGCCACGGAGTCGAGCATGGCGCGGTTATCTCGAATGAGGACTTGAAACCTGGCCCCGGCCTTGGCCGTGAACGCGCTCCCCGCCGCCTCGACGTATGCGGCTGCCTGTTGGCTGAGCTTGAAGGAGGCGTCGCCTCGCAGGAGCGACGCCACCATCAGCGGGCGCGACCGCTCGCCGTCGGATGCGCGCGAAGTCGAAACCCTTATCATCGATCCCGCCGCCAGGGTCAGGCTCCCTACCTCGTCTATCGCGACGCGCACGGGCTCATTCGAGACGGCTTGAAGAAGCTCCCCTCCCCACAGCAACTGGTCGCCGCGCGTGACCTGCCCGTTTATGGCCACGGCCCGCGCCCCGAGCGGGTCGCCCGTGATCGAGCCGATGGGCGCGGCCGGCGCTTTGGCGTAGAGCCTGATCGACGGCTCTCGGTCCGAGCCATCGGCCGAGACGAGCGCCGGCGAAAGCCCCGCGGTCAGGAGCGCGCAGAACATCAAGCCGGATATGAATATCGTTGCCTTTCTCATCGCCTGAATTCCTTTCGCGGTTTACGGCTCCAGGCCGTCGAGCTTCCGTTTGGGAAGGTGGAGTGTGAAATGCAGTACCCGTCTGAGCTGCAACAGAGATGCGTTGCAGTTCTGACTGATCTGGCTCGACGTGGCCCTAGCGGATGAATTGCGGCCCGACACCGTGACTCTCACCCGGACGACCTGGCCGTTGTCGTTCGCGCCGCTGAACCTCTGCTCGACCGAGAAGCTCTGACCGTTGACAAGATCCTGCCCGCTTATCGGGCCGGAAAGGTCGACGTTGTCGACCGTGCGGACGACGCGGTCCGAGCTGTCGAGGAACTCGTAGCGGGCGCTTCTGACGTCCGTCTTGTCCGAATCATAAACGTTGTAACGGACGATGAACTCGTCGCCTGAACGGCAGAGCGTTACGCTTGAGCCGTCGCCTTGCGGGTCGGCGGGGTCTATCAGCTTGACTCGCTCTTGCACTCTCGCGTTTATCGTCACCGTCTGATTGAAAGCCCCGAGCGTGAGGATGGAAATGAAATTATTGGGCAACACCTGGTCCGTCTCCAGGTCCGATGTCTTGCCGGCGGGAGCTGGGATAGAAGCAATGAACTCGACGACGAATGTCTGTTTATTGGCGGCGCCCGGATTGATGGTCACGGCCGTGTTGATCAGGTTTCCGCCGGTCGGGTTCCCGTTCGCATCGGCTCTAAAGACTGAGAAGAACTCTGAATCGTCAAGCTCGGCGAAGCGGTTTCGATTCGTCTCTCGCCTGATCTCCGCGAAGAGTATAGGTGAGGACGCGCAGCCTACATTTGTAATCATGAAGGTGCCCCTGGCCCTGCGCTTCTTCGCTTTCTTAGCGCCGACGACTTTGACCGCTTTGAGTGTGACCGTCGCCGGCATCACTTCTAACTGAGGGCCGTTCCCCTGGCCGCGGATTTCAACTAGCTGGGTGCAGCGGCCCGCGTTGCCCGACGAGTCGGTTGCGATATAGGTTACGGACGTAATGCCTATGGGGAAGGGAGCCGAGAGCGGCTGGCTGTCGCTCCGCCCCGCGACGATTGTCACCGTCCTGTCACACGCGTCGGTGGCCGTGGCCGTGCCGAGATTCACCACAGTGGCCGAGCACTGTCCCGCGGGCGCCGTCTGCACGACGTTTGCCGGGCAGGTCACAACGGGCGCTACGGTATCTCTTACCGTGACGCTGAACGAGCACAAGGCCGTGTTACGCGACGCGTCGGTGGCCGTACAAGTGACGGTCTGAGTCCCGGTCGAGAATCTGCCGCCGGAAGGCGGGGAGCAGGTTACGGTAACGGCTGAGCACAGATCGCTGGCGGTCGGCGTCGGGAATTCGACGGCGGCCGAGCACTGGCCCGCGTCCGTGTTCCTCACGATGTTTCCGGGACAACTGATCGAGGGCGGCTGGTTGTCGTTGACAGTAATCAAGAAGCTGCAACTCACGGGCTCTACGCCGCCCGAGGCGGTGCAGGTTACCGTCGTCACCCCCGCGGGGAAGAACGATCCCGACGGCGGGCTGCACGTTGCAGCGGCTGACCCGCCGCAACTGCCCGATACCTGCGGAGGAGGGTAAGTGACGGCGGCCGAGCACTGGCCCTGCCCCGTGTTTCTCGTTATGTCGGCCGGACATGTTATCGAGAACACCTGCTCGGAAGTCACCGTGACCGTGAAACTGCAAGCCCCTGTGTTGGTCGACGCGTCCGTGGCCGAGCAGTTGACGGTCGTCGTGCCTAGCGGAAATATACTCCCCGACGCCGGGTTGCACGTAGGCGTAGGCGTAGGCGAGCAGTTCTCGTTAACGGTCGGCAGCGAGTAGGTCACGGTCGCCGAGCAGGTCCCCATAGGCGCCGCCTGCGTGATGTTTGGCGGGCAGGTCAGCACGGGCGCCTGTGTGTCGTTCACCGTAATCGTGAAGGAGCATTGAGCAGACAACTCCGCCGCATCCTGAGCGCAGCAAGTCACGGTCGTAGTCCCTACCTGAAATGTCGAGCCCGCGGGTGGCAGGCAGCTCGTGGTTCCTGACGGAGCGTTAGGCGGTCCGGGGGGCAGGCATTGAACAAGGTCCGCTCCTGGGCAGTTGTCAGAGACCACGGGCGGAGGATAATTGACCACGGCCGAGCACTGGCCCGGCGTGTTTGATGTCGTTATGTTCGCGGGGCAGGTGATCGACGGCGGCTGTGTGTCGTCCACAAAGACCTGGAACGAGCAAGACGGATTTCCTCCCGCCACCGTGCATGTCACTGTAGTCCCGCCCACGGCGAAAAACGAGCCCGATGCCGGGGTGCAGTTCACAGGGCCGCAAGAGCCCGTGACGGTCGGGGGCGGGTACGTTACGTTGGCCCCGCACTGATTCGGCGCGCTCGACGCACTCTGATTCGGCGGGCATTCGATGGTGCAGCCCACCCCGCAATCTGGGATGCTGATCGTGTCGATAACCATCCCGAGGAAGCCTGACGGGCTATTGGTGGAAGCAAGACCAGGCCCCATACCTGTGCCCACACGCCATCTGAAGATGACGCTCTGCCCGCTGGCGGAGGCGGGCAAGTTTACTACGGTCTGGATGAATCCCCCGGAGTCTCCGGTCCACGCCTGACGCCCTCCGAGAGGGTTGCCTACCACCGCTGATATGGCGCCTGTGTATCCGCCCTGGCTGAAGCTTCCGCCCGCGGCAAGAATGTCCTGGAAAGGGCCGCCTCCAATCGATATTTCTAAAACGGCCCCATCAACAGTCGTAAAAAACGAGAAGAGATTGGCGAAGGTCAACTGGGCCGAAGCGGAAGTTATCGGAAAAGCAGGGGAGTCCAGCCTGTATTCTGTGGTGGTGTTAAGAGTCTCCACAAAAGCCCCTTGGGGCTGCGTGTCACTGAAAACCGTGCCCGTCTGCCAGGGAATGGCGCTCATCGCCCCGATCGTGGTCGTAGACCAACCCGCCGGAAGGTTCGGCGGAGTGACGCTGTCAAAGTTCTCCGAGCAAGCCGTCACCGCCTCGGGCGATCCGGGGGAGAAGCTGTAACTTATATCGCCGAGGTTCGACGCGCCGTCGCGCAGCTCGAACGTCAGCGTGACGGCGTCGCCGGCTGCCAAGCCTGAATCCAACTTGAAGGTGAAAGGGATGCATCTGGATGATCGGTCCGCCTTAAGCAAGCCATACAGTTGAGGGCCGCCCTGCGGTGTGACCTGCGATGTCGGTTTTAATGCCGCGACAAGGTTGCCGACATCACCGGCCCCGGCGTTTTCAAGGCAGAGCGCGACAGTGATAAAAGAGCCGGGCGCTATCGCGCCGTTTGCATCCGCGTCGGGTCCGTCCAGCACGTTGACGTCTCGCGCCGTGATTCTCGGGGCGTTGTCACCGCCCGCGGTCTGGCGCGGGCTAAAGGTCAGAGCCGTTCGTCCTCCGAGAGCCGCAAAAACGCCCGATGCTATCGCCAGCAGGATGGTCAGGCCGAGCCCGTAGCGAAGTGAGTTCGAGCGTCTCATAGTCTGTAAGCTTTTTTTGAATTTATTATTCATCAGTATCACCCCGAAATTCCCCTGCTGGACTCGACTAAAGTAGCTTGTGCGGCGGCGCTCACCGATCGATTAACGCGCGCAGCTCGACGACAATGTTCTTACTCTCCTGAACTATCTCGACCTCGCGCACATAGTTGGCGTAGCCGAAAGCGGTTGCAATGATCGTGTAACGTCCGGGCGGGACGGGGCTCTTAAAGACGAACTCGCCGTCGGGGTTCGTGTCGCCCCAGGTGAGAAGTCCCCCATCCTTACCGCTCTTCGTCCCGACAGGGAACAGCCCCACGCGCGCGCCGGGGACCGGCTCGGCATCCGTGGAGGATTTGACGACGCCGCGAACGGTGACCGCGTCGGACGAGGCTTGCATGGGGGGCGCGCTCTTGGCCGCGGGCGGGTCTGACCTTGCATTCACATATTGGTCGATCATCTCGCGGACGAGGTGCGCCGGCCTTAGAAAACCTACCGCGCCGTAATACCGATACTCGTCGGGGAACCCGTCGCCGTTTTTATCTACGGGCTGGCTGTCGGCGACAACCTTGGTCGGTATGCCTATGAGCCTGCCTTCGAGGTCGACGGCGGCGCCGCCGCTGTTGCCGTGAATGACGCGGGCGTCGGTCTTGATCCAGTTGCCGAGCACATCCTTGCCTTCGACCACGCCTTGATTCACCGTGACGGTGAGGCCGCCTTTATCCGGGAAGCCTATGATCACCAGATCATCGAGCAGCCGCACGCCTTTTGAATCACCAATCTCTATGTGGTCGAGCCCGAGCGTCCCGGCCAGGGGATTGCCCGCTCCGTCCGTCGTTATGCGAAGCAGAGCCAGGTCGTAGTCTTTATTAACGATCATGTACTTCAGGCGGTAGCGATTGGCGGAGGCGTTGGCCGCGACGCCATCTTCGGACGGCGTGAAGACTATTTCGTCATACAACTGGTCGGTCTGCTTGTTGTAAACGACGTGATAGTTTGTGACGACGATGCCGTCGCTGCTGATGACCACGCCCGAGCCTCTGGGCCTCGGCGACCCGTCCGGGTCTTCGGAGGGAGTGCGCACTTGAATAAGACCTACCGCGCCAGCGGCTTTGCGAATGAGGTTGCGGGCCGCGGGCGGAAGCGGCGTATTGACCTTGACCCCACGGTTTGTCGGGGCCGGCTTGGGGCGCATCGCGGGAGACTGCGCGGCGACCTTCAGCGCGCAGCCGGACAGCGCCGCCACGGCTAAGAGAGCAGAGATTGTCTTCCCACTTCTCAGAACGTCCACCTCCGGAAGGCGTGCTAACGCTTGCGCTGCTTTGCGACGGACTGACTTGCCGGATCAGATATGCTTCAGCCTGATGTAGAAGACGGCGACCTGGCCTTGCTTGAGCGTCTCGCCCGAGCTGTCCTGTATGGCGACGTAAGAGCTCTTATCTTTGTCCTTGCCCGAAGCGAGCTTGATCCCGCGGCTGCGCAGACCCGACGAGCCTTCCGGCTGAGAGCTGCCTGCGGCTATCCCGCCAGAGTCCGTGCTGACCTGCTGTTGAATCTGCGTGGCGCCCGCCAGCTCGGCCGCCGCGGTCGAGGCCGATTCCGTGAGGTCGCAAGGCTTGGCGAAGTCGCAGCAGTCTGACGACCGCACGGCGTCGTCGAGGAATTTAATTCTCTCGCGCGTCATTATCACCTGAAGGACCTCTGTGCCTTTCTCTTCGTCGAAGGCTATGGTCTGAGGGTCGGGCGGGAGAGAATAGATGCGGCCCGGTATGATCGTGTTAGTCACCTTGCTGGAGCAAGGGTAGAGCAGCCGCTTCTTACCGCCCGGCGTAATGTTGAGGATATAGACGTAGCCTTCGAAGTTGCTCTGGAACTTTATCTTGATCTCCTCGCCTTCGCGGAACTCCTGGTTGGCGACGACGGGGTTGCCGCCCTGGAGCACGACTACGCGCATGGCGTCGGCGCGCTTCTTGACGAACAAGGCGCGCGTCCGCACGACCGCGTCGTCGGCCGTCTCCTTCAGGTGCGCGAGCTCTATGGTCTCGATCAGCTCTTCGTTGTCGCTCACGTTCGTGTTGCGCACGTAGGTGCCGTCGCTCTCCTCGGTGCGGCGCGAGTTGAACGTGACGCGGTCGACGCGGCCGAGCTTCTGGCCCGACTGGCTCTTGAGCGTGTCTATGTCCTTCTGATCGACGGGGCTGCCCGGCTTGAGTGTGGCGAGCGAGTTTATCTCGTCGCGGCTGAATATGAGCGTGAAGTAGTCACGCCCGGCCGGGGGCGTGATCTCCCACCAGCAGTCTTCGGGGTTATCGTATTCGGCGCAGTAACGTGGTATGACGATCTCCTTGTCTTTTTCGACCACGTTGCTGCCATCGTTTATGCGCGGGTCGGGGAAGACTATGCGCGGGCTGTCTATCGTTTGGCCGTCGGTCCCCTTGCTGCTGTGTACGATGTAGAGGAAGCCGTTTTGATTCGCCGTGATGGCGAGCTTCAACTGGTCGGCCACCTCGAAGCTTTCCTTGGGGCTCACTCTCGTAGGCGGGCCGGCGTCGCTGCGCTTGAGCACGCGGTATTTGAGCGTGAGCAGCGGTGCCACTTCTTCGCCACGGTTATTCACCTTGGGGCGCGAGGCCGGGCGTTTGCGATTAGCTTTCGCAACGGGCTTGAACTTGACGGCCTCGTCCCAGATATAAGAGTTGTCGGCACGGCCCGGCGTGAAGTTCTGGACCAGAAGGCCGCCGATCGCCAGGGCGATTAAAAGTAGATTGAATACTCTCGGCTTCATAATCGATTCCTCCCACTTCTGCTTGCCATAATATCGAATGCTCTTGCGTTACCTACTTGCCTGTCTGTTTAAACGCTCCTGGAGTTTCGGGTCGGAGGCAGAGACGACGCAGCGAATCCCGACGACCAGGGCTTGCAGTATGTCCGCCTCAGGCTCCCTGGGGGGGAAGCCCCTGGACGTAGTCTTCGCCTCTTCGATTGAGCGGGACCTGATGCTGCCGCCGCGCGCCATCCGGGTCTTGACCATTTCGCTAGAGCTTGAAAGTGGTTTCTTGATCAGAGGGGTGTAAGAGCTCTCGACCCACTCGCCCACGTTGCCGCCCATGTCGTAAACGCCGTTGGGGCTCACGTCGCCCTGGTGTGTGCCGCCCGGCGCGAGCATGGCGTTTTTGCGGTCAAGGTTAGCCTTGTTCGCGTCCGGGTCGCTGCCCCAGGGGAACTCGCGTTTGCCGCGGACCTTCGCGTCCCACGACGCGGCCTTCTCCCACTCTTCTTCCGTGGGCAAACGCTTGCCCGCCCAGCGCGCGTAAGCCGCCGCGTCATCCCATGTCACGGCCACTACGGGCAGGTCCGGGTTGTTCTCGAAATGTTTGTCACCGAACATGCTCAAGGGGTATGGCCGGTTAGTCTTGTCGCAGAACTCTCTGTACTGCTTGTTAGTCACTTCAAACTTGTCTATGTAAAAATCTGGCAGAGAGATCGTCTTCGTCTGCCCGCGCGCCTCCGGGGTTGATTCGCTCATCGGAAACTCGCCCGCGGGTATGACCACCATCGCGCCGTTGTAATCTATCTCCGCGGGCAGCATCATGGCCGTCACGCTCGCTTCGGCGTCTTTGTTGATCGTCACGTCGGCGTTGAAATCGGCAAACCCGTCACGCGAGATTCTAACGTAGGCCGCGCCCGGCGCTATGTCTGCGATCTTTAGCGTGCCGTCGGCCCCGATCTTTCCGCGGCTCACGTCATTGACGAAGACTTCGCTGCCCTGCGGCGCGCCTTGAACGACGAGCGCCGCGGCCTTCGAGCTCGGGGCGACGAGGAAATAGATGATAGCTACGACGGCGGCGATGGCAATAAGGCCCGCTACCGCCCACGAGCGCCGGAAGCCGCTCTTTTGAGGCTCGCTTTCAGCGCTCATTTCGTACTGTACCGACGCCCACTGCGGCGCTTGCGCGGCCTGGGCCTGCGGCGAATAGGTCGGCGGGCGCTGAGGCGCGTCCTGCCCGGCATCGTAAGGGGCGGTGCTCTTACCCTTGCGCGGCGTCTGGCCCTGCGCTTTTGCGACCGAGGCTTTTTTAGGCTGAGCGGCCACCACCTGCGTCGGGGCGTCGGGCGTCGTCGGCCCGACCCCTGCGCCGGGCTCCAGGCTCGCCTGGGCCTGTGTCCACTCGACGGTGCCATCCTCGTTCATCGACGACCCCTTCAATTTGCCCGTTGAGCGGCGGCTTATGCTGATGGTGCCCATTCCGTAAGAATCGGCCAACTCCGCGGCGAACGCCTGCACAGTCGGCGTACGGTTCTCGCGGTCGCGCACGAGCCCCGCCATAACTGCGCGCTCGACCGAGTCTGGCACCGAAGGCATCACGTCGCGCAAGCGGATCGGGTCGCTCATCAACCGCTTGATCATCTTGGCCTGGAGGTTGTCGCCCTCGAACGGCATCTGCCCGCTCAGCATCTCGTAGACGATGATCGCAAGGCTGTAGACGTCCGACCTCGCGTCGAGGCTCTCTCCCGTCAACTGCTCCGGCGACATGTAGGCGGGCGTGCCGAGGACGAACCCCGTCTTTGTCACGTTGTCCGCGCCGTCGTCGGCCATAGTCTTTGCGATCCCGAAGTCGAGGACCTTCACATAGTCAGGCTGGTCCGCCTTCTGCGTGATCATTATGTTGTCGGGCTTGAGGTCGCGGTGGATGATCCCGAGCGCGTGGGCGGCCGACAGCGCCTCGGCTATCTGGTCTGTTATGCGGACTACGCGGTCGACCGGGAGCACGCCCTCCTGGTCGAGTATGTCGCTCAACTGCTTGCCGTCGATGAACTCCATCGCGAGGTAGAGCAGCCCGTTTTCGGCCTCGCCGAAATCATAGATCGTGATCGCGTGCGGGCTGTCGATGCGGCTGGAGTTTTTCGCCTCGCGGTTGAACCGCGCGACTGCCAACTCGTTGTCGGAGGACAAGCCCGTGAGCGTCTTGATGGCGCAGATGCGGTCCATCTTGTTGTGTATGGCCTTATAGACCGCGCCCATGCCGCCTTCGCCGACCTTCTGAATCACCCTGTAACGGCCCGCGAGCAGTTGCCCTACGAGAGGGTCGGTGGAATTGGCCTGGACCAGGATCGAGCCGTCGGCAGGACAGTTGTCTACACCACCGTCATACGTCTGGCCACATTGTATGCACCTCTTCATTGTTAAAACCGACGGCAGGCGTCCTCAATAGAAAGACGCCGGGAGGTCGCCTGATAGTCACAGGCGATATTGATAAAGACGGTCATCGCCGGAAAGCCGTCGAGTGGGTCGGCTGGCTTTGCCGGCAAGGCCAAAGGTTTCTAGCTTGCTCAACTGTTTCTAAACCTTCGAGGTAGCTCTAACACACACCGAAAGCTATACCACGCCTCTACCTTTGTCAAGATAATGAGCCTGCCGCGTGTGGGGGTTATAAGAAGCGCCGCCCGCCGCTAGCCAAGTTCGCGGCGGGCGGGTATGGGTGTTGAGTCCTTACTGCGCGCCTGACCGGAACAGCAGCCGATTAGCCGTGCCTGTCGGTATGCCGCTCAGACGATTGAGGGTAGCCTGATTGACTATCTCGTTTCTCACCGTGGCCGGTGATGCGCCCGGATTGTTCTGCTTGATACGCGCGGCCACGCCCGCCACGTGCGGCGATGCCATCGAGGTACCGCTTAACGTCGCCGTCGCCGTGTCGCTCGTAAACCATGCGGAGGGAATCGACGAGCCGGGGGCGAAGATGTCGACGACGCTGCCGAAGTTCGAGAACGACGACCGCGCGTCGTTGATCGTCGACGACCCTACCGTTATCGCCGCCGCCACGCGCGCAGGGGATTGGGTAGAAGCGTTCGTGTTCGAGTTCCCCGCCGCCACGGCGTAGGTGACTCCCGCGTTTATCGAGTTGTTGACGGCCGTGTCGAGCGCCGACGAAGCGCCGCCGCCCAGACTCATGTTCGCCACCGCCGGGTCTATGTGATTGGAGGTCACCCAGTTGACCCCCGCGATGACTCCAGAGGTTGAGCCGGAGCCGCTGCAACTGAGCACGCGCACGGCAAACAGGCGAACGCCTTTGGCTACGCCGAACGTCGAGCCGCCGACGGTCCCCGCCACGTGCGTGCCGTGGCCGTTACAGTCGTTGGTGTTCTGACCGTCGCCTATCGCGTCGAAGCCCGCGAAGGCGCGGCCGCCGAACTGCGTGTGCGTGCGGCGGATGCCCGTGTCAATGATATAGACGTTCACGCCCGCCCCGGTCGAGGTGTACGTATAGGTCCCGCTGCGCGGCAGGTCGGTCTCGTCTATGCGATCGAGCCCCCATGGGGGATTTGTCTGCGTCACCATCGTGTACATCATTGAATCTTCTTCGACGAAGCTGACGCGCGGGTCTTTACTCAGGCTCAAGGCTTCCTCTTCGGTCATCTGGGCGGCGAAGCCATTGAGCGCGTCTGAGTAAGTATAGGTTACGACCCCGCCATACGAAGCCGTCAAATCACTTGCCGCCGTTGCGGCAAGCGCCGGGTCACCCTTGCCATCCACGTCCACATCGAGGACAACGATGTACTGGCCGGGGATGGCTCTATCGCCCATGCGTATTAACTTGCCTGAGTCTTCGGTCGGTTTATCACTTTGTTGGGCCAGCACCGGCGCGAGCGACAGCGCGGCCATGCAGACTGCAAACAGCATAATCAACGCGAGATTCCTCTTCATCTTATCCTCCTCTTACGATCTGCAAGCCCTGCCCGATGGTTTGGAGCGACCGCGTGAAACAAGAGAATCTGTGATCGAAATCTGTTTGATTGAGTTTGGGCTGTCCGGTTCAACAAACCAGCAGTGCTTGCCAGTTTTGATTCGCAGGCGTTATGGGGAGCATAGCGCCCGCCGGTAGAGTCACCTCCCCACACGTAGGTGTGAGAGATGCTCCGGAGCGCACCCGAAGAGTGGGCCACGGATGCGCACCATTGAGACCTAGAACTGATTTATGGATCGAGGCGTAATGTAACAATGATCTCTCGCGATGTCAACAACTCAGTTCGCGGCCTCGGGCGGTGCTTCCGAGTTAACCGCCGGGGCGTAATGTATAGGCTTGTGCGGCGCGGCTCGCCCGGCGGGTCCGGTACCTAAGCAGGTACATTAACTTTTAGTTGAAAACCGTTCCTGCGTATGATAGTTTGGCGGCTTACAGAGCACCATTCAGACGCAAGCTCGCTCGATTCATACAGGCGAATTGTATTTAGAAGCGCAGGAACTGGCGACGGACTTCGAGCGCCTCTGGTCCGGTTATATCAACACGGGAGGAAGGGACCCGCCAGAGCCGGTCCCGCCACGTTTGACCAAAGAGATCGCAAGCCAACAAAGGCCGCCCGGAGACAGGCCCTCACAAGAGAATTCGCTGACCGTGTGGCTGCGCCTGCAAAGATCGCTCGCCGAAAAGAGCGGCATCGCGCTTACGACGCTCTCGCGCGAAGGGGCCGTCATCGGGCGGATCGAAAACGATAACAGCCTGTGTCAGGCCATGCGCCTGTCGCCCGAGTACGCGGGCCGCTGCCAGGCCGACTGCACGGCCGCCTACAACAACGCCGTCGAAGCGGGCCACACCGTCGAGTTCTGCTGCCACGCGGGGCTTCACGGCTTCGCCACGCCCGTGACGATCAACAACAAACAGCTAGTCATACTTGGAGGCCGGGCCTTTTCGGCCACGGCCGAGTACGCCGACTTTCTCGCGCGCTACGGCGACCTGGACGGCATAGTTTCGGGCGACGCGCTACGCAACGTGAAATTCATCGACGCGCGCGAGATGCGCGAAGCCGCGGAATTAGTGGCTTCGACGGCCGAGTACCACTTCCAGACCGCCGCCCGCGCCGTGACCAAAACAGAAGAGTCCAAAACGTCGCCTGATCTGTTGGACGCTCACCTGGAGATCATACGGCTCGCCGACGAGCTTGCGAGCAAGAACCGATCTATCACCAGCCTGCATGAATTCTTGCGCGGCGTCGTCACCAGCCTCGATTCTCAGAAAGTCTACCCGTCTGTGCTTGCGAAGTTCAGCGAGATCATGAAGGCCGAGCGCAGCTCGCTAATGGTCTTGAACGAGCAGGCGAACGAGCTCGCGCTGGAAGCC
The DNA here is from genome assembly GCA_035249305.1 of Blastocatellia bacterium. Lineage (GTDB taxonomy): Bacteria > Acidobacteriota > Blastocatellia > UBA7656 > UBA7656 > DASUNP01. The sequence goes on along the minus strand of DATFGQ010000061.1, from coordinate 19,161 downwards.
GCGCTCCCGACTCTGCCCGCCTCCGCGTCGCACGTCAGGCTGAAGCCGGGCGAGGGGGTGGCGGGCGTTGTGCTCGAAAGCGGCGCGGCGATGCTTGTCCACGACGCGGAGTCGGACCCGCGCGTGCCGCGCGCGCGCCGCGGCCAGTACAAGACAAAGTCGTTCATCAGCTACCCGATCATGCTCGGCGCGCGCAAAGTCGGCGTAATCAACCTGACGGACCGCGCCGACGGCTCGCCTTACCAGCCGGATGACCTCTGGCTGCTCGACCTGATAGCCCCGCACCTGGCCTTGATCATCGACAGGACCGAGTGGTTCAGGAAGGCCGAAGCCTACCAGCGGATGTCTTTGACGGACCCGCTCACCTCCCTGCCGAACCGCCGCTACCTTGAGGAGAGGCTGTTCGAAGAGGTCGAGCGGTCGAAGCGCCACTCGACGCCGCTCTCTTTCATGATAATCGACGTCGACCGCTTCAAGAGCTACAACGACATCTACGGCCACACGAACGCCGACTGCGTCTTGACGAAGACGGCCCAGATGCTTCGCCGCTCCATCCGCGCCATAGACATGGCCGCGCGGTTCGCCGGAGACGAGTTCTGCATACTGCTGCCCGAAACGGAGCTGGACGACGCGGCCCGCATAGCCGAGCGGTTGCGCAAGGCCGTGGGCCAGATAGAGTACCGCTCCGAACAGGGCGAGCTGATGGACAGGGTCACGCTCAGCATAGGGGTCTCTTCCTTCAGCCCCTCGCGACAAAGCCCCCTTTCGATAGTCGAGACTGCCGACCGCGCTTTATACCAGGCCAAGACGCGCGGGCGTAATTGCGTAGCCGTTTACGAAGAGTCGCAGGCTTTCGGTTAACTAAGCTCCGCGGGTGCTTTTTTGATGAGCGACTCCGATCCCATACAGATTCTGAGTCGGCTGGCGGATGAAGATTCGTTCGTCCGACAGGCCGAGCTTCGCAAGCTCTCGTCGGTCGCGCGCTCGCGCGCCGCGCGCAACGCGCTCGTGCTTGGACCTCCGCGCGCGGGCAAAACCGAGCTGCTCAAAAAATGCTACGACCGCCTGTTCGCCGAAGGCGCGGATGTTGCGCCGGTCTACTATTCTTTCCGGCCGATGGCTTCGTCGGCCGAGCGATTCGCGCGCGACTACCTGGCCCACTTCCTCGCGCAGTTCATAGCCTTCCGGCGCAACGACCCGAGGTTGACACTCACCGCCGACGAGCCCGTCACCGCTATGGCGAGCGCGGCCGCGCCTGAAGATTATCTCTGGGTGAAATCTCTTACCGACTCGTTCTCGCGCGCCTTGGCGCAGTCCGACCCAGGCTCGATGCTGCGGGCGGCGCTCTCGGCCCCGCTAGTGGCTTGTGTGCGCTCGCAGGTCCTGCCCTTCGTGCTTCTTGATAACGTCCACCTGCTCGCGGATTCAGTCGGCGACGCGTCTGCCGCAGAGGTCAGGTCGGAGCTTTTCAGGGCGCTGTCCGCGCAGGAGAATCTCGTTATGGCAGGTGCGGCCAGCGCGCAGATCGCGCCGCGATACGCGCTTTGCGGTTTGCGCAGGCCCGTCGCAGACATGATCCCGTCCGACGAAGGGCTGTTAGATTCTTTAGAGACCATAAGGCTTCAGACCGTAGGCGAAGAGCCGCTCGACCGCCTCGTGCGCGCGACGGCGAAAGCGTCGGGCATAGAAATCAGCGATTCGGCGAAAGAGCTGATGATTAACCAGCTCGGCCACGACATCTTCTACATCCGCGCGCTGCTCGACGGCGCGGCCAGCCGCGGACGGTCGCTCAAGACTTTCATGGAGTTCGAGCGGCTCTACACCGAAGAGGTGATCGACGGGCGCATAGGCCAATACCTGGGCGCGCTGATGCGCTCGCTCTCGCCGGCCGCCCGCTCGCGCCGCGCAATGCTCGAAGCGCTCAACCTCGCGATCGGAGCGGGAGACGCCGTGCCGCTCGACGCCGTAGTCGATCGTATTCGCGAACACGCGGATGATCCTGAAGGACTGCTCGGGCGAATGCACGCCCGCGAGCTGCTTGAGATCGGTTACGGTTTCGTAAGCCCGCCGGCCGACCCGGTGCTCGCAGATTACGTCCGGTCGGTCTACCGCAGCGAGGTCGCGGGCGCGCGCCGTCCGCTCGCCGGAGAGCTGCTGCTCGCCGAGAAGCTGAAAGACTCCTACCGCCTGATGATGTCGCGCTACAACCGCTCGACCGAATCGCAGGTCGTGGAGCTGCTCTCAAGCTTCGATTTCCAGAGCGCCCCGGCGAGCCTGCTCGACCAGGCCGCCTTCGAAAAACTCTACCGCGGCGCGAGCCGCGTGCAGGCGCGACGCGCGCTCGACGACGAGCACGAGCGCGCGCGTCTGCCGCAGATAGTCGTCGTGGCCGACTTCGCCTCCGCAGATCAACCTGGCATGAGATGGCGGCTGTTTGCGGCCACGGGATTCGAAGGCGGAATCTACAGCGACGCCAACGAGGTCTTATGGCTCGTCGCGCTCATCAACTCGAAAGAGCCGCTCGACCTTGAAACGGTCAACAACATCGACCGGCGGCTCGAAGCCCATGCGCGCACGCGCCACGCGCGCGTAGTCCGGTGGTACATCAGCAAGGAAGGCTTTTCGGCCGCGGCCGGCGATCTGCTCGCGCGCCTCGGGGCCTACCGCTCTACCTACACGCAGATGGACCTGCTGCACGATTACCTGATGAAGCTGCGGGAGAGCAAGCGGAGGCCGGCCAGCGAGTTCGAGCTCGTTATTCCCATCGAGGAAGACGCGGAGCTGATAGCCGCGCGGACGGTCGAGCAGATAGCGCGCGCGGCCGACTTCGATCAGGAGGCGATAAACCAGATCAAGACCGCGTTGATCGAGGCCTGCATCAACGCGGCCGAGCACAGCGACAGCCCTGACCGCAGAATATATCAACGATTCGCGATCGAGACAGACAGGATCACGATCACCGTGATGAACAAGGGTAAGGCCGTCGGCCCCACCAACGGCGAAGCGGGCAAGCAGGTGGCAGGAACTTCGAAGGGCTCGCGCGGGCGCGGCTTGAAGATAATCCGCGCGCTGATGGACGAAGTCCGCTTCGAGCCTACGGATGACGGGACGAGCCTCGTCATGACAAAGATTCTCAAACGCCCCCAGGACAGCGACGAATGATTTGAGATTTCAAATCTCAAATTTCAAATTCTCTGAAGGGGTGTCCACATGAGTAATGTCGAAATCAAATCTCGTATGGTCGAGGGCGCGGCCATCATCTACCCCGGCCCGTACTTGAACCAACTGCGGGGCGAAGACATAGAGAACTGCTGCCAGGAGTTCCTCAAGCAAGGCGTCAACCGGATCGTGATCAATTTCCAGGAGACCGAGTTGATAAACAGCATAGGCATTTCGATACTCCTCGGCGTCATCGAGGCGGTTAATGACGCCAGGGGTTGTCTGGTGCTTTCGAATTTGAGCGCGACCAACCGCGAGCTTTTCGAGATGCTCGGGCTGCTCGGGCACGTGAGGATAGAAGGGGACGAACAGGGCGCGCTCGAAGCCCTCATGGAGCAAGCCATTCGCTGACTGGTCGAACAAGATAAGGAGAGACGGGATGAAACTCACGCTCAGGAAGCTGCTTCACAACCTCGGGGCCTTGTCCGAGCTCGGCTCGGAGATCAGCTCGACCCACAACTTCGAAGAGGTGACGCGGACCTCGCTGCACACGCTGTTGGGCACGCTCGCCATACCGCGCGGCGCGATTGCCCGCTACAGCGCCCGTCCGCGCCAGCTCAAGATAGTCGCGGCCAAGGGGCTGGCCGGAGCCGTGGGCGAGCGCATCGCTTTAGGCCGCGACGAAGTCGAGCGCCTGCGGTCGCGCGAGCGCGCAATAGAGCTGAGGGCCGAGCGCAACGGGCTGGTGCAGTTCGTCACCCGCAACTCGGCGCTGTTCGACCGGCTGCGCGCCGAGCAGGCCGTCCCTATGGTCTCGCACGGCGAGCTGATGGGGCTGATCTTCCTGTCGGGAAAATTCACGCGCGAGAGATACTCGGACGAAGACATTGAGATAATCAACACGATCTCGCGCCACATAGCGATAGCCTTCTACAACCACCGCCTGATGGTGTCGCTGCGCCGCAAGGCCGAAGAGAACCGCCGGCTCTACCGCGAGATGCGCCAGATCTACCGCGACACAGTCCGGGCTTTCGGCGCGGCCATAGACTTGAAGGACGCTTACACGAGCGGGCACTCGGACCGCGTAGCGAAATACTCGGAAGCCATCGCCCGCGAGATGGGCGTGAGCGGCCAGGACCTCGAATACATAGAGGTGGCCGGTTATCTACATGACATAGGCAAGATCACCGTCGACCGCACGATCATAAACAACCCGCGCCCGCTGACGGATCGAGAGTACCAGGAGCTGAACAAGCATGTGACGACGGGCTACGAGATACTGTCGCACATACGCCACCCGTGGGACGAGATCGCCTACATGACGAAGTGCCACCACGAGAAGATCGACGGCACGGGCTACCCACAGGGGCTGCGCGGGGACGAGATACCGCTCGGGTCAAAGATCGTCACGCTGGCCGATTCATTCGACGCGATGATGACCGATCGCCCATATCGATCGCGGCTCCCGCTGGAGCGCGCGCTGTCGGACCTCCGCCGCAACGCGGGCAAACAGTTCGCGAAGGATGTCGTCGCGGCCTTTTGCAGCCTGCTGCTGAAAGAGCTGAACGGCACGGCCGGCGAGCGCGTGCTGATACCGATGATCGGGCTCGGCTTTGATCGTCGAGCCATACAGTCTCAACTGAGCACGATGATCGAAGAGCTCAAGAATTGAGTTCTCGAATTTGAGATTTGAAATTCAAAGGAGCGTGACGTCGGTCCGCTTGCGCGGTTTGATGGGCGCAGCCGATTGATCGGCGCTCTCGCCTTGATCCGTGTGGCAGGCGCGGCAAGAAGCCACGGCGACTCTACTCTCTCCATCACAATCCCACTCGTCGGCGACATCCGCGATCGCGTCAATCACACGCAAAAGCGCCCTGCCTTTCTCCGTCAGCGAGTACTCGACGCGTGGCGGAGCCTCGCTGAATGATTTCCGCGCGATTATCCCGCCACGTTCGAGCTTCTTCAGCCGCGCGCCCAGCGTCTTCGTGCTCAGGCCATTGAAGGAGCTGAAAAGCTCTACCGTGCGGCGCGGGCCTATGCTCAACTGGTGTATGACGGCGAGCGTCCAGGGCTCGCTGATGAATTCCAGAACCACGTCGATCTTGCAAGATCGTCCCGGCATAAGGGCCTCCCGTGCCGCTTACTATATCAAATCTCTCGTCCGGCAGTCAGCAAGTGGCGTCTCGGATGAGCGTCAGGTAAAATGGCGGCCTTAAATCATGCGAATTCTCATTTGTGATGGGTTGGAGAAGACGGGCGTCGACATACTCGCCAAGGCTCCGGGGTTCACCGTCGACGAGCGACCCACGATCAGCAATGAAGAGCTCCGCCAGAGCATCGCCGGCTACGACGGCTTGATCGTGCGGAGCAAGACGAAGGTCACGGCCGATGTCATCGAGCGGGCCGCGCGCTTGAAAGTTGTCGGCCGCGCAGGCACGGGCGTCGACAACATCGACGTGGCGGCGGCGACCCGGCGCGGCGTCGTGGTGATGAACGCCGCCGCGGGCAACACGGTCACTACGGCAGAGCACACCTTCGCGATGCTGATGGCGTCGGCCCGCCAGATACCGCAAGCGGTCGCCTCGACGAAATCGGGCCGCTGGGAAAAGAACCGCTTCCTCGGCACAGAGCTGATGGGGAAGACTCTCGGCATAGTCGGCATGGGGCGCATAGGCTCAGCGGTCGCGAACCGCGCGCGCGCCTTCGGCATGAACGTCGTGGCTTACGACCCTTACTTCACAAGCGAGGCGGCGCGCGACCTGGGGATAGAGCGTGTCACGCTCGACGAGCTCTTCTCGCTCTCGCACTTCATCACCCTGCACACTCCGCTTACGGACGAGACTCGCGGCCTGATCGACCGTGCGGCGATAGAGAAGATGATGCCGGGCGTCCGCCTCATCAACTGCGCGCGCGGCGGCCTGATCGACGAGGCCGCGCTGGTCGACGCCATCAGGGAAGGGAAAGTCGCGGGCGCGGCGCTCGACGTGTTCGAGCAAGAGCCCACTCCGGCCGACAACCCTTTGCTCGCGATGGATCAGGTGATCACCACGCCGCACCTGGGCGCTTCGACTCAGGAGGCGCAGCTCGGCGTGGCGACGATGATAGCCGAGGAGGTGCTCGATTTTCTAAAGACGGGCGCGGTGCGGGGCGCGGTCAACATGCCTTCGGTGAGCGCGGAGCTGCTGGCGGCCATCGGCCCTTACATCGCGCTCGGAGAGAAGCTGGGGCTATTTCAGGGGCAAGTCTTCGGGCACGACTTGCGCGAAGTGGCAATAGATTATTCCGGCGAGGTGACCGAGCATGACGTGAAGCCTATCACGCAGGCCGTACTCGCGGGGCTGCTCGGACCCGTCATCGAGCGCGTCAACATGGTCAACGCGGCAATCGTCGCGGAAGAGCGGGGGATCAAAGTTACAGAGTCGCTCTCAAGACGCGCGCGAGATTTCGCCAGCCTGATTCGCGCGCGGGCGATCACTTCCACGGGCGAGAGCGAAGTCGCAGGCGCGCTTTTCGGGCGGCGCGAAGGCAGGATCGTGCGCATCAACGGATTCAACCTCGAAGCGATACCGAAGGGTCACATGATCTTTCTTTTCAACCGTGACGCGCCCGGCGTGCTGGGCGCCATAGCGACCTTCATCGGCGACCAGCGCGTCAACATCAGCAGGCTCTATCTCGGCCGCAAAAAGATAGGCGAGAACGCCGTCGCGCTGATTCAGATAGACCAGCCGCTCGGCGAGGGCGCGCTCGAAGGGCTCGCTTCATTAAGCGGCGTCATCTCCGTGAAACAGATTAACCTCTAACCTGTAGGGGCGGGGCTTGTCCCCGCCCGGATGGCCGATATGGCCGATGATGCGCTTCGCGCACGGCGGCCATGACTGTCATCGCGCTAACGCGCGATCCGGGCGGGGACAAGCCCCGCCCCTACAGATTATTCGATCTCGCCGCGCCTGAGCGCATTAACTAGCAGGTGAGCCTGGCGCGTCGGCTCGGGTATCCGGTACTTAGATTTCGACGGCGGCTTCGCGTCAAAGAGGGTCCCGGCCGCGTTGGCCGCTTCGTAGCCTTTCACACAGCCGAGCGCAAGCTCGATCGCGCCGGGCAAATCGATCAAATGGCCGACGGAGATGTAGACCGGCGCTACGCGGTCTTTCGTTCTGACCGCCGCGCCGACGACCTCCCCCTTGTGCGTCATCAAAGAATAACTGCCCGCTTCGTCTGCCGGCTCGTCGTACTTGCCCACGAGCACTGTCTTCGCGCAGCCGACCGACGGCAAGCCCGCGATCAACCCGAAATGGCAGGCGATGCCGAACCTGCGCGGGTGGGCGATGCCTTGCCCGTCGAGCATCAACACGTCAGGCGCGGTCTTTAACTTCTGCCACGCTTCAAGGAGCGCGGGCGTCTCTCGAAAAGAGAGCAGGCCCGGTATGTAAGGGAACTTGACCGTCGTGATCGCGGTCGCACGGTCTACGATCTCAAGCTCGGGCAGTTTCAGCACCACGATCCCGGCGTAGACCGTATCGGAGAACTTGTTGAAAGATATATCACAGCCCGCGACTGTTCGCGGCTTTCGGGCGAGCGGCTCGACGCGCACCTCACCGCGCAGCTTCTGTTGTAGCGCGATGGCCTCGGTCGGGCTTAAATCCCATTCGTGGAGTTTTTCGTACCGCATGTCATCTCTTCTTCGACAATTTGGTCCACATCTGGTCGCGCTCAAGCTTGCGAACTATGTCGATGGCCTTCAGCAGATTCTCTTTCGTCTCGGTCCAGTCGGGGTAGGTCGCCGTGTCGAGGGCCATCTCAACTTCGACAAGCGTCGAGTGCAACGTCTCTCGCAGCTTTGAAAGGTCCGCCTTATCGCTCATGATCACATCATAACACTTTTCGATTTCGCGGCTGACGACGCGCGGCGGGTCGAGGTCGTCAGGTAGATGCCCGCCAGCACTAGCGCGCCTCCGATGAACGTGGCAGCGGGCGGTCGCTGGCCGAAAAAGATGAAGGCAAGCACCGAGGCGACTACGGGCTCTCCGAGAAAAGCAAGCGAGATCACCGTAGGCTTGACATGCTTGATCGCCCAATTGAAGACGGTGTGTCCGAGTATGGTCGGCACTACCGCAAGGGCCGCGAAGTAGGCCCACTCTTTCGCGCCGTAAGGGTAAAGCGGGTTCCCAGCCGCTATGGCCCAGACGAAAAGCAACAGGGTGCAGACGGCGTACAGCGGCGTGACGTACGCGAGCAGGCTCAGGCGGCCGCGGAGGTTGCGCCCGATTATGAAATAGCCCACGACCGAAAGTGCGCCGAGGATGGCGAGCGTGTTGCCTACCAACCCCGTCTCTACATTTTTCAAGCCGTCGCCGCTTATGATGAGCATCCCGGTCAATCCGATCACTGTCCCGGCGAGGCTGCGGCGCGTGGGCCTCTCTCCGAGGAAGAAGTATGACGCGATGACGACGAACAGCGGGTGGCTGTTTACAAGGACCACGGCGGTCGCGATAGGGAGGTATTTGAGCGAGGCGATCCAGGCCCCGAAATGCAAGGCAAGGAAGAACCCGCCGAGCGCGAGGAGGAGCAAATCTCTTCGGCCGAGGGTTCTGATCTCGCGGCGCTTGAGCGCCAGGGCCGCGGGCAGCAGGATCAACGTCGCCAGCGCCATGCGGTAGAAAGCTATGATAAGGGCCGGGACCCCCGAGAGGTCGAGCTGTTTGATGAATATCGCCGAGAACGAGAGCGCGACGACGGCGAACGCCATCGCGGCCATCACCCTGGCGATGCCCGCTTCTTTCGTCATATCAAGTCCTGAGTGGTGAGTTTATAGCACGCGCGCTCGCGCTTGCGAAATGTTGCCGCGAGGTGTTAAAAAATTTGTTTGGCTCCTCGATGGTGAAGCCTTCATGCGAGCGCCAGTCTATTCGCGAAAGGAAGTTTTGTCTTGATAAGAATCTTTCTCGCAGTCGTCCTGATCTCGGCAGTAGCGCTTACAGGCTGTACCGGCAACGGCAACTCTAACCAGAACGCGAACGTCGCCGCGTCCTCGAATACGAACAAGAATTATGATTTCAGGCCGCCCGAAACGGTCAAGCCCACGACCGCGTTCGATCCCAATTTCAAAGCTTGTAACCCTTATTTCCCGCTGGTGCCCGGCTCGCAGGCCAAGTACACGATCGTCTATTCCAGCGGGCTCGTGGCCGACGCCAACGTCGTAGTCGACGCGGCGGAAGAGAACGGCCGCCAGGTCTTTACGCAGACGACTCAGATCGTAGACAAGAGCGGCGGGCTGGAGAAGGCCGAGACGACCGTCAGAAAATTCATTTGCGACGGCGAGAAGGTGCAGCTCATTTATGAGTTCACCAATAACAAGGTGGCCGACAGGGCGAACACCGTCGAGACGCAGTTCCGAACGACGGCGATAATGATGCCCGCGCTGGCGGATTTGAGTAAGACTGGATACACCTGGTCGTACAACTTCGGCCAGATCTACAGGCAGCCGGGTGAGCTCCCGATGTCGCCCGACCCGATGCAGCTTGCCTTTGACGTGCAGGGGCAGTTTGAAACGCCGACGCCCGCGGGCAAGTTCAAGACGCTCAAGATACGGCGGAAGATCGGCGAAGCCGAGGTCTTCGAATTTTTCGCGCGCGGCGTGGGGATGGTCGTGCGCCATTCGGGGGAAGGGACGCGCTGGGACCTGAAGGAATACAGCGGCCTCACCCCCGTGGACTAATTCAGTCCTGAGTGCTGAGTGCTGAGTGCTGAGTGAAAGAAAACTACTCAGGACTCAGGACTCAGCACTCAGCACTCACCTATGAAGATCGATTTCATCAATCCGAAGGAGCTGGCCGCGCCCAGCGGCTACAACCATGGTGTGGCCGTAACGGGCGGGTCGCTGCTCTTCGTCTCGGGGCAGATAGGGTGGGACAACCAGAGCCGCATGGTCTCTGACAAGTTCGTCGACCAGTTCGCGCTCGCGCTTGAGAACGTCGTCGCGGTCGTCCGCGAAGCCGGCGGCGAGGCTCAAAGCATCGTCAGGCTTTTGATATTCGTAACCGATAAGAGCGAATACCTGGACAACCTCAAAGCGGTGGGCGCGGCTTACCGCAAGGTGATGGGCAAGCACTTTCCCGCGATGGCGCTGGTCGAGGTCAAGGCGCTGGTCGAAGACCTCGCCAAAGTCGAGATAGAGGCCATCGCGGTGATCGACGCAGAAACTAAATGACTCAATCGCCGGAAGAGATAAAACCCGAGAGCTTCTTGTACGAAGAGCGCGGCCCCGTCGCAGTGATAACCTTCAACCGCCCCGACCGTTTGAACTCGCTGACATTTCAAGTCTACCGCGAGCTGACCGACACCTTCGCGCTGCTCGCGAACAGGAAGGCCGTGCGTGTTGTTGTGATAACGGGGACCGGGCGAGGCTTTTGTACGGGGGGCGATGTCAACGACATAATCGGCGAGCTGTTCGGCCGCGACATGAACGGGCTGCTTGAGTTCACCCGTATGACCTGCGAGCTGATTCGCAACATCCGCCGGTTGAACAAGCCCGTCATAGCTTCGCTCAACGGGACAGTCGCGGGCGCGGGCGCGGTCATCGCGCTCGCCTCTGATTTGAGGATCGCCGCCGACACGGCGAAGATCGCCTTCCTGTTCGTGAAAGTAGGGCTGGCGGGCGCAGACATGGGCGCGGCCTTTCTGCTGCCGAGAGTGGTGGGGCTGGGGCGCGCGACCGAGATGCTCTACACGGGAGATTTTGTCAGCGCGGAGGATGCCGAGCGCGCGGGGCTGTATAATAGAGTCGTCACGGCGAGCGAGCTGGAAGCAGAGACTATGCGGTGGGCGACGAGGCTCGCCGACGGGCCGGGGTTCGCGCTCGGCATGACGAAGGCGGCGCTGAACCGCGAGCTGACGCTGACGCTCGACCAGGCTCTGGAAGCCGAAGCCGAGGCGCAGGCCATCTGCATGCTCAATCCGGATTTCCGTGAAGCGTACCAGGCCTTTGTCGAAAAGCGCCCGGCGGAGTTTAATAAGTGAAGTAGCCAGTAGTCAGTAGACAGTAGCCAGTAGCTTAGATTCTACTGGCTACTGTCTACTGACTACTGGCTACTCGGAGTGCTTAATGTCATTTGGTCTGCCTTTGAGAGAAGATGAAGAGCGGCTGACTTACGGGGATTATCTCAAGATCCGCGAGCTGATATCGCTTCAGCACTTGAAGTCCGACCCGGCGCAGCACGACGAGACGCTCTTCATCGTCATCCATCAGGTCTACGAGCTATGGTTCAAGCAACTGCTCCACGAGGTCGACGCGATAGTCGAGCGCCTCAACGGCGACGAGCCGTTGTCGGCGCACCGGCTGTTGCGGCGGTGCATAGAGATTCAGCGCGTGCTCGTCAGTCAGGTGGCCGTGCTTGAGACGATGACGCCGATGGATTTCCTGGCCTTCCGCGACCACTTGATGCCGGCCAGCGGGTTCCAGTCGGCGCAGTTCCGCGAGCTTGAGTTCGCCTCGGGGCTCAAGGAGCAGCGCTATCTGAAATCTTACGATGAGGCGAGCGGAGACCGCGCGCGTCTCGAAGCACGGCTCGATAAGCCGACCGTAGGCGACGCTTTTTACGACCTTCTCAGGCGGCGCGGGTTCGACATTCCCGCCGAAGGTGAAGAGGGCGGCGAAGGCGATCCGCGAAAGACGATCCGCGAGCTGATGCGCATCTATCAAGAGGCGGATAGACATTATGACCTGTTCTTACTCGCCGAGAGCTTGATCGAATACGACGAGATGTTCTCGCTCTGGCGGCTGAGGCACATAAAGATGGTCGAGCGGATGATAGGGACTAAGACGGGCACGGGCGGGAGCGAAGGCGCGGCTTACTTGAAAAAGACCGTCGAGCGAAGATTCTTCCCCGACTTGTGGGAGCTGCGGACTTACTTGAGCAAGAAGAGCGGCTACGGCGAGTAGCGCGATCAGTTCATCGGAGGGCGATTATGGACAACCTTTTGGAATGGCGAAAAGAGTTCCCGATTCTCGAAAACACGGTTTACATGATAAGTCACTCGCTGGGGGCGATGCCCCGGCGCACGCGCGACCGGCTGGAAGAGTACGCCGACCTGTGGGCCACGCGGGGGATTCGCGCGTGGGAAGAGGGCTGGTGGATGATGCCGACGACCGTGGGCGATCTGATAGGCAAGATCATAGGCGCGGGGCCGGGCGAAGTGGTGATGCACCAGAACGTCTCCATATGCCAGTCGATCATCAACTCATGCCTCGACTTTTCAAATAGCGAGCGGAACAAGGTCGTCTCCGAATCGCTCAACTTCCCGTCGAACCTCTACATCTACAACGCGCTGCGCGATCAAGGGGCGCGCGTCGTCACGGTCGAATCCGACGACGGCATAACGGTCCCGCTCGACCGATTGCTGGAGGCGATAGACGAACAGACATTACTGGTCTCCGTCTCTCACGTGATCTTTCGAAGCTCGTTCATACAGGACATAAAGGCGATCACAGCGCGCGCGCACGAAGTAGGCGCGATGGTCGTGGCGGACATCTACCAGTCGGCGGGGACCGTGCCGCTCGACGTGCGCGATGTGGGTTTGGATTTCGCGACGGGCGGGTCGGTGAAATGGCTTTGCGGCGGGCCGGGCGCGGGCTACCTCTACGTGCGGCGAGACCTGTGGCCGAAGCTTGAGCCGCGTTTGACGGGCTGGATGGCTCACAAAGACCCGTTCGCTTTCGTCGCCGGGCCTAACGAGTACGCCGACAACATCTACCGCTTCCTGAACGGCTCGCCGAACGTGCCAGGGATGTACGCCGCGATGTCCGGGTATGAGATCATCAACGAAGTCGGCGTCGATAAGATACGCGAAAAATCTGTAAGGCAGACGACACGGCTGATTGAGCTCGCCGAAGAGGCGGGCTTCCGCGTGAACTGTCCTAAGAATACGGCCGAGCGCGGCGGCACGGTGGTCATCGACGTGCCTTACGGGCAGCAAGTGACGAAAGAGCTGTTGCGCCGAGATTTCCTGGTCGATTACCGCCCCGGCGCGGGCATAAGGGTCGCGCCGCACTTTTACTCGAAAGACGAAGAGCTTGAGCTGACCGTTCAAGAGATCAAACGGATTCTCGAAACTAAAGCTTACGAGCAGCACAGCGCGGCCCAGGCGCACTAGAAAAGCGAAGAGCATCATTCGCCATGATGCTCTTCGCTTTGAATTTCTATCTCTCCGCTTCTAGCAAATCAAAACTTGTTGACAGTCGAAATATCTGTGCTATTGTAAATCGCGGGACGTTTGAGAACACTTTCATCGCGATCAATCAGCACAAACCTTAATCGATTCACGTAGCTTTTGATCTTTATTCTCTCTTTGCAATCGTGACTGTAAATAAAGCCAGAGCCGCTAAACTCAAGGGCGGGCAGCAATCGTCTCGGCGGCGAAACTGCCCGCCTGTTTACTTTGGCGGCCTGTGAGGTAAGGGGATTGAACAGAATCAAGCGCGCACTCATAAGCGTATCCGACAAGACGGGGCTCGTAGATTTCGCACGCCGCCTGGCCGGCCACCAGATAGAGCTCGTCTCGACGGGCGGGACCGCGCAGGCGTTGAGGCAGGCCGGGCTTGAGGTCCGCGACGTTTCGGACCTGACCGGATTCCCAGAGATACTCGACGGCCGTGTAAAGACTCTCCACCCGAAGGTTCACGGCGGCATCCTCTCGGTGCGCGAAAACGAAACTCACCGCCGGCAGGTCGAGGAGAATCTCATCCCGTACATCGATATGGTCGTCGTCAACCTCTACCCGTTCCGCGAAACCGTGGCGCGCGAATCGGTCACGGTCGCCGAAGCGATCGAGAACATAGACATCGGCGGCCCTTCGATGATCCGCTCGGCGGCGAAGAACTTTGAAGACGTGGTCGTCGTCGTTGACCCGGCGGACTACGACGTAATCGCCGACGAGATAGACGCGGGCGAAGGGCGCGTCTCGCGGCTCACAGGGCTGCGGCTCGCGCGACACGCGTTCGAGACGACGGCCCGCTACGACCTTGCGATCTCGGAGTTTCTGGTGGGGTCGGTCACTCTCGACTCTGCGACTGAGCAGTTGCGCGTAGATAAACCGGCGGGGCTGGCGGCCCGCTTTTCAATCTTCGCGAAAAAAGAGCTCGACCTGCGCTACGGCGAGAACCCGCACCAGCGGGCCGCGCTCTACGTCACGCCCGACGGAGGCCGCGGCATCGCCACGGCCGAAAAAATCCAGGGCAAAGAGCTTTCATACAACAACCTGATAGACCTTGACGCGGCCTGGTCGCTGGTGTCGGAGTTCGACGACGCGGCCGCTGTGATAATCAAGCACACGAACCCGTGCGGGGCCGCAACGGGGGCCGACGCGCGCGAGGCTTTCGAGAAGGCTCTCGCGACCGACCCCGTCTCGGCCTTCGGCGGGATCATAGGCTTTAACCGCAAGGTGACCGAAGATGCGGCGCGGGTGATCGCCGAGACGTTCTTCGAAGCGATAGTCGCGCCGGATTACGAGCCGGGCGCGCTTGAAAGACTGGCCGGGAAAAAGAATCTTCGCGTGATGAGGATCGGAGAAGGGGAGCAAGAGCAGGCCGCGCTCGATCTAAGAATGATAAGCGGCGGCCTGCTGGTTCAAGACAAAGATCGCGGCACTCTCGATCAAGCGGCGCTCCGCGTAGTGACCGCGAGGGAGCCGAGCGCGGAAGAGATGCGCGCTTTACGATTCGCCTGGGTAGTGGCGAAACACGTCAAGTCGAACGCCATCGTTTACGCGCGCGAAGGGCAGCTCGTCGGGGTGGGGGCCGGTCAGATGAGCCGCGTCGATTCTGTTAAGCTGGCTGCGATGAAGGCTCAGTTGCCGCTCGCCGGGGCCGTCATGGCGAGCGACGCTTTCTTCCCTTTTCGCGATGGGGTTGACGAGGCGGCGAGAGCAGGCGTCACGGCTGTCATTCAGCCTGGCGGGTCGGTCCGCGACGAAGAGGTCATCGCGGCTGCTAACGAGAATAACCTGGCTATGGTCTTTACAGGTATGCGCCACTTCAAGCACTAGACAAACCAAGGAGGACAAATTGAATGGACGACCAAGACAAAGTCAAGCAGGGGAGCGAGCAACCGGGCGGCGAAACTTCCGGCGGTGACAGCCCGGCGGCAGAGGGATCGGCTCAGGGCGGGGCCACGCAAGCGGCCAACGGCGGCGAAGGCGCGGGGACTGCTGCCGGCAGTGCGGGCGGCGCGGCCGCCGCGGGTCAAGCTACTGCGCGCAAGCCGGGCAAATCGACTGCGGGCGAAGCCAGAAAAGCGGGAGGCTCGGCCAAGGGCGGCGCTTCGAAAGCGGGAGGCGCAAAGAAAGGCGCAGCCAAGCAAGCCGGATCACGTAGCATAAGCGACGGTGTAACAGGCAGCGCGTCACTAAAGCGGGTTTCTGAAACAGAGAGCGCGGCCAAAGCCAGAGGCGCGAAGAAGGGCGGCTCGAAGAAGGGCGGCTCGAAGAAGGGAGCTGCCGCAGGCGGCGCGCTCGTCACGGCGGGCCGCGCGCTCGGCGCAGCGGCAGGCCGCGCCGTCGGCACAGTAGTGGGAAGGGTCGGCAAGATGCTACCCGGTCGCGCAGGCGCCGGTAAGGCCGCGGGCGCTGCTAAGGCAGGCGCAGCAAAGAAGGGCGGGGCTGCGAAGGCCGGAGCCGCGTCTAAGAAAGGGGCGGCCTCTAAGAAAGGAGCGGCCAAGGTAGCAATTCCAAAAGGTGGTCCGGGGAAAAAGTTTGGAGCGGCAAAAGGCGCGCAAAAGGGAGGAGCTAAGAAGGCGCCCGCTAAGAAGGCTCCTGCCAAAGCTGCGGGAGGTCGCCGCCGCTGATCCGTTTTCGGCTTCGAGACGACTGAGGCCACGGGCTCTTTTCGATAGAGCCCGTGGCCTCGATTCTTCTACCCCGTCTTTTGCGGCGTCGAGTCGCGAATCCAATCGAGATAACTCTGCGAGCCGCGCTCGATTCTGAACCCGATGATTTCGGGCGTGGTGTAGCTGTGAAGCTCTTTCACCCGGCGCTCAAGATCGGCGTAACGGCCCGCGCTCGATTTGATTATCATCAGCAACTCGCGGTCGCGCTCGACCCGCCCTTGCCAGTGGTAGATCGATTCGACACCGCTGATGATGTTTACGCACGCGGCCAGTTGTTCTTCGACAAGCGCATCCGCGATCCTCAGCGCTTCGTCCTCGTTAGGCGCCGTGACAAAGATTATAAGCTCGTCGCTCATAAAGCCATTCTATAGCCATTACGGGATCGAGCGCGACGGCTGCTTTGCGCTCAGTGAGAGCCGTCGGAGCCTGTGACCGCGCCCGTCCCCATCTTGTCGTTGACCATGTCATTGGTCGCGGCCATAAACTGGCGGACCCACTCCGTAAAGAGGTAGCTCTCTTCGACGAACGGGAAGTGCGCGCTGTGCTCCATTACGACGGCGCGCGACCGCGGCAGCCCTTCGGCCAGCTCGGCAGTCTGACTCACGGGAGTCACAACGTCGTGGCGTCCGGCGAATACGAGCACGGGCGCCTTGATCTGGCCGAGCGCCGCGCGAACGTCGAAGCTGCCCTGCTTGCTTGCGAGCACCATCTTCTTTGCGAGCGCGTCGAAGTAGGCCGAATAGACGCCGCCGTCGAGAAACCGCGCGGAGTGCTCTTTGTGGAAATAATGCGGGAACAGAGCCCTGTAACGCTTGAGCACCCGCTGGCATACAGAAGAGACGCCCGAATCGCCTTCGTTCGAACTGTAAGCCGCCATCTCTTTGGCCGTCAGTTTTTTCACTAACCGCTTCTCGGCCTCGGCCGGGTTTTCAATCGTCGCGGCGGTGCTCACCAGTATGAGCCGCTTGACGTGGTCGGGGTAGCGCAGCGCGTAAGTCAGCGCGATCGCGCCGCCGAAGCTGTGCCCTAGAAGTGTGACTCGCTTGAGGCCGAGCGACTGGCGCAGGGCGTCTACGTCTTCGGCCATCTCGTCTAAAGAGGCCATGTCGTAGACCGATTTAGTGCTCCGCATGTCGGCCCGCCTGTCGAAGTAGACCATCTTCGCGTAGCGGCCCAGGTTCGACAGCATCGGGTGAAAGTATTCGTGGGGGAGGCCCGCGCCGCCATGAACTACGATGACAGTCTCGTCGCCGCGGCCTTCCATCTCGTATGTGAAATTAACCCCGTTCGACTCAAACGAGCCGTAGCGCAAGTCAGGCATCCAGACGTGATGGTACGAGGCATGCCGCGCCGGGTCGCCGTGAGCGACCACCGCCGAACTGTTGGCCATCATTAGGCATTCGAACTCGGCCCTCGTAGATTTATCCTGCGCCTGGTTGACGCTCACCAGCCCCAGCGCGAGGAAAAGGATAGAAGTAATTCTTATGAGATTTCTCATCACCGGCCCCTCTCATGGTTTGGTTTCTGGTTTCTAGTTTCTGGTTAGAACGGCGCGTGTGATAACGGCAACCAGAAACCACAAACTAGAAACCAGAAACTATTCCGAGTCTGTAGGGGCAGGTGATTCGGCGTCGAAATACGCCTGGTAGATTTCGACCGCGCGGTCAAGGTCTCGCTCGTCTACCATCACGACCACTTCTTGCGAGAAGCTGCTGGGTATGACTGCGAAATCGCCGCCTTCGACAAAAGAGCGAATGCCGTTCTGGTCTAACAGCTCGCGGACCATCTCGGCTTCGGCGCTCGTCTTAAAAGACTGGAGCGGGACCGGCTCGCCTTCGCCTGTGTCGTGAATCCTGTTTTGCGGCGTCAGCTCCTCGACTAGCTCAAGGCTGCAATCGGGGCAGACGTTAATGCCTTCTTTGTACTCGGCCTCGCAGTTGGGGCAGAATGCCATTCTTCCCTCTCACTATCAGGCCTCCGCGTCCGTAGAGGCATATTTTAATCCCTAACCGCATCGCGGTCAGTCTGTATATTATTATCCCGCAGTCGTTAGCGCAATAGTTTTGGCCCGCACTTCACTCGCCGAGCCAGCGCCCTTCGTAGATCACTTCCGCCGGCCCCGTCAGCGTCACGCTGTTGTCCGCGCGCCAATCGACGCGCAGCGCGCCGCCGGGCGTGCGGACGCGGACGCTGCGGTCCGTCAGCCCGTTCAGCGAGGCCGCCACCGCCGAGGCGCACGAGCCCGTGCCGCTCGAAAGAGTGCGCCCGACGCCGCGCTCCCAGATCAGTATCTCTATCTCGTCGCGCGACACGACGCGCACAAACTCGACGTTCGTGCGGTTGGGGAAGACCGGGTGGTCTTCAATCAACGGCCCTATCTCGGCCAGCGCCACCGCGCCGAGGTCGTCCACGAAGATCACGCATTGGGGATTGCCCATCGACAGGCAGGTGACTTCTAACATGTCGCCGCCCAGGTGCAGCGGGTATCGCACGATCTGCGGGAGCGGCGCGTCGATCTCCATAGGCACATCCTTGCTAGAAAAACGCGGCTCGCCCATGTCGAACTCGAACTCGTAGCGCAGCCCTTCGCCCGCGACGAGCCGGCCCGTCTTGACCCCCGCCGCCGTGGCTATCCTAACCTCGGGCTCCTTCCACATCCCTGCGTAATAGAGGTATGCCGCCACGCAGCGCGTCCCGTTGCCCGAGATCTCCGCCTCGCTGCCGTCGGCGTTGAACAGACGCGAGGCGAAATCGGCGTCCTCGTGACGCGCACGCGTGACGAACATCAGCCCGTCGGCCCCCGCGCCGAAATTGCGCTCGCACATCTGCTGCGCGAGCTCCCGAGCCGACTGCAACCGGCTCACGTCTTCGACGAGAGTGATCAGAAAATCGTTCCCCAGCCCTTGCAGCTTTGTGAATCTTATCTCGCTCACAGAAGCCCCCGGTTTCAAAAGAGTTTTGCCCTCGGTAACCATGCTGACACTTGCAGATTACACCTTGACTGAGCCGGTTGGCTATGGTACTTTCCACACTTCCCAAGCAGTTCAAGGTAGAGAGTGAAAGGAGCGTAAACTGTGGCAAGCCTCCAAGCTCGCAGTTCTTTACGCAGTGCCCACCCGCTGTT
>DATFGQ010000060.1:0-59177 GCA_035249305.1 Blastocatellia bacterium | reverse complement strand
TTTCGGAAGAATCCGACACGGGCGCGACCCGGAAGGAAAGTTGAGCGCAACAAGCACCTGCGGTATGCCTACCGGCTACGGTTTCACAAGTATGTCAAAAAGATATTGGCTTAACTTAATGCCATTGCCCTTTCAGGGCTTCTCATTACTATTAATCCGTTCCCAGGGGCGGTGCCCCTGGCTTTTGAATAGCGCCTCTTCGAGGCTTAATTCGCTCTGCGCCCGCTCTGTGCTCTCTGCGTCTCCGCGGTGAATCTTTCTTATAACGACATAATCGCCACGACTTCGCGCTGAGGCTCGCCGCCCGTGACACGCGCCTCGCCTTCGTCGACGTAAACGTCGATCTCGCTGCGGACTCCGAATTTGCCTTCGAGGTAGATCCCCGGCTCGATCGAAAAACAGGTCTTAGGTATCAACACCCGCTGGTCCTTCGTCTCAAGGTTGTCGATATTCGCCCCGTTGCCGTGGACCTCCGTGTGGATGTTGTGCCCCGTCCGGTGGATGAAATACTGTCCGTAGCCTGCCGACTCGATCACCGAGCGGCACACGTCATCGACCTGCCAGCCGTAAATCGTCTCGCCCGACGTGAAAGCCTCTTTCACATAATCGGTCGCGGCGTCGCGCGCGTCACGAACGACGGTGAAGACCTTGTTGACCTCTTCGGGTATGCTCTCGCCGACGAAAGAGGTCCAGGTTATGTCGGCGTAGACAGAGTTCGGGCGGTCCATCTTCGCCCAGAGGTCTATCAGGACAAAATCGTCCTTGTTTATACGGGAGTGCTTCTCGCGCGTCGGCTCGTAGTGCGGCATGGCGCTGTTGGCGTTTACGGCGCAGATCGGCGGGTCGCGCGTTATCATCCCGTGGTCGGCGAATCGGCCCATTATGAACTGCTGTATGTCGTATTCAGTAGTCGCTACCCCCTCGCGCATGCGGCGGCCGATCTCGGCGAAGGCTTCGTGAACGATCTTATAGAGCCCCCGCGCCGCCTCGTCGTGCATGGCGAGCTGCTCGTCGCCCCAGGCCGATTCGAACCGCTGTACGAGGTCCGCCGAAGAGATGATCTCGATGCCGAACGAGCGGAGCAGCTCTATAGTCCCCGCGTCGACTCTCGAAAGGTACGGGATGGCGGCGTCGGGCGAATACTGCATCGCCACGCGGGGCGCGCGCGAATCTGTGAGCGCGGCAAGCGATGTCTTGAGCCGCTCGTGGAGCTGTTGCCAGGGCAGGTAGACCAGCTTCCGGCCGGGCAGCGAGTCTATCACGTCGCGCTCGATTGAGTGGACGATCTTCGTCGGCTCGCCCGCGCGCGGGATCAGGTAGAACCAGCGCCGTGTCGCCATGTGGCCTTCGGTCGCAAGCCCCAGGATGTTGGCCGCGATCGGGTCGCTCCCGCGAAAGCTGTAAAACAACCAGCCGTCGAGGTCTGCGTCGCTTAACGCCTGTTGGATTTTCTCGATCAAGGTCGCCTCCCCGTCAATAATTTCGGACCCCATTTTTTTACATTAATCGAAGCCGGGTCCGCAACCACACTTTTTCGATCTGCGTAATAGATTGTAGCGAATTTGTAGAGCAGAATTTTTTGATATGATAAATGACGTGACACGCGACCCTATCAGAAGGCGCTTGAGGCTGATACTGGGAGCCACATTCTTCGCCCTGCTCTTTGTGAGCACGGGCGTGAACATGTATCGCGGGCTCGCCGTGCTCGGCCGCGAGAGCGAGCCGGGGTGGGCAGCCAACCAGATCGGCTCATTAATATTCATCGAGCAGCTAGGGCCTGACCTCCCGCCCGCGCTTCAGGTCGGGGATGAAATTGTCTCGCTCAACGAGCAGGCGGTCCGACACACGTCCGACATCATAAGAGCCTTTCGGAACATACATCCGGGCCAGCCTTACCAGATCGAGATACGTCGCAACGGGCAGAGCCGGTCCTTCACGCTCGAAGCGATGCCTATCCTCACGGCGGACTGGGTGGCGATGGTCGCGACATACCTGTTGATACCACCGATATTCGTCATCACGGGCTTCATAGTCTTTCTCCTCAAGCCGCACGACAGGCAGGCGCGGCTGCTCGCGCTGATGTTCGGCATGTTCATAGGCGTCAGGGCCATGTCGCCGTCGGTCCTTGGCTCGGATGCGTGGCTGATGGGCGTGATCCTCGCGGTGCAGATCGCGTCGCTTTTTTTGTGGCCCGTCTTCTTCCACTTTTTCCTGATCTTCCCCGAGCCGTCGCCGCTTCTGAGGCGGTTCCCGCGCCTATCGCTCTACCTCTACGCGCCGCATTTAATTGTGATCTTCCCATTCCTGGCGACGTTGAACCTGCTCGCGGCCTACGGCGATGAGGCCAGTTACTTAAGTTTTGTAAGAACGTTCTCGCCTCTTCAAATAGTGGGGATCTACTTGCAAGTACTCTACGTGGCAGGCGGGCTCTTCTCGCTGATGACGAATTACCGTCAGGCGAGCCGCGCGTCGCGGCGCAAGATGCGCGTAGTCGTGGCGGGCTCCATAGCCGGGTTTCTGCCGCTCTTCCTGCTGCTGGTGCTGGCCTTGTTGTTCGGCTCTCCCAACACGAGGTTTGCGCAATGGCTCTGGATAATAGCGTTCTTCGCCATACCGCTCTTCCCGCTGTCGTTCGCCTATGCGATCGTGCGTCATCAGGTCATACCGATCAGGCTGATCCTGCGGCGAGGCGTCCGCTACCTTCTGGTATCGCGCGGCTTCATCATCATTCAGGCCATAGTCGTCTTCGCGCTCTTGAGCTTCCTGCTGACGGGCCGGCGCATGGCGTTCATCGACAGCCTCGGCCCGCGCGCAGACATCGCCGCCACGATGCTCGCGACGGCGATCGCCATCGGGCTGCTAACGATCATAAATCACCGCGTCCTTCCTATCATCGATAGAAAGTTCTTCCGCGAGGCTTACGACGCGCAGCAGGTCTTGTCAGAGCTGGGGCAGGAGATTCGCGCGGTCCCTACCGTGGGCCAGTTGCTCGCGCGCGCGGTGGCTAAGATTCAGACGGCGCTCCACATCGAAACCGTAGCCATCTTTCTGCGTGACGACCAGACGGGCAATTACGCTTGCTCGATCTCTTCGAGGGCTTTGGAAGACACGACCTTCACGTCGGACCTGGACCGCAGCCTCGTAATTCCCGGCGATGGGTTTGTAGTCGAGCGGATGAATCATTCTTCTCAACCGCTGGTCGTCGAATCGGATGACGACGGACCGACGGGCGATTCCGGCGGCTGGCGCAACCGGCCGGGCGCGGACGCGGGCACGAAAGAGTTGAAGACACTCCGGCGGGTCCGGTCAGCGCTGTTGCTGCCCGTCGCAACGAAGGACGAGCTGCTGGGGATAATCTCGCTCGGGCCGAGGCTTGGCGATCTACCTTACTCGCGCGAAGACAGGAACCTGTTGATGGCGCTCGCCTGGCAGATAGCCTTCGCGCTACAGAACGCGCAGCTCGTGCAGCAGATCAGCGAAGAAGAGCGGCTCCGCCACGAGCTTGAGATCGCGACCTCGGTTCAACAGCGACTCTTCCCCCAGAATCCGCCCGACCTGGGCCGCGTCGAGCTGTCGGGCGTATGCCACCCCGCGCGCGGTGTCGGAGGCGATTATTACGATTTCATCCTCCTTGGCCCCGGCCGCGTCGGCATCGCCGTCGCTGACGTAGCGGGCAAAGGCATCTCGGCGGCGCTGTTGATGTCGACCGTGCAGGCCTCGCTTCGCAGCCAGGCCCCTTCGGTCAATGGCAACCTGACGGGGCTCGTAGCTTCGATGAACAGACTGCTCCACGTCTCTACGGACGCGAGCGCGTATGCGACCTTCTTCTACGCACAGTATGACGAAGCGACGCGCATGCTGACCTATGTCAACGCCGGGCACAACCCGCCGCTGCTGGTGAGGGCGGCGGCTCGCGCGCAGGAGGCGAGAGCGCGCGCGGCCGCGGGCAATGTGAAGAGCTTGAAGGCGGAGATCAAGGCCGAGCCGGAGCGGCCCGACATCAGCCTGCTAAGCACGGGAGGGCCGATCATCGGGGCGTTCGACACGTCGGATTACGAGCAGGAAACCGTAGCGATGTACGAGGATGACCTGCTCGTAGCCTACACGGACGGCGTGACGGAGGCGCTCAACCCGGATGGCGAAGAGTTCGGCGAGGCGCGGCTGCGGCAAGTCATCGCGGCTGGCGCGGAGTTGTCGGCCCACGAGCTGACCTTGAACATAGTCGAAGCCGTGCGTGAATTCTGCCGCGACATGCCGCAACAAGACGACCTTACGCTCGTCGTTATGAAGGTCAAGTAGTGCGACCAGCTTTTTTTCAAGAGTCCTGGAGGGACGAAAGATATTAGCCGGTGGTGCAACCACCGGAATAGCAACGAAAAGCAATCGCGCCCCAGAGGGGCGCAGGACTGGTAATCGTATCCTGCGCCCCTCCAGGGCGCGGTCGTGTTATCAAACTATGTCCGGTGATTTCATCACCGGCTAATATCCATTGCGCCTCCGGCGCAACTACTATGTGTCGCCTGGCTTTTTCGCTTCGATGAAGAGCATCGGCACGGTCATACGAAGCTCGCCGCGCTTTGCGGCCTCTTCGTTGAGCAGCTCTTCAACCCTCTCAAAGACGGCCTTCTCATCGTCCGGGCCGACGACCGTTTTCCAGCCCTCAAGAAAACCGAGCTTGACCAGAAAGTGATTCAACACCGCGCTGCCGTCCGCAAAGCGCATGTCAAAACTCTTCTCGACCATCCGGTTTATTGCGAACCCCGCGCCGCCGAGCAATCCCGCGATCGATTCACTGGTGCCGCGGTGCTTTTCATTCGCGTCTAATCTCTCGATACGGCCGGGCCGGTCCGTCTCTGTCAATACTCGACGGAATACCTCATAGAATTGTGCGAAATGGCCTTTGACGTTCGTCGTCAGGTAGAGCGCCCCTCCCTCTCGCAAAACCCTTCGGCATTCGGCGAGGACGGCTTGAGGATCTGCGAAGTTGTTCAGCCCGACGTTCGAGACGATCATATCGAAGGTGCAGTCCGGAAAAGGCATGCTGGCCCCGTCGGCTTCGACGAAGCTCAAGTTGGCGAGCCTGTGGAACCTCTGTTTGGACCTAGCGCGGTCCAGCCCTTCGCGCCAGATGTCCATGCCCGTGACCTGGCTCGAAGCGCCGAAGAGGTTCGCCAGCTCGAACGAGGGGAACCCGTTGCCGCACCCCAGGTCGAGGATCATCGCGTCTCTGCGAATCTCTATGTTATCGAGGAGCAACGCGCCGAACTTGGACGACCAGAACGAGAGCTCATCAAATGCTGAAGCGAGCGCCGGGTCGTTGAGATCGTTCTTGTAGCTGAGGTAGTCGGTCATGCTTCATCGGTTCAACAGCCGTCGCAAAATGCTCCCTTGACTGAATAGAGGATGATTACGACCGCGACCGCCACCGCGACCCAGATGGCCACCTTCGCGCCGGTCGAGAGGTTGTTCCCCTTCACCTGGGCGACGCCCGCGTAGGCGATCGTCGTAGTCTCGGAAGAGTTCAAATCTTTCACGACGAAATGGTCGTTCTGGATCTCGCTGATGTAGCCGACGACCTTCGTCTTGTTATTCATCTTGACCGTGACGCGCGACTGCTCGCCCACGCCGAGCTTGAGTATGCCCGCCTTGACCTTCTCGGCGGCGCGCGCCTGGCGTTCGGCCTTTGAGCCTGCGAGGGTCTGTCTTTGACCAGTCAGCATGAAGGTGAGCAGCAGGGTTATGGCAATAGCCATTAGCTTCTTGAGCATGGCATCTCCTTTGGCGGCGAGCTGACAAGCGTCGGCTCAGTGTAGCACATTTCACGGGAATATCCCGCGCACGCTTGTAGCCTCGGCGACGCGGTTTATCGCGAGACAGTATGCGCCGGTCCTCATATGAACGTTGTAATGAGTCGCCTTCTGGTGGACTTCGTGGAACGCCTTGACCATTATCTTCTCCAGGTAACGGTCGACTTCGTCGTCCTGCCAGAAGAAGCCATACTGGTCCTGCACCCATTCGAAGTAAGAGACGGTGACGCCGCCCGCGTTGGCGAGGATGTCGGGTATGTCAAAGACGCCGTTCTCGAAGAGCACGCGGTCCGCGCCCGGAGTGACGGGGCCGTTGGCGGCTTCGGCGACTATGCGGGCTTTTACCTCAGCCGCGTTTTCGAGCGTGATCTGGTTTTCGAGCGCCGCCGGAATCAGTATCTCGCAGTCGAGCCTCAGAAGCTCTTCGTTGGTGATCGAGTCCGCCCCATCGAACCCGGCCAGCGAGCCCGTCTCTTCCTTGTAGCGCAGCGCCGCGACCGGGTCGAGCCCGTTCGGGTTGAGCGCGCCGCCTCGGCTGTCGCTCATAGCGATTATCTTCGCTCGGTCTTCGGCGAGCAGGCGCGCGGCTATCGAGCCCGCGTTGCCGAAGCCCTGCACGGCCACGCGCGCGCCTTCGAGCTGGATGCCGAGCAGCTTGCAGGCTTCGCGGATGACGAACTGGCAGCCGCGCGCCGTGGCCTCCGCGCGCCCGCGCGACCCGCCCAGAGAGATGGGCTTGCCCGTCACTATAGACAGCACGGACCCGCCCGTCATCATCGAGATCGTGTCCATAATCCAGGCCATCGTCTGTTCGTTCGTGTAAACGTCGGGCGCGGGTATGTCTACGTTCGGGCCGATGATCGGGGCGATCTCCGTGGCGTAGCGCCGTGTCAGGCGTTCGAGCTCGCCCAGCGACAGCTTGTGCGGGTCGACTCTGATGCCGCCCTTGCCGCCGCCGTAGGGTATGCCGACCGTAGCGCACTTCCATGTCATCCACGAGGCGAGCGCGCGGACCTCGTCAAGCGTGACATCAGGGTGGTAGCGGATGCCGCCTTTGGCCGGGCCGCGCGCGATGTTGTGCTGCACGCGGTAGCCTTCGAAGACCGACAGCGAGCCGTCATCCATCTTCACGGGGATCGAGACGATCAACTGGCGTTTGGGAGTTATAAGCACGGCCCTGAGGCTGTGGTCGAGGTCTATGAGGTCGGCGGCGATCGTGAACTGTTCTTTCGCGATGTCGAAAGGGTTGAGGTTCTCTTTTGCCCTTGCGCTTGTCATCTTAAGCGTCCTCCACTCTGTTTGAAGAAGGGCTAAAGGGCGATTTTCAGATTCGGCCGGCGGGCCCCGGAGAGCTTACGAGTTCACCATCGCGAACCCATGCACGTTCGAGAGCCGCACGTAGAGCCGGTCGAAGCTGGCCGTGGGCAGGTGGTTCGAGTAATGCTCTACCGTAGCGTCGTTGAGCTCGATCACCTCCTGGGCCGGGCCTGTATCGGACTTTACGCCATTCTCCTGGCTAATTAATGCCTGAGCGAAAGCAAGACCGATGCGCCCCCGCACGACGCCGAACGAGGTGTAGAGCACCAGATGGCCGAATGATTGCGCGCCATCGGCCGTTAGCGAGGATTTGAGCAGATCGATCAGCGCGTCTGACGATCGTGCGGTCTTGCCTTCATTCATCAATGGGTCCTCAAGCTGGTCTGCGTTCCGTTCGGATCAATGCGACTAGCCATAATTCAAACCGCTTACGAGACATATGGAGAGCAGAAATCTGTTTAACAAGGCGATCAAGCAGACGGCATCTTACAACAAGGTTTAACGCGTGTCTATTTATTTATGGAGGCATCGTCCTCCGTTGCCTTCAGGTTAATAAGCCCCGTAGGGGCGATATTCAATAGCCAGGGGCACCGCCCCTGGAAAGAGATTGTCAAAACCGACAAGCCCTGAAAGGGCGACATAACTATCGCGCCCTTTCAGGGCTTATTATCTTCTGCACGCGTTACCCGGCGCGTTGCGCCGGGCTATTGAATTACGCCCCTTTCGGGGCTTATCGAATCGCGCCTCTTCGAGGCTTTCACAGGTGGACTATCACCTTACGTAGACGTATCCGGGTGACCTTTCGCCGGTGGCCCGGTTAAAGACGGTGATCGTAACGGCGATGCCGCGAGGCACCGTCTCGTTCATCTTCGCTTTGCTCAGCTTCACCGAAAGGCGCGTCGAAGTGCCGTTAGAAAGCTCGAACCCGCCATCGTATTTCGTATTCCCGAGCGCCACTCCGTTAACCTCGATTATCGACGAGTTGCTTACGAAGCCTAGCCCGTCTACGGTCAAGAGCTTCTTAGTCGCCTTGACGCTTCCGATGCCGAGGTTCCCTGCTGCCGGTGTGGTCCTTGAGATAGCGTTATACGCATTCGCCCGGACCGGGTTGACCGACTTCGAAGCCAGCGAATGAACGGGGTCGCCCGTCGAAATGATCCGCTGCCTGACCTGCGCGGGCGTGAGCGAAGGCTCGCGCGACCATATCAGCGCGGCTATGCCCGCAATGTGCGGCGCGGCCATCGAGGTGCCCGTCGCGAAGCCATACCCGCCGCCTACGAGCGTGCTCAGGACCCTCACGCCGGGAGCGCCGACACAGACGTTGGCCCTGCCATAATTGGAGAACGAGGCGAGCCTGTCGTCGCTGTCGAGCGCGGTCGCAGTGATGATAGAGCTGCTGCCGGCGCTCCACGAAGCGGGATAGTCGGGCTGCTCGTCGATGTTATCCCCGACGCCGTCGTCCCCGCCGTTGCCGGCCGCCGTCACGAAGAGTATGCCGGCCTGCCCCGCCGCGGTGATCGCGGCCTGCAACGAGGTGCTGCCGCGCGAACCGCCCCAGCTCGCGTTAATCACCCTCACGTTGACGCCTCTTCGCTTCTGGTCGATCACATAATTGATCGCTTTAGCGGCGTCGACGGTGCTGCCGCTTTCGTTGCCTATGAACTTGAGCGACATCAGCTTTACGCGCCACGCCACGCCGGAGATTCCCGCGCCGTTGTTGCCCGACGCGCCGATGATCCCCGCCACATGGGTCCCGTGATAATCCTCTTCCGTGTCCCTGATCAGACGGTTGTTATTGTTGCGAAAGTTCCACCCGTTAACGTCGTCAACGAACCCGTTGCGGTCGTCGTCCACCCCGTTGCCCTCGACCTCGCCGGGGTTCACCCACGCGTTCGCAGCGAGGTCGGGGTGAGACAAATCCGCGCCCGTGTCTACGACCGCTACGACTACGTCCTGGCTCCCCTGCGTGATGTCCCACACTCGCGTCGCACCTATGTCTGAGCCCGGACGGCTGTTGTTGAACAGCCCCCACTGCTCGTAGAAGTACGTGTCGTTGGGCGTAGTCGACTGGGGATAGATCAGGTAGTTGGGCTCGACATATTCGACCGAAGGGTTAGCCGACAGCTCAGCGATGGCGTCTTCGACCGAAACCCCGCCTTCGAGCTGGAGGAGATAAGTATCGCCCACCTCGTTCGACGAGATCGTCTCGGCCGCCGCCGCGCGCGCGGGCAACAGCATCTCCGCGGCCTGAAGGGCGTCAACGCCTACTCCCGCTTCAGCCCTCGTCTTGACGATCACCTGCCCCTCGACGTAGAGAGGCCGGCCCTTTGAATCCGCTTTAGTAACAGCCCTCGGAACAGGTATAAAGAACGACAGCAACAAAGCCAGAAAAAAGAGAACTCCCGCAAACCTTTTCATACTCTACCTCTGAAGGGGCGCTCGCGAATTTGCACACTTTTGGGGCCTGTGCAGGCGCGCTATTGCCCTGAACTATAAAAACTTAGTTGTGAGTAGGGGCTAACCTTTAGGAACCTTAATCCCGCGCCCTCTTCGGGGCGCTCGCCAACCTTATGAATTATAAAGCCCTGCGGTCCTCAACAACAATACCTACAACAATATTACAACTATTTGTAGCCCTATCAATACTCTTTTTAGTTGGGGTGTTTCCTAAAGTAGATTTGGTGATCAAAGCTGTAGGGGCCATGGCGCATGATGCGCTTCGCGCGGCGCGGGCTTGTCCCTGCCCGGCGGCGCGTTAGCGCCGTACGTCATCGCCTTCGGCGATCCGGGCAGCCACAAGGGCTGCCCCTACAGGATATCCCGTAATCGTCTTTTATCCCCAACATTGTTTTAGGATACCACTTTGCCGGCCAGTGGTTGATGTTTAGAGCTTCAGTTCCTGGTGAAAGAGATGGTCGAGGACCGCTCGCCTGTGGCCGTGTTGATTACGGCGACGCTCACGGGGATGCCGGCGGGGAATGTCGTTTTCAGGCCGGGCTTGCCGAGCTTCACCTTGATGCGCGTGTACGTAGCGTTAGCCAGCTTGTAAGCCTCGTCGAACTTTGTCCCGGCCAGCGCGACGCCGTTCACTTCAATCACCGTGGAGCCTTTCGGGAAGCCGAGGCCGTCTATGGTCACGCTCTTTTTGTCTGTCGTCAGAAAACGTATCGAGGGGGGAGTCCCTTGAGGTATCGCGTTTGTCAAAGCGTTAAACGCGCTCGCGCGGCCTGAGCTGACTACCCTTGACGCGAGCGACGTGACAGGCTGGGCCGTGCTGACGATGCGCTGTTTGACCTGCGCCGGCGTGAGCGCCGGCTCGACCGACCACAAGAGCGCGGCGATCCCCGTCACATGCGGGGCCGACATCGAAGTGCCAAATGCATACCCGTACCCGCCGCCCGGCAACGTGCTGTAGATGCCGTTCGAGCAATTGCAGACGCCTCCGGGCGCGGCCACGTCTACGGTCTCGTGGCCAAAGTTAGAATAGGACGGCAGCCTGTCGTTACGGTCGAGCGCCGCTACAGAGATGATCGAAGGGACCTCTTTGCTCCAACCAGAAGGGTAATCCGGGCTTTGATCGACATCGTCGCCCCGGCCGTCGTCTCCGCCGTTGCCGGCCGCCGTCACGAAGAGTATGCCTGCCTGCCCCGCCGCGGCTATCGCGTTGCGAAGCGCGTTAGAACGATCCGCGTCGCCCCAGCTCGCGTTGATAGCCCTGAGATTGACGCCTCGATTCCTAAGCGCGGTCACGTAGTTGATCGCCTTGATCGCGTCGGCCGTAGTCCCTTCAATCTCGCCGTCCATCAGTCCTATGAACTTGACCGACATCAGCTTCACGCGCCACGCTACGCCCGCCACTCCCAGATGGTTATTGCCCGCGGCCCCTATCGTCCCGGAGACGTGCGTGCCATGCCTGTCGACGAAACCGTCTTCAAAGACGCGGTTGTTGTTAGAGAAGAAATTCCACCCGTTAACGTCATCCACCAACCCGTTGCGGTCGTCGTCCACCCCGTTGCCCGCGACCTCGCCGGGGTTCACCCACGCGTTCGCAGCGAGGTCGGGGTGAGACAAATCCGCGCCCGTGTCTACGACCGCGACGACCACGTCCTGGCTCCCCTGCGTGATGTCCCACACTCGCGTCGCACCTATGTCCGCGCCGGCCGCCCCCGCGTTGCCGTCGTTGGCCAGGCCCCACATCAGGTTGAAGAACTCGTCGTTAGGCACCGTCTCGGCCGGGCGCAGCAGGTAATTAGGCTCGGCATACTCGACGCGCGGGTCTGAGAGCGTATTGCGAATAGCGTCTTGAACGCTCAATCGGGGATCGAATTTAAAGAGGAAGAGCTCACCGCCGCTCGTTTCAATTCTCTCAAACCGAGAGAAGCGGCCGGGCGGCGCGAGCGGCGCAACTTGATCGAGGCCATCGCCGGGCGGCACTCCCTGTTTCAGCTTGACCAGCATCTCGCCTTCGACAAACCGCCGCCTCGCCCGGTCAGGCTGCTGAGAGTAGACGGCCGGGCGCGGCGAGAAGGCGGCATAGACAAAGGCCAGGATGATGAAGGCTGTCGCGAATCTTCTCATCACTTTACGCGGCAGTGTTCGCCAAAGAGCCGCTCCCGTGGAAGCGGCTCTTTGGCATTATTCTCTTCCGTTGGCTGGCGGTTGCTGTTGCTGTTGTTGCTGTTGTTGGGGCGCGCTGCTGCTCGGAATCTTCTTCGATATGTCGTTGAAGATCACAAAGCCCATCAGCAGTATCAAGACTACGAAGCCGACCTGCATCATCCGCTCTTTGACGCGCAGCGAGAGCGGGACGCCGAACAGCCCGAGGAACGATTCGAGCAAGAGCATGAAGATCAACCCGCCGTCGAGCACGGGTATAGGCAGGAGGTTAAATATTCCCAGGTTGAGCGACAACAGCGCCATCAGATTAAAGACGTACCATGCGCCGCGGTCCGTCGCCTCCTGCGTTATGCCCAGTATGCCTATCGGACCCGTGAGCGTCTTGCCCGGCGAGCGCGTCCCGGCGAACATCTGCACGATGGCCGTCTTCGTCAGCTTCAATATCCGCTTGTTCTCGTCGAGCGAAAACTTCATCGCCTCAAGCGGCCCCAACCGCGTGACGATCTTCGGCACGTCGGTCAGCTCTTGCTGAAACCCTAGGCGGTATTCGCCCGCGTCTATCTGAGGGGTCGCCGTCAAAGGGACCGTCTGATCGCCGCGCTTGACGGCGATCGTTATAGGCTGGCCGTTGCTGTCGCGTATCGCGCGGATAATATCGTAGTTGCCTTGAAGGCTCTGCTCGACCGGCTTTGCATTGACGGCGATTATCTGGTCGGCCACCTGGAGCCCCGCCTTCTCGGCCGGAGAACCAGAGTTGACTTCCCTCACGACGATCTTCGCGTCGGGGCCGACGTCGGGCTTAAACCCGGCGTAACCGATCTCTTCCTGATCGAACGGGCGCGCGGCAACGGGCAGAGTGAGGTCAATAGCCTGATCGCCGCGCTTGACCGTCACGGGCACGGTCTGGCCGGGGTTGACTAAGATCACGTCTTCAACGTCACGCCATTGCGGATTATCTTCGCCATCAATCTTGACGATCAGGTCGCCGCGCTTTATCCCGGCCTTGTCCGCGGGAGAATCCGGCTCGACGGCGTTGATGACGGCGGGCCAGGTCTTATAGGCTTCGGTCTCGAAATGGATCATCGCCATGATGGCGATGATGGCGAAGGCCGTCAGGACGTTCATGACCGGCCCGGCCACCGCGACAAGCAGCCGCTGCCACCTCGGCTTCGACATGAACTCGTAAGGCGCGCCCGTCCGCTGCTCGTCCAGGTTTTCGCCCGCCATCTTCACGTACCCGCCGAGCGGTATCAGGCTGAAACGGTAGTCGGTGTCGCCCTTCTTAACGCCGAAGAGCCGCTTGCCGAACCCTACGCTGAAGACCTCGACGCGGATGCCGAACAGCTTGGCGACTATGAAATGGCCGAATTCATGAATTACTATCATCCCGCCTAAAACGAGTATAAATACGATTACGCCTAACACAGATACTCTCCTTCGGATCAAATAGAACTACTATTTTAGTTTATCGCAGCCGATTGAGGGTGTCTATGCTCTGCCAACAGTTAGCCCGGCCGCAAGGAATTTAGAACCAATGGGATCAGAGTGGAGCCGTCTCGGATGATTTGGCGCGGCGCAGGCATTCGGCTTCGGCGCGGGCTCGCGCCCAGCGGTCGGCTTCGAGGACCGCTTCGATGCTCGCGCAGGGCCGCGTCTCGTGCGCGTTCATCGTCGCGGCGATCACGCGAGGGATCTCCATAAATGCTATTCGCTTTTCGAGAAATTGAGCGACCGCCACTTCGTTGGCCGCGCTCAAAGCCGCCGGCATCGTTCCGCCTTCGCGCATCGCGTCGTAGGCGAGGCTCAAGCAGGGGAAGCGCTCGAAATCGGGCTCGAAAAACTCAAGCTTCGAGAGCCGCTCTATGCCGAGCTGCGGCAGCGCCGTCGCCAGCCTTTCGGGGTAGGTCAGGGCGTACTGAATCATCAGCCGCATGTCGGTCACGCCAAGCTGCGCGATGATCGAGCCGTCGACCATCTCCACCATCGAATGTACGATCGATTGCGGGTGGACCATGACCGAAATCTCCGGAGCCGAAAAGCCGAAAAGCCATGAAGCTTCGATGACTTCGAGCCCCTTGTTCATCAGCGTGGCCGAATCGATCGTGATCTTCGCGCCCATCTGCCAGGTCGGGTGCGCGAGCGCCTGCTCGACGGTCGCGCGGTTCATCTCGTCAAGCGAAGTCTCGCGGAAAGGGCCGCCCGACGCAGTGAGTATCAGCCGCTTCACCTCGTTAGTCCGCTCACCGCGCAGGCATTGATGCAGCGCGTTGTGCTCGCTGTCGACGGGCAGCAGCTCCGCGCCCGCCTCGCGCGCGGCCCGCGTCATAAGCTCGCCCGCCATGACGAGCGTCTCTTTGTTGGCAAGGCAGACGCGGCGGCCCAATTCGAGCGCTTTATAGGTGGGCAGAAAACCGACGGCCCCGACCGTCGCCGAAACGACTATCTCTGCGTCCTGCACGCACGCTACTTCGACCAGCCCCCGCTCGCCGAAGACTATCTCGGGCATAGGGCTCACGCCCGCCTCGCCGAGCCGCCTCTTCAGGTCGGGAACGTCCGCCTCTTCGGCCACCGAGACGAGCCGCGGCCGGAAGCGTGCGACCTGCCGCGCGAGACCTTCGAGGTCGCGGCCGGCGGCGAGCGCGCTTACCGAGAATCTTTCGCTGAGGGAGGCGATTACCGACAGGGTGTTCTGACCAATCGAGCCTGTCGATCCGAGTATCGTTACGTTCTTCATAACTCGATTGAAGCGGGGCCGCGAGCTTACGGCCCCGCCATGGCTTCAGAAGCGGACTCCGACGCCTATGCTCACTTGAAGGTTATGGCTGGTGAAGGAGTTGAATGTGACGGGATTTCCGAATACGTCCGAAACCGTGCGCTCGCCGAATCTGATGATCGTGTCGCCTATGTCGAAGCGAACCACACTTGCGGTCGACGGGTAGACTTCGATGACGCCGCCTACGTCGAGGGCGAAGTCCGTCTTCGAGTCTTCAAAGCCGTCGAAGTCGCGGCTGAAGCGGACGAAGCCGGGCCTGATCTTGCCGAATATGCCGGCCGTCTCCGACCTGAGCCCGGTCTTTACGCCGAACAGCCCTTGAGTCTTCTTCCCGCTCTCGAAAACCCCTTGCTTGTCGGACGGGAAATAGTTCAGCTCGCCTTCTATGCCGACGCTGTCGTTTACGTTGTAAGTCAGACGGCCCCCGAACCCCGCGCCGGTCGTGTCCAGGTCGCGGAAGCGGATGAACGAAAACAAAACTCCGGCCTCGACCTTCGGAGTGTCCGACTGCGCCAGCGCGTCCAGGCTCGCCGGGGCTAGGAAGAAAACGACTCCGGTTACGGCAAAGAGCAACTTCTTTAGCATATCTTTTCTCCTCGTAGTCGTATCGGGGCAACACACCACAAAGACTGTTTATATATGCGGACTCTCGGGTAAGTCAATCAACCTTCAATCGCGTTAACGGCGTCGCGTGACTGACGGCGCGGCGGCGGCTGATGCTATAATCCCGCTTCGACCGCATGCGAATTCTAATCGTCAAGCTCAGCTCGATCGGCGACGTGGTCCACACGCTGCCGGCGGCCGCACTGCTCAGGCGGGCCATGCCTAAAGCCCACATCTCGTGGGTAGTCGAGCGGCGGGCGAGCGAAATTCTGAAAGGCTCCGCCGCGATAGACGAGCTGATCGAGATAGACACTCGCGCGTGGCGCAAGAGCGCGCTTAGCAGAGAGACTCTGGCGGACATCCGCACGAAGCTCGGCCGCGTAAGATCAGGCATGAGCACCAACGGCGCGAGCGCGACCGCGATAGACGTTGCCATAGATTTTCAAGGTCTAATCAAATCGGGCGTAGTCGCCCTTGCGACAGGCGCAGCGCGCCGCGTCGGGTTTGAAACCGCCGAGCTGCGCGAAAAAGCGAGCCGCGTCTTTCTCAACGAGCAAGTAGCCACCTCTCATGCGAGGCATGTCGTCGATAAGAACATCGCGCTGGCTCGAAGCATCATCGCGGGTGACCGGACAGCCGAGCCTCGTTATGAGTTCCCGATTCATGTTTCGCCCGAAGACGAGGAGTACGCCGAAAGAGTATTAGCCAGAGTCGGGGGCGCGTTCGCGATCATAAACCCCGGCGGCGGCTGGCCCACGAAGCTCTGGTCAGCGGACCGTTACGGCGAGCTAGCCGACTGGCTCTGGACCGACCGCAAGATGAAAAGCATCGTCACCTTCGGGCCTGGCGAAGAGCCACTTGCCGAAGCCGTAGCCCGCGCCTCGCGGACCGGCGCGGCTCACCCCGAGCCATCGACGCTAAAGCAGTACGTCGCGCTGGCGCGGCGCGCGAGCCTCTTTGTCGGAGGCGACACTGGCCCGCTCCACCTCGCCGCCGCCAGCCGCACGCCGATAGTCGGGCTCTATGGGCCGACTTCGCCCGAGCGCAATGGCCCGTTCGACGACAGAGACATAACCGTAGGCCGCGATCTCTGGTGCCGCGCAGATTGTCACCGCCGGAGTTGTTGGCACTGGGAGTGTATGGAGATCCCCGTCGGCGAAGTGATCGAGGCCGTTTCAAAAAGGCTTTCCGAGTCCTGAGTGCTGAGTCCTGAGTGCTGAGTATTTGTCTTTCACTCAGCACTCAGGACTCAGCACTCAGCACTTGTTTATGAGAGAGAGAATAACATTTCGCAAGGTCGCGCAACGCATAAGGGTGCCCGCGGGATTCGTCCTCGCGCCGCTCCTGTTGATCGCGGCGCGGCCGACGCGCGGCTCTTTGATCGCGGGCGTTCTGCTCGCTCTAGCAGGGCTCGCGATCAGGGCATGGGCTTCCGGCCATCTCAGAAAGAATCAGGAGCTGTGCGTGGCCGGTCCCTACGCTTACACGCGGAACCCGCTCTACCTCGGGACGTTCGTGATGGGTGCGGGCGTGGCCGTGGCTACCGGCGCGCTCTGGTTCGTAGCCATTTTCATCGCCTTCTATCTTGTGATCTACCTGCCGGTGATGTCGGCCGAGGCCGATTATATGAGAGAGCTTTTTCCGGACGATTATCAAATCTACAGCCGACAGGTGCCGCTCTTTTTTCCCCGACTCACTCCGTACAGGCCGCCGGGCGCGCGCGGCCGGCTGTCGCAAGGCTTCGATATGAGGTTGTTCCTGCGACATCGCGAGTACAGGGCGGCGATCGGCGTGGCTTTTGTGCTGGCCCTGATAGCCGCGAGGTATTTTTTCCGCATCTAAGCCTATGTTTCGCAGGTCGATTGTTGCAGGTATAATGAAGCTATGATTAAGAAGTCGTTAATCGCCGTGATGATTCTTGCCCAGGCGGCGACGCTCAGCCTGAGCCAGAGCGCCACGGACAAGGTCGCCAGCGTAGCCGCCCCGAGCGTTTCTCAGCCGCTTCCCTTCAAAATCGGCGAGACGCTCACCTATGAGGTCCATTTCTCCAAGTTCATCTTCTCGGGGACGATCGGCGAGCTGAAGTTCTGGGTGTCAAAGCCGGCCGAGCCTCAGAAGTCCGACATCATCGAGCTCAAGGCCGAGGCCGTTTCAAAAGGCTTCTTCCCGAAACTGTTCGGCCTGAAGGTGAGGGACCGTTTCCATTCGGTCGTCAGCACGAACGACCTGGGCGTGCTCACCTTCACGAAGCACATCGAAGAAGGTGATGCGCGCCGCGAGCACAAATCGATCTTCGACCGCAAGGCGGGCCGCGTGACCTACATCGAGAAAGACCTTTCGAAGAGCGCGGGCGAGCCGCGCGTGAAGGAAGCAAACTCGCCGTCGTGGATTCAGGATATTTTATCGGCCACTTACTATGTTCGTACGCAGAGGCTCAACCAGGGCGACGTAATCAAAGTGCCGATAAGCGACGCGGGCCAGGTCTATAACATCGAGGTCGTCGTCGGCAAGCGCGAGGAAGTGAAGGTAGACGCGGGAAAGTTCAAGACCATCATGCTGGACGCGAAGGTCTTCGACGGGCGTTACGTGAGACGCAGCGGCCAGATGTTCATCTGGGTGACCGACGACGAAAAGCGGACTCCCGTTCGCGCGAAGATCAAGACTTCCGGCGCCACGGTGACCATAGACCTCAAGAGCCAGCAATAGCCGTTTTTCCTAACACAAAAGCGGTGACAAGTCACCGCACTCCGAAAGAGCCGTCACATTAGCGCAGTATCGTTGAATCTTCATTGAGCTCGGCGCGGCAGGCGGCCGCCTTGAGCGTGTAAGGGAAGCCGGCCGGGTCGACGGGCATCAAGTCTATATTGAGCGTCAGCCCTTTCGAGTAGAGCTCCCTGGAGATCGCGCGCAAGCTCGCGGGGCAAGAGCCTGACTGCTCCACACTCTTTCGCAACACGTCGTTAATAACGTCGCGCTCGTCGAGCGACTCTATCTGCTTCAACCTGGCCTCGGCCTGGCTGCGTATGTGAGGCTCCTCGCTCGCCAGATACTCCGAGTAGATCTTCCGCGCCGTAGCCCGCTCGCCGCCCTGTATGCGCATCAGCCCGGCCATGTCCGCCATCCAGTCGCGAGCGCCTTCTATCTGGCTGCCGCGCTCGTACCACTCGGCCGCCTTCGTGTAGTAAGCAGCCTTCTCCGCGCCGGTCGCCTCATTGCCCGCCTGCCAGTAGATGTAGCCAAGGTCTTGATAAAGCCGCCACTGTTGCGGGTTTGCTTCGATGCCGCGTTCGAGCAGGCTTATGGCGGCCGGCAGGTCCCGCTCCGGCAAAAAGATCGCGCCGAACCTGTAGGCCGGAATGTGGTGTGGGTCGAGCGTGACTACAATGTCGAGCAGCGGCGCGAGCAGGTCCATGCGAATCTCTTTAGTGCTGCCGAACGAGAGAGGCTCGCCCGGCCCGCGGCTGTCGATCACCTTGCGCCCGAAATACTGCACGGTCCTTATCCAGTAAACGTCGGCCGCCAGCCCGTGCAACCCCAGGCTCGCCTTCTTTATCGTCTCGCCCGACGTGAGGTAGAGCTTCTCTTCGCTCACGACCTCTTGCGGCGCGTTGCGGTCGATGTACCGCTGCAATGGGTACAGCAGGCCAAAGCCGACGACGATTATGGCGAATGGGATCGCGCGCCTCTTCATTTGAAATTTCGTTTCTGAAATATCAGCACCGCGCCCGATAGCAGTATGCTGATGTAGATGATTGCGTAGGCCGTCGACCAAGTGATGATCGATAAGGGCGCAGTCACGCCGCGCGAAGCCTGGCTGATGAAGCCGAAGTTTGCGAGGTTCGGCAGCAGGTAATAGAGCGCCGTCAGCACGACCCGCGTCAGCGCGGACTCCGTCAGCTCTGCGGCCAGCCGCAGGTCGCCGCTCAACTGGCCTATCACGTAGACGGCGAACGTGAAGAGCGCGGCGAGCATCGGCGTCGAGAAGCTCGAAAACATGAGCGCCACGGCGACGACTATGGCGAGCTCAAGATAGATAAGGAACGCCGCCGGCAGCATAGTTAACTGTACACGGACGAACCCCCCGTTGACGTACATCAAAGCCAGCTCTATGCCGACGACCATCACCGCGCAGTTGACCAGCAGCGTCATGCAGAGGCCGAGGAACTTGCCTATGATGAACTCGTGCCTGTGCACTGGCTTCGACAGCAGGTTGTATATCGTGCGCTTGTCTATCTCCTTGAAGACGAGCCCCACGCCTATGAAGATCGCTATCACCGCGCCGAACACGAGCATAAGGCTCAGCCCCAGGCGAAGGATGAACTCGCTCTCCTCGTCGAGAGATAGCTCGCTGACGAAGACCGACGCGCCGATCAAGATCAGCACGAAGAGGATCAGGTTGTACAGCACGCGGTCGCGCACGGACTCGCGGAACGTGTTGAACGCTATGGCGGCCACCTTCCCGCCCATCTTCGGGTTGGAGCGCGCGGCCGGTCCGACGACCCTCTGCCTTGTGATTTCTGTCGTAGCCATTCTTTTAGACGTTATCGTTTTACGCCGTTCAAGCTCTTATTAATTTTCTCTTTTAACTCCTGCGACCTTGCCAGCTCAAGCCCGCGCTCGAAAGCGCGGGCGGCCTCTGTCGCCCGTCCCATTCTTTCATAAACCAGGCCGAGCTCATAATGCGCTTCCGCGTCGCCGGGCGATAATTGTAAGAACTCCTCGAACCGCCGCGCGGCTTTGTTGTTATCACCGGTCCGCGCGTAGGACTGCGCGAGGTTGAACCGCGTCGCCGCCGCTTGAGGGTTGGCGCGCAACGCTTCCATAAAATACCTCTCGGCCTTCGCGTAATCCTTCGCCTCGAAATAGACGGTCCCGAGGTTGTTGAGAGACTCGAACATCTCAGGGTTAAGTTCGAGCGCGTGTTTGATCTGCGCCTCCGCGGCCCCGAAATCGCCCAGACCCATATAGGCGCGGCCGAGCGCGTCATAGATCATCGGCTCGTCCGGCTTGAGCGACGCCGCGCGCTCTAGCTTATCGCGAGCTTCGCCGTACTGTCTCAGCTTTATCAGTTCAAGGGCCGTGTTGTATTGCGTCGCCCAGTAGTTCGGGCTCACGCGCGCGGCGTTAGACCAGACGGCGTAGGAGTCTGCCCACGCGCGGTTCTCGAAATGCGTGCCGACCGCCAGCGCCAAAACTATCGCCGCCGCCACGGCGAGGCTCAGCTTCTCCGACCGCGCTTCGGCCAGTTTCGAAAGCGCGAGGCCGGCAAGATAACCGAGGCCGGCGACCGAGAGGTAAAGATAATGATCAAACACAAGATACTGCTCTTGCGACACCTGCCCGAGATTCAGCACGGGCAAGAGCGGCACGAAGATCAACAACAACGCCACCCACACCTGCCGGTTTATCTTACGGCGGAAATAGATCAGCAGACCGACTATCGCGGCGATAACCATCGCGGGCAGGATGAACGACGCAGACGCGACGTTTGTGATGAACCTCGTGTCATAAGTAACGCTCAGGCCGATGGGCCATATGAGGTGAAGCAGATAACTGGCAACGACGAAAGGCAGCGTTAGGAGCGTGTAAGCCAGCGGCCTGTCCGGCGCCTGGGGATTGCTCAACATCCTCTCGCCTAAGACGACGTAGCGCGGTATCAGATAGATCATCGATGCCGCGACAAAAGGCATCGCGCGCTTCGCTGCTTCGACCAGACGCCGTTTGGCTCCGTCGCTAGACACAGCGACCTCGTAGCCGAAGATCAGGATCGCAAGGCTCAGCGCCGTCTCTTTGGCGAAGGCCGCGATCACAAAGAACGCCAGCGAATAAAGAAGCCGTTTTCGCCGCCGTGACGGATCGCTCCTCTCGTCTCTCTGCTTGAGGTAAAAGTAGAGCGCCGCCAGGAAGAAGACGCCAAACAGCGGGTCGGTCATCCCGCTGATCCAGCTTACGGACTCGGTATGAACCGGGTGGACCGCGAAAAGCAGCGCGCACGTCATGGCGACGAATAGTCGGCCTGAGAGCAGGAGGATGATGTAGAAGATCTCTATCGAGCAGACGATGTGAAGCAGGAGGCTGACGAGGTGCCACAACTGCGGCCGCTCGCCGAACAACTGGTATTCGACCGTCAACATCGCCGTAAAGAGCGGCCTGTAGTATGGCAGCGGAGCCGGTACGTTCGCGCTATCGCCCTTCTCGCGGAAAGACCAGACGTCGGTCGTAAACCCGCGCGCGACGTTGCCCCACGAACGTATATCCTGGTTTTCGACTATCTGCTCGTTGTCGTCGAAGACGAAGTCTCCGCCGAGCGCGTTCGCGTACGCCAGGAACGCGAACAGAGAGACGAGCATTACGATGCGGACGGCGCCGAGTTGCTCAAGGATCGAGAATGGGCCTTTAGCCTGCGCGCTGGCTGTGGCCTGGCCTGCGCGCGAATGCTTGCTTGCGGCGGTGGTTTTCTTATTGACGGTTTTCAAAGCGATCTAAAAGAGTCTTTCCTGGCGGGGGCGAAAGCGATTAAGGGGGCAACTGACTGAACGCGAGTGTGACCCTCGCGCGAATGCTGGGACAGAAGCAAAATGGGCCGGGAAGCACGCTCAGGTGATTGCCCGGCCCGTTGAATCTTATTTACCTTGTTGCGACCTGTCCGTCCTTCGGAATACGATCCTGCGGAGTGGCAGTAGGCGGCGTGCCACCCTCCGCCTCGTAGACGACATTGCTCTCGTTAGAATAGTAAGAGAGATTGCCGGACCCGAATTTCCCGGTAGTCTCAGGCTTGGCGGTCGTGTCATACATAGGCTGCACGCCCTCGACGCTGACAGGGTCGGACGTGTAGATGTACCCGCCCTTGGCCCCGCTCGCCAGCGCGGAGTTGATAGCGCCGTCTTCGCCAAGCTGCGCGAGCGTGCCGAACTTCCCGCGCCCAGAAGTCACCTTGTAGGTGAGCTGCGAAGTGCCTATTGCCTTCACCTCTTCGAATGCAGCCGTCTCGCGCGCGGCCTGTTGCGATTTCAGCAGGCTGGGTATGGCGAGCGCGGCGATTATGCCGATAATAGCAACCACTATAAGCAACTCGATAAGCGAAAAACCTCGCTCCTGTCTCTTCCTCGTCATAGTACTCTCCTCAGCTCCAGATTGAGCTCCCCCGATTGGGGGTAAGCTATGTGCTCTCTTACAGATTCGAACGCGGGGCACCTTGAACGGTTCCGCATAATTTTTGAGCTGATGAAGTTACTATAACACAAACGGGTGAGCCTTTCATAGGCTCACCCGTTCGAGAGTTAAAAGAATCGTGGTTGGGTCCGACTCATTCAATAGGCAAGGCAGGTGCGGCTGGCACTCGTGTACCGGCAGCCGCTGCGATGGCCACGTCGCCATCCTGCGCGTAGATGACAAACGTCTCGTTCGAGTAGAACGAACGGTTGCCCGTTCCAAAGGTGCCGGACGATAATGGCCTCGCGGTCGTGTCGAATATCGACGGGGTCGTCGAGGTCGCAACGGCGCCCACGCAGGTGAAGTTATAGCCGCTCTTCTGGCCGCTCGCCAGCGCGGAATCGACCAGACCTTCGGCGTTCAGGTTCGCCATCGTCGTGCAGAAGTCTTTGCCCTTACCGCGGGTTGCTTGGTAAGTGGCTTGGGCAGTGCCCAACGTCCGGACAGAGCCAATCGCCGACGACTCGTTGGCCGCCTGTCGGGACTTAAGTAAGTTCGGTATCGCGATAGCGGCGATGATGCCTATGATGGCGACCACTATCAGCAGCTCAATCAGTGAAAAGCCTTTCTCTTTCTTCATAAACTCCTTTTGCTCCTTTTTAATTTTGTCATCGCCGTAGGTCGTTTGTCCCTAGCGGCCGAACTACGACAGATCGCAGACTCAGTCAGGGCAAAGCTCGTGCCAGCGGCGTTTACGACCGGCCGTTTTGCCAACTATTGAGTGCAAAAGCCATAATCGCGGGAGGGCATGCGGGCGTGTAATAATCCTACGGGTCTCTAACAAATTGCGGTAGAAACCGCTACCACTTTTTGTCAAAATCATCGCTTTACCTCGGGATAGCAGGGCTGGCCACGGTGGCGGGCGCGCCCTCGTTGTAACGGATCACGCCGCTGTCGTCGACGAAGTAATGTGTGAGCCTCGTCGGGTCGTCTAACGGCGATGCGGAGACCGAGAAATGCCTGTCGGAACTCGTGAGCGTGAGCGTGAATGAGTACGCGCTCTTGAGCCCGGTCCCGATGTGAGAGTCGATCGTGCCTTCGGGCGCGAGCTGTGCTAACGTGCCGTAGCGTTTGAACTTCTTCTCGTATAAGTACTCGGCCGTCGTAATCGTTCTGAGCGACTGTATCGCCGACCCCGCGTTGGCGTTCTGGCGCGCGCGCTTAAGGCCGGGTATGGCTATCGCCGAAATGATCATTAGGATGCCGACTACTACAAGTAGTTCTATTAATGAAAACCCTCGCTCGTTTTTCATGAGTATCTCCTCACCGCAGATATGATCACGATCGTTGGAAAGACGCTTAAAGGATCAGCAAGGGTTATGCCAGCGCTATCACGATGTCGGAGCGGGTGACGAACCTGTATGGCGCGATCCGCGGTTTTCAACAAACCGACAGGACCATCTCCCGATCTAGGGGAGTTCGTCAAAGTTATAAAAATGATTGATAGCCGTGATGTGGTCTCGGATCAGTATTCTGTTCTCGGCTTGAATCGAGGGCGACACCTGATTCCTCGTCCCTTTCGGGTCGGCCCCAAGATCAAAATAGTAGTCCTTCCGGTTTATGGCGTCCGAGATGAAGAGCCGGCGGCCGTTGTCGCTCAGTATGCCGTAGACGGCGCCATAACTTGAGGCGACCAGGTAGTTCTCTTTGAGATACTGGTCATGCTCCTTCTCCGTCTCGGTAAAGAGCGGCCTTCCGAATACAGCCTCCGGCTCGACGGGCCTGTGGCCCAGCAGGTAATAGAGGCTCGGCGTGACGTCGGTCGAAAAGGCGAGCGACGAAGGCTCGCTGTAGAGATGCTGATCCCTCTTCGGGAGGTGGATTATCAACGGGATGCGTATGACCTCGGGAAAGATCGTGTAACCGTGTCCCCATCGCCCCCCCTCGCCGAGCGAGTCTCCATGATCGGAAGTGACGATGATTACGCTGTTGTCATAGAGCTTCTGTTCTTTCAAGAAGGCTATGAACTCGCCGAAGCAATGGTCCATCTTCTGCACCTGGCTGGCGTAATGCTCGTAAAAACCGGGGAAGCCCTGGCCCGGCCCGACCGCCTTGTGATTCGTCAGGACCAGCGTGTGCAGGTTCTGCGGCTGCGCGTAAACGAAGACCGGCCTTTCGCTCTTCGCCCTCTCGGCGAGTCTCGCTTGAATCTCGCCGAATGTCCTGCACGAGTCGTATTCAAACCAGGTCAGGTCTTTGTCAAGCTCGACTACCGAATCCGATGGCTTGAGAATGATTTTGAGGACTGGGTCGACCGTGATCATGCTTTCATACCCTTCGGCCTCGACAAGTCGCTGAAGAGAGTTCATCGGGTAGAAAGGCTCAATGTACTGCTTGTGCAACTGCATGGCGCCGACCCAGATCGAAGGCTCGGACAGCACCGTGCCGCCATAGTGCGTGAACGCGTTCTTCATCACCACGCTTTCGCGCGCGAAGCTCTCTATGGCGGGGGTGAACTTTACCGACCTGTTGTAAGGCGACAGATAGTCCGCGCG
Source organism: Blastocatellia bacterium (assembly GCA_035249305.1). GTDB lineage: Bacteria > Acidobacteriota > Blastocatellia > UBA7656 > UBA7656 > DASUNP01. Next base: position 34,353 of record DATFGQ010000060.1, on the reverse strand, counting down.
AAGGCTGTCGATCACAAATATGAAGACGTTCGGCTTGTCGCCTCGGCCCACCTGTAGGTTCTTTACCAGGTTGACCTCGACGGGGCTTACTTTCGTAGAGGAAGAGAGGTTAGTGTTCTGCTTTAAGAAGGCATAAAAGGAATCGGTATCGACCGACTGATGATCGCCTTCGACGTTGTTTGCGCTTGCTCGCGAGAAGAGGCTGAGTCGCGGTTGCAGTATGTCTTGCGCCACGCGGAACGAGAGGTCGTAGTCCGAGTACTCTTCAAGAGTGCTATCGACGTTCAGCCCTTCGGCGCTGAGCAGCGCGGGCAGGTGGTGTCGAGACAGATCTAACATCTTGTAGAACGCCGCGGCGGCGACCACTATTACAAGTAGAGCGGCGATCGACTGCCGACCGGCCGGCTTACGAACCGGGAACATGTAAAAGAAGGCGAAGGCCGCCACCCAGACTGAGATCACGGATAGCTTTTGAAGCAGGAAGACCCAGTCCATAGTTACCAGATATGAGGGGATCAAATACGCCAACAAGGCCACGACCGAAATCCAGATGAGCCGCCAGACCAGCTTCGACCCTCCGCCGGGTATCAGCACCAGCAGAGGCCACAGCGCAAGCCCAAGCCCCGTCGAAGCCCTCTCGTCCTGCGGGCTGTATAGCCTGACGCTCACGCCGCTCAGGTAGGCGACCACGCTTGAGCAAAAGAGTATGGCGAAAAGATCAGCAAGGTATGTGTCGAACGAGATGGCCGGAGAGATGACCTTTCGGATAATCAACACACCCACCGCGGCGGCGAGAGCGTTACACAGAATGAACTCGGCCCGCTTCGGCCGCGCGAGCCGGTTCGAGATAGACCTGATGAATTTCAGCGCGACCAGCAGGATCATAAAGACCAGCAGGTGGCTAAAGAGACTCCAGATCACGGCAATCGCCAGGGCCGCTTTTTCGAATCGAATCACGTCCGTCGACAAGGCTCGGGCCAAAAAGAGGCCGACATAAAGCAGCGATAGAAACAGCGCCGGGCGCAATGCGATTGAGAGCCTGAGAGAGTCCGCGGGGCTCGACTGCTCCCACCTCACCTCAGCGCCATAGCCTGAGTGATCGAGCGCGGCTATCCAGAACAACGGGAAGAGCGCGACCAGGCCCCACATCAAGCTGCGCCCGTCATTTCCCAGATTGGCGAGCATGGGGTAAAACAGCAGCAGCAGCCCCGCGAGAGAGTGGAATAGTATGAACCCCCTGGCGAGCCTGCGCGTGTTTTGCTTTCTCAAGTCGCGCAGAAGAGTCGCGGCGATCATGCCGAACGCTACCCAGTAGAGGTAAGAATGGTATTTGGCAAAGAGGGGGACCCACGCTACGACCGGACACTTGATGACCCAGTGATACGTGAAAGGCACATACGCCAGCAGGCAATAAGCGGAAGTCATCACTATGAATGCGCCGAATGACAGCCGCGCCAGCAGCATAAAGTGATCGCTGTGGATCGCCGAAATCAACTTTCGCATGAACGAGCGAGGCGCGGGTCTTTCAGGGCTCAGGTCTGCCATACCGAATTGCGAAGTCACCGAACAAATGCCGGCAAGCAGTGGGGCGTGATTAGGCAGGGGCCGTGAAGGCTCGGTTCATGGGCGCGTAAGATTAATCTCGATTCTCCGGGGCTACTTATTCGCGACGCCGTCGCTTACGGCCGTCGACTCGCGCAAGAGGCTCGCCGTCTGGCGGATCTTATGTTTGTCCAGGAGGTGTCGGAGGCTGCGCACGGACATGTTGAGGATCTCCGCGGCGCGGGTCTGGTTCCCGCCCGTGCGCTGGAGAGCGCGGATGATGTAGTCCTTCTCAAGCTGTGACAGATAGGCTTCGAGGTCCAACCCGTCTTCGGGCAGGTCGATGTCTGTAATGTTTCTCGGCTTATATTTCAGGATGCGCTCGGGCAGCCACTCGGGCTTGAGCCTTCGGTCCGCCGCGGCTCCGAGCGGACCCGAATCGCCCATGCGGCGCTCGACTCCGGCGACGCGGCCGGGTTCGAGCGCTACCGCGCGCTCGATTGTGTTCTCAAGCTCTCGCACGTTGCCGGGCCAGTCATACGACTCAAGGTAACGCATGGCCTCTTCGGAGATCTCCAGCGTGGGGCGGCTCGCGGCCGCGCTGTACTTTTCAAGGAAGTGGCGAACGAGGTCGGGTATGTCTGCCCTGCGCGAGCGCAGCGGCGGCATCTCTATCGGGATGACGCTGATGCGGTAGAACAGGTCGTTGCGGAAGGTGCCGTCTTCGACCATCTGCGCCAGGTCGCGGTTTGTCGCGGCGATGACGCGCACGTCGACCGGAATCTCTTCGATCCCGCCCACGCGCCGTATGCTCCGCTCCTGGAGCACGCGAAGCAGCTTCACCTGCATGGCCGGCGTAGTCTCGCCTATCTCGTCGAGGAAGATCGTGCCGCCCTCGGCCGCCTCGAACAGCCCCTTGCGGTTAGAGACAGCGCCCGTAAACGACCCTTTCATGTAGCCGAACAGCTCGGACTCAAGCAGCGTCTCGGTGAACGCGCCGCAGTTTATCGACACGAACGGAGCGCCGGCGCGGTTCGACATGTTGTGAATGGCGCGCGCGACCAGTTCTTTGCCGGTCCCCGACTCGCCCGTGATCAGAACCGTCGAAGTAGTCGCCGCCACGGTTTCGATCATCTGGTAGACGGCCTGCATCTGCGGCGAGCGGCCGATTATGTTGTCGAGCGAGTTGCGCTGGCGCAGCTCGCGCTTCAGCAAGACGTTTTCCTGGCGGAGGTGTTTCTTCTCCAACACCTTGCCCACAGTCACCTTCAGCTCTTCCACGTCGAAGCCGGAATCTTTTATAACGAAGTCTTCGGCGCCCAGCTTGAAGGCGCGGCGGGCGGTGTCGACTGTGGCAAACGCCGTGATCATAATGACCATGGTTTCGGGAGAGATTTCGCGGACGCGCTCAAGGAGGTCTATGCCGTTGATGTCGGGCATCTTCACGTCCGAGATGAGAAGGTCGTAAACATTTTGGCGCACGGACTCAAGCGCCCGGGTCCCATTCTCGGCCGTGTGGACGGCGTAGCCCTCGCGCTTCAAAACGAGTTCGAGCAGTTCGCGCATGCTGCGCTCGTCATCGACTACCAGTATCTTCTCCATCACGTTCCCTTCTCTATTCAAACCGGCGTTGCGACCGCCTCGCCGATGGCGGAGTCCGTCTCGCGTCTGACTCGTCCGCTACCGGGAAGCTTAATCGATATGTGAGTGCCGTTCCCAGCTTCGCTTTCGACATCGATCTTGCCGTTGTGGTCCCGCACAAGCTGGTAAACTATCGCCATGCCGAGGCCCGTCCCGCCGCTCGAAGAGTTGAACGGCTCGAACATCCTCTCCTTCTGCTCCCGGCTCATCCCCTGCCCCGTGTCGCTGAAGGTTATCGTCACCTCGCGCCCGCGGTCGGCTTCGAGCTTGACGCACAGCTCGCCGCCGCGCGGCATCGCCTGTATGGCGTTGCGCGCGAGGTTCCAGAATATCTGCCGTATCTGGTTCGGGTCCGCGTTGTAGTGAACGGGTTCGGGCGGGAAGACCTCTGTCACCTGATGGTCGGGCGTCAGCTCTGGGCTGTTGCGGAGCAAGGCTACGGTCTCTGACAGTATGCTTGACAGCTCGACGACCGTGCGCTCGATGCGCGGCGGCCTGGCGTAGGTGAGAAAGTCGGAGACAATACGGTTCAGCCTGTCGCTCTCGCGCAAGACTATCTCCATCAACTGCGACTGGTCGCGCGACAGGCTCAGCTCGCTGGCCAACACCTGGACGGACCCGCGCATCGAGGCGAGCGGGTTCCGTATCTCGTGCGCGAGCCCCGCGGCCATCTTGCCGAGCGCGGCTAATCGCTCCTGGCGGCGGACCTCGCGTTCGAGCTCCATCACCTCGGTCAGGTCCTGGAACGTCAGCACGTACCCGCGGAACGGGAACCCGTTCGAGTTCGTCTCGGGCTCCGGCGCTTCGTCGACGAGCGGCGCGACGGAAAAGCCCAAATGCAGGTCGCGCCCATCGGCGGTCTTGCAGCCGATGTCGAAGCGCGGCAGGCGCGAGCGCGTTCGTATCGACTCAAGCCCGACTTCGATCTGCTTATCGATGTCGCCGAAGATCGAAGAGATGTTCTGCCCCTTTACCTCTTGCGCCTTGTGGCCCGTGATCTCTTCGGCGGCGCGGTTGAACGTCAGGATGTCGCCTCGCAGGTCTGTCGTCACCAGCCCGCTGCGCATGCTCTCGATGATGCGGTCGTTTACGAGACGGTTATCGGCGAGCTCTTTCGTAGCGGTCGCAAGCTCGCTTGTGGCCGTGGCCAGCTCCGACTCGCTTCGGCGTATGCGCTCGGCCAGGTGGCTAGACAGGGCGGCGATGGCGAATATCGCCATCAGGTTCAGCAAGAACATGAACTCGGCCCACTCCAGGCTCTTCCCGTCGTACGCCTGCCAGCCCTTTGCGCGCCCGACCAGCCCGCCCATCGTGAGCAAGCCAGTCGCGGCGTACATGACGGCCGCCGAAGCCCCGAGCATAGACACGCCCGTGCGGCCGAACAGCGTGCTCGCCGCGAAGATAATGACGAGGTACAAAGCGAGGAACGACGACTCGACATCTCCCGTCAGATAGACGAGCCAGGTGACCAGAACCAGATCGATCGATAGTTGTATGTAGCCTTGCAGCTTGGGCCGCGTCGGGGCGCGCAAGGCGAGGAAATAGATGACCGATAGAAGAACTACAACGCCCGCGAGTATCGAAAGGACCGGGACGAACGAGCGCCCGGAGTCGTTGCGCTCGAACGGCGCTACGACCAGAAGAAGCCCGACGGCCATGGCAAGCCGCGAGACGATTAACAGTTGGAGTTTTCTACGCATGCCGGTTGCCAGTTGCCAGTCATCCTGCGCCGCCGTTGGCCTGCTTAAACGAGCGACAGCGGACAAGTGGGCGACCAACTCTTTTCCCTGTGGGGATTCAACCAAACCAGAAACGGGGACCCGTATGACTTCGAATTCCGGCGACTGCCAATATTTAGATCGTCTCCTGTGGAGCTAAATCGTCTAAATATTACGGATAAGGGCTTGCAAGCTATCAGGGGCAATTTATCATACGCCTTTCGCTTACTCAATACTTTATTATTAGGCAAGGCCCTGATACTCAACCCGCCGGAATTCCGCCCGCTATGTTAACACGAAGGCTCCGCAAACCAAAATCTAGTCTGCCAGGATTCGTTGGGATGTACATCGTGTCAATCACAGCTAGATATATGCTACAGAACCATTAAGAAGGCGGGTCGCGCCAGACCATAACGAGAGGCTACACCTGGAGCAGATTTCATTCGAGTTTAGCTGTAGGGGCAGCCCTTGTGGCTGCCCGCGACCCGTCAGAACGGGTTCCCCGCGTTAGCGCGATGACGTACGGCGCTTACGCGCCGCCGGGCGGGGACAAGCCCCGCCCCTACAGGGTAAACCCAGCGGGAAGCGCGAGTAGTAAAACTTACACGTGTAATTGACCTGGCTCTGCAAATAATCGCCGCGGAACTACGTCTATAATTTCATGGGTTACAGAATGGAAAGTTATAGCCGCATTTCGAAGGAGAAGAATTTCACCCTCTGCGTTTGTGCCGGTTCTATTATTTCTGCGCATCCAAAGTGAGAGGTCGAGATTAAGTCTGTGAGTTAGCAAGTCGGCACCCTTGGGTTATCGCAAATAGTATGAGTAAACGCTTCAGACCCGTGCCCAATGATATTTGCGCTCAATATTGACCCTAAGATGCTCCTGGCCCTTACTCTCAGACTGTAGAAGGAGCTGTCAAATATGCCCACCTTGAGAGTCCATTTGTTCGGAAAATTCAGCATGATTCATAATGGGAGGGTTTGGCAAAGCCAGGAAGGCTGTAAGGCGCAAGAATTATTATGCTACTTACTGACCCATCGCGATTCGCACCATCGCGAACAATTGGCCAGCCTTCTCTGGGGAGAGAGCTCTACCGCGCAGTCTAAGAAGTACCTGCGCCACACGCTATGGCAGTTGCAAGCCGCGTGCGAAATGCGGTTGGGGTTTAAATCCGACCGGCTTATTATCGCCGACACGAACTGGGTTCATCTCAATATGGACGTCGACTTGTGGACAGACGTTTCGGAGTTCAAGCAATCTTATGATCTCCTCCCGTCGGGAGCTTACCTGGATGACGAGTCGGCGGAGCGCCTCAAGCTGACGGTTCAGCTTTACCGAGGAGACCTGCTGGAAGGCTGGTATCAAGACTGGTGCCTTTTTGAGCGCGAGGATTTACAGAACAAATATCTCGCCATGCTCGACAAGCTCATACTTTACTGTGAAGCCCACTGCCAATACGAGGCCGGGCTCAATCATGCCGCGCGAATCCTTCAACTCGACCCGGCGCGCGAGCGCACGCACCAGCAAATGATGAGGCTGTACTACTTCGCGGGCGACAGGACGGCCGCGCTGCGCCAGTACGATAGTTGCGTTGAAACGCTGAAAAAAGAGCTTGATGTCAGCCCTATGAAGGGCACACTTCTGCTTTACGAGCAGATCCGCGCCGATCAACTTGAATCAACCCCGCAAGCCCACGAGCCGCCGCCGCAGACGCCTCCCATGCCTACGTCCTTAACGGCAGTCCTGAGTCGCCTCAAAGAGCTTCAGGGGAATCTCGAAAACTGGCAGAGGCAGATTCAGCAAGACATACGATTCGTAGAAGGCTTCTTGCCAAAGGCGAGAGACTGACCTGTAGCATTCAGATGGCGTCTGAAAAGCCCCGTGGGGGCTCTATGTTTGTAGAAGTATCGCATAACCAATATCCAACCCCGTAGGGGTTGAATAACAGACATTCAACTCCTACGGAGTTGGGGGATCTGGTTCGCGATCAACTACAAACATCCTGCTCCTACGGAGCCGAGGATTCTCCTGCAAACATCCGGCTCCTGCGGAGCCGGGTAAGTTGCTACTTCTCAGACGCCCTCTCAATAGAAAAATGTCGAATAGACGCTTTTGCAGACGCCCTGCCAGACGCTTCGGCAGACCATGCCTTGCTAAGCTCCACGCCCTGAGGCCGGCATAGACGCTTTAACGTATGCCCCTCTACATCTGTTCCTTAAGGGATGAGGTTGTGATGGGCTCACCAAAGCCTGAAACGCATTCGTTCATCATCAAGTTCTGGCTGGAAGAGACGGCTGAGGGTAAGAAGCCTCTCGCGTGGCGGGGTCACATAACGCATGTGCCGGGCGGGGAGCGGAGCTATCTGAGCAATATCCTTAACATCCTCAGCTTCATAAGACCTTATCTAGAGAACATGGGGGCGGACATTTATCAGGGCTTGAGCGCGCGGCGGAGGCTCATGTTACGGACGCTCCGGAAGTGATGCTCGCACATAAGCGAACAGACTCTTAACGCGAGGTGAGATCGACTTGGCCGGGTTTACTGGAATCGCAGCCGTGGGCAGGAGCGTTGAGTTACTGCTCAACGCCTGCTTTGAAGATGAGCAGCCCGTCTCCGGCAAAAAGACGAAGGCGGTGCTTGTGCGCACGAGCGATTTCGAGCAAGCCAATATCGCGCTCAACATAGGCTCTCCGGCGCTTTCGATCTTCCTTTATCGCGTCGATTTCAACAAGACGATGCGCGCGGCGTGGTCGGCTGCGTCGGCGCAGGATGGGCGTTCGCATCTGGGGCTTGACCTGCACTACTTGCTGACGCCATGGGGTGAGAACGCGGAACACGAGCACCGCATCCTCGGCAAAGCTATGCAGTGTCTTGAAACTACGCCGATCTTGAGCGGCCCCCTGCTCCACTCTTCCGGCAACTGGGACGCGAGCGAATCGATTCAAATGGTGTTAGAAGAGATCTCAACCGAAGCCATCATGCGGACCTTTGATTCGCTGCCGGCCGATTACCGGCTGAGCATGCCTTACATCATGCGCGTCATACGCCTTGACGGCAGAGTCGTTGCGACCGAAGGGCCGGTCATAACGGCAATTGCGGGGGCTACGCCGACGACGAGCTTATGAATCAGTTTCTACCAAGCCGATATTCTGAAACCGTCCATCGTCTCGCGCTCGGCATCGAGCCGTTAGACGCGCAACAAGGGAGGCGGCTTAACTACCAGATTCAGGCCGCCGCCGATGCGGCGCAACTGGGGCTGCCGCGCCCGCCGATCGAGCGGCATAACTCAAACCTCTTCGTCTTGCGCTATCAACGCGGAGTCACAACTCCAATAGATCTACGCTTCTTCGATTCGGCGACGCCGCCCTATAAAGCCGAGCGGGACCGGCGAAGGATCGTGCCGCGCCGGTTGAGCATCCCCCTGCTCACGCTCGCGGATGTCGAGAATGAGGAAAAGATCGACAAGAAAGCTTACAGCCGCCGCATACGCCGCCCGGCCTTTTTCCCCGGAGCCGCTTACGATTTCAGCGCGATGACAACCGGCCTGCGCGGCAAAGTCGTGCGAAACGGCAAGCCTATGCGATGGGCGCGCGTCGTCGCCAGACTCGACGGCACAAGCGTCGTCGTCGGCAATGCGCACGGCGATGATCGCGGGGAGTTTCTTTTACTTATTAACGCACAAGTGACGACCGGCGGCGCGCTGCCCAAGCCGCTTATGATCGAGGTATCGGTCCTGGGGCCGGCCGTCGTCCCGACGCCTAATCCGGTCGATTTGCCTGCGCTCGATCCGTTGTGGGATTTACCTCTGGAAGTTCTCTCCAATCCCGGCGATGCCGACCCGGTGGCGGGTGGCGCAGTCCCTCCACCCGGTTATACGGCGAGCGTCACACGAGTCATTGAATTCACTTTGGGGAGATGCCTCGGAGAAGAGCCGGAGTTTCAAATCCCCTAGAGCCTCGCGCAGATAAAAGGAGTGATCCCTATGCCCGAATACTTAGCGCCTGGAGTTTATGTCGAAGAAGTCAGCTTCCGCTCGAAGTCAATCGAAGGTGTGCCGACCAGCACAACCGGGTTCGCGGGGATGACACGCTACGGCCCCGTGCAATACCCCGGAGGCCCGTCCACCAACGAGCCGCGCTTGATCACAAGCTACACAGAGTTCGAGCGTGTATACGGCGGCCTGGAACCGTTAAGCGTCGGCAGCAACGCGGCCTCGGCCGTACCACGCACCTGTTACCTGGCTCATGCCGCCCGCGCGTTCTTCGAAAACGGCGGCAAAAGGCTTTACGTCTCGCGCGTCATCGCGCCGCGCGGCGTGACCCCCAACTTCGATTATGGCGCGGCCAGCAAGAATGTCACCGTGACCGACATCACAGGCACCTGGCGCGCGCGCTGGCCCGGCCTGTACGGAAACGTGTTAGTCGAGACCAGAGTTTTTCGCAGCAAGAATCTCGTCTTCACGCACCCCACGCTCGGCCTACAGGTGACGAGAGCCCGGCCGGGCTCCGTCGTCGAGATTCTACAGGCTGGCGACAACGTCAGCGGCAACGCCCCGATCGATAAGACAAAACTGGCCGTCGTGATGGATGACGGCACAGGCAAACAGAAATTCATTCGCTCTGGTCAAACTAAGGCCACGGCGAACGATCTTGCCGCGGGCGAGATCGTTCAGCTCGTCGAAATGCAGGTCGTCGTCAGGGCCGGGCCAGAGCGCGTCGATGTTTACGACGAGCTTGCCGCCGACCCCGCGCAGAGGCGATTCATCGGCAGGATTCTCGAAAGAGACGACCCCGAAGACGAGAACGCCATAGTGTGGTTCGACTACGACCCTACGGCCTCGGCGTCGCAAGATTTTCTTCCCGCGGAATTGATCGCCGCTTTGCGTGGCACCACCGCGGACGGCGACCCCGTGCGGCTGACCGGCGGGCACGATGGCGCGTTGGCGACGCCGGACGATTTGGCGGGCAAGGAGGCCGATCCTGATAACAAGTCCGTCAAAGCCACCGGGCTTGAAGCTCTAGGCGAGATAACAGACATCGCCATAGTCGCGCTGCCTGACGCCGGGGCTTACGAGGGCGATGTGGCATCCTGCGAAGCGGCGGCGGTCAAGCTGATCGGGCACGCCGAAAGGATGCGCTACCGCATAGCCGTCGTCGACGGCCCGCGCGGCAGCTCTATGAACGAGATTCGCGCATTCCGGGGCAAGTTCGACAGCAAGTACGCGGCGATGTACCACCCGTGGATCGAGATATTCGATCCTTCCGAAAGACCTTCACAGGGCGCGCCGCCGACCCGATTGCTGCTGCCGCCGTCCGCGTTCGCCGCAGGCATCTACGCCCGCTCGGACATCGAGCGCGGCGTGCATAAAGCCCCCGCTAACGAAGTCGTGCGCGGGCTGACGCGCTTCGAATCCAACATCAACAAAGCGCGCCAGGACGTGCTCAACCCGGAAGGCATCAACGCGCTGCGCTTCTTCGAAGGGCGCGGCAATCGCGTCTGGGGCGCGCGCACGATGAGCTCGGACCCGGAATGGAAATACGTCAACGTGCGGCGACTCTTTATCTACATCGAGCATTCGATTGATAAAGGGACGCAGTGGGCGGTCTTCGAGCCGAACGGGCCGCGCCTGTGGGCCAACATCCGCCAGACGATTGAGGATTTCCTGCTGGTGCTCTGGCGCGACGGCGCGCTGCTCGGCGATAAGCCTGAGCAAGCCTACTTTGTGCGCTGCGACCGCACGACTATGACGCAGAACGACCTGGACAACGGGCGACTGATATGCCTGATCGGCGTAGCGCCGGTCAAACCCGCCGAGTTCGTTATCTTCCGCATAGGTCAATGGACGGCGGACTCGAAAGTTTAAACAAGACGCAACGTGCGGTTTCATAAACGAGTGCTGACCGTCACCGCGCGCAATTCAAGGAGAAGTCTATGCCGGTCGAACGTACAAACCCCTACGGCGCGTTCAACTATCTCGTTTCGCTCAACGACAAGAACAACGACCCGACGGATGTCTTCGGCGGGTTCTCGGACGTGAGCGGACTCGGGATGGAAGTGAGCTACTCCGATTATCGCAACGGCAACGAGAAGTTTAATACGGCGCGAAAGATTCCGAACACTCACAAGCTCGACGATGTTACGCTCAAGCGCGGGTTGGTGGGCTCAACAAAGCTCTACGAATGGCTGAAAGCCGTGGCCGACGGAGCCTACGCCCCGACAAACATCACAATCACGCTGCTGGATGAGGCGCGCCAGACCGTCGCCACCTGGGTGCTTAGAAACGCGCAGCCGAAGAAGTGGGTCGGGCCGACGCTCGCGGCTAAGGGCGGCGGCGAAGTCGCTATGGAAGAGCTGCACCTCGTTCACGAAGGCATCGACTACAAGTAATAAGCCATGTCGTCTGCTATCCGCATACCGCTCGGCGCGCCGGGCATCTACAAGTACCCAGACTCTCCGCTCCGCGCGCTCACTGGCGTGAGGATGGACGTTTGCGCGTTCGTCGGGGTTGCGCCACGCGGCCCCGTGCGCGTGCCCGTAGTGAACGAGAAATGGCCCGATGACCGCGCCTGCGTCGAAGACACGCGGCCCCGACGACGCAGCGTTGCCGTAGCCGTGGAAACTTTTGATGATTACCGACACCTGTTCGGCGGCTTTGAAGGGCCGGGCTTGCTCCCTTACGCGGTCGCGGCCTTTTTCGAGCAAGGCGGACGCCGCGCCTACATCGTTCGAATAGTGCATGAGTACGACGACATATCGGAAAACGAAGGCGGCGTGGCGCGGGGCTGCGTGCCGGGCGCGCGATCGTCCGCCCACCGGCTGTGGCTGTGCGCGCGCAGCGAGGGAAGCTGGGGCAATCGCCTTCGGGCGAGGCTCGATTACACGGCGCGACCGTTGATCTTCGAAGATGACGATCTCGATTCGCTGACGCTGAGCGAAGGCGACGCGATTCCTCCGGGCGCGCTGTTGCGACTGACCCTGGAGAACACTAAACGAGAGCTGCGGCTTGTCGCCAATATCACACGGCAGGAGCGCGACAAGAGCGCGGGCTTCGTCCGCAAAGCGAGGTTCGCTCAAGCAGCAAGCGACAAGATCGTATCAGCCGAATTGGTCGAAGGCATATTGCTGATTGATGACGATGACGGCAGGCAGGAGCGCCACGAGAAGCTCGGGTTTTCCAGTCTTCACCCGCGCTGGATGGCGAAAGTGCTCTGCTACGAATCGCAGCTCGTTTTCCCCAACAGGAGATGGGCGTTCGACGAGATGATGCCGGATGATCCTGACCTGCCGCCCGGCCCGCTATCAAAATTTTTCACCAAGGGGCGGGACCGCTGCGGCGACATTACGCCTTCGGATTTCTTTGATAGCGCCTGGACGTTCGGCGATGATGAGCCGGCCAGTGGCATACACTCGCTCACGCAACTTTCCGATTTATCGCTGCTGGTCGCCCCCGACCTCTATTCGCCGTCCCCGCTCGCGCCCACTGAAAACATTATCGATCCCGCTTCACTCGCGGGGCCGGAATTTGACCGCTGCGTAGATATTCAGCCGCCTCGTCAAGAACAGACGCAAAAGGAATTCGACCTCAAAGGATTGCGTCTCGACCCGAAAGCGCCCGAGCAGCGAGAGGAGATCATCAGGCTGCAATCCAAGCTTGTTGAATTCGGCGAGTTGATGCGCTCGTTCGTCGTCCTGCTCGACGTGCCGCCGGGGTTGAACCAGCGCCAGATTCTGAATTGGCGAGCGCGATTCAACTCATCTTTCGCCGCGGCCTATCACCCCTGGCTGCAAGTCTCACGGCTCAACGACAGCCGCGACGCTTTGGTGCACATCCCGCCTTCGGCGGTCGCCGCGGGCATTATCGCCCGGCAGGAGATTGCCTTCGGAGTGCCGCAAGGCCCGGCCAATGTGCTCGCTGCCGAAGTCATAGGCGTCGACGATGTGGTTTCTCCGGCGCGACACGACGAGCTGCACCCGCAAGCCATTAACGTCTACTTGCGAGAGCGTGACGGCGTACGCCTGACGGCGGCGCGGACGCTCAGCCGCGACCCTTCCTTGAGGCAATTGAGCGTCCGCCGCTTGATTACGATGATCGGCCGCGCGATCTATCAGCAGATGCAGTGGGTCGTCTTCGAGCCGAACAATAGCGCCCTTCGCGCTGAATTGAGGGTGTCATTACAAAGTTTTTTGCGCCAGCTCTTTCGCACAGGCGCTTTCGTCGGCGCGACCGAAGAGCAAGCCTTCTCCGTGCGTTGCGATGACACGAACAACCCTTCATTCATCACCGACGCCGGACGGTTGATTGCAGAGGTGCGCATCGCGCCCGCCGAGCCGCTCGAATTCATAGTTCTGCGGCTGGCGCGCGAAGGTGATGGCACGCTCACGCTCCGGGAGAGTTGATCAGCGATGGCCGACCAGTTGCTCAGATCATTCAGATTCCAGATCAAGCTGCGAAAGAGCGCGGCGGTTGAATCGGGCTCGCAAACGCCGAGCGACTCCCCGAGCGGCACGCCGCTCGGCGACGGCGCCTTTCAAGAATGCTCCGGCCTGGAGATCAACACGGACGTTCAAGAGTATCTCGAAGGCGGTCGCAATGACGGCGTTATCAAGCGCGTCGGCCGCGCCAAGTACAGCGCCATAACACTCAAACGCGGGATGCTTTTCAGCAGCGGCGGCGCGGTCAATCGCGAGATGTGGCGCTGGGTTCAAGGGGTCTGTAGCGGCGAAAGACCTGTCGCCCGTTACGACGGGATCATTCAAGTGATGAGCTCGGGTGATAACGTGGTCGCGACGTGGGTATTCGATCGCGGCTTGCCGCTGAAGATTCGCGGGCCGGAGCTGAATGCGAAGACGGGAGATGTTGCTATCGAAGAGCTGCAAATAGCCCACGAGGGATTGCGGCTTGTTGAGTCCTAGACCATGCAACTAGAGAAAGCCAAAATCGCTGAGCTTGATGACCAGAACAGGGTTAAAGGCGAGTTCCCTGTCCAATTCAATCCGACAAGCCTGCGCTTGCAGATCACAAACGCCATTGAGGGCGGCAACTCCGCCGGTCGCCAGGTGCGCCAATACATCGGCTCAAGCTCCACGACGCTCACCCTTGATCTGATTTTCGACACGGCGGACGAAGGCACCACTGACAACCCGCTATCCGTGCGCGAGAAGACCAAGCAGATCGAGCGCTTTCTACAACCCAAAGGTAAAGAGAACGGAAAGTTCGTCGCCCCGCGCATACGCTTTCGCTGGAACGATCTGACTTTTGATGGCCTGGTGGACTCGCTGACGATCGACTTGGATTACTTCGCGGCCAACGGCGCGCCTTTGCGCGCGAAGGTCACGCTCGCGATCAAAGAGCAGAATCGCGATCTCGAATTGCTGATTTCAGGGCCGGGCGCTAATCGTCAAGCAAACGTGCCCGCGCCCGGCCGCTCGTCGGCCGCCGGCTTGGGAGGCGGTATCGGAGCTTCGGCGGGGCTTGGCTTTAGCGCGTCGGCCAGCCTGGGCTTTAGCGCTTCAGCAAGCGTAGGGGTGGCTCTGGGGGGCGAGAGCGCGGCCGAGTTCTCGGCGCGGGTCGGGCTCGATCCGGCGGCGTGGCGCGGCCTCGATTTTGGCGGCGAAAGCTCGCTCTCGTTTTCGGCTGGCGTCGAAATTGGATTCGACGCAGGGATAAGCGCATCCGCCGGGCTGGGTGTGACAGTCGGTCTTGAAGCGGGCATCTCTTCTTCGCTCGAAGCATCTTTCGGCCTGGAAGCCAGCGCGGGCCTGAACGCAGTTTCAGGCGTCGGCGTCGGCGCGGGGCTGGCATCGGGCTTTGCGCTTTCGGCGGCGGGCGGCGTGAGCGCGGCCATAGAGTCTGTGCAGCAGATCAAGAATCAAACGGCTGAGAGTCAAGCGCGACAGGCTTTCAAAGCGCCTCAGAAAAGCTTGCCCGCGACCAGCGCCGCGACGCCAACGACCGGCGCTCAGGCGACTGTCGCGGCTCCAAATATTACAAGCGCGGCCAGCCGCCAGCCTGCCGCGCCTGCGCAATCGCGCACGCCGCTATCTCTCAGCGGCGCGCCCTCGCAATCGGCGCAGCAATCAGCGCCTCCCGCGCCGCGCCCTGTTGTTGCCGACCCCCGCGCGTCTTCGTTCGGCTTTGGCGTGCCGCTTCGCCAGGCCCTAGGGGAGGCCGCCAAGTCGCGCGGCTCCTCGATTCGCGGCCAGGTCGCAATTAGATCAAAGATAGCAAGCGGCGACCCGCCTATGACGGCTGACCCGACGAAGCCGCCCTGGGTTGCCCTGCCCGCTCGCGACCGAGCGCGCAACGCCGCCGACAAGATTCAGAAGAAGACGCGACCGGCGCGCCCCTGCGGGTGCTCAAGTCGCTGCAAGCATTGAAGGCGCGGAGGTGAGCGATGGCCGTCCACGTAGAAGAGATGGTCTCTGATGTCACGGCCGAACCTGAGCCACGTAGCGCGGGCTCTGGCGAAGCAGTGAGCTGGGAAGAGCTGGCGAAGGCGCGTCAGCTCCAGGCGAGCCTTGCGCGTGACCGCAGGCGAACCGCCGCCGAGGGTTATGATGACTGAATCGCTTCTCGTTTCAACTTCACCGATCTTCGAGGTCGAAGGCGAGGTCAAGGGCGAATTGGCCCGCGACATTTTGCGCCTTGAGATCGAAGAGACGACCGGCGGGTTGAAGACCCTTTCCGCGCGATTTGTCTCGCAGGGGGCGACGGGCGGCAACCCCGAGCAGAGGCAGCTCTATCTCGACGGCTCATTCATCGATTTCGGAAAGAAGCTCGAAGTTTCGATCGGCCCTGATTCAGAGGGGCGGACAGTCTTTAGCGGGTGGGTCACAGCAATCGAAGCCGACTTTCAAGAAGCCCGCGAGCCGGAAGTCGTCATCTTTGCCGAAGACAAGCTGATGAAGCTGCGAATGACCCGGCGTATGAAGACCTATGAGCAGATGACCGACGCCGACATCGCCAGCGCGATTGCGTCCGAGCACGGGCTGACACCCGAGGTCGATGCGGACGGGCCGACATACGACGTGGTGCAGCAGTGGAATATGAGCGACCTGGCTTTCTTGCGCGAACGCGCCCGGAAGATTCAAGCCGAGGTCTGGGTGGAAGACGAAACTCTCCACTTCAAGTCGCGAGGCAAACGTGACGCGACCGAATTAACACTCGTGCAGGGCAATCACCTGATCGAATTGCGCGCGAGGGCGGACCTGGCGCATCAACGCACCAAGGTCAAAGTGAGCGGCTACGACGCAGGCGAGCGCAGCAGCATAGAGGAGGAAGCGGGTGAAGACGCCATCCGCGCGGAGGTCTCTGACGGCTTGACCGGACCCGCAATCCTGAATCGCTCGTTCGGCGAGCGCGTCTCGTATCGAGTCCGCGAAGCGCCCCTGCAATCGACGGAGGCGGCGGATTGGGTGCGCGCGGAGATGCTGCGGCGCGCGCGCAGCTTCGTCACCGTCACAGGAGTGACTCGCGGCTCGGCCGACATGGTCGTCGGGAGCCGCCTCACGCTCGAAAGGGCGGGCCGGCCATTCGACGGGCGGGGCTACTACGTTACGCACGTCTGCCACACTTACGATTTGAGAGATGGTTTTCGAACTCACTTCGAAGCCGAACGGGCGACCATACAGGAGGGATCGTGATTAGTGCATTCAGACCTGACGGTGATGCGTTGCGCTATTTCGGAGTCTTCCCGGCAATAGTCACCGACATCGTCGATCCTGAGAACCTCGGCCGCATACAGGTCAAGTTCCCCTGGCTGGGGGCCGACGGCGACAGCGTGCGCGCGTGGGCGACGCTGCTGACGCCTTACGCCGACGACGATCAAGGCTTCGAGTTTCTGCCTTCCGTCGATACTCAGGTGGTAGTCGGGTTTGAGGCGGGCGATCTGCGGCGGCCATACATTCTAGGCTCGGCGTGGAATGGCCGAGAGTCGCTGCCCGAAGCGCCCGAAGCTCAGAACAACAAGCGGTTAATCAAGACCCGTTCGGGCAGCCTGCTCGAATTCGACGACACGGAGGGCGCCGCGAAAGTGACGATCTCGATGCAAAGCGGTCATCAGGTCGTGCTCGACGACAGCGCGCAGGAGATAAAGATTCAGCACTCCAACGGCTGCACGATCACGTTCAACGTGGCCGGGCAGATTAACATTCAAGCCAACGCGACCATCGAGATGACCGCGTCGGCCGTCAATGTTCATGCGCCGGTCGCGACCTTCGACGGCATTATAAATTGCACGACTCTGATCGCGAGCTCCGGCGTGGTCTCCCCCTCCTACACGCCCGGCGCGGGAAACATTTGGTGAGCGATGACTAATCACACGTGGAAACTCGTAGCGCCCTGGTATCGCTGGCAGCAGCCCGGCTTGCCGAGCGCTGGGCGCGTCTCGCGTCCGGTTATCCAAAAATATGACGGGGCGACATTCGTAGACGAGTTTCTTAAAAACCCTCAACGCTCGCTCAAGTTCACGTCAGAAGACCTTGTGCATAAAGTCGTCAATCTGCCGCCGCTCGTGCCGCCCTTCTATAAAGGCAAGCGCCGCCTCTCCGAGTCCGGCTATGTCCCGACCTCTATGCGCAAGCTCTTCCTCGACACGCACAAAAGATTCTATCTGGTCGTGTGCGAGCTGCATTGCGACATGCCCGGCTTCCCTTCCGTAGAACGGGATCAAGCGTGCGAGGCGGGCTTTGTCATACGCCGCCGGGTGGTGGCGAATCTAAGCTCTCAGGCCCTCGAAGAAGCGCAGTCCGTCTTCAAACGGCTCGCGCAAGCGCGGCAGGTCGCAAGCGAGTACGCCATGATGAAGCCCGAGAATCAACTGGCGTTACTAAAGAAGGGTCTGGCCCCGCAGGGCGAGGCGATGCTGACAGACGCCATAGCCGCGTCGTTGGATAAGAACCACAGCGACGCGCTGGCCCAGCTCGCCATCGAGCGCGAGAATCTCAAGCAGTGGGCCGATAAGTTTCAGGTCGGGTTGCAACTGCAAGGCTGGAAGCAGCTCCGCGATGGGATAGGCGAATGGAGCGCGGTTGCGGAAACCCCGCAAGCGATCACCGAGCAAGTCTTCAATCTCTATCCGCTCATACCTGACCCGCGAGACGAGAAGCATTCGGCCAAAGGCCGCACGATCTATTTCGGCGTAGTCATCACGGGCAGCTCCGACACGACTGAGTTTGGCAAAGCGCGTTTTGACGATACGACGCAGCTTGAGGTTCGCTGCTTTGTGCGGCGGCACAAGGCCAATTGCCCGAAGCGCTCGCAGAAGCCCGACTGCCACGGCGAATTGGTATGGAGCGCGCCCACCGAAGTCTATCGCCTCGCGTCGCACTTCGACCTGGTGGGGACAAGCAATCGCCCCGTCTCTATGCAGTTGCCCGATCTTAAGGCGCTCGAAGCGCAGGCCGCCGCCCTGCCGCCGAACCAGCTCGCCCCGTTTCGCATGGTCGCGCCGCCGGACTCGACCCTCGAAGTCAGCGCGGACGAGGACGGCAATATCACGAGCAGCAGCCGTGCGAGCCAGGCTCAGATTTGCTCGTTCGCGATCCCGTTGATCACGATCGTCGCGACGTTTGTGTTCAAGCTCTTCCTGCCGGTCGTGACGCTGCTGTTCGGCCTCTTCTTCCTGCTCAAGCTGAAGTTCTGCATACCGCCGAGCGTAGAGCTTAGCGCCGACATCGCGTTGGAGCTTAACGCGACGTTGGAGTTCGGCGTCGACGTGGATGTGGACGTGAGCGTCGACGCGAAGCTCGACATGGGCGTCGGCGCGGAATTCAAGATCGGCAATGAGATCGACGCGAAGCTGAGGGCCGGTTTCGGCAACAGGGTGGTCGACAGCTTGAAGGGCGGCTTCGGTCCGCTGGCCGTCGCCGGCATGACGAACGACATTTTTCAATCGGGTCAGGAAGTCAACGCCCCATCGCTCACCGCCAGGCTCGAATTCGAGGCCGAGGTCGAGGCGGAGGTTGTTCGATGAATACTATGAGTTTTCTTGGCAAGGGATGGAGCATGCCGCTCGCGCCCGATGACCGCAGCGGGATGCTTGAATACGAGGCCGGGCCGGAAAAGGTGCGCCAGTCGATTCAAATCATCCTCGACACCGAACAGGGCGAACGCATCATGAGGCCGACGTTCGGGTGCGGGCTGCGCCGCTACCTTATGAAACCGAACACGACGGCGACCAGAGCATTGATACAGCGCGAGGTGGCTATCGCGCTCAAAGCGTGGGAGCCGCGGATCGATCTACAGGACGTGCAGGTGACGCCCGGCGATGACCCGGCGCTAGTACTGATAGAGATTTTCTACACGCACAAACGCGACGGGCGTCAGGGCAATTTCGTCTACCCGTTTTATCTGGAGTAAGCTGGTATGCCTATTCCCAATCCCATTCTCGATGACCGCTCTTACCAGCAACTGCGGGACGAGCTAGTCCGCCGCATCCCCGTCTACACGCCGGAGTGGACTGACCATAACGCGAGCGATCCGGGCATCACGCTGATTGAATTGTTCGCTTTCCTGGGCGAGAACCTGCTCTTCCGCTTCAACCAGATACCCGAGGCGGCGCGGCTCGAGTTCTTGAGGCTGCTGCAAATCCCACTACGCCCGGCCACGGCTTCGCGCGCGATGGTCACGATGACATGCGCAAACCCGAAGGGCGTGCTTGTCCCGATGAATTCGGAGTTGAAGGCCGGCAACCTGTCGTTCGAGACGCAGACCGAAGTAAACGTCTGGCCCATCTCTTTTTTGGCCGTCGCCCGCGCGCAAGTGCCGCAGCCTGATGCGAAGGAAACGCCTGAAGTTCACGAGTTCGCAGTCCGCGCGCTTCAAGCAATCAGCCCGCTGCCGACCGGCTCCAGCCCTGTCTATTACGAAAACCAGACTGTCGCCCTCGACAAGCCGCCGGTCGATTTCAGCGCAACCGTCGACGGCAAGCTCTGGGTCGCGGTGCTTAAAGAGAAAGGCGCGGACCCGAATGAACTCGGCGGGGCGCTGCTCAATCTAGGCTTTGTGCTGGACCCGATCTTCGCGACGATCGATCAGATCGCGGCCTGTCTCGGCGCGGAGTTCACGCCGAAGGCGCCCGCCGTCGAATGGAAGATATCGACCGGAAAGTTTAAGGGCGATAAGCCAGAATACCGCAGCATACAGCAAGAGGGCGACACCACGCGCGGGTTGAGCCAGGACGGAGTGGTGAGGCTGCGGCTGCCGAAGGACGCCAAAGAGTTCGGCGTTTTTCCCGTCGACGACGCTGATAAATTAGGCACGGGAGACTTCCCGCCCGCGCTCGACGAAGAGACAGAGCAGAAGATTCTTTTCTGGCTGTGCGGGTTTCGCCACGACGGAAGCCGGCTGGGCAGAGTGCTCTTCGTCGGCGCGAATGCCTCCGAGACCTCGCAGACGAAAAAGGCGCGGCCGGAATTCCTGGGCACCGGCAACGCGCAGATGAATCAACGCTACAAGCTCGTCAACAAGCCTGTGATCGCCGACAGCGTCAGGATCGATGTGGAAGAAGGCGCGCGCTGGGTCGAGTGGAAAGAGGTCGAGGCATTCAACGCGAGCGGGCCTGATGACCGCCATTTCGTCACCGACCTCGAAGCGGGCGAAGTGCGATTCGGGAATGGGCTTCAGGGCTTGCCTCCGCAAATCGGCCAACGCATTCGCGTGCGCGAATACAGGTACGGCGGCGGCGCTGAAGGCAACCTCGCCCCTAAAGCGATTTCAAAGCTCGTCGAGTTTCCCGACGTTAAGGTTGTCAACCCGCTGCCCGCCTTCGGCGGCGCGGCCGCCGAGTCTATCGGCGAAGGGTTGAATCGCATCCCCGGCGAATTGCGCCGACGGGACCGCGCAGTCACTTCGACGGACTTTCAAGAACTCGCGCTCCAAACACCCGGCGCTGACGTAGGTCGAGCAGAATGCTTGCCCCGCTTTCACGCGCCGACGAAACGATCGGAAGCGGCAGGCGTTGTCAGCGTAGTCATCTGGCCGCGCGAAGACGCCGCGCACCCGAACGCGCCCGTGCCGGATCGCAACATGCTTCGCGCCGTCTGCGAATGGCTCGATCAGCGGCGGCTCGTGACAACCGAGTTGTATGTGATTCCACCGACCTATCGCAAAGTCGCCGTCGCCGTCGGGTTGGAAGTGAAGCCCGGCTTCGGCATCGAAGCTGTGCGACATTGGGTCGAGCTTGTGCTTCGTCAGTACCTGGCCCCCTTGCCCCCCTTCGGGCCGGAAGGAAAGGGCTGGCCGCTCGGCGCGCGCGTGCACGGCCCCGAGCTCCAGGCCGCGGCGTTGCAGGTCGAGGGGGTCCGTTTCCTGAACGATTTGAAGGTCGCCGGGTGGGACGAGCAGAACAAAGTTTGGGTGCAGGGCTCAGTCACCCTTGAAAAATATGAAGTGCCGGAGTTGACGGAGATCACTGTGGTCGAGGGGCCGCTCACGATCTCCCCCGGCCAGAGCATCGACGGTCAGTTACCCGGCGCAGACGGCACACTACCCGTTCCGACTTTCCCCGTGCCGATCCCTGTGATTCGTGAGGAGTGTTAGCGATGCCAGCGCCTCGCGCTTTCGCGCTCATTCGCACGCAAGACCAATGGCTGCGCGTGTCACACAATAAGACGGCGCTCCAGGGCGAAGTCGTGCAGCTTTTCTGGCGGGACGAAAAGCCTCAGACCGCCGGCGATCACAAGCCGTGTCTCGAAGCAGGAGCCGGGCTGGCGTTTGATGATAGCTGCCGGCTCTATCACAGCGCGCCGAAGGAAGGGCGAGTCGAGCGTTTTCTATGGGCGGCGCACGACCCGCTCGAACCGTCGGCCTCACAGCCCGTGCCCGTCGACCTATTTCAAACCGACATCGACAGACAGCTCGGCGACTTCATTCTCGCGGGCGAAGCGCCGACAGCGCTCGCCGAGCCTCGCGGTTTGGCTGTCAGCGAAGATGACAGATTGTTCATAGCCGAAGCGGGCGCGAACCGGATTCTGATTTACGACCTCCGATCTAACCGGTTGTTGCGCCGCGTACAGCTTGCAGCCAGCCCGGTCGATCTGGCCGCCGAAGGCCGCACAGTCTTTGCCCTGCTGACATCGCCGCCGGGGTTGATCAAGCTCGACGCGCGCACAGACCCTCGGACGCTCCCACTGCCCGCGCAGATCACCGCGCCGTCGAGAATCGCGCTCGCGCCCTCCGGCGAGATCTACATACTCGAACAGGCCGGCACTGCGCAGGCGCGCGTCGTTAAATACGACTCGCCCGCAGAAGCGATAGAGGTTAATTTCGCCACCGACATCGAATTTCAGGTTGGCGATTCGCTGGTCGCATCGGCCTGCGCCGGGAACAATCACGTGCTGGTCGTCGCGCGCCGCCCGCAAGAAGACTTCTTGCGCTTCTGCGTAGGCGAAGACGGCGTGGCGGAGCTGCCGCCACTGAAAGCGCGCGGATACGATGGCCTCGGCATAGTGCTCGCGCCGGATGGGCGCATAGGCTTCTGGACCGATAAAGGCTTTCGCCACACCGTTGCCGCTCGCCTCAGGTATTTCCCGGAAGGGAGCATCACGACCTTCCGGCTCGACAGCGGCGAGTTTAACACGATCTGGGGGCGAATCTTTTTTGACGCCTGCATCCCGAAAGACACGCGCGTCGTCGTGCGATGCATCGCCGACGACGAACCGCCTGAAGAGGCGGCGATCGAACGTAAACACCCGGCCAACACAAACGACGATCCGCCGCACGCAGACCTGTCGCCGCCCATGCCGCCCGTGACGCTCGCTCACAGGCTTGTCAACGCGCCGCCGCAAACGCTGCACATGCGCGAGACGGGTCGTGAGCTGCCGTGGGTGCGGCCGGCGGAAGATGATCCGTTTGAAACTTACGAAGCGCCCGTGATCGCCGAGCCCGGCCGTTACCTCTGGGTCCACGTCGAACTGAGCGGGAACACGCGGTCGACGCCGCGCATAAAGGCCCTGCGAGCCGAATACCCGACACACGATTACCTGCGCCGGTTGCCGCAAACGTATTCGCGCGAAGAACGGATGGCCGCGTTTTTGCGCCGTTACCTGGCGATCTTTGAGGGAGCGCTCGGAGAGTTTGAATCGAAGGCCGACGCGCGGGCCGCGTTACTCGACCCCCGGAGCGCGCCGCAGGAGATCCTGCCATGGCTTGCGACTTTTGTCGGTATGACCTTCGATGAGCGAATGGCCCGAGCGCCTCGTCCGGGCGGCCAGACCGAGGACGTTCGACGCACGTTGATCCGAGAAGCGACGTGGCTGTTTCGTTTTCGCGGCACCGTGCCGGGGCTGCGGCGCTTCTTAGAGATCTATCTCGGCCATAGCGTGATGCTGATCGAAAAATATCGCGTGCGCGGGCTCGGCGGCGCGGTCCTGGGCGATCCGTCGGGGTTAACCTCTAGCTCGGTTCTCGGCGCGGGCTTTCGCATAGGCGGCGCGATCGGACTGACCGATACGCAAACCTTGACGGGCACGGTTGACGATGCTTTTGACACTCACGCGCACCGCTTTGCCGTGATCATTCCGTCATCGCTCACATCGGACCAGCAAGAGGTCGTGCGGCAGATTCTGGAACTGCACAGGCCCGCCCACACGCTCGTGGAGGTCTGTACAGTGGCGGCGGGGATGCGCGTCGGGCGCGGCTTACACGTGGAGCTGACTTCGATCATCGGGCGCGGCGGCGGCTTCACGCAATTGCAGCTCGGCAATTCCCAGCTCGGTCGCGGAAACATTCTGGGAATACCTGAGGCCGGGACCGTGCTCAGCAGCGCCCGAGTCGGCCGAGATAGCCGTGTGGGGTGAGACGAAACAGATGCGCGAGATGCGAATTCACAAATTCGAGACTCACTATCGGCTGCCGGAGTCGGTCATGGCCGAGCGGCAGAGGCTCGACCAGATAAGAACGATGGTGCTGGACGGCGCGCTCGAACTCGCGCTCGAACGTGTCGGGCTGCCCGAGGACGGCGAGCTTTGCATACGCAGGGTCAGCGTGCCGGTCCGGCTGCGCCTGACGGGCACGGACGCGTCGCTCGCGGTCCTGTGGAGCGTGGCGTTAGCCGAAGAGATCGAGCGCGAGCTTCATAGCGGTCGCAGCTCGAACGCCGTCTTTTATCGCTCGCGCAGGCAAGCGCTGATCGACATGGCGATCAGCATCGCTCGCGGCGATGTCAGCCGAGCCTGGGCCTGGCGACAACTGGGCTTGTGGCGCGCAAGCGAGCCGACGAGCGAGAGCGAAGCGGTCTTCGAATTGACGCAGGCGCTCTGCGCCGTCTCATCGATGGTGATTGCCGTGCTCTGCGCGTTGAGCGAGCTTCAATTGCTGGCCCGCGTCCTGCGCAGAATGACCGGCAAGCAGTTTGAGGCGCTCGCATACGCGGCCTTGTCGAAGGCCGGGGCAACGCATCTAGTCGACGGGGCGGATCACGCGCCTACCTCGCGCGCATTGCGCGACACGATGCGCGTGCTGAATAGCTCGCGAATTCTGGCCGCTGTGACAGCGTCGCGGCTGCTGGTGAATGAGACGGATGAGGTGTGCCGCGCAGCCGCCGCCCTGATCGTGCTCGAAGCCGAACCCGTCTTGCTGCGCGCCGCGACCGCTAAAGAGCTGATCGCTCTCATCGCCTCGGCCCTCCGTTCGGCGCGGTCTGAAGTGGGCGGCGCGCTGCTTGAGCAGGCAGAGATCGACTCCGAAAGTCTCGCTGAGCAGATGCGCGTAGACGATGAGGGGCCTTCGGCGCGGAAAGCGCGAGAATACGACGAGCGCTCTCTCTCAGAGCAAACGGCGGGAGGCGAGGTTGATCGAGAGTTGGAGATGGCGATTGAGCCAGAGGCGGAGCGAGATGAAGAGATGGCGAAGGTGCCGGACCTGCAAAAGCGAGCGTTTACCCGCTTTGGTGGCCTGCTTTTCTTGCTCGGCGTATTCGAAGACCTCGAACTGGCCGAAGAGATTCTTGATAACGCAGCTTTAGGCGCGCGCCCATTTCGATGGGTGATCCATCAGCTCGCGCTCAGGCTGGTCGCGGCGAAGCCGGATGACGCGGCGGTGCTCGCCTTTTCAGGCTTGCTGCCCGGCGCAGCGCCGCCGTCTGATGACCAGCCTCCGCCCGACGAGATCGAAGAGGGTGCGATCCAGGAGCTTGCCGCGCGAATAGTCGAGCGTCTGCGACTGCTGCTGGATTGGCGCGAGGAACAGACTGCGCAATTACTAGAGTTCATCTCTCATCGTCAAGCGGAGATCGTCGGCGATCCGGGGTGGATCGACGTGAAGCTTTTGCTTGATGAAGCCTCGGTCGAAATCCGTCGCGCAGGTCTTGATCTTAATCCCGGCTACTTGCCCTGGCTTGGAGTGGTCGTGAGATTTGTTTATGAATGAGCTAAGGACGATTAAAGGGCGGACAGATAAGAAGGCGAGCGTGAGCGCGCGGCTGAAGCGCGAAGCGGGTATCCTCGCGGGCCGCCTCGGTCAGCTATTGGCCAGGATGCTTCCTCAAGCCGAGGGCACGCTCGCCGAAGGTCAAGCCTTCTTAGGGGCGATGTATGAATCGATCTCCGAAGGTCTGCCGCTCTCCGCGTGGTCGAACGGTCCGCTTGATCGCGTCCCGGACCACTACCCTCATCCGCTTGATCGTTTGACTGAGGCGCTCGGGCTCTCGCGACTGGAAGTCGAGCTGTTGCTGTTGGGCGGATTGAGCGAAGAGCACGAAGGGCTGGCGGCGGTCTTACGCGCGCTGCACCCGCGCAACGAAGCGTATCCGAGTCTAGGTCTAGCGGCGCAACTACTCTGCGATGACCAGGAAGACCGCGCCCCTTTTCATGAATTGATTGAAACAAGCAGAGCCGTAACGATGGGGGCTTTGCGCGCAACGGGTGACGCGCCGTTTTATGAGCGTTCGCTGCAACTGGCTCCCTCGCTCTGGTCCGCGCTGCACGGGCTTGACGTGTGGCCCGCAGGGATTAGACTGACCGACCTCGCTTTTGCGTCGGCAGGATTTGACGAGTGGTTTGAGACGACCGGCGCGTCGCGCGCGGTCAAGGCTATTGCCCTGCGCGTGCCATGCACAGTGACGGTCACAGCCGATAATGAAGAGGCAGCTTATAACCGCGCGCTCGCGCTGGTGGCCCACGCCGGGGCAAGACCCGCAGGGATTCAGTTGCCACCTTCAATTGATCCCGCGCAGGAACAATCGATTCAGATTCACGCGCTGGCGCGCGGGGTCGTGCCCGTCTTGCGATTAGCAAACACGGAAAATCCTGTCGCGGCAGAGGTGTCAGCTTTCACAGATTTTCCGGGCGCGATAGTTGTCTGCGGGCGGGCGGGCGCGGTGTCCGTTCGAGGGGCTCGCCCATTTATCGCCGCCCCGGTCGAGCCACTGTTACCACAGGCCAGGCGGCGTATGTGGCGCGAGATGGTCCCGGCGCTGGCTTCTGACGCCGCATTCCTCGCGGCGCGTTATCCGGTCGAACCGAAAACGGCCGCGGCCGTCGCCACAGATCTGGATCTGATCGCGAGCTTGGAAGGGCGCGCACCCGGCGTCGAAGATGTCGGGGCGAGCATTCGCGCGCGCGGCGTCACTTCACTGGCGGCGGGAGTGAGACTGATGCGCCCGCGCGCAACCTGGGAAGACCTGGTGCTGCCCCCGGACCGGCTCAATCAGTTGCGCGAGGCGGTATCGCGCTTGGAGTTTCAGGACCGGGTCATTGATGAATGGGGATTCTTGCGCGACAGGGCGGGAGCGCGCGGCGTGCGATTGCTCTTTACAGGGCCTCCGGGCACGGGCAAGACGCTCTCAGCCGAAGTGCTCTCTCACACGCTGGGAGTAGACCTGCTCATCATCGACCTGTCACGCATCGTCTCGAAATGGATAGGCGAGACTGAAAAGAATCTGGCGACTGCCTTTGACGCGGCGGAACGCGCGCGGTCTGTGCTCTTCTTTGACGAAGCCGATGCTCTGTTCGGCAAGCGCACCGAGGTCACCGACGCGCATGATCGCTACGCAAATCTCGAAACGGCTTACCTGCTGACGCGGCTTGAGCAATTCGAGGGGATGGCGATTATGGCGACGAACCTGCGCCAGAATATCGACCCGGCATTCTTGAGACGGCTTGAATTCGTCATCGATTTCGAGGAGCCCGACCGCGAAGAACGGCTGGCGCTCTGGCAATGCCACCTGCCGAAAGACGCGCCTCTCGCCGACGACCTGAACCTGGACGAGTTTGCGGCGCTCTATGCGGTAGTCGGCGGGGTGATTAGAAACGCGGCTGTCGCAGCCGGTTTCCTCGCCGCGGCTGAAGGGATGCCGATCACCCGCCATCACTTCATTCATGCGATCCGGCGCGAGTACGAGAAAGCGGGCCGTTCATTTCCCGGCGTGCCCGTCGGTATGACGGTTTGATAGCAGAAGGAGAGTTTATGGCTGACCCAACAACGATCTTCGATTACGCCAAACAACGTCAGGCCGCTGCAAAACAAGGCCTGGCCGCCAGCCAACAGCGATTGGCTAAGATTCAAGCTGACATCACCTCAAGAAGCGCCGATCTCGACCGCGCTGCCGACGCAGTTATCGCTCTGGAAAAGAAAGCTGCCGAGGTCCGCAAGCAACTATCGGAGGTCGCCACGACTGCTGACGGCGAGGTGCTGCTGGCCGAGCTTGAGCAAATCATAATTCGGATTCGGACAAGCCGCGCCGACGCGTTGAAGGCTAAAGAGGCGCTCACCGCGGCGCAGTCGGAAGCTGAACGCGCGCAAGCCGATCTGAGCGCCGCAACGGCTCGATTAGCCAGGGCGGACGACGAGGTAAAGCAGGCTGACCAGCCGCAAAAGCTGCGCGCGAAATGGAAGAATGAGCTTACGACGCCTCCGTTGTCGACGATCAACACCGCCGCCGCTAACGCGCTTAACGACAAGCCGTACACGGACGCGGAAGCCCGCATCAAGGCGTACATACCGGCCAAGCTGCTTGAACGGGCGGAGGCCCGCCGCGCCGACGAGGCCGCGCGCATCGAGAAGATTCGCCTCAACGAGCAGGCGGCTGAAGATGCGGCCCTTGACGAGCTAAAGCAGAATGGCGGGTTGGAAGGCAAGGCCGAGAGGCTTCGCGTATCTCTCCTGCGGGTCGAGGCGAAGGTCAGAGAGTTTGTAACCACGGCCAAGAGTCGATTCGACCAGGCTATAACTATGCTTGCCCAGATCGCCGATCCGAAGCATTCGCCTCTCACGGCCGAACAGATCAAGCGCATCACGGACCCGGCTTTGGAGGGCGCGCGCGGGACTGCCATAGACGAAGAGAAAGCGGTGACCGATAAGTTGAAAGTTGTCGAAGCAAAGCAAGACGACCTTGATAAGGCGGTGCTCGACGCCAGGGCGCAAAACAAGAACCCGGACGATCAGCAGTCGGTAAAGGATGCCAAGAAGGCGCTCGCCACTGCGCAGGCCGATTTCACAACGGCGGATACGAACTGGCGCGCGAAGCAAAAGGACCGCGACGACAAGCTCAAAGCCGTGGGAGACGGCCAGACCGCGCTCGGCCAGGCGATTCAAAAAGCCATCGCCGCAAAGAAGAACCCAGATACCGATCCCGATGTAATAAAGGCCAAAGCCGACCTGGAAAAGGCGCAGGCCGACCTCGCGCTCGCAGAGACGGCCTACAGGCAATCGCCTCACGGTATTCTCGACACGTTCGAAGCGGCGGTGCCGGATTCTATCTGGCAGTTGCTTGAGGATTTCGAGCAAGCCAAGCGAACGCTCGAATGGCTGAGGGATACTGATCCGGCCAAACTCAAAACAGATCTGGAGAAGGCTGAAGAGGATTACGTCAAGGCTCGGTCCAAATCCGGCACGAGCGAAACCGTGTTAGAGCAGCTCGCGACCGAGCGTGGCCTCCGCGCCGCGCGCAATCAAAGCGTGACGCAGGTCGGGGCCAGCCGCCTCTTCAGCGCCTTGCGCGGCGATTACTAAAGAGGGACACAGAGAGGGCCGCCGAGGCTCCGGCGGCTAAGCCTAGAGGAGACGCTTTATGACAAACACGCCTGATCTTGCTTCGTGCCTCGCCACGGGTTCCGACCGCAGCGAGTTAACGCCGCTCAGTCCGTTTCATGCTCTGCGTTATCACTTCGGAATGTTGCTGGGCGTCGACGATTTTGAGACCGAGCAGGCTTATCATCGCGCCAAGATGCGGCTGCATAACGCGTGGCTGCATCGCGAAGGCGTAGTCTGGGGCTTTGACGTGCAGCTCGATTATACGCGCGGGGAGATTCGCGTCACGCCGGGGCTGGCGATTGACGCGGCGGGGCGCGAGCTCCACCTGGAAGCCGACGCCTGCGTCAATGTCGCCGAGTGGTTCGCCGAACACGAGCACGACCCCAATTTCCATGTCGAAACGACTGACGACGAAAAGTTTTTTGAGACTCATGTCGTGGTCCGCTTCAAGGCTTGCTTAACGTCTCAAGTGCCGGCTTTGATGGAACCCTGCGAGGGCGCGGGCTCCGGCACGGCTTATTCGCGCGTGTTCGAGACCGTAGAAATACTGTTGCTACCAAACCAGGCCGCGTCGCGCCGCTATCCATATCATCGATTGCGCCTCCTGTTTGGGATTGACAGGCCGATGAAAGATGAGACAGACGGTATCATTCCGGAAGATCTGGCGGTGCTCGACGAGCTTGAAAGAATAAGAGCTTTGCCGCCGATCCATCAACCTCCGGAGCTGGTGGAGGCATTTCATCGCTTCGCCGCGCTCGACGAGATAGACCTCCGCCCCGCGACGAGTGAAGACGGCGCGCGCGCGCTTTTGTTCCCAGGCAAGGACGACGATGCTGTGCTGCTGGCGAACATCACTACCATGAGCATCAAGTTTGACGGCAACAGGTGGGCCTTGAGCGCCGGCAATGTCGATACATCTGTTCGCCCGACGCACGTCGCGACGACGACTATTCAGGACTTGCTCTGCGGCATGCTGGCGCGGACGGGGGGCGGGGCCGAGGGCAACGTCGGCCCGCGCGTCGACCCGAACTCGGTCGTGGTCGAAGATTCGAAGATCAAGCTTACGTTCGACAAGCCGCTGCACGAGGCCAGCGTTACGGCGGAAGCCTTCTCAGTCACACGCTTCGATACTACTGACGGCTGGCATGCCTACACCATCACGGCTTCGCTCGAAGAAGGGAACGTGGTGGCGCTTACGCTCGATTCCGCGCCTCAAGCGGGCTTAACTCGCGTAGTCGCGCGAGGGACCGGCGCGACGCCGATTCTTGGCCAGGACGATCTGCCGATAGCGGGCGCAACGACCGACCCGCCCGCGCCGCAAGGGGCCGATTTCTCAATAATGATCAATATTCCTGCGGTGTAATTCAAAGAGAGGGACTAGCTATGGCGACAACAAGATTATCAGGAACGCTCGTGCTGGTGAGCAAGCAGAATGGCATCGTGATCATTCAAGAAGAGACGCCGCTCACACGGCTGAATTATTTTGATGGCAAGTTCCTCCGCGCGAGCGATTTGAAGGCCGAGCAGGACTACTTGCGCCAACTGATCAGGCAATCGAATCGGGCGGGCGGCCCCGGAATCGCGCACGGGTTCGACCTCACGCAAGGCGCGGGCGACACGATAGAAATCGGGCCGGGCCTCGCGATTGATCCCGACGGGCGCGTGCTGTTGCTGTCTCAGGAGACGACGATCAACGTGCAAGAGCTGATAGATAAGTCGCGCGAGCTGATGACCTCCCTCGGCCTGCGGATGGCAGTAGGCAGCAGCTTTGGAGATTGCGAGCTTGTAAGCGAAACGCCGCCCATCAACGCGCAGCAGCCGAGCGATCTTTATTTGATAACGATCTCGCATGCCGAAGCCCTGTGCGGCGAAGAAGATGTTTTCGGGAAGCTTTGCGAAGAGGCTTGTGTTACGAGCACCGACCGTCCTTTCATCGTCGAGGGCTTGATCGTGCGCGCAATCCCTCTGGTGTTACAGACGGCCCTTCCGCATTCGAAGGCGGTGTCGCTGTCGCGCACCCACCTGCGCTCGCGAGTGGCTTCGGCTTTCTTCGAGGACGAGCGCCAGGTGATTGCCCACTTGATCTCAAAGACCAACCTCGGGTTGCAGACCTGGTGCCTGGGGGCCGACGCCGCGAGCGGCAATGGCGTCGCGATAGGCGTGCTGGCGCGGGCCGGCTCGACCACGGTCTTTCTCGACCCCTGGATCGCGCGCCGCGAGCTCATCGACACGCCGGCCAGGCGGTATTGGCAATGGCGCATGATGATGCGCCCGTGGGATGTCTTTCTCGCGCAGGTCCTCCAATTTCAGTGCCAGCTTCACGACCTCTTCCGGAATCTACCGCAGCCGGGCGGCGATACCGATCCGTGCCAGGGCGCGGGCGTCGTCATAGGTGAAGCGGCGCAGGCCATCGCGGAATTGCAGGTTTACTACGAGGCGGCGACAAAACGCTTCACGCAGTTGGGCGAGAGGGCGATTGGTGGAGATGCCGCAGATTTGACCTTCCAGGGCGGGCTTACTCGCCTGGCCAATCTGAACAACAACCTTATACAGGTTCAGCAGAATCTCTCCGCCGTAATACAGGACCGCCTGCTCATTCGCGGCGGCCTGGTCGGAGTGCCGAGCGCGGGTTATCTGCCCATCGCGCTGGACTCAGGCATGACCGTCAATCAGCAAGTGCGGCAGATGATGGGCGAGGGCGTCGATCTGAGATTCTGCGTAGTGCGCCCCGATTACGTCGCGCACGCGCTGGAAGAGGCTCAGCACATGGAGCGCATCTCGCTGATTGAAGGGCTTGACGATCCGACTAAGAAACCCGAAGTCGATATACTGGTCCCGGACGGTGAGATCATTGAGCAGAGGAATGCGGTGCCGGGGATCAGCTTCGAAGCAAGCGTCGATGTAGACAGGCTGTTTGGCAGAAAGACTGTCGACAGGAGTGTTAATAACCTGGACACGCCCGCGGTGAGATTCCGCGGCGCGGCGCGCGCTGAGAGGCTCGTATCGGGAGGCGGCGCTGTCTATTTAAGCGTCGACTATCAACCGGAGTTTACAGTCTTCCAGCCGAACCCTACAGCAGTCGTCTCCGGCATAGACACGGTCGAGAGAGTCAAGGCTACAGAATCAGCAGCGCGGGTATCGAGGCCACAAGCCTCAGCCGGCGACCGCGGGAGGGACGAGCAAATCTCTATCACGCCGTCGAATCTGATTCCGACGGACGTAGGATTGTGGATCGGTCTAAGGTGCGAGCGAAACGTTTTTACCCTCCGAAACGGCGACACGACAAACGTCAACGCGCAGGCCATACTTGGGCCGAGGCCGGCCCCGGTTGAGGGACAGGTGAAGCGGCCGCTTTTCTACGTAGAGCTCAATGGGCTTTTCGAGATCACGCAAGCGGCAAATCAATCGAGCTCGCGCGTCATTATTAAAGGCCGTTTCAATAATGCTCTGTTCACTCACCAGACACCGGAGTCTTCCGACCCGACACGGCCGAACACAATGATCGTAGACCTCGACGCAACGATCACGCTCACGAATAATAACGAAATCGAAGTCTTGATCGAGCATACGTCGTTTAATACGAAACTGTCGGTGGCGTGGGGCAGTCAGCCGCTCAACGTGCGAGCGGCCATCGCCATAGTCCCGCGTCTGACCGGAAGGACCGGGCCGGAAAGTAGACTGGTCGATGCTGTGCTTAAAGAGAACGCTGACGTGATTCTGGACCAGAACCCGGATCACGTACTGGCCCTTCAGGGGCTTGAGGCGGCTGCCAGCTCGCTCAACAATCTTGGTTTTGCGGATGCTAAGTCCAAGCTCTTATTCCCGCCGCCGACACAAGTGACCGACGAGCTTGTGGTGCGCGCCAAGAGGGATTGGGTGCTCTTCCACCGCCGACGAGCCAAGCAGTGCAGTCAGGAAAAGATTGTGCCCCCGCCTCTGCCGTCGCGACACTATAACGTCTATCACGCGCTTGTTACGAGCGCGGCGGAGGCTGCGCGTCTCAAGGAAGGTTTGATCAGCGGGAATCTCCAAGAAAGTGTGTTGACGAAACTGCCGGCCGTCGAGTTCGCGGGCGGCGCACCGACGCTGCTAACCGACGCTCAGGGTTTCCGCGGAGATTGGCAGAGTATCAATCCCGGCAACCTCCTCATCTCCGGCTTGATTGCGAGTATCGACACGGCGGCTGTTGATGGCAACGCGCTTGCGCTTGCGCGGCTCGGGCGGCTCGAAGCCGCGGTCTCGTCGATCTCGGCCCCGGCCCCGAGCGCGACAAACGAAGTTTTGCTCCGAGTGCCTAACCAGATCTCCGTAGTCGGGACTGACGGCGCAATCTTCCTGTTCACGATGAGACAGGTCACCACAATCTGCAATAGTGTCTTCCGGGTCAGGGAAGGGGAGATGGAGCGAGTAAAGGGATTTCTAGCATCATCTAACCTGGGGACTGCCATAGGGCAATTCACTCAGCGGGCTGGAAATGTAACTTTCGTTGGAGGCGTGCCTGACAACAGCTTGCAAACATTCGCCACCAAATGGGCGAGTCTGGCCGACGGCGTGCCAAGAGAAACCCTGGTAATAACAAGCAGTCTAGACACTACTATCACTGAAGAGGTGGCGACGTCGCAGGCAACTGCTATCAAACAGGTAATCACACCTGCCGGGGGCACCAGCCCGGCAGCGACGTATCAACAGTACAAGGGTCCTTTTGATCCTGCGTTGGATGTCTGCCCGGTAATCACTTTCATCGAGCCGAACCCGGCGGTAAGACAGTTGACCGCGGTCATAGTTTACGCGAGCCTCGAAACCCCAGGCATGCACGTATTGAATCGAAATACTCTGCGTACTACTGCCGTATTTGTTAACAACGTTCCACAAGGCCAGGAGTGGGAAAACTTTGCGCGGACCTTTAGCGCGAACCTGCCAATAAGAGGCGCCTCCTATGGCGCTCTCGGGACGATCACCACGGGTGATCAGGGGCCTATAAATCGAGTCAACGCCGTGATCGTCGGATTAGGCCGTTCTCCAACTCTCGTCCGAGGAGTAAACGTAGACAGACTTAGCGAGGTAGACAAGAATAACTTGACGGCTCTTGGCTTCCTGTCGTCGACCGCCGACGAAGTGATCTTCCTGGAGCCCAATTAATCCGAAGAGGGCTGTATGTTTCGTGGTAGTAAATACAATCAGGGCAAGACACCGGCCGGGGCAAAAGCCGACCAGGGCGAGCAGCCGCCGGCCGGCAAACGTCTGCCTAAACCAAACCCCGTCTCGCAGTCGCTCGCGATGCGCTCGATAGCGGCTCAATCTAAGCCGAGCGTCAGCCAACCCGGAGACCCTCACGAGCGAGAGGCCGATCACATCGCCGACCAGGTGACGAGATCTCCACAGGCCTCCTCGCCTGCTCTGACTCCGCCCTCGGCTGACATCGATCAGTCAGAAGCCCGGCGCAAATCCGCCAGCCTGCCCGACACCGCCTCGCCAGCCCT
>DATFGQ010000059.1:0-26505 GCA_035249305.1 Blastocatellia bacterium | reverse complement strand
GCCGACGTTCCGCTCGATCACTATCAGCCCGCCTATGCGGCGCGAGGCGAGCGTCATCGCCGCGAGCACTATGTCGTCGTAAGCCTCTTCGCCGAGCTTCGAGCGGCCGAAGCGCAGCGGGCGGCGCAGGTTCGACCCGACCCTCATCAGGGCCGAGCGGATCTCCGGCGCGAAGATCACGAGTATCGCGAACCCGAAGTAGACGAGCGTGTTGCGCATGACGAACTGGAGCGTCTCCAGCCCGAAGTAGGCGGAGATCTGGTAGAGCAGCCCGACGCCCAACAGCCCGATCGCCATCTGCACGGCGCGCGTGCCGCGCACGAGCTTCAGCAAGCCGTAGATGATCGCCCATACTATAAGGAAGTCGACAAGGTCGGTCAGTCGAAGCTGTTTTATGAACTCGAAAAATTCTTGCCAACCGGTCATCGCGCCCTAGATTACGTGCCTTCAAATAAGATTAGATGGCCTGTTCAAATTTGGCCTGGGTGATAATGGGGGCACCCACCTGGCTGCACATCAAAATAGATCTCAAGCCTCGCGCTTGAAGCTCGCCCGGGCGCTCGCTGCGTTTCCGGGGGAGCAGAAAGCGCATCGCGCCTCTAAGGCTTCGGTCGTAAGTTGGATGCGGCCAGGGCTTCGAGATGTTGCCGCTTTTTCATCGAAAAGCGTTTTTGCACATTCCTGGAATCTCTGCTACGGCCGCTAAGAACGCGCCTTCAACCTGCGACGGATTCCTGTTTCTATGGTATCGCCCGCCCTTTCGAGAATCAAGTTGAACGGGCGCGCTGGGATTCCGTTTGCGTACATCGATCTTCGTTCTCGTATGCTTTTATCTCACCGCCTACGAGGACGCGCTAGGGTTTACCACAAAAACAGGCCGCATCTAAAAGGGAGGTTGTTTGGCATCTCAATTGCCAATAAGACTGCGTTAGATTTTTTCACGAGGGTTAAGACGATGACGGTGAGATTGGTCAAAAGGGGTACGCAGGTTGAGAAAGCGAGCAAAGAATCCCAGCAGCCCTCGACTTCTCAACTCGTTCTCACGACCCAGGCGTGGGTCGAAGAGTTCAGGGCGAGGAAGTCTAGCTCTGATGCGGCGCTCAGGGCGCGCGCAAAGCTTAGATGAAGAAACTCGGGTGAATATTGCCACACCGCGGCCGCCCGCCGGTAACATTTCTGCCACACAGGGCGACCGGATTTATCTCGAACCTGCTTTAAACCTTAAGCGACGACGGAAGCGCGCGACTCTTTTATCCGGAGGGCGGAATCGAGTATGCGGTTCGCGGCTTCGCGCTTCGACAGCAGCGGCAGCTCTGTAATCTCTAATTCAGAGACGAGAGCGATCCTGTTGGTGTCGACATCAAAGCCGGCGTCTTTCGAGGAAACGTCGTTGGCGACGATGAGGTCGGCCCGCTTCGCAAGCAGCTTCTTCCTGGCATTCTCCAGCAAGTCGTCCGTTTCGGCCGCAAAGCCTATGACAACCTGCGTGCTCTTTGCGCCGCCGATTGCGGCAAGAATGTCTTCTGTCTGCTCAAGCTCCAGGACGAGCCGGTCGCCATTCTTCTTCATCTTCTGGGCCGCGGCCTTCGCCGGGCGGTAATCGGCCACGGCGGCGGCCATCACCGTGATCGTCGAGCTTTCGAAATTCTCCAGCACGGCCCTGTACATCTCTGCGGCGGATTGAACGCGGATCAACCGCGCGCCCGCGGGGGCGGCAAGCGCCACCGGCCCTGAGACGAGCGTAACTTCAGCGCCCCGCGCGATGGCCGCTTCCGCCAGCGCGTAGCCCATCTTGCCCGAAGATTTGTTAGTCAACCCGCGAACAGGGTCTAAAGCTTCGTAGGTCGGCCCCGCCGTGATAAGCACGCGCTCGCCCGCCAGGTCTCGCGATTGGGCAGCGTTGCGGTTGATGATGTCGAGCGCGCGCTCGACGATCTCGGCCGGCTCGGCAAGGCGGCCCGCGCCGACCGTGCGGCACGCGAGGTAGCCTTCGGCAGGGTCTACGAAATGGACGCCGCGCGAGCGGAGCCGCTCGACGTTGGCGACCGTTGCGGGGTGCGCCCACATCTCTACGTTCATCGCGGGCGCGACAAGCACGGGGGCGGTCGTCGAGATATAGAGCGTTGAGAGAAAATCGTCCGCTATGCCGTTGGCGAATTTCGCGAGCGTGTTTGCCGTCGCCGGGGCGACCAGCAGCAGGTCTATGGACTGCCCCACCTGTATGTGTTTTATCTCGGGGTCGTCGGTAGGCGCGAACATCTTAGTTATGACCGGAAGCCCCGAGATAGATTGAAAGGTGAGCGGGCCGACGAACTCTGTCGCGTGGCCTGTCATAACGACCTGGACCGTCACGCCGCGCTTTTGAAGCCCGCGAAGCACCTCGACGGCCTTGTAAGCGGCTATGCAACCTGTCACGCCCAGCGCAATCTTCATACCTGTCTACGCCGACGGTCCGGCGCTCCGTTCATTCCTCTTCCGGGGCGGTCGGTTTTACTATCTGCTGATACTGCACTAACCCGTGCTGGACCTCTTCGAGCGCCACGCGGGTCGGCTTTTTGGCCGTCGACTGCACGCGCGGCTTCGCGCCTTTCTGAAGCTGCTTGCTCCGCTTTGCCGCCAGCAGCACGAGGCGGTACTTGCTGTCGATCTCCGTAGTCCAATCCGGTTCATTCTTGCTGTCAGGCATAAAAACCATTCCCTCCAAAAGAGTCTATAATAGGCTTAACAAGCTGTTGCTGCCGGCCGAGCAGGTGGCGCTCCGCGATTATCACAGCTTCGAGCTCGCGGGTCGCGCGCTCCAGGTCGTCGTTCACGATCACGTATTTGAAGTTACGGTATTCCGATACCTCGCGGGACGCGTTTTTCAACCTCAGCTCAAGGTCTTCCGGGTCGTTGAGGTTGCGCATCCTGAGTCGGGATTCGAGAATCTCTCGCGACGGCGGGAGGACGAAGACCGTGACGGCCTCGGGCATCTGGCGGACGATCTGCGCTGCGCCCTGCACGTCCAGGTCGAGGATGACGTCAGAGCCCTCGGCGAGAATGCGCTCGATGGTCGCCCTCTGCGTGCCGTAGAGGTAGCCGTGAACTTCCGCCGATTCTAAGAACTCGCCCCGTTCGCGCATGGCAAGGAATTCCTCTTCGCCGATAAAATAATACTCTACTCCATCGCGCTCCTCGCCGCGAGCCTTTCTCGTCGTGTACGAGACTGAGTACTTCAAGCGGTCTAAGCGCTTGAGCGCCCCTTCGACGAGCGAGGACTTCCCCGCGCCCGACGGGGCGGACACGACGATCAGGGTCCCGCGCCACGGCGCATCATTCGACATTCTGTGCCTGCTCCCTCAGCTTCTCGACTTCCGTCTTGATG
Organism: Blastocatellia bacterium; assembly: GCA_035249305.1. Classification (GTDB taxonomy): domain Bacteria; phylum Acidobacteriota; class Blastocatellia; order UBA7656; family UBA7656; genus DASUNP01. The sequence continues at coordinate 23,141 of DATFGQ010000059.1, read as the reverse complement.
ACGATGGCGGCGTCGCTTATCGAAAGGTCGCTCGACTTAGAAAGTATCGTGTTGGCCTCGCGGTTCATCTCCTGCAATATGAAATCGAGCCGCTTGCCGACCTCGTCATCGCCGTGAAGCTGGTCGCGCATCTGCGATATGTGGCTCTTGAGCCTGGTGATCTCTTCGCTAATGTCGCTGCGGTCGGCCAGCATGACGGCCTCTTGCGCGAGCCGCGTCTCGTCGATCTGCCCGCCTTCGACAAGCTCGTGGAGCCGCTTCTGGAGCTTCTCGCGGTAGACGCCCGGCAATCGCGCGGCCTCGCTTTCGATGACGGGTAGCTGGCTCTCTATGTTGTCGAGCCTCTGTTTGAGCTCGCCCGCAAGCCCCTGCCCTTCGGTCACGCGCATCTCCGTTAGCGCGACGACGGCCTGCGACACGGCGGCGATGAGGCCCGCGACGAGCGCTTCGTCGAGGCTCGCGGAATCCTGCGACACCTGTATCGCGCCCGGCAGCTTCGCGACCAGCTCAAGCGAAGGGTCGCCCTGAAGACCGAATTCCGACTTCAGCCCGGCCAGCGCCGTCAGATACCCGGAGACTAGAGGCCGGTTGATCTCGAAGGTCGCCTGTTTGGTCTGCTCTATGGCGACCGTGACATCTATGCGGCCGCGCTTGAGCGCCGCCTGCACCTGCTTCTTGAGCGTCACTTCGAGGCTCGAAAGCTCCTGCGGCAACCGCGTGTGCACGTCGAGAAAGCGGTTGTTGACCGAGCGGATGTCGACGCGAACCTTGAAGTTCTCGCCGTTGGCGCTCCCCTGCCCAAATCCTGTCATGCTCTTTATCATATTTTCGCGCTCACTTTTTCTCTTCCGCCACGGCCACTTCGTCATCGACGATTATCTGATCCGAAAACTGGAGCTCGTACAGATCGCGGTAGATGCCGCCGCGCGACATAAGCTCTTTGTGACTCCCCTGGTCTAGGACCCGGCCACGGTCTAGGACGACTATCTTATCCGCGCTGTGAATCGTAGTCAGCCGGTGCGCGATCACAATAGTCGTGCGCCCTTTCATCAGGTTCGCGAGCGCCCGCTGGACAAGCCGCTCCGATTGAGTGTCGAGCGCCGAGGTGGCTTCGTCGAGAATCAGGATCGGCGCGTCCTTCAGCAGCGCGCGGGCGATCGCAAGACGCTGCCGCTCGCCTCCCGACAGCTTCACGCCGCGCTCGCCTATCAGAACGTCGTACCCGCCACGCTCCATTATAAAGTCGTGCGCGTAAGCCGCGCGAGCAGCCGATTCGATCTTGCCCCGGTCAAAATCTGGCCTGCCGTATGCGATGTTGTTTATGATCGTGTCGTTAAACAGAATCACATCCTGCGTGACGAGCGCGATCTGCGACCTCAGGCTCGCAAGCGTCGCGTCGCGCATGTCCGTGCCGTCGACTAAGACCCGCCCCCGCGTCGGATCATAAAACCGCATCAGGATATTCGTAAGCGTAGATTTCCCGGCGCCCGAAAGGCCGACGAGCGCGACGACTTCGCCCCTGCGAACGGTGAGGTCGACGTCTTCAAGCACCCAGTCGGTTGAGTCTTTGTATTTGAAAGAGACGCCGCGCATCTCCACCCTGTCGCGGAGCGGCGCAAGCGAGACTGCGCCCGCGGGGTCCTGCTTTTCCGTGTGCTTGTCGAGCAGCTCGTAGATGCGCGCGAAAGCCGCGAACGACTGCTGAAGATAATTCTGGAGCCGCGAGATCTTCCTGAGCGGGTCGTACATCTGAATCATCGCGACGATGTAAGTCATGAAGCCGCCCACAGTCATCGCGCCGTACGCGATCAACCGATCGGCGTAGATCAGGAAGGCCGCGGCGAGTATGACGCCGATCAGCTCCAGGATCGGGGACGAGAGATAGACTACACGAGCCGCGCGCACCTGCGTCTGCGCGAGCCGCAAGAGCGCGTCGCGGAACCGCCGCTGCTCGAACTCTTCCATCCCGAAGGCGTTGACGATCCTGTAGCCGGAGATCGTCTCCTGCGCGATGTTCATGACCTCTTCGGTATTCTCCTGCGTCGAGCGCGCTAGCCTGCGCAACCTCCTGCCGAACTTGACGGTCACGAGGTAGACGACCGGGCCTACGAAGAGTATCGCCAGCGTCAGCCTCCAGTTGAGCATGAAGACGAGGGCGAAGAGCGCGAGGAAGGTCAGGCTCTCGCGGAGCAAGTCGGCCAGCAGCGTCGAGACCGAGACCTGCACTTTTTCGGCGTCGCTCAGGATGTGCGTCGTCAGCGTGTTAGTCGGGTGGTCGGTGAAGAACTCGCTCGACTGCTTGAGCACGTGGTCGTAAAGCCGCTGGCGCAGATCGACGACCGCCGCCACGCCTATGCGCCACATCAGCAAGTTTGAAAGGTATTCCGACGCGCCGCGGACGAGCGTAAAGATGATGAGCAGCGCCGCGACGAGCGGCAAAACGTCTGCCGACTCTGGCAGGTAGTTGCGCACATCTATGTAAGAAGCCAGGCCCGTTGTAGGCGACTGCGGCCCCGTAGGTAACTCGTCGATGATCGATTTCAGCAGGGCGGTGCGGCCGGCTTCGAACAGACCGACCAGTGTCATGAGCATGAACGCGAGCGCAAATAACCCCGCGTAGGGTCTGACATGTCGGAGCAGTATGCGGAAATCTTTCATTGATTCATGTCTGCGGGGGCGCGTCCTGATTAAACGATTGATTATACGCCTGACAGATTAACCGTCAAGCCGCGGGCAGGACCGTAACAATTCAAACATGCCACAGAGGCACAGAGACACAGAGATATAAATGGGAATCTCTGTGTCTCTGTGCCTCTGTGGCAAAGCTATTGGCCGGCTAGATCAAGTGCTACTTTGCGTAATAGCCTTTCCTCGCCCTGACGGCGGCATTCTGTCGTGTGACGCCTACGCGCACGCGCCTGTATGTGCCATCACGCTCCGAATTTGTCGGGTAGTAGCCGACGCTGTAAAGCGTGCGCAACGCGGCGGCGACTTGCTTGTATACTCCCGAGAGATCTTTCGCCTGCTCCGCTTTGAAGTATTGCCCGCCCGATAGCTCCGCGATCTTTTCAAGCTGCGTCCGCGCCACGGCGTAACTCTCCGACGAGCCGTTGCCGCGCAAGAAGACCTCTTCGTACTCCGTGTCGAGGTAGATCGGGAAGACTATGACGTCCGACTCTTCGAGCTTGCGGGCGAGTTGATTGAACGTCACGCGGGTCTCGGCCGGGTTGTAGCGGTCAAGCGAGCTGTCTACGCCATCCGTCATCACCACTATCGCGTTGCGCTGCCCGGCCGTCCCGCGAAGCGTGTCGAGCATCGCCCACCACATAGCATCGTAGAACGCCGTCCCGCCTTCTGGCCTCTCAATCTCTTTGATTCGCTTTCGAAGCGCGTCGCGGTTCGCCGTCAACTGGGAGACGACTCTGACCTCGTGCGTAAAAGTGAGCACGGCGACTCTGTCTTGAGGGCCGATCACCTCGATGAAGCGCAAGGCGGCGGCCTTGACTACGTCGAGCTTATCCTTAATCGAGCCCGACAGGTCGAGCAACAGAACGAGGTTGAAAGGCGTCGTGGTCGGGGCGAAGAATTCAACCTGCTGCCGCTCATTGTTCTCGTAGACTTCAAAATCCTCTCTCCTCAAGTTCGCCATCGCCAGCCCTGACCTGTCGGTGACGCTGACGTTGAGGTTGACTACGGCGGAGTTCAAAACTATCTCGTCATTTTCCGCGCTGTGCGCCGCAGGCTGGGCGGTATCATTTGAGGAATCATTGTTCGGGCTTCGCCTGATCGAAGGCGGCGGGTCACCGCGGCGGCCCGAGCCGGAGCTATCGACAGGAGCCTCTTCAGCGGGATCGACGCGAGCAGGCTTCCTGGCATCTGACCATCCGGTCTGAGGATCATAAGTAGCCTGATCGGACCTGGGGCTCGACGAGCGGTTGCCGCCCTGTTGCGGTTTGCGCGTCTGCTCTTCGACGGGGTCATCATAAATCGGGTTGCTCGGCCGCCTCGCGCCGGAAGCGGTAGAGTCCGCCGGGATGATCCTGACCCTGAAGCCTGCTCCGTTGTTGCTCGTGACCTTCTCTTCCCTCGGCCGCAGTATCGGGCCGCCTTTGTTCGTGCTGTTGTTGTCGTCCTCCCGCTGCTGTCCGGCCAGGTCCGTCCAGTCGCCTGTCGACCTCGAACCGCCCGAAGAGACTGACCCGCGTGAAGAGCCGTAACCGGGCCGGGGCGATCCTGGGATAATCAGATCGGGGTCGCGGTTAGATTGCGTCGAGGGGTATTGCCGCGAGTAGTCGCCTCGATAGCCCTGGTCAGCGGCTTCGGGCGCTCGCCTGTTTTGTTGATCACCCGACGTGTGCGGCGCGGGCCGACCATAAGCGGCCTTTGCGATCGTCGGGAAACTCGCGCCGGGCGAAAGAGTGATATTGCCCGTTCGGCTGTTGAGTATGATCGGCGCGGCGCCTGCCCCGAGCTTGCCTTGCAGGCTGCTTGTGCCGACTCGCTCCAGGTCGGTAAGCTCGACCGTAGATTTTACGACGCCGCGCGCCGAGCGCATCACGACCTGCGCGTCATCAGTCCTTGGCAATTGATAAGAGATGTGCCCGCCGGTCGTTTCGACAACCGCGCTCGCAAGAGGCCCGTTGACTTCTACGGGCCATGTCCCGCCGGTCAATTGAACGTGGGCGTAAGCCGGAACATAGACCGTCAGATCGACGCGGCCCGGCTTGCTCGATTGCCTGCACTGGATTATGACCGTGTTCTGCGCGCTCATCAGAACAACGTCGGCAGGCTCAAGGGCGAGCGAAGGCGGCGTCTTTCTCTCCGCCACTACGCGCACGGTCTGTTCGTTCCAGACTTCGACGCTCGTTGCGCCTCTCAGGTTTTCAACCTGCACTTGACCGTCGAGAGCAAGGTCGAAAGTCTCGACCCGCGTGGCCGCGCCTTGCGCACAGACGACCGGCGCGATATTTAAGGTCAAGAGCGCAACTGTGATTATCAGAGCAATGCCCAGGTTAAGGCGTCGGGGGACTCGGTTCTTCATTATGCTAGCCTCCGCTGATTCAAAACGGAAAAGACAACTTCATCGCCTGCACGGCCGTTTCAGGCAGCGGGCGACAACGAATGGCGGATAGTTGCATTCTCGCGCAGGCCAAATTTAGAGTCAAACAAAAACTATATCACCCATTCGGGTAATCTCTTATGAATCAACAGATTACAGGCGACGAACACAAGAAAGGCCAGCTCGCGGCTGGCCTTCGGCTGGTCTTACGGTTCGTGAATAGTTATGTAGTCGGGCGCGAAGCAACGTCGCGGGCGTTGTAACCGCGACGGTGCCGGACGGCTATGTCGTCGCGGCTGCGCACGCGGACTCTTATCGCGCGGTACCCGCCGTTAGCGAGCGCGTTCGTAGGGTAGTAGCTGATTTGATAAACATGGCGCAGCTCTTCCGCCACGCGCGCGGCGAGCCGGCTCAGATCGCTGATGTTGTCCGCGTCATAAACGGGGCCGCCGCCTGCCGTGGCAAGGTCTTCCATGAAGTCACCCTGGCGGCCTCTTCGCCCGCGCCGCTGCGGCGCCGCCGCGGCAGGTGGAGCGGCGTTCATCCGCGCGGTGTTCGGGTCTACGAACGTCCCGCCTCTACGCCTGCGCGGGAAGGGCCAGGGCCAAGGCAGAGGTATGGGGATTTGCGGTATGCGGTTTCGCGGCCATGGGTCGATCTGTATGTTCCCTCCCCCTCCGCTGTCGTAACGGAGCCCGTAAACCAGAACGTCCGACTCCGTCACTATGTTGACCGCCTCGTCGTAGCTCGCGTGGCTGCTCGTAGTGTCTTCCCCGTCCGAGAGCAGTATCAAAGCCTTGCGACCTTCGATAGCGCGCAGCCTGCGGCTGACGACATCATAGACCGCGTCGTAGACGCTCGTACCCGAGCCCGTCTCCGTATTTCGTATGGCCGATTCAAGCTCGCGCCGGTTGTTTGTGAAACCGGTGTGGTAATGAATGTCTTTGTCGAACGAGACGACCATCACGCGGTCGCCCGCGCGGAGCTGGCGCACGAATTCAAGGGCCGCGCGCTGGATCTCTTCGAGGCTCCCCTGAACGCTCGGGCTCACGTCGAGCACCAGGGCGACGTTGAAAGGCACTTCTTCGTCGCCAAAAAAGGCGATCTCTTGCTGGACGCCGTCTTCGTAAAGTAGAAAGTCGTTCTGATTCAGTTGCGGGATGTAACGCCCCGAGCGGTCGCTGACGAGTATCGGAATGTTGACGAGCGTAGCGTCGAGACGAACTTCGTCGCTCTCGTCGACGGGCGGAGTAGATTGCTGCCCCGATGACGCGATCGGGCCTGGATCATGATCCTGATCTTCCGAGCGGGAGCTGGGCGGGTCAGACTTTCGACGAAGAACAGGCTTATCCTTCTCCCTTCGATTCTGTTGATCGTAACCGCCAAGCTCAGGCGGCGTGGCGCGACCGCGCGCGCTGTCGGCCGGGGCGGGGTCCGCGTCTTGTCTCTGCTCGGCTCGCTGTCTCCCGCCCTGCGACGAAGGGTAGGTAGCCGTAGTCGAATCATCTGTCTGTGTTCGCGCGGTCGGCACGGTCACGCGAGGCTGAGACGTTTGCTGTGATTGCTGTCCGGCGTCGAGGGGCGGACGGTCGAACGGCGGCGGCTGGCGACGCTGCACACTCGCCTGCGGGCGCTGGGCCGTATTGTCGACGGTCCTTTGTGACGTTTGTGGAGCCGCCGTCGGAGGCGTCGTCCGAGGTTGGCTTTGGGCCGAAGGCGGAAGAGTCCGGGGCTGTGCGGCAGGCTGATTCCGCTGGTTTGCCATTTCGACCGAGGGACTCGCGGTGCTTTTCGCGGCCCCTGATTGCTTACCTGGGTCAGCCACTATATACCCGTTTTTGCCGCGCTTCGGACGATTAGCCTGAGACACGCTCTGCGCGGCCGCCACAAAATTCGAAGGCAGCAGCGAGATTAAGGCGAGCGCGATTAGGATTGCGGCGAGCGTCGGGCGTAAGGCTTTAGGGCACATTCTAGAACTCCGTTTTATGAAATCCAGGCTCCCGCGCCTGGCAAGGTGTGCAAGCGGCGCGGGCCAGCGACTCTTCAAGACCCCGTCCAGCTTTTTCCCCTGGATTTCGATGTTGCTGATTCCCTTCCGCGTGGCCCGCCCGAAAAGTTTTTTATGCCCTGGCTCAAGGATACTCTTCTAGCCGGGAGGCTTGCAAACCGCCCACCCAGGCTGTAAAAAGTATTCAAACGGGGGATTTGAACCATGGAAGCGATAAGGGAAATACGGCAATTAAAAGATCTAGAAGAGGCGCTCGCGGATTCCAGCGCAAGGACGGTGCTGCTGTTCAAACACAGCCTGACCTGCCCTATCAGCATGCGCGCCTATAACGAGTTGATCTCCTATCTTGAAGAGGCCGACCCGGAGGTCAGTTACAACCTGATTACCGTCCAGACTGCGCGCCCTATCTCTAACGAGATCGCCTCGCGGCTCGGCCTCCGCCACGAGAGCCCGCAGGCGATACTGGTGCGCGACGGCCGCCAGATCTGGAACGCCTCGCACTTCTCAATCACTTCGGCGTCGCTGCGCCAGGCGATTGAAGCGCACAAGAAGCAGCCGGCAACTTAGAAGCCCGCCCGCGGAGGGTTTGAATCGCGGCTCAGGGCTTCCATGTTCGTGCGCAACCCGTTGATGCTCTCTTTGAGCGTGCCGAGAAATCGAGGCTGCGCCATTCGCTTCTTCATAAACCCTAACGTGCCGCCTAGCATGTCGGCTTGCAATCTTATCGTGTAGGCTATGACCGTGTGCGAGTTTCCAACCGCGTCTTTGAAATGAATCAATTCTGCTACGGAGAGCGCGGCCTCAGTGTAATGGCTGGAGTAGATCTGCTTGGAAGCGATGAAGACCCTCTCTCCGTCGTTGTGGACCAGGACGTGGACGAGGCTCAAAACAGGTTTCGCATCTCCAAACTTCTGCTTCGCCCAGTAAATGAAGGACTCCGAATCGGGCGGAGCGGCGGCCGCGTAGCTGTCGAGGTGCGTGTAGAGGTGTGAGCAATGTCCGGCCGCCTCCTTCTGCTCACCCGCGAGCGAGGCGAACGCCTCTTGCGCGTCTACGGGCTTATCCTTGTCGGCAAAGACGCCGAGAGCTTGACGGCCCGCGATGTAAGCTTTGACGCGCTCGACCAGGAGCTTCTTGTATTCGGCCGACAGTTGAGTCTTTACCTGCTGAGTGAAGCGGGCCTGCCCCGCGACCGCACGCACCCGTGCGATCTCCTGGTCCGACAGTTTTATGTCCGAGTCCCCCGGCTTCGCTTTGAAGAGCGCATAAAGGTCTTTCTCTTCTATCGTCAGCCGCGCGAGGTCTTCAACGCTCGGCGTTGAGCCGAATTTGCCAGCTTCCAGGACATAAGGGCTCTTGTGAAGAGCGTCGAGCGATTTATACGATTCGACAAAAGCTCCGGGCGTCCCGTCGGCCAGCGCGACGGCAAGGCCCGCGAGCACTTTGGAGTTCTTGGATGATAACGATTGCGTCACCACCTGCTTTCCCGCGATGGTCCTCAGGTCGTCCGCCTTGAGTTTTAAATGAAGTATGTGTGGCTGGATCGCTTCGATAGTCTCTGCATTATTGCCACTACCGGCGGTCGCAACGCCCGCGCAACTGAGAATGATTATAAGCAAGACAACACTTGCTCTTCGCATCACCCATCCCCCCTTCCGTTCGTTCAAAGTCCTGAATCGTTCCGCTCTAGCCTTGGCAAGAGGCGTGCCAGTAAAGACCATAAGCAGATTCAGCTAAAGAGGGTTCGACGGGATGTAAAGAGTCTATCTTCCGGATGGTTTCGGTACTGGGGTGTGTAAGTTAAGGCGGCAACTATGGATTATTTGCGTGCGCGCGACTGAATCAGAGGAGAGACGCTTCAAGCCCTGATCGCTCGCAAAGCCCTGGAAGCCGCACGGCTCGTCGCAGGGACGCGGACGGGCTCAGGCGCTTGCGCAATTTGTGTTACAAGCCCCCGACAGATTAATCTCAAGACGATCTCCACGCAATAAAAGCTGATGCCTAAAGTGACTGCCGCGATCATCGCGAATAAAAGAATTGGTAAGAGTACGGCTATCATCTCTCGGTCCCTCCTGCTGGTAATAATCGCAACCGCCGTGCCAGCCGTAGAGCGCGTTTAAAGGCCGAAACGGGTGGCGAGCCCCCGTCCCTCCGTATGCGAACAAACCGGCTATGGATCAAAGTTGTACTCGGTTACTTTCAAGCTCTGCTTGACCACCCAGCCAGGCATTCAACATAATTTGCCGGTAACGTGACTGGAAACAGACTACGACCTTACACACACATCTTGCTGCTGGCGGCGATATTCCTCGGAGTAAGTCTGTCTACAATCGCCTGGACGATGACGGACAAAACGCCCCCGCCGTGGGACCCCGCGGACCACATCAGCGCGGGTTATGATTATTACCAAAGTCTGGCGCAACTTCGCTTCGCCGATTTCGCCAAGGACTTCTTTTCGATGCCGCACTTCTACGCGCCGCTAGTCCACATCGTAACGGCGCTCGTCTTTCTCGTTTTCGGCGCGTCCCGGTTGAGCGGCATCGGCGTCAACTTTATCTCGCTAGCCGTGCTGTTAGGCACCGTCTACTGGACGGCGAAGTTTCTTTACTCGAAATACGGAACCGGAGACGCGAGGGCAGTCTACTGGCCGGGCGTGCTCGCCGCGCTGCTGACGGTCTGCTACCACTTCCCTGCGTGGCTCGCGCACGACGCGTTTCTCGATTACCCGTTGATCGCGATAGTCGCATTGACTTTCGCCCTTCTCATCCGCGCCGACGATTTCAAGGTCCGGCGTCACGCGCTGGCCTTCGGCGTCGCGGCCGGGTTAGGAATGCTCACGAAGCAGACCTTCGCGTTCTTTTTCTTCCTGCCCGCCGTCTACGTGACCGCGCGGGTAATAATCAAACGGGACCTGCGGGCCGTTTTGAACCTCGCGCTCGCAGCGGCCGTTGCGATAGCGATCGCGGGCATCTGGTACTTTCCTCATCTTGACGACGTTATCGCCATCTATAAGGTCAATCAGGTCGGGGCCGTCAACGAAAACGAAGCGCCGCTTTACACCATCGGGTCCAACCTCTTTTATGTTCACGCGCTGCTCAGCACACAGGTCCAGGTCCCTTTCGGCGCGCTTTTCTTGATTGGGCTGATCTACGCGCTCGCGCGCCGCCGTAAAGAGAGCGCCCTGCTATGCCTGTGGGTGCTGAGCGGTATGATCGCCTTCACTTTCGTCGCCAACAAAGACGCGCGCTACACCGTGCCGATCCTCCCGGCAGTCGCGTTGCTTTCGGTGAGCTGGCTCACCGGGCCGAGGCCGGCCGTCGCGTCGAAACTCAAGCGCGCCCTGAAACCGGCTCTGGCGGCCGTTATCGTGGTCTGGGCGGTCGTCAGCTTTATAAACGCGCAGTACCCGCGCGACGGTTACGGGCTCTCTTATGAGCTGCCGCTTTTTAGCTGGAGGATATTCGCGAGGAATTACTACGGGTTCGACCACCGCCCGCTCTCCGACGATTGGAAGATCGAGCAGATCGTCCTGGCCGTGAAGGCGCACCGCGACCAGGAGCTGGCGAAGGCGCGAGAGAAGTCCGACGGCGCGGCGCGGCCGGCGAGCAGCCGCCCGCCGACGCCCGAAGAGACTGTTTCGCCGCCTACGAAAAGCATAGGCATATTCGACGACGCGGGGCAGGCGATTCTCGGGACCGTCGTAAACATGCCTCAAATGAATCCGTCAACCATAGGGCTCTACGCCCGCCTGATGGCCACCCAGCGCGCGGGGCCGCCGCTGATCTACGTCGACTGGCTGGTCGTCGAATCCGCGCTCGACCGAATAGAGACTTGCGACTACCTGCTCGTCCGCGCGGGCTACGGGCCTGAGGAGTACGTCTCGCCGGCCGAGCGCCGCGTCGAAGAGATTCTGCGGGCCGCGCCCGAGCGTTTCTCAAGGATCGCGAGCTTTGCCATTCCGAATAATCAGGAGGCGATTATCTACAAGATCGAAAAAGGGGCCAGGGCCGAGTGATGAAGCCATCGAGGTCGGATTTCACAGCCAAAGAGTTGCGCGTTATCGACCGCCATCGCACTCCTTATCAGGTCCAGCGCTACCTGAGCGCACTCCCATACAACCGCGAGCTCGATGGCGAGACTTGCATCTCTTTTCGCGAGGTGATCAGAACCAACCGCGCCCACTGTCTCGAAGCCGCGCTAGTCGCCGCGGTCATACTTGAGCAGAGGGGTTACCCGCCCTTGCTAGTCAGCATCGAGTCGCAGGACCTGTTAGACCACGTCCTCTTTCTCTACAAGAAAGGCGACCGCTACGGGTCGATCGCGCGTTCGCGAGACATAGGGCTGCACGGCCGCAAACCCGTCTTTCGCACAGTGCGCGATCTGGTGATGAGCTACTTCGACCCCTACGTCGACAAGACGGGGCGCATAACGGGCTACGGCGTAGCCGACCTCGACGACCTGGGGAATTACGATTGGAGATTTTCGCCGCGCAACGTGTGGAAGGTCGAACGCCACCTCCAGGAGATTCCGCACTCGCCGATCCGCTCGTCCGATGCGCGCTATCAAAAGTGGCGCCGCCGCTACCTCGAATTCAGCAAGCGGAACCCCGGCCGCTCGCCCGACTACTTCCCGACGCGGCCGCTCTGGGTGCTCTGAGGGTCAAAACTTCGTGGTGAGTATCTCGTAAACGCCCAGGGCGTTGAAGAGCAGGTGAATGACGAAACTCGGCAGGATAGATTTCGTCTTCGCGCGAACGTAGGTCAGGCCGAAGCTTAAGACAAAGAGCGCCGCGATCGAAGCCCAGGCCCCGGAATACTGCGGGACGTGGACGATGGTGAACATCACCGCGACCAGGATGACCGCGGGCTTCTCCGCGAGGAGCTCTCTCAACCCCGAGTAGAGCACGCCGCGATAGACGACCTCCTCGACAAGCGGCGCGGTTATGACGGCCAGCGCCGCGATGGTGTACTTCGAAGCCGCCGATGATTTTAAAGCTTCTATGAAGGTCGTGTTTTCGTTATCGGGCAGAATGAGACGGAACACGGCGCTGGCCCCGATGGCCGCGATTATAGTCCCGATCACAACCGCGAATCGCATCGGCACAGAGAGCGTTCCCCAATGCCAGCCGAGCGTGGCCAGGAACGGCCGCTTGCCGAATTGAGTGACGATGGCCCAGCAGGTAACGAGAATCAATATCTGCCCCACGGCCGTCGTCACTATGGAGATGAAGACTGCTCTCGGGCTAATAACCCCGGCGGCCAGCTTCTCGCGCTCGCCGAAAAGCAATGGCAACTGGATCGCGGCCGGCAGCCCTAAGCTCATCAGCCAGATGGCGACACCCGCGACCAGGCCCCAATGCGGGCGGTCCGGGTCCGGTGCTGCAAGCGCGGTTTGATTATCGGCGTTGACTAGGACGAGGGGTTGGTCTGACATCTAATACCTTCGAGCGTGTTAGTAGCAAATTCAGTTTAGCGGCCCGAAGATGGCGCGGTCAAGCCTGCCTCTTTTCGCTCTGTTAAAGCAGGCTCAAGAAGGTTCTTCATAATGGCCTGCCGCGTTCTCGCGATCAGTTCCGGCAGATGCGCCTCGGAGTAGCCGGCCGTTTCGATCGGCTCGCCGATTATGACATCGACTCTGCCGGGGCGCGGGGTGAGCGAGCCTTTCGGCAACAGCTCGTGCGCGCCCCTGATCGTCACTGGCACGATCACCGCGCGGGCGCGCAGGGCGATCTTGAAAGCGCCGGGCTTGAACTCCTTCAATCGGCCATCGGCAGAGCGTGTCCCTTCGGGGAAGACCGCAAGCGAGCGGCCTTCTCTGAGAGCAAGCACGACGCGGCGGATGCTGCGCGCGGTCTTTCTAGAGTCGCTACGGTCTATGGCGAAATGGCCGGCGGCGCGCAGGTGCCAGCCGAGGAACGGGACGTAGAAGAGCTCTCTTTTAGCCATTATGTGAAACCGATAAGGCAGGCAGGCAAAGAGCGCGGGGATGTCTATGAGGCTCGCGTGATTGGCCATGTAGACGTAGCAGCCTTGAGGCGAAAGTCTCTCCTGGCCCGAAACCTTGAGGCGCGCGCCGATAGTCCAGGCGTTGAGCAGCGACCACGCCCTCGCGCAAGAGTGCTGCATTCGTCCGCCGCGGTCAAAGGGCCAGAGCGCGAGCGAGATAATCCCGATCAAGACCGTATAGACGTACCAGAGCAGGTTTGCCACAGGAGCCCAAAGATATACAAGCAGTCTCTTGAGCTTGCTCACCGGAGCACCCTCGAATGCGGGTTCGGGCACAGCGTTACGGAGCTTATAGCGTGTCTGAGAAGTGTGAAAAGCCCTGAAAGGGCTTGATTCAATAGCCAGGGGCATCGCCCCTGGAAACGGGTTGTTAATGATGACAAGCCCTGAAAGGGCGCGATACTTATTTCGCCCTTTCAGGGCTCCGTGTTGTATACGTGCGTCACCCGGCGCGATGCGCCGGGCTATTGAATCTGTCCCCTTCGGGGACTTCTCAGGCTCCCTCTAAATGCCTGGACGGACCATTCTACATTTTTTCGATCAAAGGCGCAGCCATAAGGATCGCGATTATGCTCTTCGCGTCATCAATCTCGCGCGAGCCAACGAGGTCGAGGGCTTCGGCGAATGGCATGCGGACAACTTCGATCTCTTCGTCGTCGTCCAGTCTCTGTGCGCACTCCGCCAAACCCATGGCGAGGTAGATGAATATACGCTCTTCGCAATAACCCGGCGCGACGTTGAACTGGCCAAGCTCTGTCAAGCTTGCGGCGCGCAACCCTACTTCCTCTTCGAGCTCGCGCAGCGCGGCCATCTCCGGCGTCTGCCCCGGCTCTATGCGCCCCGCGCAAATCTCAAGCGAGTAGCGCGAGAGCGGGTATCGCCACTGGCGGACGAGCGCGACCGATCGATCTTTGAAGACCGGCAAGACCCCCGCCCCGCCGTTGTGATGGACGATCTCGATCTCGACTTCGCCTTTGGTTGCCGACTCGAACCGCGTCTTTGAAAGATCGAGTATCTTGCCGCGATAGATGTAATCTCTTTTTATGATCTCGTAAGCCATACTTTTACGCTCAAGCAGGTTGACGGCCGTCTTCCTCATCGAGCAGGCGCTTCACCTCCCCGACCAGGTGGAGCGAGCCCGCGACGCAGATCAGACCTTCGGGCGGCGTCACGCTGCGCGCCCACGAGATTGCCTGCGAGACCGATTCGGTGAAGATGACGTTGCGCGTCCCACCTAAAGCCGGTGATCCGAGCCGCGTGTTATTGGCCGCGCGCCTGTCTTTGACGCGCGTGAGGACGATTGTCTTAGCGGCCGGGAATAACTCGGCGGCCATGCCAGTGATGTCTTTGTCGCTCATAGCGCCGAAGATCAGAGTGACGGGGCCGCGCCAAACTTCTTCCAGGTAAGCGCGCAAGGCGCGTGCTCCGCCGGGGTTGTGCGCGCCGTCGAGCAGAATTGCAGGGCGGTCGTCGACCAGCTCAAGCCTTCCGGGCCACTGGACATTGCGCAGCCCTTTGATTATTGCCCCGCGCTTGATGGGAAATCCGAGGTCGCCCAACAGCTCGGCGGCTTCGATCGCGGCCGCCGCGTTTTCGGCCTGGTGGCGGCCGCGAAGCCCGACCATTATTCGACTGTAGTTCGACCGCGCCGACTCGTAATCGAAAGTGGTCCTGCCATAATCGCTGATCGAGACGGCCGCCGGCTCGTTGGCAAACACCGGCAGTACGTTAGTCTCCAGGCACCGCCGCATCAACACCTCGGCGGCAAGCTGGTGGCGCTGGCGTCCGATCACCGCGCGTGCGCCGGGCTTGATTATGGCTGCTTTCTCGGCGGCGATCTCGGCGATAGTGTTCCCCAGAATGCTCTGGTGATCGAAATCGATCTGAGTCACCACGGAACAGAGAGGTTCAACAGCGTTCGTAGCGTCGAGCCTGCCGCCTAAGCCGACTTCGAGCACCGCAAGCTGCGCCCCGCTCTCTCTGAAATGCGAGATGGCGATCGCCGTCATGTGCTCGAAGAAGGTCGGCAGCGCCGCGAGCCTCCCATCCAAAACGAGCGATTGCGCCGCACGCCTCACCTCTGTCGCGTGGCGCGCGAACTCGTCGGCGGAGATGTCGACGCCGTTCACGCGCGCGCGCTCTTCGACCTTTACGAGGTGAGGCGACGTGTAGAGCGCCGTCCGTATGCCTGACGTCCTGGCGATCGATTCGATCATAGCGGCGACTGAACCTTTACCGTTGGTCCCGGCTACGATCACCGACTGGAAGGCGAGGTCAGGCCGGTCGAGCTTTTCGAGCAGCAGGCGAGTGCTTTCCAGACCGTACTTGGCCGCGAGGACTTCATGCCCGAGTCCGTAGAGATAACTTATCGATTCGGAATAATCCATCTTTAACTACGAGCCGTCGGTTTATTAATGAGAAGATGTGAGGCCACGAATGACGTATCAATTGATTGTCGCGTCCCAGCTACGGCTTCTTGCCGGCGGGCCGCTTGCCGTTCTGACTCATGAACGCAAGCGAGTTGATAATGAACTCTCTCAGGTTCTTCCGCTCGACCACGGCGTCGAGCATACCATGACTGAGCAGGAACTCGGCGCGTTGAAACCCTTCGGGCAGCTTCTGCTTTATCGTCTGCTCGATGACTCGCGGCCCGGCAAAGCCTATCAGCGCGCCCGGCTCGGCTATGTTGAGGTCGCCGAGCATGGCGTAGCTGGCCGTCACGCCTCCCGTCGTCGGGTCTGTCAATATTGAGACGAAAGGAAGGCCCGCCTCGTCTAA
The DNA here is from genome assembly GCA_035249305.1 of Blastocatellia bacterium. GTDB lineage: Bacteria > Acidobacteriota > Blastocatellia > UBA7656 > UBA7656 > DASUNP01. Next base: position 7,291 of record DATFGQ010000059.1, on the reverse strand, counting down.
GCGCGCGAGCGCGGCCGAGATCTTCGCCATCTGCATGAGCGAGATGGCGCCCTCCTGCATGCGCGCGCCGCCGGAGGCCGAAAAGATTATCAGCGACGAGCGGGTCTGGATCGCGCGCTCGATTGCGCGCGTGATCTTTTCGCCCACCACGCTGCCTAATGACCCGCCCACGAAAGCGAGCTCCATCGCGCAGACGATCGCGTGGTGGTCGCCTATGACGCCTTCGGCGGTGATGAGCGCATCGCGCAAGCCGGTCGTCTTCTGCATATCTTTCAAACGAGCTTTATAATTCTTCGTGTCTACGAAATTGAGAGGGTCGTTCGACTCAAGGCTGCGGTCGAACTCCGCCCACTCGGAGTTGTCGAAAGTCATGTCGAGGCGCTCTTGCGCCTTTATGCGGCGGTGGTGGCCGCACTTCGGGCAGACGCTGAGATTCTCTTCGATCTCTTTCTTGAAGAGCATCTGCTCACAGCCGGGGCACTTCACCCAGAGCCCTTCGGTCCGAACGGTCTTCTCCTCGTCCGGGGCTGTGGGCTTGGGCCTCTCCTTTTTCTTAAACCATGACATAGCTTTTTCAAGTCCTGAGTGCTGAGTGCTGAGTCCTGAGTATTTGCTTTCACTCAGGACTCAGCACTCAGGACTCAGGACTTAGTAGAACTCCTCCTGCTGAAGTCTGTCATCTTTTCAGGGACCCCCGCGCGGCGGTTCACACACCGCGCAAGAATGAAGAGCAAGTCCGAAAGCCTGTTGAGATAGACGATCGTTTCGGAGTTGATCTCCTCGGTTTCGGCCAGGGCCACGACGCGCCGTTCGGCCCGGCGCGCGACCGTCCGCGCGAGGTGAAGCGTCGCGCCCGCTTCAGACCCGCCCGGCAGTATGAATTCCTTTAACGGCTCAAGCTCTTTCAAGAACTGGTCCGACAACTCTTCAAGCGTAGTGACGAAGCTCTCGGCTACGCGGGGCACTTCGACCCCTTGAGGCGAAGCCAGGTCGCCGCCGACTGTGAAGAGGTCATTCTGTATCAAGGCGAGCGCGTCGTCTATCTCTTTGTCATCGCCGAGCGAGCGCGCGAGTCCGATCAGAGAGTTAAGCTCGTCGACATCGCCGTACGCTTCGACGCGCGCGCTCGCCTTGCTCACTCGCGCTCCGCCGACCAGCGACGTCTCGCCCGCGTCGCCCGTCCTCGTATAGACCTTAGAAATTCGCATCCCCTTAGCCCTCCGGCAGATGCCCATTCTAGGCGCGGCGGCGCGCAATGTCAAAGTTGCGCGCCATCACAGAGACGGTTGCGCTAGGGGCGAGAGTCAGCTACTCTGACGTGTCAATTCTGAGAAGGATGGCTCGGATGGCGAAGATCACTTTAGGCATACTCGGGCTCGGCACGGTCGGGACGGGCGTAATAAAACTACTCTCCGACGACCCGCGCTTCAGGGTGAAGTGGGTTGCCGTGCGCGACAAGAATAAGCCGCGCGCGGTCGACCTCTCTTCAGTCCGCCTGACGGAAGATCCTATGGAGATCGTTCGCGACCCGGAGGTCGAAATAGTCATAGAGGTCGCGGGCGGCATCAAGCCTATTTACGAAGTGATCAGAACGGCCGTCGAACAGGGCAAGCATGTCGTCACGGCCAACAAAGAGCTGATCGCAAAGCATGGCTCGGAGCTTTTCGAGCTGGCCAATCGTCAAAACGTCACCATCCTTTTCGAAGCGGCGGTCGGCGGCGGCATCCCGCTGATCTCGACCATCCAGCGGGGACTGGAAGCCAACGAGATTTCGAGCGTGGCTGGGATTCTCAACGGCACTACTAACTACATCCTCACAGAGATGGAAGGGCGCGGCCAGAGCTTCTCGGAGGCGCTCAGCGGCGCTCAAGAGCTCGGCTTCGCCGAAGCGGACCCGACTAACGACGTTGAAGGCTTCGACGTAGCCTACAAGATAACGATCCTTGCATCACTCGCATTCGGCCGCTTCGTCGACGCGGAATCGGTCTACAGGCAAGGGATCACGGCGGTCACGGACCTTGATATGAAGACCGCCAAAGAGTTCGGCTACCGTGTGAAGATGATCGGGCTGGCGCGAAGGGGCGCGGGGTGCCTGGACGTGCGCGCCCACCCTATGCTCGTCCCGCTTCATCATCTGCTTGCGTCGGTCGAAGGCGCGAACAACGCTATTTTCATCAGCGGAGACGCCGTAGGTCAGGTGATGCTTGTCGGTCCAGGCGCGGGGCAGATGCCGACGGCCAGCGCCGTCGTCGGCGACCTGATAAACTTGGCGAGCGCGCTAAGGCTCCCGGATTTCGCGCCATACTTCCAACCGGCGATCGACGCGAGCGAGGTCCCTGTCTGCTCTGTCGAAGACGGCGAAAGCGCGTTTTACATACGCCTCGAAACAGAGGACTCGCCCGGCGTGATAGGCAACATAGGCCATGCGCTCGGCGGCCATCACGTGAGCCTGCACAGCCTGGTGCAGCGCGGCGTGACCGACGAGGGGGCGGCGACGATCATCCTGCTCACGCACCGCTGCCGCGAGCGGAACGTCGCGCGCGCGATACGAGAGATCGAAGCTCAGGCGACGACATTGCGCGTAGGGCTCGTGCTGCGGGTGTTTGAATAGTAGCCAGTAGCCAGAGGGCGTCTGAAAAGCCCCGTAGGGGCTCTATGTTTGTAGAAGCCCCGCGTTTATGTTGCCCAACTCCGTAGGAGTTGCATACCAGACATACAACTCCTACGGAGTTGGGTAATGGTTATGCGATCACTACAAACGTACGGCTCCTACGGAGCCGAGGATTCTCATGCAAACATCCGGCTCCTACGGAACCGGGTAAGTTGCTACTTCTCAGACGCACTCTCAGTAGCCAGTAGGCTAAAAGTCTCGGGCCTTGTGGTTGGCTACCAGAGCCTGTTCCAAGGCAGCAGCAATTCTGGCTACTGGCTACTGACTACTGGCTACTGGTTTTCATCTATGCTCGTTCAAAAGTTCGGCGGGACTTCAGTTAAATCGGTTGCGCGCATAAAGAACGTCGCAAAGATTGCGGCCGGCGCAGCCTCGCGCGAGCCCGTCGTAGTGGTCGTCTCAGCGATGGGCGACACTACGGACTATCTTCTGAAGATCGCCCGGCAGACCAGCTCGCGGCCGAGCCCTCGCGAGCTCGACGCGCTGCTCTCCACGGGAGAGCAGATCTCGATCGCTCTCGTAGCGATGGCGTTAAACGACCTCGGCGCGCGGGCCATATCGCTCACGGGCGCGCAGATCGGCATCACCACTGAGAGCGTCCACACGGCCGCCCGTATCGTCGATATAAAGACGGAACGCATACTCCGTTATTTGAGAGACGGTTTCGTAGTGGTCGCGGCGGGGTTTCAAGGCGCCACGAAGGAAGGCGACGTTACCACGCTCGGGCGCGGCGGGTCCGACACGACAGCCGTCGCGATTGCGGCCGCGATCGGCGCGGACGCTTGCGACATTTATACGGATGTCAACGGCGTCTACACCGCGGACCCGAACTTGGTTTCGACCGCGAGGCTCGTCAAAGAGATCTCTTACGAAGAGATGCTAGAGATGGCGCGCGTCGGCGCGCAGGTGCTCCACCCCCGCGCCGTCGAGCTCGCTCGCAAGCATCATTTGAGAGTCAGGGTCAGGAATACTTTTAACCCCGAGCACGAGGGCACCCTTCTATTAGGAGCGGAGGAGATGGAGATTTATCGTCCCGTCGGCGGCGTCACCATTGACAGAGATCAGGCGCGGCTCGCAATTCTGAAGGTCCCCGACCGGCCGGGCGTCGCCGGAGACATCTTCGGCGCGCTCGCCCAACACCGCGTCAGCGTCGATATGATCATTCAGGCTTTTCATCAAGATGGCTCGGTCAACGACATCACGTTCACGGTCAAAAGGAGCGACCTCGACACCGCGCGCGGTGCGCTCGAAGCGGTCGCAGCCCGTATCGGCGCGCAGGGCATTATCGCCGACAGGGACGTTGCGAAGCTGAGCATCGTCGGGGCGGGTTTGATGGACCAGCCCGACATAGCTGCGCAAATGTTTTCGGCGCTCGGCAGCGCTCAAATCAACATCAAGATGATTTCAACTTCCGACATAAGAATCAGTTGCGCGATAAGCGACGCCGACGCGGAGCGCGCCGTCAAGCTGGTTCACGACCTGTTCCACCTCGACGATGAATAAGAATTTTGAAACCGCTTTGAGTGTAGTTATACTTTTTATTTCCGCGGAGTAATTATGAAGCTGGCTGCTATAGACATAGGCTCGAACTCGATCCACCTCGTCATCGTGCGCGCCGAGCCGGGGCAACACCTGGAGATCGTCGACCGCGAAAAGGAGATGGTGCGCTTGGGGTCGGGCACGCTGCGCGCGCACAAGCTGTCGAAGCAGACCATAGAGCGCGCGGTCACGACGCTGCGCCGTTTCAAGCGGATGGCCGAAGCGAACAAAGTCGATCTGATCATAGCTACGGCGACGGCCGCCGTGCGCGAGTCTCACAACGCTGACGAGTTTATAGAGACCGTGCGCAAGGAAGTCGGCCTTAACGTTCAACTGCTGCCCGGAGTCGAAGAGGCCCGCCTCATCGCGCTCGCAGTATCGGAGGTGACAGACTTTAACGGCCGACGCGCGCTCATCATAGACATAGGCGGCGGCTCGACTGAATTCATCGTCACGAGCGGCGCGGGGCCTGAGCTCTTGCTGTCGATGCGATTGGGCGCCGTCCGACTAACGGAGAAGTTCATAACGACCGACCCCATCTCTCACGAGGAGCGCGAACGATTGGCCGCGACGATACGAGCGGACCTGACGCGCGTCGTGTGGGAGATCAGGCGGCTGGGCTTCGACTTCGTGATAGGGACTTCGGGGACGATCACAAACATGGTCAGCGCTATCGTGCAGGCCGAAGCCGCGGCGCACATGGAGGATCATTCGGATTACGAGCCTTTCAGCCAGACCGTCACGCTCTCTCAGATCAAGCGGATGAACAGGCGGCTGTCGGGCATGACCGTGCGCGAGCGCGGCCGAGTCCCCGGCCTTGAAAAAGACCGCGCGGACATAGTCATCGCCGGTGGTTTGCTCTTGGAGACGATACTCTCGGCGCTTGGCGCGAAAGAGATCACAAGCTGCGACTGGTCGTTGAGAGAGGGCGTCATCCTCAACTATTTGCGCAAGCACGCGCCGGAGTCGCAAGCCGCGGAGGCTGCAATCAATTCTGCTCCATCGCCCGACGCGAGCGGGCCTGTCGACATCCGAATGCGGTCTGTGCTTTCGGTCGCGCGACGTTACGATTACGACGCGCCGCACTCTCACCACGTAGCGAGGCTCGCGACCAGAATCTTCGACGACACACAGGACCTACACGGGATGGGCGATCAGGAGCGCCACCTGCTCGAATACGCCTCGCTGCTTCACGACATAGGCTATCACATAGCGCACAACAACCATCATCGCCACAGCCTCTACTTGATAAAGAACTCCGAGATGCCCGGCTTCACCGGCAACGAGATCGCGATCATGGCCGCCGTCGTCAGGTATCACAGAGGCTCTATGCCTAAGCGGGGCATCGACCTGCGCATGCGTCGCGAGCACGAGGACTTTCTGAGCGTGGAGCGCAGCCACCGCCCCACGGTGCTGAAGCTGGCGGCGATATTGCAGATGGCCGACGGGCTCGACCGCTCGCACCAGCAGTTGGTCCGCGACGTGCGGTGCGAAGTCAACGGCACGACGGCGACCATGCAGATCGAGAGCGATTCGGAGAGCGACCTGGAGTTATGGTCCGCGGACCGCAAGGCCCGCTGGTTTCGAGAGATCTTTCGCGTCTCGGTAAAGTTTGAATACATCCTGCCTAGCCCCGCGCTCGAAGAGTCAACAGCCGCGAGCGGCCTCTAAGATTGGTTGACAGATTGGTTTCACAATCCGTGCCTAAACCGCTGTCATTGTGGCATTTTTGCGATCAAATCCATTGACACGCCTTTATTAAATGCATAACATAAGGCAGGCGAAAAACGCCTGGAGAAGCTGCGAGGTATGCCGTGGATGTCAGGCCACGCGCTTCGGACCTGGGGCATGGGGCTATCACGCAATGACCAAGGCCGATCTCGCTCGCATCGTTTATGAGAGTCATGGCAGCCTGACAAACCGAGAAGCTTTGCGTCTGGTAGACCTGTTATTTGACCTGATAAAAGAGAGGCTCCTACAGGGCGAAGAGGTCCACATCGTCGGGTTCGGCACGCTTGAGGTAGTGACTAGAAAACCGCGGCGGGGCCGCAACCCGAGGACCGGCGAGGAGATTCTGTTATCGGGGCGTCGTGCTCTGGTCTTCCGTCCTTCCCGCTCGATCCGCTCTGTGTGATGGCCTGCTCGAAGGGCGCGCGTTTGTATGATGGAAGTCCCCTCAAGAATCCCAGAGAAACTCTTCTTCAGGATAGGAGAAGTCTGCGAGCTGATAAAAGTGCAGCCGCATGTGCTCAGGTACTGGGAGACGGAATTCCCCATGCTCGCGCCGCAGAAGAACCGCGCGGGCCAGCGCGTCTACCGCCGCAAGGATGTCGAGATGGTCTTGCGCATACGCGACCTCCTGTACGAAGAGAAGTTCACCATCGCGGGCGCGAAAAAGAAGCTGATGGACGAGATGCGAGGGAGCTCTTCGCGGGCCAAGAGCGCGGCCGTTGACGCGACACAGACAGACCTTCCTTCACTGCCTGAAGAGGCCGACGAAGCCCCACCACCCGAGCCTGTCGAGACGGTGTCGGAGCAGACAATTACACCACAGGCCCGCCGCGCGCTTCGGATCATAAAGCGCGATCTTGAGGATTTATTGACATTGCTGAACTCGAATGCTAGCATCGAAAGTTGAGCAAAACAGCTCGCTGTTGCTTAGCAGAACGGGACGTGGCGCAGCCTGGTAGCGCGCTTCCTTGGGGTGGAAGAGGTCGCTGGTTCAAATCCAGTCGTCCCGATTAAATTCTTTCTCTTCACTAATAAGAAATAGCTTTTGGTGGTGGGCCTCGGTTGTTTGTTCTTTCTTCCGGGCCTTCTTTTTTATGCCGAGAATTCTGGTAACAAACGACGACGGAATCCATTCCGCGGGCATCATAGCTCTTGCCGAAGCCCTCCGCTCGATCGGCGACGTGACCGTCGTCGCCCCCGCCCACGAGATGAGCGCGGCGTCTCACTCGCTGACGCTGACGCGCCCATTAAGAATTGAAAAGATCGATGAGGAGCACTTCGCTATCGACGGCACGCCTACGGATTGCGTCACGCTGGCGATGAACAAGATCTTGAAAGACCGGTTGCCCG
>DATFGQ010000058.1:0-42733 GCA_035249305.1 Blastocatellia bacterium | reverse complement strand
AAGACTTTCTCCCAGGCGAGCAGTATTGCTACAATCGCAGACAGCATAGGCTACCTCTCCTTCTCATAAGGATTTTCTACTAAGAGGTAGCTTATATTTTTTTATCCTTCTTTCAATCGCTCGAAATGTCCAAACTTCAGGGATCGGCTTGTTAACAAGCCGATCCTGCTCTTACTTTCATAACCAGTAGAAAACCTCTCTCGCCCGAGAGTGGTTATATTAACGCTCCAGATTCTTCCAATGTACTATTACAGTTTAGAATTCCCTGCTTTACGAATAGTCAAACCTCAATAAAACCGCTTCTATGTACTATGCTAATGTAACAAAACAGTTATACTGTTAAGGCGACAAAGGCATTGCCCCTATGTTTTTCTGAATTGCTAGAGTAGCTTGTATTCTTCATAACAACCATTGCTAGAGAGTTAAAGCAACAAGCGTGCAAGCCTGATGCAGTCCACGGAGATATTGAAACAAGCTCTGAAACCTCCTCGCGCAGCTCGGTCACGATGAGTGTCAAGAGAGATCTTAGCCCTATTTATATCTAGCTCCACATCCAATTACTTTCCGTTAATAACATCTTCCCATAAATCTGGGAATTTTCGATGAACATACTTATCCAAAACCATCCAATCATAATCCTGCTTCCCTTTATATATACTCCTGGCTTTTATGAGGTGCTCAATAGCATCCTCTGGCCTCTTCTGCTGCTGAGCATAAAACGCCCACAATATATGACACCATAGTATGTCTGTCGGATTCCGGGCTTGCTCAGCCAGATGTTCAGCCTCCCTAATCCACTTTAAGAAACTTCGCGTCCTTCCTGACTCAAGAGCTATCTTCGCCAATACAACTTCGGCGAGGCTCTCATACCGCCCTAGATGCATCCATTTGCAGATGTTGACACAGAGCTTGAGCCAGGCTTCGGCCTCCCCATAGAACCCCTCTCCCATCCTTTGAAATGTATTACCAATATTGAAGCATGAGGCTTGAATCGCATCAAAGTTATCGATTGGAAGACGTGCATCTAGTCCTTGTACCAATAGTGGGATCGCCTCCTCATACCTACGCCTTTCAGCCAAGTACAATCCTTCCGAGTTTACACTCGCGCCGGCTAAGGTTGAATCAATACTTTTGGTTGAAACTTCTTTGGCCTTAGCTAGGTTCTGCTCGAAAACAGCGTAATCGCGAGCCCGATAATAACGCCAAGCATTCGCTAGAAAGTATTTTGCAGTCACAACTGGATCACGGACCCTTTTTATCAGCTTTTGACACTCATCAAGCGTCATCGCAGCAGCTCTGAACCGCCCCAGGCTATCCAAGACCCGCACCGCAGCAAGGTTAGCCATCAATCGTAGCCGGGCATCTAAACTACCGTCTTCAGCGAGGGCGCATAGTTTATCTAGCGCATTCTCCTGTTGCCGCTTCCTTTTTGTTGGATCAGGCAATAAACGGCCTTCCAGAAAAAGCGACATAGCCCTGGAATACTTTTCGGTAAAAAGAAGAAGTGGCTGACGGCTCGGGCTTACTGAGATCACCTGACCTAAGCGCTCACCGGCTTTTTTGATAGGGATGTCAAAGGAAACTTCCCAGGGCAGCAGCTGAAGGCGATAAGGACCACGCCAGAGTGTCTGTACTTCAACAAGCTTAATGCGACCCTTTTCCATCTGCTGGATGTACCGGCCGACGTTAGTCCCTATGTGCTCTTTTGGCTTCCCTCTCCACAGCGGGAGCTTTTGAATCTCTTCTATACTGACCCATCCTCCGTCAGGGCCTTGGGTGTTCCGGGTATAGGCAAGTAAAGCTAGCCACTCAAAGCGCATGGCATGCCTGCGTGGGAAAAGGGAGTGATTAGGCGTTATCACAATGTCGCGCTTTTCTAGTAGAACTAAGAGCTTCATTTAGTGTTACTTCTCTCCTAAGTGTATAAACTGTATATAACAGACATATTGCCAAGGTCAATCCTTCCTAAATACCATTGGATCGTCCGCGGCAGAGTGCGTAAAAAGCGACATCTGGTTTAAGAGGCCACGTCACGACACTCTGAGAGTTACCACAATGCCGCAAGAGAGAGTTCAACGAATGAGACTTATGGAGGTCTAGAATGGAAAGGCAAAGTAGGTTCGATGTCTTAACAAAAACACTGAGCCCAGGTGGCAACCATGGCACGGTGCCATCTCAACCACAAGATGGAGCTTCTCTCCTGCCGGATCAGTCAGATTCGCAAAAGACTGACTTGAAGCGGAGTCGGGCGGATGAATCGTCAGTCATCCTTAAAATGCAGAAAGACCTATTTGAACACGGCAGGAAGCGAGCGATTGAGAGCGGTGCGCTAGAGCCAAGTGATGAAGATGTGAGGACGCTCGAAAACCACGCAAGCGCGATGGCCCGCGACGCTCACCGCAACGTCTACGACCCAGCACAACACGCTCACGACCAACTGCTCGACAATGAATATAAAAAGAATTTGAAGGATCGCGGGGAAGCAGAACAAGCGGTCAAATACGCTACCGCTGCTTTAAAAGACCGAGAAGAGGAGGCTGCGCAATCGCCCGCACCCAGCGCGCCGCCAGAGCAATCATTGCTTCTTCCGGCTGCGGCAGTGGTGGCGACTATGATAACCGTGGCTCCCACCTTACACGACTTCGTGTTTCTAATGGCAGATGATTTTCTCTCCTGGCTGCTGTCTCTACTGTGCGGGCTGTTTTTGGGGCTATTGATCGCGCTGATGATCCTAGGCGATGTCGACACAAGTGGTCGGCGCACTGCTACCAACTGGACGGGCTTGGGTGCAGGCATCCTGCTCAGCCTCGCCCTCGGCGCTTTGCGGATAAAGGAAGCTTCCTGCCTTGGCGACTATATCTTCGCCTTAGCGATGACAGCTCTAGAGCTTGGCATAGTCTTAGGCCTTGAAGGCGTGGCAATGAGCCGCCGGGCTCGCTATCAGGCGTGGGCTACGGACAAAGCCGCTTCCGACCAAACCAGCGCCAAACTGCAAGCTGCCAGGACGCATCTTGAACGATGCAAGGACCGCCTCAAAGAACTCAACGATGCGATCACTGCCCACATTAATTATGTCGAAGAGCGGGCATTGCGCTTCTTTCACATCGATGAGATTCAGGCGAGCGCCCTTAAGGCTGCTTGCGACGGATATTTCCAAGGGATTGCTGAAAACCGAGGCCGCATACTCGGTGCTGGAGGAAAGCAACTATGAGCAAGAACTTAAAGATAATCATTCTTCTCTTAATATGTAGTGCAGCAGTTATCGGCGTAGGATTCTGGCGCTATTCGGTAGCCGGTAAATCCAAGGCCGCCCATAGCGTAATCATACGCGACCGCTCAGACTCGGTCCCTTCGGGCTGCGACTGTACCCAAGCTTTAAGCGGGCGAGCATTTTCAGACCCTCAGAATGGTGCTGGATCAACCGTCACCGTTACCGTGACCGGAGATGCGACTACTGCGGGAGAGCCGAAGTTGGTCGCAAGCGTTGAGGTTCCTTCTACCCGGCAAGTATTAGAAGGCCGCGGGGCTTCGGTTCAACAAAAAGAGAAGCTACTAGATGACATTAAGACGGCCTGTGAAAACATGCCGCAGACAAAAGTGTCGCCCATTCTTATCGCGGTCAAGCGCGGCATAGAGCACTTACGCAGCCGTGGCTGCGGCCCAGAGTCTGAATGCAGTGTGTACGTGCAAACAGACCTTGAGGAAACTGGTGATCCGCAGCTTAGTGCCGCACTTAAGTCTACATCTGGCAACAAGCAGGCGCTTGCCAGTCCTGTCAATAATGAAGGGATAAAGATAGTAATAACTGGCATCGCAGAAACCGCCAGCATAAGCGTAGGCGCCGACCGCAAAGTGTATCAGCTCACAAGGCCTCGTAATCTGCAGCGGATCGAATATCTGCAATCGGTTTGGAAGAGCCTGTTTTCAAACCCTGACCGCGTTACGTTTGAGCCACATTGCATAAGAGAGAGGAGTGCAAGCTGAGCAGTCGCATAGAGATCGGCCTGTAAGGAAAGTTTTGAGGGATGGTATGTACAAAGTAGCCTTCGTAATCTTCTTAGGGCTTCTGCTTGCCTTTGGGATAGATATCTCTGCTTTGGTGGGCCTGATAGCTTTTCTATTGATCCTGCTTGGTGCATTTAGTCTCCTGTTTAAAGGGAGGCTCCCCGAGCACTTCTTGTCTTCGCTTATCGGGCTGCTGATCGGACCGATCCTTATCTGTTGCGCCATCAAAGCTCTGTTGGGTCAGGGCTGGGGTTTTCTTGGCTCAATCTTTGGCAGCACCACTGGAGCGTTGATCTTGCTGGTCCTGATGGCAGCCTCTTTCCTATACGTTCGCGCCCGGCTTACACATAAAGAAAGCGAGGGCAGAAAGCAGCTTCACACTAATGAAAGGCAGCCGGTCTTTCCGGCTGATGGACATGATGAAGGGTAAGCTATGAAGGGAATTAAGCTCGCCCAAAAACTCTTTAAGAGGAGACTCAAGCGCGAAACCGAAGGCGCGATAAAGAGCCTAACCGACGCTTCATGCCGCAAGCAAAAAGAACTGACAAAAGAGTTGGCGAATTTGAATAAAGAAGCAAGCACAAAAATTCTGTTCGGCAGGGCATCAGGCGAACAGATAGTCGAACTGCCCGTTGAAAAGATCACGGCTCACGGACTCACAGTCGGGGCAAGCGGAGCTGGTAAGAGCTATTTTGCGCTGTCCGTCATGACTCAACTCTTAAGCCACCCTTCATCAAGCCCTGTCTCCTGGGCCTGCCTTGATGCTAAAGGAGAGCTGTTCGAAAGAGCCATCCGGTATCTTTACGCGCATCTCTACCGGTTAAGCCCCGGAGAGCGCGAAAGCCTCAAAAAGAGAATTGTCATTGTTGACTTCTCGAATGCGGATTTGGTCACGCCCTACAACATTCTTGCCCGTCAGAACCATTTGCCTGATGAGGCTATGGTGGCAAACCGCATCGATACGATCAGCGAACAGTTCTCCGGGCTTTCGGATATGTCTGTGAGAATGAAGATGATTCTCAAATACTTCTTCCTTTTGATGGCAGAGTTTGATTTGCCCTTGCCTTCATTTGAAAAGCTGTGCGCTGATCCTCTGCTGCTTACGTCGCTTGTTGAAAAAACGCAGAACGTACAGATAAGAGAGTATTTCCTTCACCGCTTTGATGATGAAAGCAAATCTACGCTCCTTGCCTTAAGGCAACGCATAGATTCGCTCCTAGTTTCAGAAGGAGTGCGGCTTAGTCTTTCGGCTTCTTCTGCTCCAGATTTTGCGATCCTGCAAGATCAAAGTTCTATTATCCTAATCAATACTGCTGGCCCGACAATTACGCGGGGAGTAAGCGAACTGCTCCAAAGTCTGATCCTTTCCGACATCAAGCAGAGCGTGTTTCGGAGGTCAAATCCAGGACAGAACTTTATTTGGTTTCTCGATGAAGCCCAGAATCTGTATAAGACGGCGGTGAACCGTGAGCACATGGCCGACCTCTTGACCATGGCCCGCTCGTTCGGTTCCTTTTTTGTGCTCTTGACCCAATCACTCACCTCAGCCGTTAGAAATCAGGATATCCTCAATTCGATCCTGGCAAACGTCCGGTGGATCGTGATGCTGCGCTCGACCCTGCGCGATGCTGAGATACTTGCTCCAAGCATTCCTTTAACCGGAACGGTTACAAAGGCAAAGCACAATCCTTTTGAGCCAGTTCACTACCTCACCGAAAGCGAGGAAATGAAAGTGCGGCTCAAGGAGATCACAAAGCTCTCCGACCGTACAGCTTACCTGTGGCTGAAGGCTCAATTGAATACGGCGGTGAAGATAACGACGCCGCAGGTTCCGCTCCCGCCTGAAATCGCCGGCTGTAGTAAGGAAGAATTCGAGCGCTTCGTAGCCTCAGAGAGGCTTGGCCTGGCAATGACGAAAGAAGAAATCTTGGAAGAAGCTGACCGGCGCGAGAAACGCTTGAAGGAATTGCTTTGGCCTAGTGCCAAAGCTAATCGCGCATCTGGCCCTGGAGCAAAGGTGAGAACAAAGGAAGGTCGAAGGCTGGTTAAGCTTCTAGAGGACGAGTATGCAAAAAAGCAGTCATAGTAAGAGTAAGAGCTATAGCAAGTGGCTCCTCATCGCTATGGCCTACATCCTCGCATCTCCGCTACTGGCTATCTGGGCAATGGTGCGAACCTTCAAATATTTCCGCACACTCAGACGCGCGGTCGCAACTTCGATTGTCTGCAGCGGCTGCAAACGTCCCGTGATGCTGGTTGGCATGTGGCGGTGCGAGTGCGGATTCACTTACGAGGGCCACCTGATGCGGCCTTGCCCGATATGCCACCGGGTGCCGAGAGTTGCCCGGTGCTTCCACTGCGGTATTACCACTCAGTTGACTTGAACTAGAAAGGCAAAATGAGCAGGCAACGTATAAAGCAAGAGATACCCAAAATAAGCGAGCGGGATCTGAGAATCTTCCGCAAGCTCAACGCGGCAGGCTGGCTGACCACGCTGCAGATTTGCAACTACTTCTTCCCAGGCAGGAGCCTTAACGCAGTCTCCAAGCGGCTGCGGAAGCTCTCCGCCGCTAAATACATAGCGATAGCAAGAGTTGGCTCTACCCAGCAGGCACTGTATCGTCTGGCCGGACAAGGAAAGCTCGCCCTTATTGAACATTCAGGGCTTGATGAACAAGACATTACGATTCCAAATCAGTTACCCCGAAAGGTCAGGCACTTTACAGCAATTAATGACCTGAGATTCTACTTTGAGCAGTTGAGCGGAAGTCCTAACGCCGAACTCTTGTTCTTTTTCAGCGAACGGGAATTGTACTCGTACTATCAAGGCACCCACACTGGCTCGGATGTCCTCATTCAACTATTAAGAAGCTATAAGATCGTGCCTGATGCGATAGCCAGAATCAGGATTACGAAGGAAGGCATAGTTCGCGAGGTGGACTTAGCAATCGAGTATGATAGCGGTACAGAGCACGCTGCCTTTTTTGGCAGAACCAAAATCAAAGGCTACGCATCCCTCTTTGCGCAAAACCATGAAAGGCTGGAAGACTTCAAAGTCCTTACGTTCACCGAAAGCATCAAAAGAATCATCAGCCTGATGAGACAGACGATTCGATATCAGCCGCCGCATCACCTGTTCTACTTTGCGACAATTGAGCAGCTATCCCCAATCGGATGGGAAGCTGAGAAAATCTTTCTTGATCCGTATGATTTCTTTATTCCGATCAGGCGAGCCGATCAAATTGAGGTAATAGAGAAGGAAATTACTGGAGCTGGAGCTGCTATACCGAAGGAGGCACTGGTAAATCTCCCGGCAACCTCTCCCCGCAGGGGCTCCTTACGTGAGGAGAGGGAGAGAGCATACAACTATCCTGAATATACAAGTTTAGATGCGAATCAGTAGCCGCATTATATAGGTAGCTTTTAGGGTAGAGGCAGAGGGCATAAAGAAGGATGAGTGAAGTTGAGAATTTGAAGGATTGAACCATGAGCAGTCAAGGAGTTTTACCGCAGTTTCTAACTGTCGAAGAGGTAGCCGAGCTTCTAAGGGTTTCGCCTCGCTCGGTCTATGATTGGGTTTCTCAAGGCGTCATTCCATACCACAAAGCCGGTCGCAGGACCATCTTTCTGCTTGAGGAGATATTGGAATGGACCTCCAAAGATTCGGAAGAATAATTGTGGATGCGCCGCATAAAGTTCATGTAAAATTGCACCGAGTGGCTGTAATCTGGGAAAGGTAAGAATGATGGTTCACAAGCGAGGAAACCGATGGTATTACGCTTTTATGATCCGCCGCGCGCGGTATAGAGGCGTGATACCGGAAGCCCAGAACAAAGCACAGGCTGAGAGAGCCGAATCAAGAATTAAGAATCAAATCTACGAGGGCAAATACGGAAAAGCCTCTGGCGAAATTTTCTTTTCCGAATTTGTCCAAAACAGTTATGTCCCCTGGACAAAGGCAAACAAGCGTTCTTGGAAAAGTGACCTGTACAGGCTAAAGCCGCTGATTGAAGTCTTCGGCAAAAAGAGGATGGGTGAGATCACTCCTTTTTTAATCGAGAAGTACAAGATCAAGAGGCGAAACACTCCGGTCGTCTCCAAGAAGAAAGAGAAGCCAAGATCTGTCGGGGCGGTAAACCGCGAGCTTAGATTACTCTCACGGATATTTAAGCTCGCAATCGCAAACAACGAAGTTTCAGAGAACCCTTGCCAGAAAGTAGGGATCATCAAAGGCGAACAAGCAAGGACCAGATACTTGCTGCCGGATGAAGAACAGCGCCTTATGAATGTTCTTACCGGGGACCGCTCACACCTCAGAGAGATAGTTGTGCTGGTGATTCATACGGGCTTGAGGGCAAGCGAAGTCTTGAGCCTCACGGTCGAGCACATCGATTTCTATAGGGATGTGATCTACATAAAGAAGACTAAAACCGACGAGGATAGAGAAGTGCCGCTAAACTCTACTTCTCGGAATCTGCTAAAAGACCTTGTCTCCAAGGCAGAGCAAAACAAGAAGCAGTTCCTCTTTATGAATCCGAAAACTGGCAAGCCTTACACAACAATCAAAACAGCCTGGAACACAGCCTGCAAGCTGGCTGGGATCTCTAATCTGCGGTTCCACGACCTGAGGCACACCTTTGGGACAAGGGCCGCAGATGCGGGAGTTCCTTTGCCGGCTATTCGAGACGTGATGGGCCACAAATCAATAACAATGACTGAAAGGTATGCCCACGCAACTGACGAAGGCAGGAGAAGGGCTGTTGAGGCTCTGGAAAAGGTGCCGATAGACATTGCCACAAGATTGCCACAAAGGAGGATCGCCAATGGTTAGGGGTAGCTGTAAATTATTGGAAGGATTGGTGGCCCCTGCAGGATTCGAACCTACAACCAAAGGATTATGAGTCCTCTGCTCTACCGTTGAGCTAAGGGGCCTTCCCTCAGCTTGATGCCTCCAAACGTGAAGCTTCAATACATGCCGACTTAATACCCTTACCGGCAAAAGTCAATCTTACATACCCGTTTTTCTTAATGTCAAGTTTGCTTTCAAAACGGCTCGCTTGGTTGCCTGGACAACTCTTTTCCGCTAAGACTATCTCATGAATTTCATCCAGCATGAGTCCTCCACAAAACTCAGGGGAGGCTACTATACCGATCTCGATATAGCTCACTTCCTCGCGCGCTGGGCGCTTCAACCTCGCCCCAAAAGATTGCTCGAACCGAGTTGCGGCGACGGCGCCTTTATCGCTGCTATCGCTCAATCCCGTCCCGCCTTCTTGCGCGAACTCGTCGCCTTCGAAATCGATCCGGAAGAGGCGGCTAAGGCAAGGCTGCGCGCCCGCAACATCGCGGCTCGTCGAATAGAGGTCCTCGCGGAAAACTTCCTTGAGTGGAGCGTCTCGAATGAAAGCTCACCCGAGCGGTTCGACGCCGTCGTTGGCAACCCGCCTTTCATTCGCTATCAGTACCTCAGCGATGTAGAGCAGCGGCGTATGCGAAAGATATTCGACCGTCTGGCCCTCCCCTTTACAGGCCACACCAACCTGTGGGTCCCGTTTGCGCTCCTGGCCATTGATTGCCTCAACCCCGGCGGGAGGCTCGCCATGGTCGTCCCCGCAGAGATCTTACACGTCATCTACGCACAGCCGCTGCGACAATTCATCTCAACCAATTGCTCGCGCGCTCTCATCATAGATACGCAAGACCTCTTATTCAGCGACGCGCTGCAAGGGGTCGTCCTGCTCCTCGCCGAAAAGAGGCCGGCGCGCGCTCGCGCTCTGCCGGCCGTAGCCATGACTACAGTAACAAGCAGGGCGTTTCTGAATGAAGACCCGGAGTCGCTGTTCGAACAGGCGCGGCTCACAAACGCCGAGCAGTTGAAAGGGAAGTGGACGCGGGCGCTGCTCACTGAGCCGGAAAGGTCGCTGCTCGACGAGATAGCCAGCCACCCGGCTGTCTTTGAGTTCGGTCAGATCGCCGCTGTCGACGTAGGCATAGTGACAGGGGCCAACAAGTTCTTCCTCGTGCCGGATGAGACCGTCTCCGCGTACGGGCTTGAGCCCTGGGCCCGCCCGATGTTCGGCCGCAGCAGCCACGCGCGCGGCGTCATATACGACGGGCGATCTCATGACGAAAACCGCAAAGAAGGGCTCGCCACCAACTTCCTCTGGTTCAAACAGACCGCGGCTTCCAACTTGCCCGACAGAGTCCGCCGCTACATAGACCTCGGCGAGGCCGAAGGGCTGCACCGCCGATACAAGTGCCGCATACGCGAGCCCTGGTACAACGTCCCTTCCGTGTCGAGCGCGCCCGTAGCGATGCTCAAACGCTGCCACTTCTACCCGCGCCTTATTCTCAACCGCCTGGGCGCGCTCACCACAGACACGGCTTACCGTATACGCCCCACGGCGGTCGTCGATCCGGCCCGCCTAGTCTGCTCGTTTGTGAACAGTCTCACGGCGTTGACGGCAGAGCTTGAAGGGCGTCACTACGGCGGTGGTGTGCTTGAGCTCGTCCCTTCCGAGATCGAGCGGCTGCTGGTTCCCCAGCCGGCCTCGGGGCGAGCGCTGCTTGAAAAGCTCGACCGCGCCGTTCGCGCAGGGGAGCCGCCCGAGAGCTTGCTTCCCCGCCAGGACCGCCTGGTGCTTGGCGCGGTGGGGCTGACGGACGGCCAGCGAGAGAGTCTGTTTCTAGCCTGGGACCGCCTGCGGCGTCGGAGGTTGCGTGAGTCGGCGCGAGAGGCTTTGAAAAAGCGCCGCGTAGAAAAAGAGGCAAGACTAGACACAAATACGGGACCGGAAGGTTGAACTCTCCCGGCCCCGTTCAAGTAGGTTGCCTATTGATTAGGCCAACGCTTGCTATAAAGCGCGTAGGAAAGCCACCAGGTCTGTCTTCTCCTGCTGGGTGAGCCTGGCGCCCAAGACCAGGTTGAAGAACTCTACGGTGTCTTCAAGCGTGAGCAGCCGGCCGTCGTGAAGGTATGGCGGCGACTCTTTTATGCCGCGGAGCTGGAAGGTCTTGATAGGCCCCTGACGGGTCGCGAGCAGGCCGTTTATCATCTGTGGCTTGTAGAACCGCTCGACTTTCAGGTCGTGCATAAGCCCGTCCGTGTAGTAGGGCGGCGTGTGACACGCCGCGCAATTCGCCTTGCCGAAAAAGAGCGCCTCGCCCCTCCGCTCGCTTTCGGTCGCTCTCGCCGGGTCGAGACGGCCGAATACGTTCAGCTTCGGCGCGGGCGGGAAGTCCAGAATCTCCTGCAACTCGGCCATGTCGTGGACCTGGCTGCCGCGGTCCAGGATGTTTACGCCCTTCTTCATCGCGATCACGGGGTCGCCGTCAAAGTAGGCCGCGCGCTGTTCGAACTCCGTGAAGTCTTCGACGGTCTTGAGCGCCCGCTGTGACCCGAACAACCGCTGTATGTTGACGCCGCGCAGACTGGGCGTCTCGATGCGGCGGCGGTTTTCTTGAGGTCGTATGTCGCCGACCAGGTGGATCGTGCCGTTTGTGTGGCCGTTGACGTGGCAGTCGAAGCAGGTGACGCCACGGCTCGGCTTTTCGGTCCTGCGGTCTTCGGTCACGTTGAACTGTTGCTGCGGGAACTGCGTGACTAACAGCCGGAAGCCTTCGAGCTGTTTCGGGTTGAGTATGCCGTCGAACAGCTCGTAGAGGTTATCGAGCGTTACGACCTTGCCTTGCGACACGTCGCCCAGGTCAGGGCGCGTCGTAAGAAATATAGCGGGCGGGAACTCCGGCAGGAAATGCTCCGGCAGGTCGAACTCTAAGTCGAACCGCTCAAGACGCCGGCCTTCGCCCATCCTCGCAAGCTCGTTGATCATCATCTCCGGAAACGTCATCCCGCCTTCCGGGTGGTTAGGGTGCGGGAGCGGTAGATACCCTTTCGGGAAAAGCCCCTTCTCTCGGATCTCGTCAGGCGACATCTCGGCCAAACGCTCCCACATAGTCCCTGCGGCTAGCTTCGCCGTAGGCCCCACGGGTATGGGCTTGCCGCGCGTCATCTTCACTTCATTCGAGACTCGCTTCGAAAGGTCATACCGCTCGTTGAGCAACTGCGTCTGCCGCCGCATGACATCGGCTTTGGCCGCCTTCATGCGCGCCATCACGACGGCGAACGGCTCTTTGGGCACTACGGGCGAAAAGCTCGTGTCGGGCTTTTTATCCTTCTCCCTCTGAGGGTTTTGGGCCGACACCGAAAACAGCAGCGCGGCCGCAAAGCAGGCTAACAGCGTTAGCTTGAAACGTCTCATGCGAATCCTCCATTTTATCGGCCTGGCGGCTACGAAGCTGTGACCCGTATAGCCATGCTTGAAGCTGATTGATTGCCGTTTTGCGCCTCTGTATAGAGCGCGATCTTTGTTACACTTCTGTCTTCCGGCCGCAACGGTAATAACACGTGAGGCGCGCTTTTATTCCTTCTCGAAAAAAGGCGGCCGTCGAGGGAATAACCAAGGCGAAAATGTGTTATTCTCATTCCGGTCGGGCGAGCCCGCCCGCCGACTTTAGGTAAAGATGACGGAACTGGACAAAAACGGCGCAGCCTTCGCGGCCGCGGCCCTGGAGCACTTAGACGCGCTCTACGGGTTTGCGATGACGCTCGTCCGCAACCGGTCGGAGGCCGAAGACCTTGTGCAGGAGACATACCTGCGCGCGGTCCGGGCCTTCGGTCAGTTGATGCCCGACAGCAACCTCAAGAACTGGATGTTCGCCATAATGCGCAACGTGTGGCTCAACCAGCTCCGCCACGCGCGCAGCGGCCCGCGGTTCGTAGAGCTCGACGGCGACACACAAGAGCGCTCCTTCTGGCTCGACCGAGTCTCGAAAGACCCGCACACCTCTTACGTCGAAAAGATCGAGCGCCAGGAGGTCCGCGCCGCCATTGAAAGCCTCCCGCGGTTGCACCGCGAAGTCATACTGCTTCGCGACATAGAAGGATTCAGCTATCAAGAGATTGCTGAGATACTGGCCTGCCCGGCCGGGACCGTGATGAGCCGTCTCGGGCGAGCTAGAGAGAAGCTGAGGCAGTTGTTGGCCGAATGGCGTGTCGGCTCGCGGCCGCAAGCTCTTAAGGCGATAAAGCATGAAGCAATGTGAAGACGCGCGCGCGCAGATAGCTTTCTATCTGGACGACGAATTGAAAGGCGACGAGCTCCGTGCGTTCGAAGCGCACGTCGCTACATGCACCGACTGCCGAAGGCTGTGTGAAGACGAGCGGAGTTTTCTCGCGCTAGTTCGCGCCGCGCGCCCGCTCTACGCCGCGCCGCCTGAGCTGCGCGACCGCGTCGAGCGCACCTTATCAAACGCGCCCGCGCCTTACGCGGCTTCGCCTCAACTGCGACGTCGCGTGCAGCGGTCCGTATGGCAGGCGAGCGCAAACGCACTCCATTTCAGCAACGGCCGCCGCCCGCTGCTGCTCGCTTTCGTCGCCGTCTTCATACTTGCGGCGGTCTATCTCATCGCCTCGCGCAGAAACGCGCCCGTAAATGGGCCGTCAGAATTTGCGCTCATGGCCGTAGAGACGCACCAGCGTTACGTGCGAGGCCAGCTCCCGCTTGAGATAAGCTCGGTCTCGCCCGAACAGATCTCCCGCTGGTTCTCGGGCAAAGTCTCGTTCAGACTTGAGCTGCCTTCTTATCAGGAGGCGTCAGGCCAGGAAAAAGTCTACAGCCTGGAAGGGGCGCGGCTCGTGGGGTTCAATAAAGAGTACGCGGCATACGTGGCTTACCAGATGCGGTCCCGCCCGATAAGCCTGGTCGTCACGTCGAACTCCGTCACCCTTCCGTCCGGCGGGGCGGAGATCATAATGAAGGATATAACCTTTTATAATGATTCGATCGACGGCTACAAGGTGATGACGTGGTCGCATAGAGGGCTTACCTACGCGCTCGTAAGCGACTTTGAAAAGGGCGACCTTGAAAAGGACGGCCTGGAGTCTTGCATAGTCTGTCACGCGGGGACGAAAGACCGCGACTTGTTCGAGAGCCTCAAGGCGAAAGGCGAGTGATCAAAGAAGCATGAAAAGGACCCACGCTGACATCTCGGCGGGCGGTGAATCTATGGCTTGCGCTTTTTGATCGCTACGACGACCATGCCCGATTCGTCCGCGCGCAGCAGAAACTCCACCCTGTCGCCCGGCGCCACGGCGTCGAGGAGCGCTTTGTCTTTGACCGGGAAAGGCATGTTCATAGCCGGCATGAAATCTTTTATCTCCTCGTGATCGATCTGGACTTGCCCCATCTCCTTATCGATCGATTCTACGACCCCGACGCCGCGGTGCATGCCGGTCGCGCTCTTAGCCAGCTTCTCGGCGATCTTCACCGCCGGCGCTTCGGGCGCGGGCAAGCTTCTCAAATCATTCATCAAGTCGTCGGTCTTCCAGTCGCTGCCGTGGTAGAGCTTCGCCAGTTTCCTGTCGGGCGCGATGACCGCGGTCCGCAACGAGTGGATGATCTGGTCTTTGTCGGGCCAGTATTCGAGCCCGAACCATGTGGCCACCTTCTTCACCTCTTCTGCGCTGCCCGTGGCAAACTCCCAGTGGTCGAACGACCCGGCGCCCGCGCCCTGGCCGTAGCTGCGCAAGACCGCGGGCTTGTCATATTCGGGATCGACCGTGATGCTCAGAAGGCGCGTCCTGCCGTAAAGCGCCGCGTCGGTCTTCAGCCTGTTTTCTAACTCGGCAAATCGCTCGGTCATCAAAGGGCAGTAGTCGGGCAGCGGGCAACGAGTGTAGATGAACGTAAGCAAGATTGCCTTCCCGCGATACTTCGACATTCGTATCGGGCGGCCGTCCTGATTCGTGAGCGTAAAGTCGGGCACGCTCGTTCCCTCGGCCGGGCCTGCCGACGCCGTAGGAGGCGCGCCCGCCGCGTCCGGGATAGCGCGCGAGCGGATCACGTCTTCGAGCCAAGAACGGTTCCCCGCTATGACGAGCGTGGCCGTCACCTTATCGCCCGGCGCGAGCTCGTCGTAGATCGATTCGTCCTTCAGCTTAAAAGGCATGGTCATAGCCGGCATGTAACCTTTGATCTCTTCGTGAGCGATCGTGACGGCCGAGCCTCGCTTGTCTACATGCTCGACTTTGCCCTTCAGCTCGTAGCGTTGCGCGTTAGCGTCCCCGGACCCGCACGCGGCGAGCGCCGCCGTGACGGCCGCCACAACGAGCGTCGCCGCGATACGGATGATCCTGTTTAACGGTTTGTCGTAGATCATACCCAGGTATTTATTGTGAACCCTGTAGGGGCAGCCCTTGTGGCTGCCCGGATCGCGCGCAAGCGCGATGACGTAATTGGCCTGCGGCCAATCCGGGCAGCCACAAGGGCTGCCCCTACAGGTTACGGCAAACAGCTTTGATTATGCGGAGGCCGATTTCTGAAAATCTGTAAAGAGGCTCAGGTTGCCCCAGGCGACAACCAGCCGCCCGCCCTTATCCTTCTTTTCAAGGTTGATCGTCAGCGCCTCTATCGAGTTATCGACTTTTTGAAGCTCAAGCGGGACTTCGGCCACGGGCGTCTGGTCCGTCGACTCGATCATCAAATGCCACTTCTTCGCCTCTACGAGCTTGGCTTTGAGGATGTACTTGCCCGCGGGCAGAACCTTGTCGCCGAACTTCAAAGGCGTGTCGGTCGTCAGCGTAGTCGCCGCGTTAGACCCCATACGCCATTCGTCGCCCGGCTGTATCAGCGCCTCTATGTTCCGCCCGCGAAGCGTCGGGCGGCCATACTCGACAGACACTTTCCCGCCGTCCAGGGCCAACTCCGCCTGCCCCCGGTCTTGCGGGGCTGCCGGGTCGGCCGCGCCCGTCGATGTTTCGCCCGTCGCGCCTCCGCGCGCGCATGCGATCGTTAAAAGCAAGACGGCTAGACTTATGAATGAAGATACGGTTTTCATCAACACTTTCTCCTTATCGTTATCTTGAGATCGGCCCGGCCAAGCTTCCATCTTACGCCTAAGGCTTTGCTTCCATCCAGTTTCGCCCAACGCCTATGTCTACGACCAGCGGGACGGCGAGTTCGTAAACAGACTCCATCTCCGCGCGGACGATCTCGCGCGTCCGCTCGACCTCGTTTTCCGGGACCTCTAAAAGCAGCTCGTCATGCACCTGTAGGATCATACGCGCGCCGAGCCTCTCACGCCTCAGACGGTTGTAGACGCGGATCATAGCCATCTTCACCAGATCGGCCGCGGTCCCTTGAAGCGGCGCGTTGATGGCCTCGCGCTCGGCCCGCGCGCGCAGGTTGTGGTTGCGGTTGTTTATGTCGGGGATCGGCCGCATGCGCCCGAAGACCGTGCGCACCACGCCCGTCTCGCGCACGCTCGCGGGCGTCTCTTCCATGTAGCGCCGAACGCCCGCGTAGGTCTGGTAATAATTCTCTATAGCCTTCTTCGCCTCGGCGCGCGAAAGCCCTGTCCGTTGAGCGAGGCCGAACGGCCCCACGTCGTAAGCGATGGCGAAATTGACTACCTTGGCGAGCCTGCGGCTTTCGGCCTCTTCCTCTTTAGTCTTCGCGCCGAATACCGCGCGCGCCGTCCGCGCGTGGATGTCTTCGCCGTTGTTGAAAGCCTCCGTCATCACGCGGTCGCCCGTGATGTGCGCAAACAGCCGCAGCTCTATCTGCGAATAGTCGGCCGACATCAGCAGGTAGCCGGGCGAGGGGACGAACGCCGCGCGAATCCTCCGGCCGAGCTCCGACCGGATGGGGATGTTCTGCAAATTCGGGTTCGTGCTCGAAAGCCGCCCCGTAGCGGTGACCGCCTGATTCAGCGTCGTGTGCACGCGCCCCGTGCGCGGGCTGATCAGCTTCGGGAGCGCGTCGACGTAGGTGCTCTTGAGCTTGGCAAGCTCGCGGTATTCGATGATCAAACGCGGCAGCTCGTACTTCGCCGCGAGCTCTTCGAGAACATCTATAGAAGTCGAGATGCGCCCGGTCTTCGTCTTGCGGCCGACCTCGAAGTTGAGCTTCTCGAAGACCTCGCCGAGCTGGACCGTCGAGTTGATGTTGAACTCCTGGCCCGCCAGCTCGTATATCTTCGCCGTCAGCCGTGTGAGCTCTTTCTCCATCTGGCGGCCCGCCTTTTCCAGCGCCCCCGTGTCTACGCGCACGCCTATGCGCTCCATCTCGAAGAGTATCTCGACCAGCGGCATCTCTATTTCGGTGTAGACCCGCTCAAGGTCCGCCGCCTCTATCTTCGCGCGCAGCACGTCGGCGATGTGAAACGTCAGGTCGGCCGATTGCAGCGCGCGCGCGTCCTCCTGATCGAACCCCTCGACTGCGTCGGCCATCTCAAGCCCCAACTGCTCGCGCGCGATCTCAAGTATCCGGTAGTTAGTTCGGTTGGGGTCGAGCAGGTAGGCGGCAAGCATCGTGTCGTCCTCGACGCCTTCTATTCGTATTGCGGGCTTGAAGTCCTGGATGCAGCCTTCGTCGCCCTTCTTGCCTCGCTTTTTCGCCGTAGCCGCAGGCGTAGGCTCGCGCTCGCAGACGTAGGCGTCAAGCAAGGTGAGCGCGCCTTTCCAGTCGTGAATCGACTTTCGTATGAGCCCGTTTTCGAGCGCCTCTTTTATCATCTGAAGCGGGTCCGCGCCCTCTTCAAACTTCTCGAAATCTACGAGCACGGCGTTCATCTGCGCGGTCGAGATCGCCAGCCCGTAAACCGCGCCCTTGCGCTCGGCGATAGAGATCGCGAAGCGGTCCAGCGACCACAACGAATTCAAAAACCGCTCAAGCTCGCCGCGCGCGGTGATGCGCCAGTAGCGGGCGCGGCCGGGCTTTCGCGCCGCCACGGTCGCCACCGCGTCGTGCGAGGCGGCGTCGGCGAACTCGCGCGTGAGCTGCGAAAACTCAAGCTCGGAAAAGAGCTCGTAGGCGGCCCTGCGGTCCGGCTCCTCGTATACTAGCGCTTCAAGGTCGAGCGCTATCGGCATGTCGCACTTGATGCGGGCGAGCTCTCGCGACTGGCGTATGATGTCGACGTTGTTTTTCAGGCTCTCGCGGTAAGTCTTGCGCGGGATCTCGTCTGCGTGCGCGATGGCATTTTCAATCGAGCCGTACTGTTGAATGATCTGCTTTGCGCCCTTCTCGCCCACGCCCGGCGCTCCGGGTATGTTGTCGGAAGCGTCTCCCCACAAGCCTAACAGGTCGACTACTTGATCGGGCTTGACGCCGAGCTTCTCTTCGACCGCGTGCGCGTCCATCCATCGGAGCTCGCCCGATCGCTCGGTGCGCAAAATCTTAACGTAGTCGTTTACGAGCTGGCACATGTCCTTGTCGTTGGTCACTATGACGACATCGATTCCGAGCGCGGGGGCCTGGCAGGCGTAAGTGCCTATGATGTCGTCGGCCTCAAAGCCGGGCTGGCGCGTGATTGGAACTCTCAGCACGTCGCAGACGCGCTGGAGGTAAGGGAGCTGCGCGACAAGGTCGTCGGGCATCTCGCCGCGAGTAGACTTGTAAGCCTCGAACGCGTCGTGTCGGAAAGTTCTTTCGGGGGAGTCTAAGGCAACGCCGAGGTAGTCAGGCTTTTCCGTCGCGATGAGCCTGCGCAACATCATCGTAAAGCCGTAGACGGCGTTCGTTGCGAGCCCACTGGAATTAGTCAGCCCGCGGATGGCGTAGTAGGCGCGATAGATTTGCGACATCCCGTCGATGAGGAAGAGTCGCTTACGTGGAGATTCGGCCATAAAAATCATGCTACGGGCCGCAATTTCTGAGTGTCAAGGAAGGCCGACCTGCTTGATCAATTCTGTGAACCGCGGCTCTTCGCGCAGGCTGTCGAGCATCGGGTCGACTTTCAGAAATGGCATCGAGCGCGAGCGTTCCTCAAGACCTTTTTGTAAGAATTCAATCGCGCGGCCCTTTTCGCCGAGCCCTTCGTAAATCAATGCGGTGAAGTACGGCGAGATGTATCTCAGCTTCGACAGCGCTCTCAACTGATCCAATATCTTCTTAGCCTTTGCACTCTCTCCCGACGCCGCGTATGCATGTCCGAGCGAGGCTAACGCTTCGGGGCTGCCGCCGGATAGCGAAACCGCTTCTTCGTATGACGCGATAGCTTCGCGGTAAAGGCCCTTCTTCTCGTATGCCTGCCCGAGCCAGAAGTGCGCCGGATAAAAACTTGCCTCCGTCTCTACGGCGACGCGGGAGACGGCGATCGCGCGGTCGTAATCGCGCGCTACGTAATATATCCACCCTTCGACAGAGCTCAGAATCAGCGATGTCGGGTCGAGCTCCTGCGCACGTTTTATCCCTTCTTTGGCCTCCTCGAACCGGCCCATCGCCACTTTGTATTCGCCGTACCATTGATGCGCGGTCGCGTAGCTCGGGCTCAGCTCTAGAGCGCGCTCGAACTCGCGCTCCGCCTTCGGCCAGTCCCACGCGTAAAGAAAACTGGCGTAGGCCAGCGACGTTTGAGCTTCCGCAAGCGCCGGGTCGATCTTCAGAGCGTTCGCCGCCGCCTCTATCGCGCGCGGGAAAGCTTCGCGCGCCGAAAGGTAGCTGTAGTCTCCGAGAAGATGATAAGTGTCGGCCAGCCCCGCGTAGGCCACGGCGTAATTTCCGTCCAGCGCGATCGCCTGTTTGAAATGCTCTATAGCCTTGTAGTACCCCTCCTCCGTGCGCTGGT
Organism: Blastocatellia bacterium; assembly: GCA_035249305.1. Classification (GTDB taxonomy): domain Bacteria; phylum Acidobacteriota; class Blastocatellia; order UBA7656; family UBA7656; genus DASUNP01. The sequence goes on along the minus strand of DATFGQ010000058.1, from coordinate 23,098 downwards.
CCCAGAAGTAGCGCCCCTTGCGGCATAGCTGATACGCCTCGGCGTTTTCGGTCTCGCGCCGCGCCAGCAGCTTCTTCTCCTCGCCCGTCAGCTTCAGCCTCAGAGCCTCCGCGATCTTCTGAGATATTGTGTCCTGCACCTGGAAGATGTCTGTCGAGCGCTCGTCGAACTCGTCGGCCCAGAGCGCGTGCCCGTCTTTGAGCCGCACGAGCCGGGCCGTGACGCGAATCCTACCGTCCGCCTGTTGCAGCGAGCCTTCGAGCACCGTCTCGACCTTCAGCTCTCGCGCGGCCCGCATAGGGTCTTGCTCCGACCCCGCGTACTTTCTTACAGACCCCATCGGCCGGACTACGAGCCGGTTTATCTGGCTCAGTTTTGTTATCAAAGTCTCGGCCATCCCGTACTCAAGGTATTCGTCGCGCGCGGCCGAGGCTACGGGGCGGAACGGCAGCACGGCGATCGTTGTCACCTCCGGCGGCAAAGACTCCTCTTCGCGCGTCGAAAAGATTAGCGCCATGGCGACGATGGCGACGACGAGCGCGGCCAATGTTACGACCAGCGCTAAAGCCCGCCCGGCTCTGGCCTGATGCCCTTTAGCGGGGGCGGCGAGTTTGGGAGCATTCTGTTGTCGAGCTGCCGGCTCGCCATCGTGGTCGGCGACCTCTCTCACATCTGCGACGAAGCGATAACCGTATTTCGGCACGGTCTCTATAAAGCGGTTCTCTCGCGAGTCATCGCCGAGCGTCTTGCGCAGCGTGAATATGTTCTGCGCCAGGGTAGATTCTCGGACGACTACGTCGGGCCAAACGCGCTTTATCAAATCCTCTTTGGCGACTATGCGGCCCGCGTTTTCGACAAGCACCATCAGGATGTCGAAAGCCTTGGCCGTCAGCGGTACGGGCTCGTCGCCGCGAAGAAGCAGGCGGCGGTTGCCGTCCAGGCGGAACTGGCCGAATTCATACGACGGGTGGTTTTCCTCACTGAGGCGAGTCATTCAATTCAACTGCTGCCGGGCGCGGAGGGGGTCATGAGCGGGCGCAGGGTGAACGCGCAGCGCGAGTTCTGAAAATCTCTTGTCCGCGCGCAGGGGATCGAGTCGCGGGTCTATGTTTATCTGGACCAGCCAGGGGTGGCGCTCCTCAAAAGATTTTTCGAGCCATTGGAAAGCTTTATCCGTGTCGTTGAGCCCCGCGTAGATCAGGCTGATCGGGTAAGGCGGCACGTAGCGGCGCTTCGACAACTCGTCCAGCTCTTTAAGCACTCTTTCGGCCTCCGCTCGCCGGCCCGACAGGGCGTAAGCATGACCGAGCTCCGCCAAAAGGTAAGGTGTGCCGCCGCTCAAGCGGTAGGCGATTTGAAACTCCGAGATCGCCTCCTCATACATCCCTTTTTGCATGTAGATCAACGCGAGATATTTATGCGCCACAAAGAAGTTCGAGTTCATGTCGAGCGCCTTCCGGCATTCGGCTATGGCCAGATCGTACTGGCGGCCCAGAAAGTATATCCACGCGCCCGCGGCGATCAGGTTGAGCGCGACCGGGTCGGCCTCCTGCGCGATCCTGATCTGCCGGATGGCTTCGTCGAGCCGCCCTTTCGACATCAAACAGATGCCGTAAAACTGGTGTGCCGGGCCGTAGTTGGGGTTGATCTCTATGGCGCGCTTAAACTCTTTTTCAGGCCCCGCGTCTTCCCAATCGAACAGGTGGCGGGCGTAAGCGAGCGCCGCGTGCGCCTCGGCGAGGTCGGGGTCATGGTCGAGCGCGCGCTCGGCCGCCTGTTTCGCTTTCGGGAAAGCCTCTTTCGGCGACACGAACCCCCAGGTCCCAAGCACGATGTATGAGTCGGCGATGCCCGAGTAAGCGCGCGCGTAATTCGCGTCCTTCGCGATCGCCTGCTCGAAGTACTCTATGCTCTTTTTCAGGGCCTCCTCCGTGCGCTTGTTCCAGAGGTATCGGCCACGGTGGTATAGCTGGTGCGCTTCGGTGTTTTCAGTCTCTCTTTGGGCCAGCCTTCGCTGCTCGTCGCCCGTAAGCTTCAGGTCGAGCGCGCGGGTCATCTGCTCGCTTATCACTTCCTGGACGCGAAAGACATCCGTAGAGTTCTCGTCGAACGTGTCGGCCCACAGCGACTGGCCGTCTTTAACCCTGATCAACCTGGCCGTGATGCGTATCCGGTCGTCTCTTTTTTGCAGCCCGCCTTCCAGCACGTAGTCGGCCGCGAGCTCGCGCCCGGCGGCTATAGGGTCCTGCTCCGGCCCTTCGTACTTTCTTACCGAGCCCATGGAGCGGACTACGAGCAGGTTTATCTGGCTGAGCTTTGTGATTAAAGTTTCGGCCATCCCGAACTCTAAGTACTCGTCGCGGTCGGCCGGGCTGATAGGCTTGAACGGCAAGACGGCTATCGTCCTGGCTTCGGTCGCCGTCTCCTCTTTCTTTGATGTCCAGAAATAAAGGCCCGCGGCTACGAGCGCCGCGAGTAGAACCGAGGCCGCTATCAATAAGGTTATCGGTCTGACAGCCGACGGGCGGCGCGATTGCGCGTCACCCGATTCACCCGTTTGCTCGCTTTCACTTATCTCCTCGGCTAACTCTCTGACCTCCGAGACGAAGCGATAGCCCTGGCGAGGGACGGTCTCTATAAAGCGGTTCTCTTGCGAGTCGTCGCCGAGCGTCTTGCGCAGCGTGAATATGTTCTGGGCCAGGGTAGATTCTTCAACAACGGTGTCGGACCAGACCTGTTCGAGCAAGAAGTCTTTCTTAACCACCCGGCCGCTGTTTTCGACAAGCACCAGCAGCGTGTCAAAGGCTTTGGCCGTCAACTGCACGGCCTGCCCGTCGCGCAGAAGAAGGCGCTCCGCCGGGTCCAGGCGGTAGGGGCCGAATTCATATAAGTGATTGGACCGTCTCGTCATAACGGCTTTGAAAAAGATTTGATGACTATTTGAAGAACATTTGAAAGCCCTTTCAAGACTTTCCGGCAGCACCTGGTTTAGCGTTTCGGCCGTCGAGTGACGCGGAAGGCGAGCGGTGGTTCGGAGCCTCACTCGGCGCGCTCATTATACCGCAGGGGCGGGGGGCGGACAACCGCCCGCGCCTCGGCCCTTGAGCAGTCCGATTCAACTGATAAAGGAGAAAAGTATGAAAAGGTTATACAGATCATTTGCGCTGGCAGTCGTGATAGGCGTCATACTCGCGGGATCGGCAGTATTCGCCATTGACGGCAACGCGGCGCCCGCGACCAACCAGGGCGAAGAGCGGCTGTTGCCGGCCACGCGGCGCGAGCTGGCCCGCGCGCGCATGGCCACGGCCCGTTATCACAACATAAGCCGGGCCATCGCCGACGGCTACGTCGACATCGATGTCGTCATCCCGAACATGGGGTTCCATTTCCTGCGGCCGGCCATACTCGACGAAACCTTCGACATAGAGAGGCCCGAGCTTCTCGTCTACGCGAATATAAATAATGATAATCGCCCCAAGCTGGTCGCGGTCGAGTACGCCGTGCCGACCTCGCTATCGGAGACGCCGCCCGAAGGCTTCACGGGCGACGCCGACCACTGGCACAGGCAGGACCAGTTTGGATTGTGGACGCTACACGCCTGGCTCTGGTATCCGAACCCGGACGGCGTCTTCGCCGAGCTGAACTTCCGCGTGCCGTAGAACGAGTTGCGATTAACTGTAGGGGCGGGGCTTGTCCCCGCCCGGATCGTCCGTAAGGACGATGACATCATCGCCTTCGGCGATCCGGGCAGCCACAAGGGCTGCCCCTACAGGTTAGATCATATGCCAAGATTTCTTAGGGCGGGTTTCCCGCCGACCGCATATCAGAGATAAAGACCGTAATCGATCCGACTACCGCGGAGGGATTATGATCCGGCCGGTTTTCAGGGCGCTCGCGCGAGCGCCCTGAAACTTCGCGCGCAAGCTCGCCGAAGCTCGCCGTTCTCTCCTCGCACATCACCAGTCCACTCTCTGGAAAAACCGAAGCCGGGAGAATATGCGATGCGCCGTCGCGTAGTTAGTATCTTTGTCTCTACCGTAGTCGCTCTCTTCATCGCCGCTCAACTCTTTGTCGCTCAACTGTCAGTCGCTTCCGACTCGCTGCGAGTCGACGAGACGAAGACGCGGCTCTTGCTGATGGAAGACCAGGCGCGGGTCTCGCTCGCAATCGATAACCGATCCGCGACAGATGCGCACGCGCGTTTGAAGGTCGAGCTTCTCGACACTGTCGGGCGAGTATCGGCCGCAGGCGAGCGCGACGAGACGATCGCGCCGGGCCAGAGCGCGCTCGTCATACCCGTCCCGTTCGCCGCTTCAAGACTGAGCGAGCAAGAGCGCGGCCGACTTGCGTGGTATCGCCTGCGCTACCGCATAGCCCTCTCGGCCGATTCGATCGAAGGCATAATCTCTTTATCCGAGATCACGCCTGACCTGTTCGACCTCGAAATAATCGGCTCGGCTTTCGCCTTTGACTGGATGCGCTACCGCGCACGCGTGCGCACGACGCACCCCGCCACGTCGCGCCCCGTGCGTGACGTGGCCGTGCGGGCTGAATTAAGGATCGGCGACGACCCCTCGGCCAGGACTCTGAAAGCCTCCGCGGTCACGGATGCCGAAGGCTTCGCCGTCGTCGACCTGGACCTGCCGCCCATCACGGTGTCGGGCGAGGCGGAGATCACCGTCCGAGCTGCGCGCGGCGGCTACGCTCAGGAAATCGCTAGCGATCTTAGGTTCGAGCACCTGGCCCTTCTGCGCCTCAGCGTCGATAAGCCCATCTATCAACCGGGCCAGTTGCTCCACCTTCGCGTGCTCGCTCACGACCGTTTTTCGGGGCGGGCGGTCGCCGATGCGCCCGTGTCGGTCCGTGTCTCTGATCCGGAAGGCAAGAACATCTTTCGCTCCGCGATCAAGACTTCCGAACACGGCATCGCGAGCCTCGACTGGCCCATACCCGATAACGCGCGCCTCGGTGAGCACCTGATCGAAGTCGAGATTGAGGAGGGTAAATACGAGAACTCAACCACGGGGCAGACCGTAAAGATCACGCGTTACGATCTGCCCAACTTCGTAGTCACCGCAAAGGCGGACCGCGCTTATTACCTGCCGGGCCAGAATGCCTCGGTGGAAGTGCGCGCGGACTATCTCTTCGGCCAGGCGGTTCGGCGCGGGCGCGTGCGCGTCGTGCGGGAGTCGGAAAGATCTTGGAATTATCGCGATCAGAAATGGGAGGTCACCGAAGGCGACGAGTACAAAGGCGAGACGGACAGCACGGGCCGCTTCACGGCGCGCATAAGACTCGGTGAAGAGCACGACAGCCTGAAGGAGTCGGATTATTGGCGCTTCAGAGACATCACCTTTGCCGCTTACTTCACGGACCCGACGACCAACAGGACCGAGCAGCGTCGCTTCGACATCCGATTGACGAAGCAGGCGATTCACGTCTACGTAGACTATAGCAACAATCGTCAATCCGCGGACCTCCCTCTACAGTTCTACGTCACGACATTTTACGCCGACGGCTCGCCGGCCGAGTGCGACGTGGCGATAGCGGAAGGCCGCGAAGATCATGACGAAGCATCTGTGCGGCCCGCAGGGCCGACGCTTGCGCGCGTAAAGACCAACCGCTACGGCGTGGCAAAGGTGAGCAGCCTTGTTGTCGGCAAAGGCAAAGATTCTGACGACGAGCCGAGATTGATCTTTTCGGCGCGCGACGGCCTCGGCCGCAAGGGCGATCGTATCGAACGCTTCGACTACGACGACGAAGAGGCGGTAATTCGAGTCGAGACGGCGAAGACGCTTTACAGGCCGGGCGAGCCCATACGCGCGGAGATCACGGCGAGCGAGCCGGACCTGGCCGTGATCGTAGACGCGGTATCGGACAGCCGCGTCATCATCTCCGAGGTGGTCAGGCTGCGCGGCGGGCGCGGGTTTATCAGCTTCCCGTACAGCGACGACTTCAAAGACGAAGTGATCGTCGCGGCGTATGCGCGCGATAAATCTGACGGCCTGAACGTAGGGTCGCGCACGGTGCTATATCCGCGCGACCGTGAGCTGAAGATCGCCGTAGAGCAGGGACAGCCTTCGTATCAGCCCGGAGAGGAAGCAACCGCCAGGATAAGCGTCCGCTCGCCCGAAGGCCGCGCCGTCGAAAGCGCGCTCGGCGTCGTCGTCGTCGATAAGGCCGTCGAAGAACGCGCCAGGACCGATCAGGAGTTCGGCGCGGGCGGCGGCTTCTGGTCGGCCTTCGTCGGCGATCAGAGTTTCGCGGGCGTTTCGCGCGCAGACCTCGACCGCCTCGATCTATCGAAGCCGCTCCCTCAAGGGCTTGAGCTCGTCTCGGAGGTGATGCTCAATCAGGGTAACGGATATTACCCGAAAGTTTTCGGCCTTGAGGCCGAGCGCGACCACCGCGTTCTGTTTGCCGCGTTGCTTGAGCCTCAGCTCAAGCCCGTCAGAGACGCGCTCAACAAGACTTATAATGAGCGGGCGGAATACCCCGCCGACGAAAACGCTTTGCGCCGCTTGCTCGCCGAATCGGGGATCGATTTCGACAGCCTGCGCGACCCGTGGGGAGATCGCTACCGAGCAAGGTTTTCAATAGACAGGACCGACGACGAGCTCAGCTTCGAGAGCGCCGGGGCCGACAAACAACTCGACACGGCCGACGACTTCACCGTCACGCGGTTGAGCTGGCCTTACTTCCGCCCGATCGGAGAAGCCATAAACCGAGCGGCGGCCGACTATCATGCGCGCACGGGCGCTTTTATACGCGACCGCGCGACGCTCGGCCGCGAGCTGCGGCGGCAGGCCGACGACCTTGAGCTGCCGGAGGCGATCGACCTTGACCGGTTGCGTGATCGTTGGGGAAGAGCTTACAGCTTCGAATTCGGGATCAGCTATACGCGATTCACAATAGCGCTTCGCAGCCTCGGGCCGGACCCCGACAGGGCCGGAGACGATTTTACAATCTGGACTTCGGCGACAGATTATTTCGCCGAAACCAGGGACCGGATCGCAACCGCGCTCGACGATTACTTCAAGTCCCGCGCGCTCTTCCCGAAAGACGAGAAGGAGCTGAGCGAGGCGCTCGCAAATTCGGGCATGGACCGCAATCGCCTGCGCGACCCGTGGGGCTCGCGCTACTACGCGACGTTCACGGACGAGCTTCGCGACGGCGAGCGGGTCAGCTTGAAATCGCAGGCCGCTTACCCGGACGCGCTGCGACACCGCACGGATGTCGCGCCCGTCAAACTCCACATCCGTCATCTTCTTCTTCGCAGCGCGGGAGAGGACGGCAAACAGGAGACGTATGACGATTTCGACGTAGGGCGCTTCTCGCGAGTCGTCTCGGAGCAACCCGCCACGCAGGAGCAGGCCACGCAACCGACGCGCGTGCCTGTGATATTTTCGGAGAGGACCGGCGCGATCAGCGGCGTGATCACAGACCAGGCGGGCGCCGTCATCTCGGGCGCCACCGTCAAAGCTACTCACACGACGATGATGCTGTCGTACCAGGCCAGGAGTAATGACGAGGGCAGGTATTTCTTGAACAACCTGGCGGCGGGCATGTATCAGGTCAACATCGACGCCGCGAATTTCAAATCCGCGATCTATACCGACGTGCTGGTCAACCCGTCGAGCGTCGTGCGGCTCGACGCCGCGCTTGAGCCGGGCGCCGTCACGGAGACGGTGACCGTGATGGCAGGCAACGAATCAGTACTTCAGACCGATACAACGCAAGTCTCCAATTTCGAGCTGAAGACTGCCCAATCGCCTCGTGTGGGCTCAGGCGCGAAGGCTCAATTATCGACGCCGCGCCTGCGCGAGCATTTTCCCGAAACACTTCTCTGGAAGCCCGAGGTCGTAACCGACGCAGAAGGGCGCGCGCAACTTAGCTTCAAGCTCGCCGACAACATCACGACCTGGAAGCTGGCCGTCGTCGCTTCGACCGTCGACGGCCGTATAGGCGTGGCCGAGCATGAGATTCGCGCGTTCCAGCCCTTCTTCGTCGAACACGACCCGCCCGCGGTGCTCACCGAAGGCGACCGCATAGATCTCCCCATAGTCCTGCGAAATTACCTCGACCGCGCGCAACTGGTCGCGCTTGAGATCAAGCCCGAAGACTGGTTCGCGCTCGAAGGGCCTGCGCGCAGAGAGACGGAGGTCGCCGCCGGTGATGCCCGCCGCGAGACTTTCAGCCTCCGCGCGACGGCGACGGTCAAAGGCGGCAAACAGCGTGTCACCGCTCGCGGCGCGGAGGCCGCCGACGCCGTAGAAAAGCCTGTCACCGTGCGCCCGGACGGGCGCGAAGTCGCACAGACCGCCAGCCAGTTGTTCGCCCAGACGGCGACGCTAGAAATAGACCTGCCCGCAACCGCCATCAACAACAGCGCGCAGGCGGAGATAAAGATTTATCCGAACCTGATGGCGCACGTGGTCGAAAGCATCGAAGCGATAATGCAGCGCCCTTACGGCTGCGCCGAGCAGACGATCTCGTCTACTTACCCGAGCCTCCTGGCGCTCAAGCACTACAAGCGCGGCGGCGAAGATTTCCCGCCCCTGGCTCAAAAGGCGCAACGCTATCTTCAATCGGGTTACGAGCGATTGCTCGGCTACCGCGCAGAGAGCGGCGGCTTCTCTTACTGGGGCAGGGGCGAGGCCGACCTCGCGCTGACCGCTCACGCGCTGCGCTTGCTGGCCGACGCGAGCGAGTTTGTGGCCGTAGACGAAAAGGTGATCGAATCGGCGCGACAGTGGATCATCAAACGGCAGCAGAAGGACGGTAGCTGGCACGCGTCCGCGTGGTCGGGCGGCGGCGCGTCGATTCAAAACGCGATGCTCACGTCGTTCGTGGCACGCGTGCTCGCCGCCCCCGCGAGAGCGAACGCTGACCCCGCGCGACAGGCGGAGACGAAGGCGGCGTTAAAACTCGCATTAGATTATCTGGCTCGCGCCGTTGACGAAGTCGACGAGCCTTACTTGATCGCCTGCTACGCGATGGCCGCCGCCGACGCGGGCTCGCGCGATCGGGCCGAGTCAGCGCGTGCGCGCTTACGCGCCCTGGCCCGTGACGACGCCGGATCAGCTTATTGGGCGCTTGAGACGAACACGCCGTTTTACGGGTGGGGCGCGGCGGGCAGCATAGAGACGACGGCGCTTGCGGTCCAGGCGCTCGCCAAAGGTTGCAACGCTCAAAGAGGCGACTGCGCGCAATTGATCGATCGAGGCTTGCTCTTCCTGCTCCGGCAAAAAGACCGCTACGGGGTATGGCACTCGACGCAGGCGACCGTCAACGTTTTAGACGCGCTCGTCACCCTGCTGCCGCGAGAAGATCAGCCGGTCAGGCGCGGAGATGAGGACTCCGCGGAGCTCTTTGTCAATGGCCGCGCTGCTCAATCGATAAGCTTGCCGTCGTCCGACAGCCCCGCCGGCCCGGTCGGGGTTCCGATCACAACTCTTTTATCGACGGGCAAGAACCGGATTGAGATTCGCCGCCGCGCGGGATCATCACTCGCGACGGCGCAGGCCATCATTAATTATTACGTGCCCTGGACCGAGCGCCGCGCCGAAGAGAGCGCCTCGGGCAAGAGCGGGCTGCGGCTCGGCGTGACATTTGATAAGACGGCGGCGCGGGTCGGCGACGAGATAACTTGCAAGGTCGAGGCCGGGCGCGCGGGCTTCTGGGGCTTCGGGATGATGCTTGCCGAGATTGGCTTGCCTCCGGGCGCGGAAGTAGACCGCGCTTCGCTGGAGCGGGCGGTGAAACAGGCTAACTGGGAGATCAATCAGTATGACGTGTTGCCCGACCGCGTGATCGTTTACCTGTGGCCGCGCGCGGGCGTGACGCGGTTCGAGTTCAAGTTCCGCGCGCGCTTCGGGCTTGCGGCGCAGTCGGCCCCGTCGTTGCTTTGCGACTATTACAACCCGGAAGCCAGGGCCGTGATCGCCCCTGCAAGGTTTGTCATCAGCGAGAAGTGAATATCAATCCGCGGCGCAGCGGAATCCGGCGAAGGCTGCGCGGAATCGCGGGCGGAAGAAGTTTCTGAACGACACGCGCAAGAGCGGCTCGCGCGTCACCCACGAGCCGCCTTTCAAGACGCGGTGGTCGCCGTCAAACCACAGCTCTGAATACTCTCTGTACGGGTAGGCTTCAAATCCTGGGTACGGGCCGAACAGGCTCGATGTCCATTCCCAGACGTTGCCCGTCATATCGAAACACCCGTAGGCGCTGCGCCCGGCGGGGTAGGCCGTCACGGGCGTAGTCGACCAATTATGATTCGCAAAATTGGCGAGCCTCTCCGTCGCGGGCTCGTCGCCCCACGCGAAGCGCCGCTTGCTCTTCGTCTCGGGGTCCCACGAAGCGGCCTTCTCCCACTCGGCTTCCGTGGGCAGCCTCTTGCCCACAAATCGGGTGTAGGCTGAAGCTTCGTGCCAGCTCACTCCAGTCACCGGATGATCCGGCGGCGCGGGGATCACTTCGAACATCTCCTGCACCAGCCACGCGGATTGATCTATTGAGAGCGACCAGTAGAGCGGCCATTCAATTCTGTTCTCTTCTTTCCACGCCCACCCCTCATCGCTCCATAAAGAACGCGCGCCGTAGCCGCCTGCTTCGATAAACCGCGCGTAGTCGGAGTTGGTGACAGGGTACTTGTCTATGCGGAAGTCCGGAAGCTCGACCGTGTGCGGCGGCTGCTCGTTGTCGTAGGCGAACGGGTAGCCGCGCGAGCCTAGCTCGAACGCGCCGCCCGGAACGACGACCATCTCGTCGCCAACTCGATCCATCGATTTGAAATTTGAAATTTCAGATTTGAGATTCTTCAAGCCGGGGTCGAGCATTTGAAGAAGGTATGCGATCGTCTCTTGATGCTGGTACTCGTGCTCTAAGACCAGATGAAACAGGTAACCGTCGCGAAGCAGCGGGTGGCCGTTTGAGCTGTGGCTTCCGAGAAAGTCGAAGATCTCTTCGCGCACGCGCGCCAGGTAGCTTTCGATCTCCTGGATCGGAGGCAGGTTGGTCGAATCGTCTCGGGGCGTTTTTATCGGGTCGAATATCACGTCGTAGGCGGGCGAGATGGGCGGGTCGCCTTTCACGCGCTGCAATAACCAGTAGCCCTCGAACGCGCCTACGTGGCCGAGGTGCCACAGTATCGGGCGAAACCCTTCCGAAGGCGGGCGTCTGAGGTCGGCTTCCGACTTCACGAGTTTGAATAAAGCTTCGGTCTCGCGGCGCGAATCACGCATCCATCGGGCCATCTCTTCCGTATCGAATCTATATGACATTAACCACTCCCCGCGGCGAGCCGGTTGGCACAGCCACGAAACATAATATAGCATTAGAGATCAGCTCATGGTGAGCGCCAAAGGAGGAGAGTGATGCTCCCAGAACAGAGCCTCCAATCCGATGATCGACTGGTCATTCATCGCCTGGCCCGACAGGAAGTCTCCGACGAGTTCGCCCAGGACGTGCGCGCGGGGCTCACGGCCCGACCGAAGAGGCTCGCGCCAAGGTACTTTTACGACGACCTCGGCTCGCAACTGTTCGAGGCCATCTGTCTGCTCCCGGAATACTACCTGACGCGCGCCGAGAGCGAGATCCTGCGCGACCACGGCGACGAGATCGTAAGCTCCGTCGAAGGCCCCGTCCGCCTGATAGAGCTAGGCAGCGGGAGCGCCGATAAGACGCGCTACCTGATAGAGGCCCTGCTGGCTAAACAGCCCGAGCTTCATTACCTGCCGATAGACATATCCGACGTGGCGCTCGATCGAAGCAGCGCCGTCCTGCTCCACATCTACCCGCGGCTTCGTATTACTGCTTACGCGGCCGATTACTTCACGGCGCTCCGGGCGCTCACCGATGCGGGCGTGACCGACCGCCAGGGCAAGCGCACGCTGGCGCTCTTTCTCGGGTCGAACATAGGCAATTTCAACCCCGACGAGGCGGTGGAGTTCCTGAGCCGTATTCGCAAAATGCTCCACCCCGAAGACGGACTGCTTGTCGGGGCCGACCTGAAGAAGTCCGCGGAGCTTCTCGTGCCCGCTTACGACGACGCGCTCGGCGTCACGTCGGCCTTCAACCGGAACCTGCTCGCGCGGATCAACCGCGAGCTCGACGCCGATTTCGACATAACACGGTTCGAGCACCGCGCGATCTATAACGAGCGGCTCGGCCGCGTCGAAAGCCATCTGGTCAGCCTCGCGGCGCAGACCGTTAGGATAAAAGCGCTCGACCTGGAGGTGAGCTTCGAACCGTCCGAGAGCATTCATACGGAGAACTCTTACAAATTCGACCTCGAACAGCTCGCGGGCCTGGCGCGGCAGTCGGGATTCTGTTTAACGAAGACTTGGTTCGACGGCGCGCGCCGCTACAGCTTCAACCTGCTGGCCGCGTGCGACCCGTCTTAAGGCGCTTTTCAACTAATCGTGAAGCTTGTGTTCAGCCCGTTGCCTCCCACGTCGCCGACCGACCCGATCGGCCCGGCAAGCGACTTCTCGCACTACTTCAAGAGAGCCGCGCGCCCGGCCGACCGCTGGGCCGTAGGCCCCGAAGTAGAGCTGTTCGGCTTCACGCGCGACCGATTCGAGCGCATCGCGGTAGACCAGGTGCAGTCGATCATAAAAGGCTTTTCATCCGACCTGATCGATTGCGAAACCGAAGACGGCATTATCATAGAAGCAGTGCTTGCGGAAGCTTCGGGGGCGCAAAGCCGCATCACGATAGAGCCCGGAGGACAGATAGAGTTTTCCGGCGCGCACTACACCGCGCTCCCGGCGGTCGAACGCTCCTTACAGAGCTATGTCGACCGCCTCTCGCAGATCGCCCGATCGAACGGAATCATCTTCATCGCCACGGGGTTCGACCCGCTGAGGAGCGCCGGCGAGCAGCGATGGGTGGCGAAACAACGATACAAGATAATGCGACCTTACCTGGCCTCGCGCGGGAGTAAGGCGTGGGACATGATGGACCGAACGGCCGCGATTCAAGTCAACCTGGATTACGGCGACCTGGACGACCTGGCGAAAAAGTTCGCGGCGGCAAACAGGCTCGGCCCCGTCGTCGCCGCGATCTTCGCCAACTCGCCGCTGGTCGAAGGGCGGCTGTCGGGCTACAAATCGACTCGCTACGCCACGTGGCTTGAGACGGACCCGGACCGCACGGGCCTGTCGCCGCTCGCCCTGAAAGACGACTTCTCAATCGAGCGGCTGGTCCGCTATCTCGACGCGGTGCCGATGATGTTCATACGCCGCGAAGGCCGCTACATAGATATGAGCGGGCGGTCGTTCGCGCAGTTTGTCGGCAACGGCGCGGGCGGCGCGGCGATCTTTCAAGACTTCACCGATCACCTCTCGACCATCTTCACCGAAGCGCGGCTGCGCCCGCACATAGAGCAGCGGAGCATGGACTGCGGGCGATTGGAGATGGTGATGGCCGCGCTCGCTTTATGGAAAGGGCTGTTGTACGACCGCGAAGCGCTTGAGCGCGCCTTGAGAGTTGCGCCGCGCCTGGACGAAGGCGATTTCGCGCGACTGCAACTGGAGGTCGCCCGCCACGCGCTCGCCGCAAGGCTCGACAACATCTCGGTAATCGACCTTGCTATCGAAGTCTTAGCGATAGCGCGCGCCGGTCTGGGACGGGTTGCGCCGGGCGAGACGCGTTACCTGGACGTGCTTGACGAGCTGGTAATAAAAGAGCGGCTTTGCCCCGCCGATATTCTGATTCGCAACTTCGTCGGCTCCTGGCGCAATGACGCGCGCAAGGCTATCGAATACCTTGAAATGCTATGAAGACCGAGCGTGTTGTTGAGTTCCGTGACGTGTCGATCGCGGCCGGCGGGCGAATGATCGTCGACGGCGTGAGCTTCGAAGTCGAGCGTGGCGAAACCCTCGTCTTGCTCGGCAGGAGCGGGTCGGGCAAGACGACTACGCTCAAGCTCATCAACCGCCTGCTTGAGCCCACGGCCGGGGAGGTTCTCGTCGAAGGCCGCGCGACGACCCGCTGGGACGCGATCAAGCTGCGACGTAGGATTGGTTACGTCATCCAGGAGACGGGGCTCTTTCCGCATTTCACCGTCGAGCAGAACGTGGCGCTCGTCCCGCAACTCGAAGGGTGGGACGCCGCGCGAACGCGCGAGCGTGTGCGCGAGCTTTTGACTCTGGTCGGGTTGGATTACGACCGATTCGCCCATCGCTACCCGCGCGAGCTTTCGGGCGGGCAGCGGCAGCGCGTAGGCGTGGCGCGCGCGCTGGCGGCCGACCCTCCGGTCATACTGATGGACGAGCCCTTCGGCGCGCTCGACCCTCTCACGCGGGCCGAGTTGCAGCGGGAGTTCAAAGGGCTCGCGGCGCGTCTCCACAAAACGATCGTCTTCGTCACGCACGACGTACGCGAAGCGTTCTTGCTCGCCACGCGGATAGGGCTCTTTAAGGACGGCCGTCTGGTCGAGCTTGCCGGCCCCGACGAGTTCGCCCGGTCCGACGACCCCGAAGCCAGGGCCTTTAACCAATCGATTTGAAATTTGAGATCTCAAATTTGATGTTCTCCAAAGAAGTCCTGAGCCTCGCGTTAGAGCACCTCTTTCTGGTCGCGGTGGCGACGGGCGCGGCGTCGGCCATCGGCATACCCGTCGGCATACTGCTCACGCGCCGCCCCGCTTTAAGCAAACCGGTGCTCGCCGCGGCGAACGTGCTTCAGACGGTGCCGAGCCTCGCGCTGTTCGGCTTCCTCATCCCGCTGCTCGGCTCTTACGGCATAGGCCGGCTGCCCGCGGTCATAGCGCTGTTTCTTTATTCGCTCCTCCCGATCATACGAAACACGTTCACGGGCATCAGCCAGGTCGACCCCGCCGTGCGCGAGGCGGCCCGCGGGATGGGCATGACCGACTGGCAGATGTTGACGCGCGTCGAGCTGCCGCTTGCGATGAGCGTCATCATCGCTGGCGTCCGCGTAGCCACCGTCATATCGGTCGGCACGGCCACGATCGCGGCGGCCATCGGCGCGGGCGGATTGGGAGTCTACATCTTCCGCGGCCTTCGCATGAACGACGACAGGTTGATACTCGCCGGAGCCGTGCCTGCCGCGATAATGGCTCTGGGAGCCGATTTCACGCTAGGGCTTGTCGAAAAGCTCCTCGCGCCGGGCCGCCTGTCGGCGGGGACGAAAAAGGCGATTGCCATCGCGGGCGCGGCATTAATCGGCTGTGTCATAGCCGCCTCGATCTTCTTTAGCGGCTCGCGAGGCGTCGTCGTCGGCTCGAAAGATTTCACCGAGCAGGTCATACTCGCCGAGATGCTCGCGCAGTCGCTTGAGGCGCGCGGCGTCGAGGTCGAGCGGCAGTTCGAGCTGGGCGGCGACCTCTGCCACCGCGCCATGCTCCAGGGCAACATGGACGTTTACGTCGAATACAGCGGGACGGCTTTCACAGCGATACTCAAACACGACCCGCTGACAGACCCGCGCGAGGTATACAACCGGGTTAAAGAAGAATACAAGACGCTGTTTGACATCGAAGCGCTTGAGCCGCTCGGGTTCAACAATACGTTCGCCATACTCGTCCGCGGCGACGTGGCGCGGCGGCTCGGGCTCAAGACCATTTCGGAGGCGGCCCGTTACGCGCCGAGCTGGAAGGCGGGCTTCGGCCAAGACTTCATGTCACGGAAAGACGGCTATGAAGGATTCGTTAGCACTTACGGTCTGAGGTTCGCGGAGCGGCCGCGCGAGATGGACCTCGCGCTCTCTTACCGCTCGCTCGCCAATGGCACCGTAGACCTGATCGCCGGAAACTCTACCGACGGGCTGATAGATGAGCTAGACCTCACGCAGCTCGAAGATGACCGCAAATACTTCCCGCCCTATGAGGCCGTGCCGCTCGCACGCCGCGCCGCGCTCGATCGCTACCCGCAGCTTGGCGAGGCCATCAAATCGCTCGCCGGAAGATTGACCGACGCAGAGATGCGGCGGCTCAACTACGCCGTCGACGGCGAGCACCGCGACGTGAAAGAGGTCGTCCGCGAATTCCTCTCACAAAATTAAGAAACCTTCTTGACACCGACGCCGTAAGACGGTACAGTACTATTGTGCTATTGCAGTAGTACAATTTTAATTATGTTCTTCAAGCCTAACGCGTCGTCTGGGGTGCCCATTTACGTCCAGTTGATGGAGCAGGTGAAGCACGCCATAGAGACGGGGGGGGTGAGGGCGGGCGAGCAGTTGCCGGCGATCCGCAAGGTGGCCGAAGAGCTCGTGATAAACCCGAACACGGTGGCCAAGGTCTACCGCGAGCTTGAGCACGAGGGGGTCATAGAGCTGCGGCAGGGTTCGGGGGCGTTCGTGGCCGACCGCCGCCGCGCGCTTGCGCGCTCCGACCGCATGCTCGACGCGCGGCCCGTGATCCGAAACGCCGTCGCGCGGCTGGTCGCGCTCGGTCTGAACGAAGAAGAGATGCGGAGGCTTTTTGAGGCGGAGCTTACGCGGTTGCGCGAGGGCGAGGGCGCGCCGATGGCCCCGCGGAAGAGGTGATCTATGTCACAGCCTGTGATCGAGACTGTCGGACTGAAGAAGAGCTACAAGGCGGTCGAGGCCGTCCGCGGGTTAGACCTCAGCGTGCCGCGCGGCTCGGTCTACGGATTCCTGGGCCGCAACGGCGCGGGCAAGACGACGACTATAAAGATGCTGCTCGGCATGGTCGCGCCCGACGCGGGCGCTGCGAGCGTGCTAGGTTACGCGATAGACAGGCGCAGCGACTCGCTTGAGATTCGCCGCCGCACGGGGTTCGTTAGCGAAGACAAAGGGCTCTACGATTACATGACGGTCGGCCAGATGATCGAATTCACGCGCCCGCTCTTCCCGGCCTGGCGGCGCGACCGCGAAAGCCAGCTCCTGCGCTCGTTCGACCTGCCCTCTTCGCGAAAGGTCAAGCAGTTGTCGAAGGGCATGAGGACGAAGCTCGCCCTGCTTCTGGCGCTCGCGCGCGGCGCGGAGCTGCTCGTACTCGACGAGCCGACCGAAGGGCTCGACCCCGCGGCCATAGAAGAGGTCTTACAGATACTGGTCCGCCTGGTCGCCGACGAAGAGGTGACGATCTTTTTTTCGTCTCACCAGATCGCCGAGGTCGAGCAGATAGCCGACCACATATCGATAATCGACCGCGGCCGCGCCGTAGTCTCGGGCGCGCTCGACGACGTGAAGGAGAATTACCGCCGTATAAACCTGACGTTCGACGGCGCGGCGCCTGCCCCTAGCTTCGAGATCGCGGGCATCGAGCGGATACGGAAAGAGGGCCGTCAGCTTTCGCTGCTCGTCAGCCGCAACCTCGACGAGATCATAGACCAGGCGCGCACGCTGCGGGCGCAGTCCGTAGACGTGGTGCCCGTGACGCTCAGAGAGATATTTCTTGAGAGCGTCCGAAGCGACGACCAATGAGGTGAATTATGCTCTGGTACAAATACTGGTTAGAGACTCGGTGGCGGTTCTTCCTAGGGCTCGCCTTGCTCACGGGGTTCGCCGCGATGGCAGTCCTGACCGAGCCGCTTGTCAGCACCGCGATGGAGGGCTTCGAAGACCCCGGAGGCCGAATAGGCGAATTCCTGCGCGAGCAGATCATGATCTCGAAGACCTATGACGGGTACGTGTGGCAGCAATGGTTCAGCAAGAACCTTATAACGTGGTGGATCTTCTTCGCGATCTTTATAGGCGCAGGCGGCCTGGTGACCGAAAGCACGCGCGGGACGGCGTTATTTACACTCTCGTTGCCCGTCACGCGAAGAAGGCTGCACGCCGTCCGCGCCGCGACGGGCGCAATCGAGCTTGCGTTGCTCGCCCTCGTGCCTTCGCTCCTGATCCCGCTGTTTTCGCTCCTGATAGGCGAAAGCTACAGCGTCTGGACTATAATCGTCTACGTGATGTTCACGATTCTGGGCGGCGCGGTCTTCTTCGCTTTGACGATACTGCTCACGACGATCTTCAGCGACGTGAAGCCCATGCTCATAGGCATAGCCGTGGCCTTGATAGTAACGTTCATTCCGCAGTTCTTTAAGGAATTAGCCCCCTACAGCGTGCTCAACGTAATGATCGGCGGCAGTTACTTCCACACGGGCGAGCCGCCCTGGGCGGGGCTGGCCGTGAGCCTCGCGGTCGCGGCGGCGATGTTTTACGTGTCGCTCAGGATAATCGAGCGACGTGATTTTTAGCGAACGGAGTCGATAATGACTAAAGCAATTCTCGGGGCGGTAATCATCCTGCTCGCCGTCTTGACCACGGCCCGCGCGCAGCAGCAGGCGGGCAAGTACACGATGTTTGTCGGCGGCAAGATACTCATCTCCGAAGCTTACACGATAAGCCCGCAGCCTGACGGCGCGCTCAAGGCCGAAGCCGAGATCGAAGCGGGCGGGCAGAAACAGAAGGTCACGACCGTGGCGGCCAAAGACCGCCTGGTGAGCTTCACGGCACAGGTCGGCGAGGCGAAAGTAATCTCGGCGCAGTTTGAGGGCGGGAAGGCGAAGCTCCAGGTTGCGGGGCAGGGCGAGCGCGAGGTGGCGACAAAGGCCACCGTGATTTTAGAGAACGGCGTCTGGCATCACTTCATCTTTCTGTTCAACCAGTACCGCGCCGATAAAAGCGAGCCGCAGAGCTTCACGGCCTTCTTGCCGAGCCGAGGGATAGATTTCGATGTCAAGATCGAGCGCGGCACGCCTCAAACCTACACTGTGAAGGGGCAGGCCGTTGCGACCGAGCACTACACCGTCATCGCGGCCGGAGGGATCGTCATCGACGTCTGGACCGACCAGTCGCGCACGCCTCTGATTATCAGGATCGAATCGCAAGACGTGAAGGTCGTTCGCGCTGGCGCTGAAGAGCTGGCCGAAGTCGCCTTGAGACCGCAGCAGGCATCGCCGGATCTCTTCACGGCCGAAGAGGTGACTTTTCAAAACGGGGAGGTGACGCTGGGCGGCACGCTCACGCTGCCCAAGCAGGCGGCTGCCGCCCGTTACCCGGCCGCCGTCATAATAAGCGGCTCGGGCTCTCAGAACAGGGATGGCGGCGGTGGCGCGCTCGGGTTGTACAAGCAAATATCCGAGCGGCTCTCTTCAAACGGCATCGCCGCTTTGCGCCACGACGATCGAGGCGTCGGAAAGAGCTCTATGTCCAAAAAGCCCACCTCGTACCGCGACCTGGTCGCAGACACCCGCGCGGCGATTGATTACCTTCGATCGCGCAAAGAGATAGACCCCGACCGCATAATGTTGGTCGGCCACAGCGAAGGCGGGACGACGGCCGCCGTGATCGCTTCGGAAGATCAAAAGATCGCCGCGATAGTTTTGCTCGCGGGGGCGACGCTCGCAAACCTCGATAAGCTGCTGATGGAACAGACCATCTACCAGCAGGCGCTCGAACGGCCCTTCAACCCGCAGGACCGCGAAAAGTATCCTCAGATAGTTCAATGGCTGTTGGCGCGGATCGAGGAGGCGCGCGCGGGCAAGCAAGACTCGACGCCGATCGACCTGTACGAGTACCTGCGCCAGCACCTGTCGCTGAACCTGCCCGATACGTACCGGCGCGTGAAATGCCCCGTGCTGATACTGCAAGGCGAGCGCGACGCGCTGGTGCTGCCGCATCACGCGATCGAAGCGGCGCGCCTTTTGGCGGAGTCAGGTAACAAGCGCGTTCAGCTCCGTGTGCTGCCGAACCTCTCGCACGTATTCGCGCCCTCGCCTCTGGACGCCGCCGTCGAGGCCAGGAAGAAGACGGAGATAAGCCCTGAGGTATTAGAATTGATTCAGAAGTGGGCCGTGGAGACGCTCGCGGCTAAGCCCGGAAAGTAAGTAGCAGATTGAATTGAAAGCCTCGACAGGGCGCGATTCAATAGGAAGCCTCGAAGAGGCGCAATTCAATAAGCCCCGAAAGGGCGTGATTCAATAGCCGAAAGCCCCGTAGGGGCGGCATTCAATAGCCCGGCGCAACGCGCCGGGTGACGCACGCATACAATACGAAGCCCTGAAAGGGCGATATAACTATTGCGCCCTTTCAGGGCTTGTCGGTTCTTACAACCCGTTTCCAGGGGCGGTGCCCCTGGCTATTGAATAATCGCCCCTTTGGGGCTCATTCAATCACGCCTCTTCGCGGCTTATTTAATCCGCGACCATTCGGTGGCTTTCAGATCGTATTCTAAGAATCCTCTTAGATCACTTCTTCGGGCCGCGCAATTTTGTGATGGCTTCGCGTATGGCCGCGGCGTTTTTCGCTTCGGGCTCGGCTTTCAAATAGCTCTCAAGGTCGCGGGCCGCAGCCTCTTTATCGCCCCGCCGCTCGTGTATGCGGGCGCGCTGCAAATAGGCGGCCGCCAGCCGCTTGTCGCTCAAGTCGAGCGCGCGGCCGAGCTCCTTTTCAGCCTCGGTAAAATCTATAGCGCGCTGCCGCTCGTCGGCCGTGCGCGTGGCGACTTCGATCAGCGCCATGCCGCGGAAGTAGTGCGAGACGGCGTTGCCCGCCGCCAGCCGCGTCGCTTCGCGGAAGGCGTACTCGGCGACGGCGAACTTCTGCTGCTTCATCATCACAAGGCCGAACGTGTGGTAGACCGCCCCCTCGCGGTCATTTATCTGGCGCGCACGCTCTAAGGCTTCGAGCGCTTCGGCGTCTTTACCCATTCGAAACAGCTCCCGGCCGAGCGAGAAGTTCGCGTCGAAATACTCGTTAAAGATGCTGATCGCCTCTTGCAACAGCAGCACGGCTTCGTCCGATTTGCCCTCGCGGACCTTGGCCATCGCCTTCTCGTAAGCCGCGCGCGCGGGCTTCGGGACCTCCTGGACGAAGCTAGTGCCGGGCGGCCCGAGCGCGGCTTCAGGTTTCGGGTACAACACGACATCGACCGTGACGACCTCCCAGAAGCCCATCCTCTCGCCGTAATTGAACCGGGCGATTTGCAGGCCCGGCTCGAAGCCCGCGAGCAGCACCACGACCTCGTATTCGCCGGGGGTCAGGTTGGAGAAGGCATAGTTGCCGTCGTTGCGCGTTACGGTCTGGCCTATCATGCCGCCGCCGCTCTGGCGAAGCTCTACGATCGCGTTATTGAGGCTTGTGCCGTTCGAGGCGCGGACCTTGCCGCGGACCATATTACCTTGCGCGCACACGGTAGCGGGCAGTAAAACGAGCGCGAGCGCGAGGAAAAGATTTCGCCTTCTCATGGCTTGCTCCTTCGCTCTGATCTGTCAGCATTATAACTCAAAAGAGCGTCTAATGCGGAAGGCTTGAGCGGAAGAGGCGATAAAGGTAGCATAGCGGGAACCGCTTTTTTGTGGAGGCCGGGATGTATTGCCCTAAGTGCGGCGCACAGTCAGACAGCGTCAAGTTTTGCAGGTCCTGCGGGACCAATCTCACGCGCGTCTCGGAGGTGATCGAGCGGCCCGCGGGCGCGAGCGAACAGCCGTCGGCGGTTAGCGTCTTTTCCGAAAGGAAGGTTTCAAACAGAAACCGCCTGGTTAAAGGGCTCAACGCCGGCTCGATCTTCGGCAGCCTGAAGCTCGATTTGACGGCCGAGCGCCTGCCCGAGGGCGAGACGAAGATCACGCTCTTCGGGGTGTTCGGCAGCACAGAAGTCCTCGTGCCTGACGACGTAGGGGTTCATGTGACGGGCTTCACACTCTTTGCGGCCGCCAACGTCCGGGGTAAGGACGGCAACAGCGGCTTTGGCACTCTAGATTACGTTTCCGACAACTACGAAACGGCTTCCAGGCGTCTGCGCATCGAGGCGACGGCCGTCTTTGCGGAAGTGAAGATCAAAGGGCCGAAGTGACCGCGGGGCAGGGCTGTAACAAAGTCTATTGACAACTAAAAAGAAAGGACCTAACCCGGTTAATCTGTAAGTGTCAAAACTCTACAGAACCGGAGGAAGGTCTCGATGCATGATAGCACCACGGCCGTCTCATTTGCGGCTATTGAAGAAGCCTTTTTCTTTGATGTGGGTAGTCTCTATGAGTACCTGGAGAATCTTACAGACCGCCGAGACCCGCGCGGCCTGCGCTACCCGCTGGCCATTGCATTGGTCTTCATTATCTTAGCCAAGCTCGCTGGCGAGCAGGAGGCGCGCGGCATCGCTCAGTGGGTCGCCTTGCGCAAGCACCTGCTGGCAGAGGCCCTACACTTTTGGCGTAAAACCACCCCGGCAGCCATCACTTACTCGCGCATCCTCGGCAAAGCGGTTGATGTCGCACAGCTTCAGCAGGCCGTCAGCCGCTTCCTGCTCGCAAGCCCGCGGGCTGACGAATTGGTCGAGCTTAACCTCGACGGCAAGGCATTGCGGGGCACCATCCCGGCTGGCCAGACCCAGGGCTTGCACCTGCTGGCCGCTTACCTGCCCGATTCAGGAGTCGTGCTGATGCAGGTGGAAGTCGGCTCGAAAGACAACGAGATCGCGGCCGCCCCCCGATTGCTCAAATGGGTGGATTTACGGGGCAAAATCATCACCGGCGATGCGATGTTCGCGCAGCGGGGGTTATCGCGTCTGGTGGTCGAGGCGGGCGGTGATTACGTCTGGAGCGTGAAAGAGAATCAGCCCGCCCTGCGCTCATCAATCGAGTCGCTGTTTGAAATAGAAGAAGGCAAAACCAGACTCAAGGCTATGAGCAACGACTTGTCTCGGGCTGAGACGCTAGACAAGCAACATGGGCGTTTGGAGCAGCGGCGGATCACAACCAGTAGCATGTTGGCCGGGCATGTGGATTGGCCAGGGCTCGCGCAAGTCTTCAAAATCGAGAGGGAGGTTGAAGAGGTAGCGACGGGCAAGAGGCGCAGCGAGGCAGTCTATGGGGTGACGAGCCTGAGCGCCAAGCAGGCCAATGCGGCGAGGTTGCTAGAGATAGTGCGTAAGCACTGGATGATAGAAAACGGGCTGCATTATAGAAGGGATTGGAGTTTGCGGGAGGATTATTGCAGGTTGCGGACAGGGGACGCGGCACAGGCAATGGCTGTGATAAACAATCTGGTGGTGGGGCTGGTACTGCGGCAGGGTTTTAAGTATCTGCCGGATGCGCGCAGGATCTACAGCGCACGACCGCTAGAAGGGCTAAAGCTCATCCTGCGCCGCTGAACCGACTTTGTTACAGCCCTG
>DATFGQ010000057.1:0-71450 GCA_035249305.1 Blastocatellia bacterium | reverse complement strand
ATTACGGATGAGGTAGTGCAAGAGTATTTGGAGCATCATCGTCATCCATCAAATCAGCAGAGTGACCCATTCATCCTGGAATGAGCAGGACTTTCAGTCCAAGCGCAACCTATGCACTTTTAGTGCATAGTGGTTTAGTTTCAGAAGGGATCAGATAATTCCTGCCCCGGAGGGGCAGGCGGATATTAGCCGGTGATGAAATCACCGGACATAGTTCGATAACACGACCGCGCCCTGGAGGGGCGCAGGACTGGTGTTCGTATCCTGCGCCCCTCCAGGGCGCGCGACGTTTTGCACTATCAATCCGGTGATTTCATCACCGGCTAATATCTTTCGCTCCTCCGGAGCGAGGACCAACTACGAATAGACTCTGAGTAGAGAAGAGTCTCTCGGAGCTGGCTAATTCCTGAGCTGTTTTATCGAGAAGGTTTCGCCCCCGGCTGTGATCGTCGTTTTGCGGTGGGCCAGCGTCAGGTTGGTAGTCACTGAATAGGTGACGGCGCCGGGGCCAATGCCGCTGCTGTTCGAAGTTATTGTGACCCACCCGGCGGCGGCTGTGGCCTGCCAGGCGCAGCCCGGCTGCGTAACCACGTTGAAGCTCCCGCCGCCTCCGGCCGCGCCATGCAGGCCGAAGGTGCGGGATAACGTGAACGTGCAGGCTTCGCCTGCCCTGCCACGTTGATTTATGGTGAACGTAAGGCCGGCTACCTGTATGGTCCCCTGGCGGCCGGCCCCGCCCGGGTTCTCTCTCACCAGATAATTGATGCCGCCGATGCCCGCGCCGCCGTCGGCCGAGGTGATGGTTATCCACGGATCGTTGGCCACTGCGGTCCAGTTGCAGCCCTGTGGCGCCAGGACGATAAAACTCCCTTCGCCGCCTATCTCGGTGAAAAAGCCGCTCGACGGCGCAATCGAATATGAACAACTGCCTGGGAGCTGCCGGCACTGGGAAAACTCCGAAGTGCTCCCCAGAGAGTCTGTTGCCGTAGCCGTGATAAAACCGGTCGTCGAAACGGGGAAGGTAACATTAAAACTCGCGTTGCAACCGGCGTCGGTCGTCACGACGGTCGAGCCTATCAAGGATTGGCCTTCGCCGAGCCCTGAGCCGTCACACGAAGCGTTGACGAAGAACTCGATCGTGTAAGTCATGTTGGCGGAGCTGTTAAGCGTACCTTGAATCATCGTGCTGCCAGCGGCGGAACTGGCTGAGTTGATGACGGGGAAGTTCTGAAGATTGTTTGGCCCCGGATCGCCGTCGCACGGGTCGTTCGGCGTCGCCTCATCGCTGAAGCCGAGGTTGATGCCCATCCCCTGGTTGGAGAAGATCGAATTTGACAGGACGGAGTTCCGCGAGTTGGAGACAATGTTCACCCCATGACGGCCGTTGAAGGCGATGATATTAGCCATCCCCACGCCTGCTCCCCCGATGGTGTTCGAGTTTGCAAAACTGATGATTACTCCGTCGTCCAAATTCCCCAGCGCGGCTGTGCCCGATACGTCTGTCCCTATAAAGTTGCCCTGCACGGCGTTATCGACCGCGACGTTGGTAGTCGGATTGGAGCCGGAAAGACGGAGGCCCGTGCGGTTGCCTGAAATAACATTTCTCGCTCCGGGGCTTGTGCCTCCGATCAGATTGGTGATCGCATTGTCTATAATTATTCCGAAGGTGGTATTCGCTATGGCGGCGGTGCCCGCGGCGTTGGTCCCTATAAAGTTGCCCTGAATGCTATTGCCCTTCGAGAGGTTGCCGAGAAAAATGCCGGCGGAGTTCCCCGAAATCACGTTGCCCGCCCCGGCGGCCGTGCCCCCGATCGTGCAGCCGGACAGCACACCCGCGTCAATGCCGGTAAGGCCATTGCCCAGCGCGGCCGTGCCTGCGGCATTAGTGCCGATGTAGTTGCCCTGCACCAGAGTGCCCGTCGCGTCGTCCCCGCCAACAGAGACGCCGCCAAAAGTATTACCCGAGATTACGTTGCGCGCAGAGACGGTCGTCCCTCCGACCGTATTGTCAGGGACATCTCCAATACTTACACCACCGTTATTACGTAACGCAGAAGTTCCCGCGCCATTGGTGCCTATAAGATTGCCCTGGACCAGATTGCCTGATCCTCCGATGCCGTTGCCCTCGTCCCGTATTGAGACCCCGGTAGAGTTCGTATTACCCGAAATGAGATTCCCCGCGCCCGCGGTGGTTCCGCCGATCACGTTGTTGCTCGCGCCGAAAACACTCACGCCCGCGCTCGATGTGCTCAGTGATACCGTGCCGGTTATGTCCGCGCCGATGATGTTGCCTTGCACAAGAGTGTTCATCACGTTCTTGCTCATCGAAACCCCGGCCGATTGCGTGGGCGCCAGCAGGTTGCGCGCTTGAAGAGTCGTCCCTCCGACCAGATTATTGTTCCCGCTTTCAACGCAGACGGACGGGGCCAGATTCTCCAGGTTCGCATTGCCCGCGATGTTCGTCCCTATGAAGTTTCCCGATACGACATTGTTTCCCGTAAACCATAATGAAATCCCACAGCCCCGAAATCGGTTGATCACAAGGCCGCGTATCGAGCTGTTCCCGCCTTCGACTGTTAGGCCGTCGGTTGAGATTTCATTGCCGTTCAATTCCACGATGGGCGAGCCTGAAAACCCCGGTTGTGTCGTCCCGTCTATCGTCAACGCCTGGGTTATAGCCGGCAACGGCTTTTCGATCGTGATCGTTTGCACGCCTGAGTTGATGGAAAAGTTAATAGTGTCAGCGCCCGGGTTTGCGTTCGCATCCAGGATCGCCTGCCTGAGCGATCCCGGCCCGCTGTCGCTGGCGTTCGTAACGGTAAAGATCGTTGACGGCAAGCTCTTTACAATCGCAGGCGCGACATTGTTCTTGCCGAGTATGACCAGATCGCTGAGCGCGTCCGAGTTGAGCCGCATCGTGTGGACCGCGACAGCGCCGCCTTCAACGTCGAGCGAAGCCGCTTGCCTCTCTCCAGAGACGATGTGTAACCGGGAACTATTTGAATCAATCAGCATAAGCGAGTCGGCCGGCGCGGTCGAAACCCCTGCGCGAATCAGCCGCGCAGCCATCGGCCACCGCCCGGAGGCGAACAGCGTCTCTCGCCCTGCGCGGGCGCGCTTTTCGGTCTTTGCGCCTACAAGATGGATGGCCCCCTCGTCGGCCAGCAGCGCCACGTCCGCGGAATTATCGCCGTCGAAATCACCTACAGCGACGGACCGTATCGAGAACGGGAACGACTGCCGGTCGATATTCGCGGGGCGAACTTCCGCCCGCCTCACTTCATCGAGCGAGAGCTTTCGGTCGCGCCCCCGGACGGATAACAACTCGCGCCCGGCGGCTATCACGAGGTCTATCCAGCCGTCTCCGTCCGTTCGGCCTAAGGCGAGCGAGCTTGCTTCCGAGGGCAGGCTTATCGCTTCAGGCTCAGCGCGGAGCGCACCCGACGGGCCTTCGAACACCAGAGCTGTCGCCGCGCTATCTTTGACCACGGCGACGACAAGGTCGGTCAGACCGTCCGCGCGGTTGATCTCGCCTTCGGCCATCGCTGTGACGCGGCCCGGCAGATGAATCTCTTCCGGCAAGCTGAAGTCGCCCGCCCCGCTGCCGCGCAGCAGGAAAAGCGAATCGCCGCCGCGCTCGGCCGCCGCCACGTCCCAGTGGCCGTCGGCGTCGAAATCACCGGCGGCGATAAAATCGGGCTCGCTTTTAAGTTCGAAAACGCGCGCGGGCGAGAGGAAAGCATCGTCCGTGTAAGCGCCCTGCGCCCTGCGTCGTTGAGCCTCGGGGCCGTTCGGATGAATCGCGTCGAGGTTGCCGCGCATCAGCGTTATGATGCCGCCTTTCGTGCCGGCGTAGCCGCTGACGAGATCGGCAACTCCGTCCTCATCATAATCGGCCGAGCTCAACGCGAGCGGCCGCGCGAGCCCTTGCTCTAAATCGTTTTTGCTTTCGGCCGGGCCTGTGTAAGCCATCATTAACTGGCGGCCGTCGCCCAGATTTATACCAGCGTCTCTTTGGTTGTTCGCGCGCACAACGATTCGCTCATCTCTTCTCGGATGGCCGGCATCGGCAGCAACAAGGCTTTCGGTCTGCTTCAAGATGAGCGCGCCCGCCAGGCCCAGCAGCGCTACAGCAAATAGAGACTTGATGTAAAGCATAGATTGACCCCCGAGGCGCAACCCGCGTGATGAGCCGTTCGCGGGCCGAGAAGCTTTTTTGAAGGGCGCCGGTTATTCGCCAGCGCCCCGATTTTGTGAAACAGAATTGAGCCTAATTGAAAGCCACTTGAATGGGGATTTCTGCAAACGGAACGTCAGGGTCGTTAGTCTCCACGCGAATCTTGCCGTTGAAGCGACCCACGCCGGGTATCAGCGATTTGTCGAACGTGATACGGACCGCGTATGTCTCGCCCTCTTTCTCGGTCAGCACCTCCAGCTTTATGAACGGCAGCGTAGAGCTGACGCCGTTTATCTTCAGCCCGGCCTCGCGAAGTCTCTGCACGTAGATCATAGGCAAGCTGATGGCCGACAGATCGCTGTCGAGCGACAGCGGCTGCACGTTGATCGAGGTCGGCCTGTAAAAGGTCCGCGCAAAGACCGTCACCTCAAGCAGCACGCTAGCTTCGGGGGCCTGGGGGCTGTCGGTAGTGATCTTAACCGTCTGCTCGTAATGGCCTGGCTTGAGCGCGGGGTTGGTCGAGACCAATAACTCGTACCGCTTGCCGTCCTCGATCGTTCTCATCTCGACTTTGAAATTGATCCCGCCCACGACCATGCTCTTGACGCGAACAGGCTTCTCGTCGGCGTTGAACAGCGACATCCTGGTCGAGGTGGAGGTCCCCGTCAGCACGCTTGTGACCCACCTGTCGTTCGGAAGCATCGTGAACGGACCTGCGCGCCTGTTTACCATCGGAGGCGGCGGCGGGCCGGGGATGGGCGGGCGGTCCGGTTTGAAGTAGCCGCGCAGCGTCAGGTTAAAGTTCGAAAAGACGGGGTCGTTCGTCTGGACGTTCGCAGACTTCGCGACTTCGCCCTGATAACTCTCCGTATGCTCTATCGCCAGCGTAATCTTCCCCTCCTGACCAGGAGGCACGACTCTGTCGAAGTCGCTCGCTGTGCACCCTCAGCCGGGGCTGACGCTCCTGATCAGGAGGTCGGCCTTTCCGGCGTTCTTCACCTTGAAACTGTATCTGAGCGGACTCCCCGACTTGACCTGGCCGAAATCGTGCTCGAACGATTCGAGCAAGAGCTTGGGCACGGCCGGCGGGTCGTTGCTCTTCTTCTCTTGCGCCGAGGCCGCCGTCACAAAAAAGAGGGCGACCGCAAGCGCGGCAAAGGCTTTCCGAAACTTCATATGATCCTTCTCCGATACCTGGGGTTTTTGATTACCGATTACCGAAAAAGTCTAACAGAAGCCCGGCCCCGTGTCAGCAACTTTCTCCCTCACGCGCCCGCCGCGCGGTGTGCTATTGTAATTGTTTGATGAGAGTCATCCCGCTCGGAACAAGCTCAGGCAAGCCGACGATCCGCCGCAACGTGAGCGGGCTGGCCGTGGCGCGCGAAGGCGAGTGGCTATTGTTCGATTGCGGCGAGGCGACGCAGACTCAGATCATAAAAGCGGGCCTCAATCCTAACCGGCTGACATCGATCTTCATCACGCACCTTCACGGCGACCACTTCAACGGGCTGTCGGGCTTGCTATCGACGATGGGGCTCGACCGCCGCACGCGCGACCTGACGCTGGTCGGCCCGCGCGGGATAAACGACTACCTCGATACGCTCGCGCGGCTGAAGATACTCTACGTGAACTACCCGCTCGACCTGCGCGAGTTCGGGCCTCAGAGGTCTGCCGCCCGCCGCGCGGACTCAAACGGGATGGCCGTCGCCTACGAAGCGGAGCAGTACCGCGTGAGCTTTTTGCCGCTCGATCACAGGGTCTTCACGCTCGGCTACCGCATAGAAGAGAAGCCGCGCCCCGGTCGCTTCAACCTCGACCGCGCGCGCGAGCTCGGGATACCCGAAGGGCCGCTGTACGGCCGTTTGCAGTCGGGCCACGACGTTGAGCTCGCCGACGGCCGCGTCATTCGCCCATCGGACGTTCTAGGGCCGCCGCGCCCCGGAAAGAGCGTCGCCTACTGCACGGACACGCGCCCGTGCGGCGCGAGCGTCGAGCTGGCGCGCGGCGTCGACCTGCTCATACACGAGGCGACGTTTACAGAGGAGCTGGCCGAAGAGGCGCGCGAGTTCGGCCACTCGACCGCTCGCCAGGCCGCCGAGATCGCACGCCTCGCGGGCGCGCGCGCGCTGCTCATCACGCATTTCAGCACGCGCTACCCGGACCCGAGGCCGTTGCTGGAAGAGGCCCGCGAGGTCTTCCCCGAAACCATAATGGCCGACGACTTGATCGAGATAGAGGTGTAGCGAAAGGGTGATTATCGCGATCGGCATTGACATAATCGAGATCGCGCGGGTCGCGGAGGTCTTCTCGCGGCAGGGCGAGAGGTTCCGCAAGCGCGTCTTCACCGAAACGGAGATCGATTACTGCGAGCGCCGCGCTTCGCGCATGTCGAGTTACGCGGCGCGATTCGCCGCAAAGGAGGCGGCGATGAAGGCGCTCGGCACGGGCTGGTCGGACGGGGTGCGATGGCGCGACATAGAGGTCGTGCGCGGCGAAAAAGGCGCCCCGGCCTTACGCATGCACGGCCGCGCCCTTGAGCGCCTACATGAGATCGGCGCGCGGCGCGCGCACGTTTCGCTCACGCACTCCGAACAGATCGCCATGGCCCAGGTCATATTCGAAGATTAGCCGCATGTCTTGACCGCTCCACTCAAGGTGGGTATCCTTCCATATCGGTCAAAACGGTCATTCCCCCGAAGCATATGAAGCGGTGTTATTCCACAACAGAACTGGCGCGGATGTGGGACGTGAGCGAGTCGACCATAAAGCGATGGGCCGACAGCGGGATGATCAAGTGCCGCAAGACGATCGGCGGCCACCGCAAATTCGATTTCGATTCGGTCGTAGAGTTCGAGAACCGCAGCGGCCTCGTCGTTCGCGCGGTCCAGGCCGAGAGGGCCGCCGAGATTGATGTTGAGATCGAAGAGCTCCTAGCCCGGCCCGATTTCCCGGAGCTCGCGCGCCGCTACCGCCAGGTGGCGATGGCAGGCAAACACCACTGCGTCTCGGAGCTGTTGATCCGCGCGTACCTGCGCGGCTTTTCGCTGGCGACGATAAGCGAAGAGATCATCCGGCCCGCGCTCGACGAAGTAGGCGAGATGTGGCGCGCGGGCAAGACCAGGGTCTTCGAAGAACACATGGCGTCCAGGGTCACGTCGCAGGCGCTCGCCGACCTTCACGAGATCATAGAGAAGAAGGAGAGTCAGGGGCGACTCGCTCTGGTCGGCTGCCCGGACGGGGAGATTCACCAGCTCGGGTCTGAAGTGGTCCGCTACCTGCTCGAAGGCGAAGGCTGGACGGTCATCTACCTAGGCCCGTTCACCCCGATTTTCACTTTCACCGACGCTGTAAACATCCTCAAGCCCGACCTCGTCTGCATCTCGGCCACGATCGGCGACGACCTTGAGCGCCTGGCGCGCGATTACGAGCAACTGCGACGGGCCGCCTCGAAGCACCGGACGCGGATTGTGATCGGCGGTCAAGCCTTCGAAGACGAGCAGGCCCGCTCGCGTTTCCGCGGGGCTCATCACGCGCCGACCGTTAACGATTTTCTGGAGTCCTTGAAGAAGTCCTGAGTGCTGAGTGCTGAGTCCTGAGTGAAAGACTATTACTCAGGACTCAGCACTCAGCACTCAGGACTTTTATTCAGGCTACGGTTAGGAATTCGCGCAGGGTGTGGCCGACTTCTAGCTCGCGGAGCTTGGCGAAAGCGCCCGCTTCTATCTGGCGGACGCGCTCTCTGGTCACTGACAGGTCCTGCCCGATCTCTTCGAGCGTGCGAGGCTCGCTCCCCGCGTCAAGCCCGTAATGCATCCTGAGGATCTTCGCCTCGCGCGGAGTAAGTTGCGCGAGCGCGCGCTGAATCGCCTCGCGGCGCGAGCGGTCGAGCGCGGCGGTGAAGGGGTTCGACCCGTCGCCGTCGTCTATGAAGTTGACGGCCGTCTCGCCGTTGTCATTTGCGGCAGCGTCAAGGGTAATCGTGTGCTGCGCGTAGCCGAGGGCCTCGCCGATCCTCTCGGCCTGGACCGACAGCCGCTCGGCGATCTCCTGGTTCGAGGCGTCCGCGGCGCTCTCGCCGCTGATCGAGCGCGCCGCCCGCGCCACCTTGTTTATCAAGCTCAGCTCGCTTGCCGGCAGCCTTACGACGCGGCTCTGTGTGTCGAGCGCTCGCGCCATCGCCTGCCTGATCCACCACATCGCGTAGGTTGAGAAACGGAAGCCGCGCCGCCACTCGAACTTCTCGACGGCCCGCATAAGCCCGACGTTGCCTTCCTGAATCAGGTCGAGGAAGGGAAGACCGCGGCGCGTGAACTGCCTTGCGACAGAGATTACAAGCCGCAGGTTCGATTCCGTCATCTGCTGCTTGGCCGCGTGCAGCTCGGAGGCGGCCTCCGTGACCTTTTGCGCGAGCTCGATCAGCTCGACGGGTTGTGTGCCTTCGTCGGTGACTTTCGAGACGACCGAGTCGATGTTGAGATGGGTCGCGACAGACTTGTTGACGATGGGCAGCGGCGTGCGCACGGCCCCCGACTTCAAGTCGCTGACTTTAGCTTTGCCGGCCGGGTGCGCCTGCGCGAACCGGGAGCGGGCTATGCGGTCGGCGCTCTCGACGAGCGAGACCAGACGGCGCTCGGCGGCCGGAGTAAATGTGATCGCGCGGATCGAGCGCGACAGCGTAACGGCTAGGCGCGCCTTCATGCTCTGAAGAAACTTCTTGCTGCTCCGCCTCGAAGCCATCGCGGGTTTGTAAGAGATGAGGTTGTGGTAAGCGTTCTCAACACGCGCGAGCGCGCGGTCGGCCATCTCCGCCACCGTCGCGCTCTTGGGCGCTGGCCCGGCGTTGTGTACCTGCTCTATCAAGTCGGCGGCCGTCTCTTCGCCGCCTCGGAATGCGTGCATGAGATAAAGACAATACTCCGCGACTATCGGCGATCGCGACAGCAGCCTCGCCAGCCGCGCGCGCGCGCGTTCTATCCGGCGGGCAGCGGCGACTTCGCCTTTGGCGTCGAGCATCTGCGCGCGGCTCGCCTCGCGCAAATAGAGCTTCAATAGGTCGGCTTTATCTATATCGCCGGCCTCTTCCGCATCAGAATACTCTTCGGCGGCATCGGCTTCGGCCTCAAGCTCTGCGTCGTAAGTCTCTTCGTAGGTATCGACTAGCTCATCAATCATAACGGTGGCTCCTTTGCCATCCTCTGATGTTAGAACCCACCCCCCGACTCGTTACACTGATTCTAGCAAATCGCCCAAAACGTGCAAAATTAAAAATCTTAATCGAGATGAAGCGAATTTCTTATAAAACAAAATCCTCTTTCTTGCGTATAAAAGCGGGCAAAACGTCCAGACGGCCTGCGCTCAAATTTGTTACTTGAAGCTTTCAACGGTTAGAATAGTAACGATGGCAAGGATCAGGAAGTTCTCGCAACTGGCGCGGCTCGTCTACGTTTTATGGACCCTCGCTAGCTTTGCCCTCCACGTCTATTTTGATTCGCGCAACCGCGACCAGAAGGACCGCGAGCGCCATAAGGCCCGTCTCCGCCGCCAGGCCGCGCGCCTGCGCGAGCGGCTGATAAAGCTCGGGCCGACCTTTATCAAGGCCGGGCAGATGCTGGCCACGCGCGCGGACCTTCTGCCGGTCGAGTACCTCAACGAGCTGGCCGAGCTGCAAGACCGTGTACCGGCTTTCTCAAATCAAGCCGCGATAGAGTTGATAGAAGCAGAGCTCGGCCGGCCCGTAAGCGAGTTGTTTCCCGAGATGAGCGAGAGCCCCGTAGCGTCGGCGAGCCTTGGCCAGGTTTACAAGGCGAGGCTTAAGAGCGGCGAAGAGGTAGCCGTCAAGGTTCAACGCCCTCGGCTTGAAGAGCGCGTCCGTTTCGACCTCGAACTGTTGCGCCGCGTGGGCAAATTCCTGGACAGGTATCCGAAGCTCTTTCCGGGGGCCGAGTGGCTCGGCGCGATCGACGAGTTCGACCGCGTGATCCACGAAGAGATGGATTACCGGCGCGAGGCGGCGAACGCCGAAGAGTTCCGCCACAACTTCCGCAACTGGCCCTCGATCCACGTGCCTAAGATATTCGAAGAGCTCTCGACCGAGCGGGTGCTCGTCCTTGAGTTCATCACGGGCGTGAAGGTCATAGACTTAGAGGGGCTCAGGAATGCCGGGCACGACGCACGCAGGATCAACGAGCTGATCTATCGCACCTATTTCAAGCAGCTTCTCGAAGACGGCTTCTTTCATGCGGACCCGCACCCCGGCAACCTGCTTGTGATGAAGGACGGGCGGCTGGCCGTTTTCGATTTCGGGATGACGGGCCGCCTCGACGACAAGTTGCAGCGCCAGATGATCGAAGCCTTCTTCCACCTTTACAACCGCGACTACGACCGCATAGTCGACGACCTGATAAACCTTGGCTTCCTCGCGCCGGGCGCGGACCTCGCGCGCATCCGCGAGCTTGTCGTCGACGTCTTCGCGCGCAAGCTCAACCTGAAGCTCGGCGAGGTGCGCTTCCGTGATCTCACTTACGACCTTGCGCCCATAGTCTACGAGCACCCGTTCACGACCCCCGCCAGGTTCACCTACCTGATCCGCATGCTGATGACGCTGGAAGGCATCAGCATGGTGATGAACCCTTCATTCAACTTTTTCGAGGTGGCTCGGCCATACGTGCGCGAGTTCTTGTTCAAGATCGATTCGACGAGGCTGCGGCGCATGGCTTTAGACTCGCTCCGGGACGTGCGCACGGGGCGGTTCGAGTGGGGCCGCCTCTGGGCGATGGCCAAGATGGCTTACTCGCTTTACCTCGGATAAACTCACGCCAAGCTTTGCAACACCGATCGCAGTTGCTGTACAAAGGTACGGGTCTCGATACTTCCGAAGGAGCGAGTTATGAAAAAGTGTTTGGTCGCACTCTGCGCGGTTATCCTCATTCCGTTGGCAACACCCGCAAGGGCGCAGGAGCCGAAAGGGGGCGGAACGGTTGTGTTGAAGGCCGCCCGGCTCGTAGACGGCACGGGCGCTGCCCCCGTCACGAACGGCGTAGTCGTAGTAACCGACAACAAGATCATAGCCGTGGGCAAAGACGGCGGCGTCCAGGTCCCGCCGAATGCGCGCGTCATAAACCTCGGCGACGCGACCCTGCTGCCGGGCTTCATAGACGCGCACACGCACATCATCGGGCGGACCCTGAGCGACCCAGCCGCCGACACCTCAAGCGTGCGCGACTACGACTCGTTCGGCGCGATCCTCGGAGTCGCCAACGCGGAAAAGACTTTGATGGCCGGGTTCACCACGATACGCAATGTCGGCGCGGGTAATTTTGATGACATGGCGTTGCGCAAGGCGATAAACGAAGGCTTCGCGATCGGCCCGCGCATGCAGGCGGCCGGCCACGCGCTGGGCATCACTGGCGGCCACTGCGACGATAACGGGTACAAGCCGGGGCTTTTGGACGCGGACTATAAGCAGGGGATCGCCGACGGGCCGGATCAGGTGCGCGCCGCGGTCCGCTATCAGGTCAAGTACGGGGCCGACGTGATCAAGACGTGCGCCACCGGAGGCGTCTTGAGCGAAGGCGACGCGGTCGGCACTCCTCAATACACTTTCGAAGAGTTGAAAGCCATGGTCGACGAGGCCAGGAAGCTCGAACTCAAAGTCGCCGCGCACGCGCACGGGACAGAGGGGATCAAGATTGCGACCCGCGCGGGCGTGGCGTCGATCGAGCATGGCTCGTTCCTCGACGAAGAAGGCGCTCGTCTCATGGCTCAGAATGGCACTTTCCTAGTCCCTACCTTGATGGCGGGCGAGGCGACGGCTCGCGCGATTGCGACTGGAAGGCTGACGGGCCACCGCGCCGAGAAGGCCAGGGCCGCATCGGCAGCCCGGCAGCAGGCGATAAAGCACGCGTTGAATCATCGAGTTCAATTCGCGCTGGGGACCGATTCGGGCGTCAGCGCCCACGGCGCGAACGGCCACGAGTTCACGTTGATGGTGGAGTTCGGGCTTACGCCGATGCAGGCGATCGTCGCAGGGACTTCGAACGCGGCGAAGCTCTTAGGCTGGGACGACCGGCTGGGGACGCTGGCCGCCGGAAAGCTGGCCGACATCGTCGCCGTTGCCGGCGACCCTACGAAAGAGATTAAGGCCATGGAGCGCCCCGTCTTTGTAATGAAGAACGGGGTGGTTTATAGAAACTCAATGAGGTAAGACTCAAGCGGATTCTTTCGGAGTGCGGCGACTTGTCGCCGCACTCCGAAAGAAGTTCCGTTCATTTCATCCACTCGCTCACTGACGACCCTTCGCGTATGATCGTCTCGGTCCGCTCGGGCCCCGTCGATATCAAGCCTACGGGCGCATTGCACAGTTTCTCGACCAGGCGAACGTAGCTCTTTGCGGCCTCGGGCAATTCGTCAAAGCTCGTTATCCCGCTCGTGATCGTCTTCCAGCCGGGGACCGTCTCATAAACTGGCTCGCATTCGGCGAGCGCGTTCGCCCCGTAAGGCATGTCTTCGATTATCCCGTCACGGCTCTTGTATGACGTGCAGACCTTTATCTCGTCGAACTCGTCGAGCACGTCGAGCTTTGTCAGCGCCAGCGCGTCGAGCCCGCTCAGCATGACCGAGTAGCGGACCACCACGGCGTCGAACCATCCCGTCCGCCTCGGCCTCCCGGTCGAAGCGCCGACTTCGTTGCCTCGCTTTTGAAGGTAAGCGCCCGTCTCGTCCAACAACTCTGTGGGGAAAGGCCCGCCGCCCACGCGCGTGGTGTAAGCCTTCGCTATGCCTAAAGCGCCAGTTATCGATTTAGGCGCAAGCCCGGACCCCGTGGCCGCCCCGCCCGCCGTCGCGTTCGACGACGTGACGAACGGATATGTGCCGTGATCGACGTCGAGCATAGTCCCTTGCGCGCCTTCCAGCAGCACAGACTTGCCGCCCGCCACGGCGCGATTAATCATCACGGCGGTGTCGCGCAGGTAGGGCGTCAGCCGGTTGGCTTCGTTGAAGTACTCGTCGAGCACACGCTCCTCGTCGAGCTGACTGTCACCCGCCGCGGCAAGCTCGCGGTTCGCGCGCTCGATCGCCGCTCGCGCCTTCTCGCGCAGCAGGTCGGGGTATAAGAGGTCGCCAGCGCGAATGCCCGTCCGCGCGGCCTTGTCTTCGTAGGCTGGCCCGATGCCCCGCATGGTAGTCCCTACGGAGTTCGCCCCCAGTTGTTTCTCACGCGCGCGGTCGAGCGCCGTGTGGTATGGGAGTATCATGTGCGCGCGGGTCGAGACGAACAGCCGCC
This sequence comes from Blastocatellia bacterium, assembly GCA_035249305.1. Classification (GTDB taxonomy): domain Bacteria; phylum Acidobacteriota; class Blastocatellia; order UBA7656; family UBA7656; genus DASUNP01. Next base: position 57,990 of record DATFGQ010000057.1, on the reverse strand, counting down.
CCTCGCACTCGACTCCCATCAGGCGCAGCTCTTCGACCTCGGCGTTAAACGCCGCCGGGTCTACGACAACTCCGTTGCCTATGACACAGTCGCAATCGTCGTGGAGAATCCCGGACGGTATCAGGTGCAGCACGAATTTGCGGTCGCCGATCCTCACCGTATGGCCCGCGTTATGCCCGCCCTGGTAGCGCGCGACTATGTCGAAGAACGGGGCGAGTATGTCGACGACCTTCCCCTTTCCTTCGTCGCCCCACTGTGCTCCTACTACTACGATGTTTTTCATAATCGTCAGTTTCGGTGTAAGGACAACCCGCCGCCGAACAAGCGGGCAGGCGCACACTTCGCGCCGTGTGAGTGTGCGCCTGCTGTTGGCTGCGGTTATCCTGTCGGGCTAGCCGGTGGCGACGCCTGCGCCGAGGGCGCGGTCGATCATACGGGAGATGTTGTCTTTCGACGTGTTGCCCGTGATGCGGTCGGCTACGTTCCCGGCGCTGAACAGTATCAGGGTGGGTATGCCTTTTATGCCGTACTTCTGCGGCGTCTGGTTGTGGTCATCGACGTTGAGCTTGACCACTTTCGCTTTGCCCTGATACTGCTGGGCGACAGCCTCTACGGTCGGCGCGAGCATCTTGCAGGGCGTGCACCACTCGGCCCAGAAGTCGACCAACACCGGCTTGTCCGACTGCAATACCTCTTTCTCGAAATTATCGTCCGTCACTTCACTTACAAATTCGCTCATCGTTACCTCCGGTTAAAAGTCCTGAGTGCTGAGTGCTGAGTGCTGAGTAAAAAACTATTACTCAGGACTCAGGACTCAGGACTCAGCACTGGATTATACCGCGACCGACACGCCGCGCCGCGCCAGCCTCTCGTAGACTTCTATGTAATGCCTCGCCGACGAGTCCCATGAATAATCGGCGCGCATTCCATTGATCATCAGCGCACGCCACAGCTCGCGGTCGGCGTACACCATTATCGCTTCGTAAAACTTCTCCAGGAGCCGCGTCGAGTCGTACTCGTAAAACTTGAACCCGTTGCCGACCCTGGTGGCCCGGTCGAAATTCTCTATAGTGTCGTCGAGCCCGCCCGTCGCCCGCACTATCGGCGCCGTGCCGTACTTGAGCGAGTACATCTGGTTCAACCCGCAAGGCTCGAACCGCGAGGGCATCAAGAATATATCCGCCCCGGCTTCGATCTTGTGGGCGAGCTCGTTCGACAGGTCCAGGAAGACGCCTACCTGCGAGGGCCGCGCGCTGCGCAGGGCCTGAAACCCGCGCTCGTAAACGTCCGCGCCCGACCCCAGCAGGATGAACGTAATGCCGCGGTTCAACATCCGCTCTATGGAATCGAATATGAGGTCGAAGCCCTTCTGGTCCGACAGCCGCGAGATGCATGCGACGAGCGGGCGGTCCATCTCTTCGGGCAGCCCGAACTGGCGAAGCACGTCCCGCTTGCATTCCGCCTTGCCGCTCAGGTCATTGACCGAGTAGCGCGCGGCGATGAGCGGGTCGATCTCGGGGTTCCACTCGTCGTAATCGACCCCGTTGAGGATGCCGTAGAGGTCCTGGCGGCGCGAGCGCAACAGCCCGTCCATCTTCCCGCCGAACTCGGGCGTCTGAATCTCCTGGCTGTAGCGGGGGCTCACCGTCGACAGCCCGTCGGCGAAGATCAGCGCGCCTTTGAGCGCGCTCGCCGCGCCGTAAAATTCGAGGCCGCCCTCCGTGCGGTAGAGCCACTCGGGCAGACCGAACTGCGGCAGCATTGCTTCGCCGAACAGGCCCTGGAAAGCCATGTTATGAATCGTAAAGAGAGTTCGGGTGCCCGCAAAGGCCGGGTCATTTCCGTAAACCGTCTTGAGATAGACCGGCACGAGGCCCGTCATCCAGTCGTTCAAGTGAAGGATGTCGAAACGCTCGCCGAGCCCTTTGGCGAACTCAATCGTGGCGCGGCTGAAGAAGGCGAAACGCTCCGCGTCATTCCGCTCCCCGTAAAGCTTCCCGCTCCCGAAGTATTCCGGCGCGTCGATGAAGTAGACCGGGACTTCGCCCGAGCGATCTACGTAAACGTCTGAGGTGCGAAGGGCGAAATCGAAGGGGACCCGAAGCTGGCCGGGCAGGCGCACGCCGCGGCTCAGGATACTATCGATATGATAGCGCGGCATCACGACGCGGACGCTGTGCCCGAGCCTGGAGAGCGCCTTCGGCAAGGCGGCTGCAACATCGGCCAGCCCGCCCGTTTTGGCGTATGGGACAACCTCGGAAGCCGCCAGTAGAATGTTCAAGAAGGGTCTCCCATAGTGCGAAATCTACGTCGCATTACAACAAAATATAGTATGGGAGCCCGCGCGGGGTTGTCAAGAAAGCGGCCGGGAAGGAACGATCCGGATATGCCACAGAGGCACGGAGACACAGAGACTTTTTTGCTTATTTTTTCTCTGTGCCTCTGTGTCTCTGTGGCAAAAAAATCGGTGTGAGCTATCCCCTGACCTTCAACAACAGCTCGGACTGCTGCTGGTCTTTGACGCCGCCGAAGCGCCGGTCGCGACTCTGGTAATCGATCAAAGCTCGGAGGAGATCCTCTTCGTCGAAATCGGGCCAGAGCCGCTCGGTCACGCATATCTCGGCGTAAGCGATCTGCCAGATAAGAAAATTACTCACCCGAAGCTCGCCGCCCGTGCGGATCATCAGGTCGGGGTCGGGCATCGCCTTTGTATAAAGCCGTTTCGCAATAAGCTCGTCGTCGATCTTTGCGGGATTCAATCGGCCCGCCGCGACTTCCCATGCGATCTGTCGGCAGGCGTCTATCACTTCGGCCCTCCCGCCGTAGTTCAGCGCCACGGTCAATTGCATGCCGGTGTTCGCGGCCGTTGCATGCTCGGCCTTTCGGACCTCGTCGAGTACCGACGGGTCAAGGCCCTCGCTTCGCCCTATAGTCTGGAAGCGTATGTTGTTAGCCTGGAGGTTCTCAAGCTCCTTGCGTATGAACTCTTTCAGCAGGCGCATCAACGCCTCGACCTCAAGGCGCGGCCGCTTCCAGTTCTCCGTCGAAAAGGCGTACAGCGTCAAGTAGCCGATCCCCAGCCTCGCGGCCGATTCGACAGTCCGGCGGACCGCCGCCGCGCCCGCGCGATGGCCGGCGACGCGCGGCAGGCTGCGACGCGACGCCCAGCGGCCGTTGCCGTCCATTATGATCGCCACGTGGGCTGGGAGATTCGCCTTGTCCAACCGGCTTAAGAGATTCTCGCCGTTCGATTGACTTTCTGCTCTAGCATTGAACCGTTTAATGACCATAACACTTTCATTGCGAAGCTCGGCCTTGCGGCTCAAGCGCGATTTTTCTCTTCCCATAAAATATCGTGTCGAGGAAGTCGCCGACCTTGCCGAAAGACATCTTTATATGAGGGTTGTTTATGTCGGCGGGAACGTCAAAGACCAGCTCGGTCACGCAATAGCCGCCCGCCGGGATCGCCTCTTTGCAAGCGCCCTCCTGGGCCGAGACGCGGTACTCGCGACCCGCGCCATCGACAAGCACAGTGGTCGTCGGGTTGTACTCGAAATCTACCCTCCTGGCGTGGTTGGCGATCTTGAAGGTGACGACGTAGTAGAGTCCTTCCGAGGGTTTTTGATCGCCCTGGCCGCCCAAAGCCGAGGCCTTGCGCGTCCCGAGCGCCGAAAAGGCAAAATCGTCAAACTGAATCTCCTGGTTCAGCCCGACGACGACCTCGCGCTTGCTCTGCGCGCCCAAGACCCAGATCAAGACCAGTCCGAAGCCCGCCAGCACGGCCACGGCTATCGATAGTGATTTCCACGTCAGGTCCATCTCGGCCTAGATTAACCGAAACGGCCGTGAGAAAAATGAGCCTCGCGTGAGATGGTTGTGAGAAAGTGCGCTTACGGCAAACAGGCCCGCTTCTGCTGCAAGCGGGCCTGTTTGCCGTGTCGGTGATACGTATGCTTGGGAGGGCGTATTATCTACACCCTGGCGTCGCGACAGAGTCCGAGCCCTGAATCGCCTGGCCTCCGAAAGTCCTGCCGGTGAGGTAGGCGATGGTCGCTCCGCAGGCGATGTGTGTCTGTTGAGTCCTGAAATGGAGGATCATATCTATGTCCCCATCCCCGTCGACATCTTCGAGCGCGGAGTGTACCGCGGCGGCCTCCGTCCCCGTTGCGCCGAAACGGACCGTAGCAGGGTCAACGCTTGAGGCGGCGAACTCTGCGTGCGTCAGTATGGCTACAGGAATCACGCCGTTGCTGCGCGGGTTTATGCTGTTCGGGACGCCCTCGGGCTTTATGTCGATCAGCGAAAAGGGGCTTATCTCGACTTCGAACGATCCGGAATTGTTATAGGCGTACCATTCATTCACCTGAAAGCCTATAGGGCCGGAGAAGTTCGTAGTTATTATCGCAACCAACGGTCCCGAGCCGCTGCCCGTGCTGACGACTTGAACCGCCTGGCTTAAGGTCGATTGGCCCGGAACGAACTTGCCAAAAAGCAACGCCCCCGCCGCCGCGCTGCCCAGCGGGACCGGGTCGCTCCCGCACGGGGCGCAACCGCCCGAGGCGGCTACCTGGTTGGGACTCGGATTGGGCGAGCCGGCTAATAACAGGGGGAACTGGCCGTTGGTGCCGAGCGACCATCCGGTCGTATCGGCAACCAGCAAGCCCGCGGCGTTATTCATGATGTGTAGCGAGCCTTCGCCAAAAGTTTGAAGGTCGACTATTCCGCTCACTCTGACGACAAACTGCTGCCCCGGCATTGCTTGAACGCCGGAGTTGACTGTGGGAGGGTTGAACCCGAAGTTGTTCGCGGGAACGGATAGATTCGTCTGCGCAGAAATGTCAGCGCTAAATACGCACGTCAGGAGCATCGCTATGGCTGCCAATTGGAAGCCTTTGATCGTCTGTCTCATTTAGTGGTCCTCTCAAGTTGGTTTATCCGCCCCGTTTAAAGGCGAGATTCATACCACTTCAGAAGCGGCCAAGAAAAAGAGAAATCGCGCGATCATATTCCCCGTTCTCTCCAGACGAAAACCTGGCTTCATTCAAATTGACCGTTCCGGTTCAAGACAGCTTAAGATCATTGTGATCGGACGCGACCGCCGAACGATCCGCCGGCAACCGATCAGACGTAGCTCGCGTCTTAGCCGTTTCATAGCCCGGAGGCATAGACGGAAAGATGAAGTTGCGAGAGAATCAGCTTATGCAGGCAGAGACTCAGGCCGCGGGTTTTCGCTTCGACAGCTTCTACCTCGACGCGCAAAACCGGCAGCTTTACAGGGACGGGGAGCTCCTCGCGCTCAACTCTAAGTACTTCGACGTACTGTTGCTGCTCGTGAGCCGCAACGGCCAGCTAGTCGAGAAGCGGCGCATATTCGAGGAGGTGTGGCAGGGCGTCTTCGTCACCGACGCCGCCTTGACGCAGTGCATCAAGGACATAAGAAAACAGCTCGGCGACGACGCCGCGCGCCCGCGCTTCATAAAGACCGTTCCCCGCCACGGCTACATCTTCATCGGCAACGCCGTCGAAGCCGAACAGAACGCGGCGCGCTCGACAGTTGCGCCGGAAGCGACAGCCCTTGCGCGGCCTTACAAGTTCCTCGACTACTTCACGGAGCAGGACGCGCAGATCTTCTTCGGGCGCGAGCCGGAAGTGGACGCGATCTGCTCTCAGATTCTTTCCCACAGGACCTTCATCCTTCACGGCCGCTCGGGCGTGGGCAAAAGCTCCATAGTGCGCGCGGGACTTCTGCCGCGCCTGAAAGCCGAAGGCCATGCGGTCTTCGTCATACGGTGCTTCACCGAGCCATTACACCAGATCGCCGCCGCGATGTCTGAGACCGTCGATATCGCCGGCTCGCTCGAAGAGATGGCCGCGCGGTTCAGGGACTCCCATCCCGGCCGGGCTGTGATCTTCTTCATAGACCAGTTCGAAGAGTTCTTCAGCCTGCTCGGCGAAGAGACGAAGAAACAGTTCTTAGATTCCATACGGGGTGTGATCTCCGACGAGGCGCTCCCTTTTCACATGGTCTTCGTGCTGCGCGAGGACTTGCTGGCGGAGATGAGTTATCTCAAACCGTCCGTCCCGGAGATCTATTACCATGAGTACCGGCTGAAACGGCTGAGCCGCGAGCAGGCGGCGCGGGCGATAACGGAGCCCGCGCGGGCCGCGGGGTGCAAGTACCAGCCGCAGCTCGTCGCCCGCCTCCTTGACGGTCTCGCCGACGAAGAGGGCGTAGACCCGCCGCAGTTGCAGATCGTATGCGACAGCCTCTACGACGCGAGAGAGCCGACGGGCGAGCTGACGCTTGCCGTCTACGAGCGGCTCGGCACCGCTTCGCAAATCCTGGCCGGGTACCTTGAGCGCGTTTTGCGGCGCTTCAACTCCGCGGACCTGCGCGCCGCCCGCGAGGTTCTCACGTCGCTGATCTCGGCCGACGGCGAACGAAGAGTCCTGCGCGAAAGCGAGCTGTACGAGCGCGCGGCCATTCGCCTGCCGGACGGCGCTTCACGGCTGGGCCATCTGATCGGAGAGCTCGTCGCCGCCCGCGTAGTCCGCCGCCGCAGCCAGGACGGCGAGCCGTGGCTAGAGCTGGCGCACGATTTCCTGACCCCGGAAGTGTCGCGCTGGCTGAGCGCCGACGAAGTCGCGCTCAAACGCGCGCGGGCCGTGGTCGAGCGGGCGATGGAGAATTACCGCGCCCACGCGCTCATCATCGACGCCGACGCGCTTGAGCTGATCCTGCCTTTCGGCGAGCAGTTGGGGCTGACCGGCGAAGAGGCCGACCTGTTGATGATGAGCACGCTCAACCGTGGCGTCGAAGTGCCTGAATGGCTGGCCCAGCGCGCGCCTCGCGCGTCGTCGCTCGTCGTCGAGGCGGGCCAGAGCGCCGACCCCGAAGTGCGGCTGCGCACGGTCGAGGCCGCTTTGCTTGTTGGCGACGAAGCATCGGCCGGGCTCCTGGCCAATCTCTCCCTGCGCGACCGCGACCACGGCGTCAGGAAGGCCGCGACCCGCGCGCTGGCCGACTGGTTCGGCCCCGAAGCCGAAGCCCGTCTTTCCGCGCCCTCGCAAACCGAAAAGGTCGGGCTCGTCGGCCGCGCCGTCAGCCTCGCCATGATCCGCGATTACGACAAGCGGCTGATGCGCTTCTCCCACCTGCCGGTCACGCTCAGCCTGCTGGTCTTCTTCGGCCTCGTCTGGGTGCGGCTGCGCCGCAGCGCCCAGGAGATCGTAAAGCAGACCGTAGGCGGCACGCTCGGCGGGGCCGTCTCGGGCGTCGTCGGCGGGTTGATGCTCGGGCTCGGCCTTTCCATGGCGCAGGACTCTCCCGCGCTCGACACGATCTCGCTCACGCTCGTGCTCATAAGCATGGGCGCGTTCATAGGCGCGATCGGCGGCATGGGCGTGAGCCTCGGCATGATAGTTCTAGCGCACCTGGCCTATCGTCACAGCCGGTGGTGGTCGGTCGTAGGCGGGATCGCGGGCGGCGTTGTCGTAGGCGGCAGCTCGAAGCTCTTAGGCGTCGACGCGCTGCGCGCGCTGTTCGGCCAAAGCCCCACGGGGCTGACCGGAGCGTTCGAGGGCGCGGTCATAGGCGCGGGAGTCGCGCTCGGCGCGGTACTGTCGATCGAATGGATCGCGCGGGCGCGCACGTGGCATAAGGTGCTGGGGGCGTCGCTCGGCGCTATGTGCGCGGGCGTAGTGCTCACCGTGATAGGAGGGAACCTCTTTAGCGGGAGCTTGGAGATAGTCGCCCGGTCATTCGCCGACTCGCAGGTGCGGCTTGAGCCGCTCGCCCCGTTTTTCGGCGAGGTCCATTTCGGCCAGACGACGCAGATAATCTTCGGCGCGATCGAGGGGTTGCTCTTCGGCGCGGGGATGACGGCCGGCATAGAGGCATTCGCACGCGCCTATGATAAATCCCGCGGAGACCGGATAAGCCATCTCGAATGAATGCGGGGAAGGGAGGCGCAAGGGGCCGGGCGCCAGCCCCTTGCGGTTGCACTACTGCGACTGCATCGAGTCGAGGAAGTCCGAGTTCGATTTCGTCCTGCCCAGCTTGTCCAAAAGCAGTTCCATAGCCTCCGTCGGCGAGAGCTGTGAGAGCACCCTGCGGAGCACGATGATGCGGTTGAAATCGGCCTGCGCCAGAAGCAGCTCCTCTTTGCGCGTGCCCGACTTGTTGATGTCGATAGACGGGAATATGCGCTTTTCGGTGAGCTTTCGGTCGAGGTTGATTTCGAGGTTGCCCGTGCCTTTGAACTCTTCGAAGATCACGTCGTCCATGCGCGAGCCCGTGTCGATCAGCGCCGTCGCGATGATCGTCAGGCTACCGCCCTCCTCTATGTTTCGCGCGGAGCCGAAGAACCGCTTAGGCTTTTGTAGCGCGTTCGAGTCGATACCGCCCGACAGTATCTTGCCCGAGGGCGGGACGACCGAGTTGTGCGCGCGCGCGAGGCGCGTGATCGAGTCTAACAGGATGACCACGTCGCGCTTGTACTCGACCAGCCGCTTCGCCTTCTCGATCACCATGTCTGCGACCTGTACGTGGCGCGTCGGAGGCTCGTCGAACGTCGAGCTTATGACTTCGCCATGAACCGACCGCTGCATGTCTGTGACCTCTTCGGGCCGCTCGTCTATCAGCAGCACGATCAGCGTCACCTCCGGGTGGTTGCGCGTGATGGAGTTGGCGATGTTCTGCAAGAGCATCGTCTTGCCCGTGCGGGGCGGGGCGACTATCAGCGCGCGCTGCCCCTTGCCTATCGGCGTCATCAGGTCGAGCACGCGGGCGGCGAGGTTCTCGGAATCGGTCTCCAGCCGCAGCTTCTCGTCGGGGTAGAGCGGCGTCAGGTTGTCGAAAAAGACGCGGTCGCGCGCCATCTCGGGCGGCTCGAAGTTGATCGCCTCGACTTTGATGAGCGCGAAGTAGCGCTCGCCTTCTTTGGGCGGGCGGATCTGGCCCGATATGGTGTCGCCGGTCCGCAGGTCGAATTTACGTATCTGCGAGGGGCTGACGTAGATGTCGTCGGGGCCCGGCAGATAGTTGTAGTCCGGGGCGCGCAGGAAGCCGAACCCGTCGGGCAGCGTCTCTAGCACGCCTTCCGAGAAGATGAGGCCGCTCTTTTCCGTCTGCGCTTGCAGTATCTTAAAGATCAGCTCCTGCTTTCGCATTCCGGTAGCGCCCGGGATGTCCAGGTCCTTTGCTATGTGGGTGAGCTTCGAGATTGACATCTCTTTCAGCTCGCCTATGTCCATTAATTCATTTACTTCTTCTGCCATTGTCTTCTGAAGTCCTCATTAGGTTGGTGCCGCCTCAAAACTTGGATTGTACAAATGCGGATTGTAGATCTGGGGTGACAGGTCTTAGAACGTCATTAGCAGATTGGGCGGTGCCGGTTTCGAGAGCCGGAAGGCAGCTCTCTTACCGCAATCCGCGTACCTTAATCCGCAATCCGTCGGGTGATCTCTTTCCAGATGCGATCTGCGCCCTGGCGCGTGATTGCTGAATAGGGAATTATCGTTTCATCCTTCCCGTATAGGGCTGACGCGCGATTTAGACTGGCCCTTAGTCTGTTTCCACTGAGCTTGTCAGCCTTTGTTGCGACGATGACGAATGGCTTTCCCCTTGATTCCAACCACTCTCTCATCAGCAGGTCTAACTGGGTGGGCTCGTGCCTCGAATCAGTGATCGCAATTGATAGCACAAGATTAGGCCTGGTTGCAAGGTATTTCTCAACCATAGGCCCCCACTCCCGCTTGATCTCTGTGGGCACCCGCGCGTATCCGTAGCCGGGCAGGTCCACGAAATAAAACGCGTTGTTTATCAAAAAGAAATTAATTAGCTGCGTGCGACCCGGCGTCGAGCTCGTGCGCGCCAGCCCTTTCACGCCCAGCAGGCTGTTTATCAAGCTTGACTTACCGACGTTGCTCCGGCCCATGAAAGCGATTTCGGGTCGGCCATCACGAGGGTAATGTTCGGGGCTGGTGGCGCTCTTTACGAACTCGGCGCTCTTGATCTTCATCAGTCCTGAGTCCTGAGTCCTGAGTCCTGAGCGAGAGCAGTTAACTCGGCACTCAGCACTCAGCACTCAGCACTTCTTATTCGATCGCCTGGTTGGACGAGGGCGCGTCGGCAGCCGGCCGCTGGCCCCAGAGCGGGACCTCCGTGGTCGGCACGTCGGCCTTCGCGGGCGGCTCGTCGAGCGCTATCCGCCACACCTCGTCGACCGAGTCGACGGTGTGTATCGACAGCGCCTCTTTAACGTCCTCGGGCAGCTCGACCAGGTCCTTGGCGTTATCCTTTGGCAACACCACGGTCCTTATCCCCGCGCGATGCGCCGCAAGGAGTTTCTCTTTTATCCCGCCAACTGGCAGCACCTTGCCCCGAAGTGTGATCTCGCCCGTCATCGCCACGTTGAACCGCACGGGAGATTGCGTCAAGGCCGACACCAGCGCCGTGGCGATGGCTATCCCCGCCGACGGACCGTCTTTCGGGATCGCGCCTTCCGGCACGTGAAGGTGCAGGTCGAACTTCTTGTAGAACTCCGGCGATACGCCGAGGTGTTTTGCGCGCGCGCGCACGCAAGAGAGCGCGGCCCGCGCGGACTCTTGCATCACCTCGCCCAGCTTGCCTGTGAGCGTGATGTTGCCGCGCCCCTGCATGAGCGTGGCCTCGATGTGGAGCACTTCGCCGCCGACCTCGGTCCAGGCCAGCCCAGTCGACAGCCCCACTTCGCTCTCTTCGGCTATCGAGTGCGGGCGGAAGCGCGTCGGCCCGAGCATCTCTTTTACCATCTCGCCCGTTATGATTGCGCGGTAGGTTTCCGGGTCATCGCTCGTAAGCATGCGGCGCGCGACCTTGCGCAGGACCGAAGCGATCTCGCGCTCAAGGTTTCTAACGCCCGCTTCGCGCGTGTAAAATTCCGTGATCGTGCAGAGCCCTTCTTCGGTGAAATCGAGGTGCTCTTCTTTAATACCGTTGGCTTCGAGCTGTTTCGGCAGCAGGTGCCGCTTCGCGATCTCAAGCTTCTCGCGCTCGGTGTAGCCAGGAAGGCGGATAGTCTCAAGCCGGTCCTGGAGCGCGGGCGGGATCGTGTGCAACACGTTCGCCGTCGCTATGAACATCACGTTCGACAGGTCGTACTCGACATCAAGATAGTGATCGTGGAAAGCGTAGTTCTGCTCGGGGTCGAGCACTTCGAGCAACGCCGCCGACGGGTCGCCGCGGAAATCCATCCCGAGTTTATCGACCTCGTCGAGCATGATGAGCGGGTTGACGGTGCCCGCCTTCTTCATCATCTGGATGATCTGTCCCGGCAGCGCACCGATGTAGGTGCGGCGGTGGCCGCGGATCTCGGCCTCGTCGCGCACGCCGCCCAAGGAAAGGCGCACGAACTTGCGCCCCGTCGCCTTGGCTATCGAGCGGCCCAGGCTCGTCTTGCCGACGCCCGGAGGGCCGACAAAGCAGAGGATGGAGCCGCGCGGGCGCTCGACGAGCTGGCGAACGGCCAGGTATTCGAGTATGCGTTCCTTGACCTTCTCAAGCCCGTAGTGGTCCTGGTCGAGGACCTCTTGCGCGGCTCTGATGTCGCGCACCTCTTCGGTCTTATCCTTCCACGGAACGGCCAGCAGCCAGTCCAGGTAGTTGCGCGACACAGTCGATTCGGCCGACATCGGCGGCATCTGTTCGAGGCGGCGTAGCTCGGTCATCGCCTTTTCGTAGGCGTCTTTCGACATCCCTGCGGACTCGATCTTCTGCTTCAGCTCTTCAAGCTCCGCCTTCTCGTCCTTGCGGCCGAGCTCTTTGTGTATAGCCTTGATCTTCTCGTTGAGGTAATACTCTTTCTGCGCGCGCTCCATCTGGCGCTTCACACGCCCGTGGATCGCGCGGTCGACCTGGATCTTTTCAAGCTCGACTTCGAGCACTTCGATCAAGCGGGCCAGGCGGTCTTGCAGCGAGAAGATTTCGAGCAGCCCCTGTTTGTCCTCCACGGAGATCTTGAGGTTCGAAGCGATCGTGTCAGAGAGCCTCGCCGGGTCGTCGTTCCTCAAAGCGGCGGTGAGCGTCTCGGGGTTCGTAAGCTCCGTTGACTGCCGCACGTACTGGTCGACGAGCGAGCCGACGCGGCCTATGAGCGCGTTGAGCCGAGAGCGCGGCTCCGCCTGTAGCGTCGCCTTGCGCAAGGTCGCCAGCCAATAGTCGCCGTTGTCTTCCACGCGGACCGAGCGCGCCCGCTCGATGCCTTCGACCATCACCTTTATGTTCCCGTCGGGCAGGCGAAGGTTGTGCGTGATCCGCGCGATCGTGCCCGTCGAGTAGACCTGCTCGACCGTGGGCTCGTCGATGGTGGCGTCGTGCTGCGTGGCGAGGAAGATAGTCTTGTCGCCGCGCAGCGCGGCTTCGAGCGCGCGCACAGAGGCGGGCCTGCCTATGACAAACGCGACCATCGTGTATGGGAAGACGACCACGTCCCTTATCGGGACCATGGGGCATCTCATTACGTCGCTGGGTGTGCTGTCGCTGAACTCATTCATGGTTTGATGGGGGTTACGCTTCGAAATTTCAAATTTCAGATCTGAGATTTCAAAGACTAACCGGCTTTCTCCAGGACGGGGAACGTGGCGCGACGGTTCTCGACCATCTCGCGTGTTACTACAAACTCCTTGACCTTCTTGTGGGACGGCAACATGTACATAACGTCGAGCATCAGCTCTTCGAGTATCATGCGCAACCCGCGGGCCCCGACCTTGCGCGCGCAGGCCATGTGGGCGACCGCCGCTAGCGCCTCGTCGGTGAAGCGCAGCTTGACGCCTTCGTACTCGAAGAGTTTCTGGTACTGCTTGACGAGCGCGTTCTTAGGCTGAGTCAATATCTCGACCATCGCCGCCTCGTCCAGCTCGTGAAGCGTCCCGCAGACCGGCAGCCGGCCTACGAATTCCGGGATCAGCCCGAACTTTATCAAATCCTCCGGCTCGACCTGCGAGAGCGTTTCGCTCAGCCGCTGCTTGCGCGCGCTCTTGACGTTGGCGTTAAAGCCGAGCGCCTTCTTGCCTATGCGCTTTTCGATCACCTTTTCGAGCCCGACGAAAGCGCCGCCGCAGATGAACAGAATGTTGGTCGTGTCAACGGGGAAGAACTCTTGATGGGGGTGCTTGCGCCCGCCCTGCGGCGGCACGTTGGCAACGGTCCCCTCAAGTATCTTGAGCAGCGCCTGCTGGACGCCTTCGCCCGACACGTCGCGCGTGATCGAAGGGTTCTCGTCCTTGCGACAAATCTTATCGATCTCGTCTATGTATATAATTCCTGTCTGCGCGCGCTCGATGTCGCCGTTGGCGGCCTGTAGAAGTTTTAGAATAATGTTCTCTACGTCTTCGCCGACGTACCCGGCTTCGGTGAGCGTCGTCGCGTCGACTATGGTGAACGGCACGTTGAGCATGCGCGCGAGCGTCTGCGCGAGCAAGGTCTTGCCCGTGCCGGTCGGGCCTATGAGCATGATATTAGATTTTTGAATCTCGATGTCGGTCGTGCGCCGCTTGAGCATGTCTACGCGTTTATAGTGCTGGTAGACGGCGACGGCGAGCTTCTTTTTAGTCTCTTCCTGGCCGATGACGTAATCATCGAGGAACTCTTTTATCTCGACGGGCTTCGGCAGGGGCGGGCGCCGCGCGGCTGTCTCTTGCTGCTGATCGTCGGTGATGATCTCGTTACATATGTCTATGCACTCGTTACAAATGTAAACGGTAGGCCCGGCTATCAGTTTTTTCACTTCGTTCTGCGATTTTCCGCAGAACGAACAGCGCAATGTATCATCGCCTCTTCTCATCCAGTCTCCAATCTACACGGAATTTTACCTTTTCGCTTTGGAGGCTTATCTAAGTATAAAGGATGAAGGATCGAGGTCAAAAAAGAAAGCCTTTTTTGACCCCCACCGCCCGCCCTTCTACTCGCGGTGCGTTATCACCTGATCGATCAAACCGTACTCTTTAGCCTGGAACGCGCTCATTATCCTGTCGCGCTCTACGTCGTGCTCGATCACCTCTATCGATTGGCCGCTGTGCTTGGCCAGAATCTGGCTCGTCAACTGGCGCATGCGCATGATCTCTTCGGCGTGAATCCTGATGTCCGTAGCCTGGCCCGAAATCCCGCCCATCGAAGGCTGGTGGATGAGTATGCGCGAGTTCGGCAGCGCGTAGCGCTTGCCGGCCGCGCCGGCGGCCAACAGCAGCGCGCCCATCGAAGCGCACTGCCCGACGCATATCGTCGTGACGTCAGGCTTTATGAACTGCATCGTGTCGTATATAGCCATGCCGGCGGTGATGGACCCGCCTGGGCTGTTTATGTAGAGCGAAATGTCGCGGTCCGGGTCTTCGGCTTCGAGGAAAAGCAGTTGAGCTACGACCAGATTGGCAATCGTGTCGTCAATGGGCGTGCCTATAAAAATGATGTTGTCTTTAAGAAGGCGCGAATAGATGTCGAAGGCGCGCTCGCCGCGTGCCGTCTGCTCGACGACCATAGGCACGAGCGCCTGACGCGGGCCGTTACTGTTCTGCATATCATCACTCATGTTAGTTATTATACTTTGCTTTGCTCATTGCCGGAAGTTGCTTTTTTATTATGGCATTGAGGGACCCAGAGCTGGGGTGCGTCCACCGCCGCTTAACCGGGTCGGGCGCGATCGAATCGAACCCGGCCCGCTCGTAAACCTAATCTTCGGCCTTCTCACCCTTTTCGCCGGTCGCCGCTTTCTGCTCGCTCAATCCTGCGACCTCTTCTATTCGAATATCGGCGGAAGATATTACAAGATCAAGGGCTTTGCGGTTTCTGACCTGCTCTTTGATACTATCCAGGCCCTCTTCCTTTGTCAAGCGGGCTTTCAGAACGGCTGCCGACTCGCGCGTGCCTTCTGCGCGCCGTTCGATCTCGCGATCCATCTCCTCATCGCTCACCTCTATCTCCTCACTCGCTGCGATGCGGTCGAGTATAAAAAAGCCCCTCACCTCGCGCTCGGCCCTCTCGCGCTGCGACTCGCGCAGCGCCTCCCAATCGAGCTGCAACCGCCGCGGGTCCATGCCCTGGCCCGCAAGCTGGCTGATCAGCATCCTCAAGCGCGAATCCAGCTGGCGCTCTACGACGACCTCGGGCACGTCGAAGCGGTTGCGATCGACTAGCGCCTCCATGATGGCCGCGCGGAACTCGTCATCCGTCTTGTGCTCGGCCTCGTGTTCGAGCCGCGTCCGTACGTTTGACTTGAGATCGTCAACAGTCTTGAACTCTTCATTCACGACGCCCGCGAACTGGTCGTCCAGCTCGGGCAACTCTTTGACCCTGACCGAGGAAACGTCGAGCGTGTAGTCGACTGTGCGGCCACGGTACTGCTCGTGCGAATAATCGTCGGCGTAAGTCAGGCTGAAGGTGCGCGTGTCGCCGGGACGCACGCCCGTGAGCGCTTCGGTGAACTCTTTCAGCACGCCTTCGCCGCCGATCTCTATCTCGACATCCTGCTCAGTCACCTCATCTTTGCCGCCTTCGGGCTGCTCGGTTTGATCGGCCGCGGGAGCGAACTTGCCTTTGATGCTTGCGGTGGCTATGTCGCCGGATTGCGCGGGCCGGTCTTCGACGGGGGCGAGCTCCGCGTGAGCCTCGCGGTAGCGCTCTATCACCTGGTCCACGTCCTCGTCGCGTATCTTGTATACGCGTTTGGCCAGCGATATGCCTTTGTAATTCGAGAGCTCGAACTCCGGCTGCACCTCGACCGTGATGATCACGTTGATCTGGTCGTCGTCGCCGAAGTTAAGCTCGTCGACCGATGGCTCGCCGAGGACCTTGAGGTTCTTCTCTTCGATGGCAGTCTTCAAGGCTTCGGGCAGTATGTGCGACAGCACTTCGTCGCGCAGCTCTTTGCGAAACCTCGTCTTGACGACGGAGGTGGGGACATGTCCGGGCCGGAAGCCGGGGAGGCTGACCGTGCGGGCGAGCTTAGCGGCGATCTCGTTCGTCTCGGCCTTGACCTTCTCTCCGGGGATTTCGAGACGCAACTGTTTTTTGCAATGATCCTGGTCTGTGACTGTTATATTCAAGACAGTTCTTCCTCGTGGTTAGGGATGCCGGAAAGCAAGAAGCAGAAGGCAGCGTCTACGGCTCACCTTCTGCTTGCTGCTTCTTAAATAAGTGCGAAAGGGGGGACTCGAACCCCCACCCCTTACGGGACACGGTCCTAAGCCGTGCGCGTCTACCGGTTCCGCCACTTTCGCATGACTCGAACAGATACGATAATGGAAAACTGACAATCAGCGCAACTACCAGCTTAAATCTAAACAGTTCGGATTAGCCACAGAGACGCGGAGGCACAGAGTTTTTTTATTCTTCTTGTCTCCGTGTCTCCGCGTCTCTGTGGCTAAATCATCACGGGACCGAGATGCTGCGCTCGTTCGATTGAATGCCAGCGAGGTTGGTCACCCTCACGCGCAAGGTCGTGCCCGGAGGGGCCGCGCTCCCCTTTATCACAACCACGATCGATTCGCTAGAATTGATTGAAACCGATTTGAGCGCGATTGCCTGCCCGTTTTGATTGAGCACCGTCACGTTCGAGCTTGTCTGAAAGCCCGTCCCTCTGACAGTCAGTTTAACTTTGCCGCCGCTCTTTCTCTTCACGCCGAGCGAGGTTATCTCCGGCCCGGTCAAACGGCCCGCCGTCACTTCGTTCGAAAACTCAGAAAGCGGCTCGGTCCTCCGCACTCGGATCGTAAGCGCGCCCACGCTGTTTCTTATCGCCGGATTCTCGTCCAGATCAACTATTATCGCAGCCCCGGCCGCGCGCCAGCTTACTACGACGCCGTTGATCGTAACCTCTGTGTCGGGCGTGACGCTGCCTTGCCCCAATTCGATCCTCACCTGCAACCCGCTCTGGCCGGCGGCGGCCTGGTCAGTCGCCTGGCCGTTTGACAACAGGCGCGCTAGCGAGATCACGGGCGCGGGCAATGTGCTCGGCGGGAGCATGCCTAACCTGGCCGAGAGCTTCTTGCCGCTGAAGACGTAGACTTCGCCCGCGTTCGTAGCCCGATTGCCGAACCCGTCGCCGTGCATCGCGTTGGCGATGTAGTCGACAAAGCCATCTCCGTCAACGTCTCCGCCCGTGAGCCTGTAAGACATCTCGTCGCCGCCGTCTATGCCTTGCTGCTCGCCCTGCGCGCCGGCAAGACGGAACACCCGAGGGCTTGCCGGCGGGTCCCACAGCTTGATTACCGCCGGGAGAAACGCGCGCTGGCCGAAGATGAATTTAGTGTCGCCCGCGTCCGAGCGCATCTCGCCTACGTCTTCAGGCCCGAGCGTGTGCTCGGGGCTTCCGATGAACAGGTCTGAGAGCCCATCTTTATTTATGTCGAACGAGCGGACGGAATCGCCGCCGCAGTCGAGGCTCTCTTCGCCGTAGATGCTGGAGATCTGAAGCCCTGAATTATTCGGGACCGCAAGATCGACGGTCGCCCCCTGCAACTGCGGCGAGCCGTAGAATATGTAAACCGCGCCGGTCCTCCCGCGGTTGTCGGGCGCGTTAGCCTGGAGCGCGCCGATTATCAACTCGCGCCTGCCGTCGCCGTTCAGGTCCGCGCTGTGAATTTGCGAGCCCAGGAAATCTAACTGCTGCGCGCCTATGACGTGAGTGGAGCCGGGCGGAGGATTTCTTAAATCGACCTGAGCAGGAAAATTGCGCGACCCGTAAATGACGTAGACCTCTCCCGCGCCGGGCCGCGTGCCGTTGAAGTTCGCCGCGCGCGCGTCGTGGCCGCTGCCTTGATCGTCCGGCGTGACGTATGAAGCCGAATCGCGGAATATGGCTCCGGCAATCGCCAGGTCGCCGAGGCCGTCGCCATTAATATCACCCACGTGGAAGGCCGAGCCCCAGTGGTCTTCCTCGTCTACGCCGAGTATAGTCGCCATCCGCACGCCGGGCTGATTGCCCGCAAGATCGATTACCGAAGGGAGCGAAGGCGAGCCGAACAGGACGCACGCGCCGCCCGCGTGAAAACCTCCCTCCCTGTTGATCTGGTCCGAGCCCATGACGATGTCGCCAAAGCCGTCGCCATCCAGATCGCCGATGTCTACCCAGATGCCCGTGCGCGAATTGGCTCTCGCGCCGTGAATGGTGATGACACCGGGCGGAGGGTTGCCATCGGCGGTCGCCAAATCCGCGCGCAGATTAAAATTGGTCGAGCCTAAAACGAGAGTGACCCCGCCCGCGTTGAATCGCGAGTTGCCGGGGCCATCGTCTCCGAAGACCCCTAGCGCCACGTCGCGCAGCCCGTCGCCGTTCACGTCGCCCGTGGCTACGGAAGTCCCCAGCAGGTCGCCTGAGTTCTGGCCTATCAAGTGGAAGATGTTCGGCGGGTTTGTCGAAGCGTCCACGACGCCGCTGTCGCGCCCGTCACTGATGTAGAAATTGACCTGCCCATTGTTCTGCCGGTTGCCCGGTCCCGCGCTGGCATACATCTGGCAGAAGATCACGTCAGCGCGATTATCGCCGTTGATGTCGCCCGCGCCTACCGGAAGCCCTATGTCGCCTCCGAAGCGCAGGTCGCCGAAGATCGCAAGCAGCCCGTCCTGGTTCAGGTTCGCCGTGTCGACGGCAAGCTCTACGCCGCCGCTCTGCGCCGAAGAAGTGGGCGAAGTGCGCGGCAGCGACAGAAGAGAGATTATTGCTAAGATCAGACCGACCCGTATCGCTATTCCCGTTTTGATCATAAGACCCCTGTCGTTGAGATTGAAACAGTGTTACCCCGAGGAGTTGAAAATTATACATTAAGCAAAAAAATGGAAGCAAACTGCGTCGCTGTCCGTCTAAACTGTTGAACGTAGGGATGGCTTGATCGGAATGGGGCGACCCTCGCTGATGAGAGAACGCGAAATCGATGCTCAGACCATAGAAGCCTGCAAGCGGGGCGACCGCGTCGCTTTTCAACATCTGTTTGAAGCCTACAAGGATAAGGTCTACAGCGTCGCCTTCCATTTCTGCGGCGACGAGTCTATGGCGAGCGACGCCGCACAACAGGTCTTTCTGAAGCTCTTCAGCGCTATCGCCCAATTCCGCCACGACTCGGAGTTTACGACCTGGCTCTACCGCATAGTCGTAAACACGTGCGTCGATGAGCAGAGAAAGCGGCGTCGTTTCGTCCCTTTCAACCCCGAGGTGGAGGTGAAGAACATGGTCACGCGCAGCTCGCAAGAAGAGTCATACCGCCGCCGCGAGGTGGCCGCGTCGGTGAAGGCCGCGATCGCCGACCTCAGCCCTAAGCTGCGGCTCCCGATCCTGCTCAAGTATGTCGAAGGGCTCTCCTACGAAGAGATCGCCGAGGCGCTCGGATGCTCGAAGGGCACGGTCGCCTCGCGCCTGAATCGCGGTCACAAAACTCTGGCGCGCAAGCTCTCGTTCTTGCGCGATGAAGTCATTGCGGGAAAATGAAATGTTTGATCGTCACGTGATAAAAAAACTCTCGGCCTACTGCCAGGGCGAGCTCGACGCTGACGACGCGAGCCGCGTCCGCGAGCACCTGTCGCGCTGCCACAGGTGCAGCGCCGAGAAAGAAGAGATCGAGCTCGGCATACACCTCGCCGAGCGCCTGCCGCAGGTCCCTGCGCCCGCTTCGCTGTGGAGCGAGATCGAAGCGTCTCTCGATAAATCGTCGAACAATCGCCAAGTCAAACCGGCGGGCAAGCGTTTCTGGCTTGGCTCGCCCGCGCTCACCTTTGCCACCGCGGCGCTCGTCGTAGCGGCGGCCGTAGCCGTGGCGCTGTATGTGAGGCAAGACCGCAACAAGCAAGATCCTTCTAATCAAGACCCTTCTAAACCTTCATGGGCCGTCGCGGCGATCGAGGGGAGCCCGAAGGTCGATTCGCGCGGGATCAATGAGACGGGCCGCCTGGCCGTAGGCGGCGCGCTAGAAACCGACTCCGCCTCGCGCGCGCGGATCGAGGTCGCGGACATCGGGGAGGTCGAGGTCGAGCCGAACACGCGGATGAGGCTCGTCGAGACGAGCGAGGATGAGCACCGCCTTGCCCTCGACCGAGGCTCGATAGAAGCGAAGATCACCGCGCCGCCACGACTCTTCTTTGTAGACACGCCGTCAGCCGTAGCCATCGATTTAGGCTGTGTCTATTCGCTCGAAGTGGACGAGGCCGGCAACGGGTTGTTGCACGTGACGGTGGGTTGGGTCGAGCTCGTGCGGGATGGGCGCAACTCTTACGTCCCTGTCGGAACGATGTGCTTGCTGCGGGCGGGCGTCGGACCCGGCACGCCTTACTTTGATGATACGTCGGACAGGTTTCGACAGGCGCTCGAACAATATGATTTCGATGGCGGCGGCGAAGAGTCTCTCGCGGTCGTGTTGAGTGAAGCTCGCGCGCGCGACACGCTCACGCTCTGGCACCTGCTCCCGCGTGTAGACGAGGCGGGCAGGAAAAAAGTTCTGGACAGGATGATCGCGCTGGTCGGCTTGCCCAAAGGAGTCACGCGCGCGGGGCTGATGCGGTTAGACCCGAAGATGGTCGATCTTGAATTGTGGAAAGAGTACCTTGATCTGGTCTGGTTTTAATCTTAGTTGAAGCGTGTGAATAAATCGAAATCTGGATGCCGCGTAGCGGTGCGGCGATTGCGGCAATGACGCCGCGTAGCGGCATCAATATCTCGCCGTTCGCGCTGGATTTTTCTTTCAAACGCGGCACGCTCGGCGCGCTCTTTTTCAACCCGGCGAAGCGATACGCCGATCGGCTGAAGATCGCCGAGCCCTGGTCGAGAGAGTACGTCAATTATCCGTTCGCAAGATGAAAACTGCTCGCCGTTCACTCAACGGATGGAGCGGGGAACTCGATTCCCAGGAGGACCGAAGATGAAGAGTCAAGCCCGCCTGCGCTTAGCATTTCAAAGCCTCATCGCTTTAACTCTGGTCGCGCTGATCGCGTCTCAGACAGCTTCCCAGAACCAAGAGATCACGCAAGCCGCCCCTGACCAGACCGACCTCCTGATCGTGCACGAGTGGGGCACCTTCACATCTATCGCGGGCAAGGACGGCGCGGGGGTCGAGTGGCGCGCGCTCGGCGGGGCTAGCGACCTGCCGAGCTTCGTTTACGCCGCTTCCGAGAATTCGCCCGACCGGGGGCTGCGCCACGGTCGCTGCCTCAAGTGTAATCTGGAGGCGCGTGTGAGAATGGAGACGCCTGTTCTCTATTTTTATGCCGACCGCGAGACGGATGTCTCCGTGAAGGTCGAGTTCCCGAAGGGCAAGATCACCGAATGGTATCCCCAGGCGCGTAACGTTCACGGCGGGATCGACTGGGGCCGCATTAAAGTGATGCCCGGCGCAGACGTGAGCCTCCCAGTCGAATCGGCCAATAGCCACTACTACCCCGCGCGCGAGACAGAGGCCGCGCCCGTCCGCGTCTGCGGGCATGAAAAATGGCAGGTGACCCGGCAGCATGAAAAATTCCTTTTCTATCGCGGCGTCGGCGCGTTCGACCTCCCGCTTGCGGCTATGATTCGCGGCGACCGCGTGGTAATGAAAAACACCGGCGACAATCTCATCCCGCAGTTTGTGTTGTTCGAGAATCAATATGGCAGGATCGGCTACCGAGTCCACGACGCGTTCGGCGGAGAGATCGCGCTCGAACGCCCGCGGCTCGACAGCACGATTGTAGCTCTGGAAAGCGAGCTTGAGATGATCCTGGTCGGCTCGGGGCTTTACGAGAAGGAAGCGAAGGCGATGATAAAGACATGGCGCGATTCGTGGTTCGAAGAAGGGCTGCGCGTCTTCTACATCCTCCCTCGTCAAACGACCGACACGATCCTTCCCATCGAGATCGAGCCGCGCCCGGCCGGGCTCACGCGCGTCATGGTAGGCCGCTTAGAAGTCATTACGCCCGAGACGGAAGCGACGCTCCGGCAGCAGATCGCCCGCCTGCCCGGCACGCGATCCGGCATCGAGACGACCGCCAGGGCGATCATCGCTAAACACGGGCGGTTCTCAGAGCCGATTCTGAAAGGGCTGCTCAAGTCTGAGAAGGACCGCGCCATCAGGACGAGGATAGAAAAGATCATGCGGTCGCTCGCCGCAGAGGCCGGTTGATAGGCGACTCACTTCTTCAGCTTGCTCTCAACGAGCGCGATAAACTCTCGCAGCATGCGGCTTCGGTTCTGCCTGGCCTCATCTCCGTCGACTTTGGGTCCGTCTTCGTCTCCGTAAGAGACATCCATATAATAACGGTCATAGGCTTTCGTCACCGCTTCGTCATTGAGCAACTCTGCTATAGAGCCTATGATCCCGGTCGCCACTCGCGGGGGATTGTCTTCCATCCGTCGGAGATGCCACAAGAGGAACGGTAGGAGGCGGCCGTCATCCCAACGCCGCACAAGGTTGATGAGCTTAAGGTCTTTCTCGTCAATCGTCTCGATCATTAAGAGCGCCTGAGTGAGCCGTTCTCTTTGTTCAGCCGTCAACAGCCTGGCGAAGAGCTGCTTACCTGTGTCTTCTTCGTCCGACTCAAGCTCCGTAGCTTCCTCAGCGTCTTCGCCGTGGCTTGCATCGGCAGGCTCTTCTTCGGGCAGGGCATCCGCGGATCTCTCCAGGTCCCAAAACGTGTCCGACCTCGTAGTGGCGTGTTCAGCGCATCGCACGAACCATTCGACAATCTCCTCCCGGCCAGGGCTTCCCTTGCTTATCATCGCCGCAAGCTCGTCGATGCGCTGAAGCCAAATCTGTAGATCGGCTTCGGGCAGCTCTTTAGCGCCGCGTATTCGGTCGATCGGCTCATACCCCTTGTTCTGCCGGTTCTTGAGAAAAAGCAGCAGCTTTCCGCCATTGCTGTAAGCACCGTCCTCCTGTCCGTAGTCCCAATGATAAATGTCTATCGCCCGCTTAGGTTGAGCGCCCTTATGCGTTGAAGAAACCGTAAACCGAGTCTTTATCATGATCGCTTCGCCCTCGGTCTTTACCTTGACGGACTTGCTTGCGCGGGCCACGACCACCAGATCGCTTCTCTCATAAAGTTGCCGAAGCGGGATCATAGCCGTCGTGAGGACTCTGCCCTGAGTCACAAAGACGGCGGCCTGGGGCAGGTCGATCTGCTGTTGGGTGACCGGCTGGATCGTTACATCTTGCGAATCCTTTTTGACTCCGGTTCCCCTCTTTTCGATGGCGTAGCTTGATGCAGAGTTTTGCATCATCGAAGGCGAGTGCGCGACTGCGTTCGGGCTTATCCCGATGATTGCCGTGACGACGACGGCCGCTACGGGTGAAGCGCGACGGCCGGCCTCAGTTAGGCTCGCAGGTAGCGTCTGAGTGAGAATTGCGCCATCCGGGTTGCGGACGATCCTGGCGCAGAAGCCGTTTCGATTTGTCGCGATCAGAGCCTCGGCTTCGCGGCGGGTCATCTTCGAGATGTTATAGACGTTCTTTTTGCATTCGGCGCAGTACCGCACGCGGTCGTCGCCCGCCATCCCTTCCCAGTCAGTAGGGCAAGTGACGGGGATCATAATGTGATCGAGCATGTTGGACAAGACTCTACCTCTGTGCTTGCAGGATTCGTTTAAGCTGGAGCCGGTCACCTTGATGAACAAGCGCGGCCGCCTTCCTTGCAGTGATTCTCCTTCTTTTCTCGCCGTGCTATATTCTCATCCATAATGAGACAGTATCTCGACTTGATGAGACATATCCTCGAAAACGGCGTCGAGAAGCAAGACCGCACAGGCACGGGGACGCTGTCGGTGTTCGGCTATCAAATGAGGTTCGACCTCGAAGAAGGCTTCCCGCTGCTGACGACCAAGCGGCTGCACACGCGCTCGATCATCTACGAGCTGCTCTGGTTTTTGAAGGGCGACACGAACGTAAAATACCTTCAAGAGCATGGCGTGAAGATATGGAACGAGTGGGCCGACGAGGCGGGCGACCTCGGCCCCGTCTACGGCGCGCAGTGGAGGTCCTGGCGCGCGGCCGACGGCCGCACCGTAGACCAGATCGCCGACCTCGTAGAGCAGATAAAGCGTAACCCCGATTCGAGGAGGCTGATCGTCAGCGCGTGGAACGTCGGCGAGATCGACCGCATGGCGCTTCCGCCCTGCCACGCGCTGTTCCAGTTTTACGTCGCGGGCGGCAAGCTCTCGTGCCAGCTTTATCAGCGTTCGGGTGACGTCTTTCTGGGCGTGCCCTTCAACATAGCGTCCTACGCGCTGCTGACGATGATGATAGCCCAGGTCTGCGGCTTGCGGGCGGGAGAGTTCATCCACACGCTCGGCGACGCGCACCTGTACTCTAATCACATAGAGCAGGCGAAGCTACAGCTTACGCGCGAGCCGCTGAAGCCGCCTCGAATGAAGATCAACCCGGCGGTCAAATCGATCTTCGAATTCGACTACGACGACTTCGAGCTGGTTGGTTACGAATATTACCCGCACATAAAAGCGGAGGTGGCCGTGTGATCGTGTCGCTGATAGTCGCAATGGACGAGCGCGGCGGGATAGGGAAGGGCAACCGTTTGCCCTGGCGGCTGTCTACGGATCTGAAGCGATTCCGGGAGCTCACGATGGGCCACCACATCATCATGGGCAGGAAGACTTTCGAATCTATTGGCCGCGCGCTCCCCGGCCGACAGACCGTCATCGTCACCCGCAACCTCGACCTTGAAGTCGAAGGCTGTTTAATAGCTCACTCGCTTGATGAAGCCCTGCAACTGGCCGAGCAGCGTGCGGAGACGGAAGCGTTCGTCTGCGGCGGCGCGGAGATATACGCCTGGTCGATCGAGCGGGCCGACCGCATCTACCTGACGGAGGTTCACACGGTAGTCGAGGCGGACACGTTCTTCCCGGCCTGGGACCGTGGCCTCTGGCGCGAAGTTGAATCTGTCGACTACCCGGCCGACGAGAAGAACCAGTACGCGACAACATACAAGCTGCTCGAAAAGAGGGGAGGGAGAAGCGATGACTGAAGGGTTGGCCGAGATGCGCTGCGTCGCCTGTCGCAGGGACGCTCCCCTGGCTACGGAGGAAGAGGTTAAAGAGCTGCTGCCGCAAATACGCGACTGGCAGATGATCGAGCGCGATGGCGTCAAACGCCTTGAGCGCGTTTTCAAGTTCGACGGTTTCGCCCGCGCGCTAGATTTCACGAACCGCGTCGGCCGCGCGGCGGAAGCCGAAGGTCATCACCCCGCGCTCTTAACCGAATGGGGCAAGGTCACCGTGACGTGGTGGACGCACAAGATCAGAGGATTGCACCGCAACGATTTCATCATGGCTGCAAAGACAGATCGGTTATACGAGGGGCAGAGTTTAGAGCGTGATTGAAAAGCCCCCGAAGGGGCCTGATTCAATAGGAAGCCTCGAAGAGGCGTAATTCAATAGCCCGGCGCAACGCGCCGGGTAAGCCGTCATACGAGATGAAGCCCTGAAAGGGCGCGATAAAAGTATCGCCCTTTCAGGGCTTCTCATTATTAACAACCCGTTTCCAGGGGCGTTGCCCCTGGCTTTTTTATGTGTCCCCTTCGGGGACTTTTCAGACACGCTTTAGTGTGCTGAACCGTCTTGTTTAAGGCGATAGCCGCTCGATCAGCCACCGGCCGTCGCTTTGCCGCGTGTAGCGGAAGCGGTCGTGCAGGCGGCCCGACCGGTTCTGCCAGAACTCAATCACCGAAGGCCGCAATCGATAGCCGCCCCAGTAAGGCGGCAGCGGCACCTCTCCATAATCGAAACGCATCGCGGCATGACTCATCTCATCTTCCAGGACCTTGCGGCTTTCCACAACGCTGCTCTGTTTGGAGGCCCACGCGCTCAGGCGGCTGAGGAGGGGCCGGGTCTTGAAATACTCTTCAGACTCTTCGCGCGTAGTCTTTGTCACGCTGCCTTCGATGCGCACCTGCATGTCGATCGCCGCCCAGTAGAAGACGAGCGCCGCCTGCGGGTTCTCCTCAAGCTCGCGCCCCTTCTGGCTGTCGTAGTTCGTATAAAAGACGAACCCATCCTCGTCGAAACCCTTGAGCAAAACTGTCCTCGCCGATGGCCTCCCGTCGCGCGTCGCCGTGGCCAGCGTCATGGAGTTGGGCAGCTTCGGGTGCGCAGCCTCGGCCGATTCGTACCATTTCGCGAACTGCTTGAACGGGTCCGGGTCCAGGTCTTTTCTTCTCAGCTCTGTCTCAGCCTCACTCATAGATCTAATTTAGCACGAAGAATATGGTTGTAAGAAGAAGGCCGAAGTTATAGTATTAGCCGCAACAGGCCGTGTCTTTGCCCAGAGAAGTAACTGAAAACCTGAGGGTCAGCATCATGAAAATTCATCTCCCGTTAATCTCTATCGCATTGATAATCTGTCTTGCCGGTTCGGCTCTTGGCCAGGCATCGGATGACAGGAACAAGACCGCGCCGATGTTCAGATCAACAGACGGCGGCGCGAGCTGGACTGCGATCAACACGGGGATAGTCGCGCATTTTATCAGTGCCCTGGCGATTGATCCGAGAGCGCCTGAGATCGTTTACGCAGGCAGCGACAGAGGCATTTTCAAGACCACGGATGGGGGAAATAATTGGGCCGTCCCTAACGGCGATATAACGCTTTTCACGATTGAATCGATCGTGATCGATCCCATTACTCGTTCCACACTTTATGCGGGCGCATTCGGCGGCGGGGCCTATAAGAGCACGGACGGCGGCGCGACCTGGAGTCGCATAAACAATGGGCTCGGTGCGCGGAAGATAATAAGAAAAATCATAATCGATCCCGTCAACACTTCAGTTCTTTATATGGCAGCCGACAGCGAAGTCTTCAAGAGTAGCGACGCCGGGGCGAGCTGGGTATCTGCGCTGAAGTTGCCGGCGACCGGAGACAGGCTATTCCCGCAGGACTTGTTACTTGACCCGCGCAATCCGTCGACGGTTTACGTCATCGGCTCGGGCAAGATTTTCAAGAGCACGGACGCCGGCAACACCTGGAAGGAGATAACCGGGCAGATAGCAATTCCTCAATATCTAGGCATCGATCCGATTAACACATCGACGCTCTACATCTTAAACTTCAACGATGCCGTCGGGCTGTTCAGGAGCACTGACGGCGGGACCAGTTGGACAGGCGGGCCGCTCATCAATTCGAGCCTGCCGCCCCGCACCGCGGTCTTTCAACTGGTTATCGACCCGGCGACGCCTTCCACCTTATATCTGGCCACGTTTCTTGGCGTCTTCAAGAGCACGGACGGCGGGAGCAACTGGGCCGAGACGGGACTGGCTATCGACAACGGCTTTCCGGCTAACGTCTTTTCGCTGGACATCAATCCGGTCAACCCATCTATTCTTTATGCCGGCACGGGCGGCGGGGCGTCGGCCAATGATGGCTCGCCGTGGATCACAGGCGTCTCGGTCGATGGCAAGAAGCTCGAAGTCACCGGAGAAAACTTTGATAGCGGCGCCGTGATACTGCTCGACGGGGAGCCGCAAAAGACGGCTAACGATTTGGAATCGCCCACTCGCGCGCTCGTCGGCAAAAAATCGGGCAAGAAGGTAAAGAAAAGACCGGAGAGCGCAATCCAGATCAGGAACGCGAACGGCAAGCTATCGCAGACCGTCGTTCGTCCCGTCGATTGACAGGCCGCTCACCATCTTTTGATTATAAGGGCGCTCGGCCGTGCACCGACCGAGCGCCCATTATGTAGCACAAGACGCCGCCTTGCGCCATCGCTATGAAGAGTTATCGCTAGCTCCCGATCGAGACTTCGATGGGCGCTTTAAGCTGAAGCTTGCCCCAGTGGATCTTCAACTGCGACTGTTTGAGGTCCGTCTTCGGAACGTCGAGCGTGAGCGTCAGCTTTTCTGCCGTCTCGCCCGGTTGCTCCATGGTCATCACTGCTTTGTGAGCCACCGGGGCGCGGTTGATCTCCGACGGGTCGAGTTGCATGCTCCTGGCTTTGGCAGGGTCTATGAAGACGAGGCTCCAGGTCGCTCCGTCTTGTGACCGGTGCAATCCGAGATACCACAGCCCCGCGGGGATCGTAGTCCCGGCGATCTTCAGCGGGACGTTGGTGTCGAGCACGGTCCAGTACTCGCTGCCCAACCGCCAGATCTTTCCTTTGGTCATCGGGTCGAACTTCGCGGCGTCTTCGTACTCAGCCTTCCAGACGGGCTTGCCGTAGTCTATAAAGAATCCGCCCGCCCCTCCGTTCTTCTCCCTGTTCCAGTAACCAACCCTGACTGTCCCGCGTTCTAACGAATCGCTCCCGAAAGCAGCAATCGCCGGCTTCTTATCCTGGGCGTTGGCCGACAGGGCGGCAAACAGCAGTAAAGCGAGCGGCAAGGTTTTGGGTATCGAGCGCAAAGCTTTCATCACAGTACCTCCAAGTGAGTGGAAATATCGGAAACCTGCTAGAGATACGCAGGCTTTAATCGAATGTTTCTTTCAAAATATCGGCGAGCCTGTAGCCCGCAAGCACCATCCGCCGCTCCGCCAGCGGCCTGGCTACGAACGTGTAGTTCGAGGGCAACACCTCGCCGTGAGTCTCGTCCGCGCCTCCCTGTATCGCACCCATCTGGTATGCGTGGATCTTCGCGGCCGTGAAGCTCTCTCGTTCAGCCCAGTCGTGAAAGTCTTTCTCCCTAAGCTCGCCGAGCGCCGCGCGACGGTGGCTCACCCTTGACCGCAGCTCGTCGGCCTTCTCGCGGACCTGCGGGAAGCTTTCGGATGAGATCACCAGCCCGTCCCAGTAGCTGTGCAGCCTTGTCGTATTCGCGTTGGAGCGCGTGCGGATGAATATCAGGTTGCCGCCTTGATCTCCGTTGGGGAACTGAGTCGTAAAGAGCGCCGACGTGTGGAGCGGCTGATGAACATCGCCGACCAGATGAAATATCCACGCGAGCGCCATCGCCTTATCGATCTCGGCGCTGTTTGCGTCCCGCACGATCGCCAGCTTCTGCTCGAACGTCTTCTCGACGTTGATGTCGGCCGGCTCCCTCGTAGTCACGCTGCCGGGCTGGCCGTCGGGCTTGAACGGGTAGTTTATGAAGTGGCAATTCCCGCAATGGAATTCCGTCTCGCGGATGTCGTCGGCCCAGCGCGCCGCGTACATGAACACGTACAGGTCATGATTTCTGAGACCGACCGGGCTTCGCCTGATCGCGGGCAGCCACTTGCGGCGGTACTCGGGGAGCGCCTTTAAAATCTCCACGACCTTCTTTGCGGCATCGGGGTCTGAGGCTTTCAACTCCGCGTAGGCTATCGCCCCGCTCACCATATGGCCGGGCTTATTCCACCCACGGGCCGTCGGCGCGGTCGTCAGAACAATCGCGGCAAAGATCAAAGTGATGGTCAGGTAACGCATACTCTCCTCCTCACGCGAACGTGCGCGGCGGCTTCAACCGTTTCCACAGGAATGCTACGTAAGCTTCTCTTCTTCGCGCAAGCTGGGCGGTCGAGGCTGCTTGCGGCAGAAGCGGCTGAAGGAATTCATCGGGGACTGCTTCGACTGCAGCCCTTATAACTTCGCGGCCCAGTCTCTGGGCGAGCGGAGGGTCCCACCCCGTCAGTTGCGTCGCGCGCCCGGTAGGTCTTCATGGCCTCCAGACTCTTCTGTAGTTGTCCGGGTTGGTTATGTCAAACAGCTCTATCCGCCATGGCGTAAGTTTTAATAACCCGAAGCCTGGGCTGTCGACGCCGCTGAAGAATGCCTTGAGGTCATACCCGAGCGGCGGCGGCGCGGCCGTGAACATGTCCCAGATGCGCTGCTTAGCCGAAAGGTCGTCTACCCATTCGGCCGTGCAGTCGGCGTAGACAGGCTTGTAGACATCCGAGACGTAGGCCAGCGACACGTAAGGGTTGTGCGCGATGTGACGCGCCTTCAACGAGTCGGGCCTCGTGGCCGCCCACCCCGTCGCGCCCTCCCAGATCGTGTGCAGTACGCGCGAGCGCACGCGGTTCCGCGTGTCGACGGTGGCAAAGCTGCACCACACCATCGAGTGGACGCGAGCGATGAACTCAGATTCAATCTCAGAGAAAGAGGAGATCTGCATTCTCGAAACCTCTTATGATTCACTTGAGCGTGAAGATTTTTTCCTCGACCTTATCGTTATGCGAAATCTGGCTGACCGAGAAGTTGTAATCGTGAAGCGCCGAGGTCCTCCCGGTCTGCACGCTCAGTTGCAGCCTGTATTTGTGAGGCAGCATAAGCCCATTGGCCTCGCGGAAATCGTCGAACTCTTCGACCAGAGAGTAATAGCTCTCCGGGTTGATATTCGGGTCCTCCCTCGGCCCGACGGTCGCCCCGATCATGAAGCTGTACTGCGTGCGCACGTGACGGAAAGTCGCCGGGTCGAAGTGCAGCAGTATCTTCAGCTCGGACGCCCCCTTGCGCGGGCGGTAGCTCATCTCGTGCAGCTCGCGGCCGTCGATCTTCTTCAAGCCTTTGTATTCGATGCGCGGCTGCTGCTCGTCGAGGCGCAGGAGCGGCCAAGCGGTCGAGAGCACGCCTCCCAGCAGCCCTTCCTTCAACACGGCCTCTTGCTGGCTGACGAACGCGCCCAGCCGCGACCGGTTCCCGCTCCTCAGAAAACTCGTCGCGGCTTTCGAGCCGTCGAACGCCATGTCCTCGCCGGGGTATTCGACCGTGGGGAACTTTATGTTCATCCGCATCTTCGGCCCCGTCGAAACAATTATGCCCTCGCCCGTCAGGCTTCCGGCCCCGCCTACGCGCATCGTCAGCGTCATCTGGCCCACGGCGACGCGCGAGCGCGCGGCCGATTGCGCCTCTTTGCTCCCAAGAGATTCGACGTGGCGCGCGACCAGCTCTTCAGGCTTGAGTTTCTTATCCTGGGTCGGTAATGTATTTAACGCGGCGGCGAACGCGACGAGAATCGCTAATACGGTCATGAGTCCTTCTCCTGAGGTATCCTTGAGGCCCTAATGGTAATTCGCGCGGGCCGGCTTCTCAAGCCTTGAGAGCATTTTCCGAGGTCGTGTAACCGGCCGGCCGTCGTGTACGTTCTAATAATCCGAGATCAATTTTACGGAGGATAAGACATTGAGATCGAAAGCTACGCTCGCATTGTTGCCTTTGCTACTGTTCTTTGTTTTTGCGATGACGGCCGGGCAGAAAGTCGCCGCGACGACCGGCGCGAAACCTGCGCTGGCGATCGCGTCGCTTGAGCACTCGTTCGGGACCGTCAAGCCGGGCACGCCGCTCAACTACACGTTCAAGGTCGCAAACAAAGGCGACGCCAACCTTGAAATCGTCAACGTCGCGCCGTCGTGCGGCTGCACGACCAGCAATTTCGATAAGGTCGTCGAGCCGGGCAAGACGGGCGGGATCACGCTCGCTATTGAAAAGACCGACAACTACAAAGGTGAGATAGTCAAGACCGCGACCGTCACTACCAACGACCCTGATCATCAATCATTCACGCTGACCCTGCGCGCGACCTTCAAGGCGGAATAACGACTATTTAATCGCGGATTGCGATAACCTGTAGGGGCAGGGCTTGTCCCTGCCCGGATCGCGCGTTAGCGCGATGATGTCATCGTCCTTCGGACGATCCGGGCAGGGACAAGCCCTGCCCCTACATTTGTTTCTTATTAGCGGGTGCGCTCTAACAACGCGCGCGTGGCGTCGAATCTTCCGAGCGCCGTCATGCTCCGGCAGGCCCTCTCTATCGCCGGCTCGATGTAAGGGATGTAAACTGGATTATTCGCCACCGCCGCCTGGGACGAGTAGGTGCCGATGGCCTTCAACATCCGCTGGACGGTCATCAGCTCAAGCTCGCGGCGAAACTCGTCTACGTCGTCGAGCCTTACCGCCGAGCCCGCCTTTAACTCTATAAACCGCTCGACCATCTCGTCAGCCACCGCGGAGTCGAGCGCCGTGTAAGGGTCCGCGAGCAACGAAGCCACGTCGTAACTGGCCGGCCCCATGCGCGCGTCCTGGTGATCGATGATTATCATCTCGCCTTCGCGCATCATCAGGTTGCGAGTGTGAAAGTCGCGGTGCGCAAGCACGCGCGGGCGCGCGGCCAGCTCGGTCGAGATGGCCTTGAAATCCTCCTGCACCGCGTTTGCCGTCGCGGCGTCGAGCCTGACGGCGAGATAGCGGTTGAAGTAATTCGCGAAAAAGAAGCCGAGCTCCCACCGGAGCTTCCCCGCATCAAAAGCCAGCCGCGAGCAGATCGAATCGGGGCTCAACGCGAGCGGTGTCGCCTCCTGAATCTTGACTATCAATTCCGTCGCGCGTTCGTAGGCCGGCATCGCCTCGTCCTTCGTGTGATCGGCGAGCCAGTCTTGCAGGCGGAGGTCGCCCACGTCTTCGATAAGCAGGAGGCTGTCGCGGCCAGAGACGGCGAGGACTTCGGGGACCGGGAGCCCCGCTTGCGCCAACAGCGCGGTGACCTCCACGTGCGCGCAGGGGTCATTTGCGAACGTAAGCCTGATTGCGGGGTTCGCGGCTTCGAGTCTCGCAAGACGCGAAGCGGCGCTCTCGTTCTCGTTAAACGGCTCGGCGTACAGCGCCACGATGACGCTCGCCCCCGGCGTCTCGGCGCGGAAATAGGATCGCGTGGAGGCGTCGCCGCTCAAGCGAGTGATCGACAGCTCGTGCGGCGGGGCGGCGAGGCGTCGCGCCACCATCTCGATCGCGCTTCCTGATAGTGTTGTCTCGCCGGGTGTAGCCATCATTTATTAAAGCGGGACGACGAGGTTCTCTCCGACCACCAGCCCGCGCTCGATGTCGCGAACTATGTCGCGGCGCACGACCACCGCGCGCTCGATCACCGCGCCCGCCGGCACGGCGACGTTTTCGCCGAGCACCGATTCGCGGACGCGAGCATTGCTTCCGACCTTCACCCCGTCCCACAGGACAGAGTTGTGGACCTGCGCGTCGGCGGCTATCTCGCAGTTTGCGCCATCGATAATCGTCATCCCGTTCTTGCGCATAAACAGCACGCTCGCCTCCAGGTAGCGGTCGAGCGTGCTCATCTCGTACCACTGGCCCTCCGACCTGTGCGCCAGGACCGTCTCGCCCTCGGCCATCGCACGCGGGTAGACGTGGATCGTCGAGTGAGAAAAACAGCCGCGCGGTACGTACTCGAAGATGCGCGGCGACAGCACCTGAATCCCCGTGAACATCAGCGGCGCGTCTTCACTCTTCGCGCTCGCGGGGGAAGATGAAGCCGCGCCCGATTCCGTCGTGATCGCTTCGGTCGCTATCTGCTCGGGGAACCCCGCGAAGCGAGAGACGCAACTGCGGTCATCGACCTCGACGATGCTGAAATGCTCGCGCGCCACGTTCTGTCGCAGGATGAGCGTCGCTATGGCCTGCCGCTCGCGGTGTGCGCTGATCGCCTCGCTCAGGTCTATGTCGGTGACGATCTTGCCGTTTATCACGATGAAATCTTCCGCCTCCAACTTGTCGCGAACGCGGTCGATGGCGCCGGAAGTTCCCAGTATCTCTTCTTCGTAAGAATACTCGACCTTGACGCCGAGGTGTGACCCGTCGCCGAGCGCGCGGGTTATCGAATCAGGCTGATGGTGGAGGTTGACGATTATGTCGCGTATGCCGTGCGAGGCGAGGTATTCGACCGTGTAGGCGATCAGCGGCCGTTTGAGAAAAGGGATAGCCGGTTTTGTGCGGTCCTCGGTCAGCGGCCAAAGCCTGGTGCCGAACCCCGCCGCGAGTATCATTGCTTTCATATCGTGTCAGTAGCCAGTAGTCAGAGGGCGTCTGAAAAGCCCCTGCGGGGCTCGATGTTTGTAGAACAATAGCGTAAACGCACCCCAACTCCGTAGGAGTTGCATGTCTGATATTCAACTCCTACGGAGTTGGATAATGATTATGCGATCACTACAAACATCCGGCTCCTACGGAGCCGGGTAAGCTCCTACGCGGCCGAGTAAGTTGCCACTTCTCAGACGCGCTCTCAGTAGTCAGTAGCCAGTAGCTTAGATTCTACTGGCTACTGACTACTCGAATACAAGGTCTTCGAGCGGGACGCCGCGCGCCTCGCAGCGCAGGGCCTGTAGCTCGGGGTAACTTTCGCGAATGATCTCGGAGGCGGAAAACCCCGCCCCTTCAAGCACGCGAAGCACCGCCGGCTCGTCCCCCTCGATCTCTATAAAATTGCCCATCGGCGTCTCGTCAAACTCGACCTCAAGCTCGCGCCCTTCGATCGTGAGCCCGTATCCGGTCCTGTACTTCTGATAGCGAAATACCGGGTGATAGCCGATCCGCGCGAACAGATCGATCAGGCGGTCGGGGTCGCTCGCCTCGCTTTCGATCTCTTCCCTCACTTTCAACAGCGAGCTTGCGCCCTCGTCTACGACCCCTTTGTAGGTGACCGAGCCGCGCCCGTTGGCTTTGCGCACGCGCAGGGCCGCGCCCTGCTTGAAGAGGGTCTGGTCCGAAGTGTCGAGCAGCCAGTTGTCTTCGAAGTGGCGCGGCTTTTTCAGCGTCAAAGTGAATCCGGCGTTGCGAAGGCGATCCAGACTATCGCTAGCGAGCTTCACCTCGATTTCGAGGTACGTTTCCATACGCGTCCAGCGGTTGCCGGCGTGAGGCGTTCGGCAAGGGGTAATTATTCCTGCTGGCCGTGCCGCGCGTCAATCATAATTTCCTGCGCGCTCTGAACTCTTGGCCTGATTATCAGGTTGCCGCGCGCGGGCGTGTTGATGTATGGTCTGAGTGCTGAACGAGCAGGGGTCGGCTCGCGCGGGGCCGGCAATCAGTATCGGCAAAGTGGACAATCTGTCTTAAACCTCTTGCGGGCGCGGTCGAGGCGCTCGCGCTACTACGCTCAATATGACCGCAACCATCAAAACGAGCTCGGGCGTAGCCTTAGACTTTTCCGACAACCTGTGCCGGTGGGACGGCCACACGGCGGGCCACTACGAAGTCTGGTTCCTGACCTTGAATGACTGCGCGAGCCAGCGCGGCTACTGGTTCCGCTACGCTATAGAATCGCCCGACGCCTCGATCGACGGGCGAGGGCCGCGCGCGGCGCTATGGGCCGCGGCGTTCGACCGGAAATCGCCGCGCAATAATTTCGGGCTCAAGCGCGAATACCCTATCGACCAATTCGCCTTCGAGTCGCGCAAAGAGTTTCGACTTGAGCTCGGCGACGGAGAGTTCTCCCCGTGCCGCGCGGTCGGGGCCGTGGCCGACGAAAAGCACAGCATCGAGTGGGACCTTTCCTTCACGCCCTGCGACAAGACCTATCACCACATAACGCGCAAGCTCAACATGCTGATCCGCCCGTCGACGGTCGTCTGCTCGCCGAACCTCGACACACGCTTCAGCGGGACTATCGTGATCGACGGCCGGAAGCATAAGCTCAACGGCGAGCCGGGGTGCCAGTCTCACCTGTGGGGGCGCAAGCGCGCAGACGAGTGGGTGTGGCTTCACTCGAACGCTTTCGAGGGCCACGCCGGGACTGTGTTCGAAGGGCTTGCCGCGCGCGCGCGCACGGTGGGCCGTACACTCCCGCCCTTGCAGTCGCTCTACCTGCGCCACCGCGGCGAAGAGCACCACTTCGTAAGGCTGCGGCTGGCCGAGCAGTGGAAGCACAAGCTGGGCGTAGGCTATTGGAATTTCTCGGCTATGAACACCAGAGTTTTGATTAAGGGATCGGCGCAGTGCCGCCTGCGCGACATGCTCCAGGCCACTTACATCGACCCGGACGGCGAGCCGCTTTACTGCGTCAACAGCGAAGTCGCAAACCTGAAGCTAAGAATCTTTCGCCGCGTCAAAGGCGTCCATTACCGCCACGTCGAGACGATCAACTCGCGCGCCACGGCTCACCTCGAACACGCCTCAAGAATCACCGACACAGAAGTCAAGATGGCTTTCATAAACAGCTTCGAATGAAAGATGGCCCGACCGCGAAAGAGAGCCGCCAAGCCGCGCCTGTTAACAGCCAGCCTGCTCGGCCGATGGCCGCTGCCACAGCCCGCCGAAGACGACGATAAAGAAGGCCGAGGCCGCGTGCTCGTCGTGGGCGGCTCGCGGGAGATGCCCGGCGCTGTGATCCTTGCGGCAACGGCCGCGCTTCGAGCCGGGGCGGGGAAGCTCCGAATAGCTACGACGCGCAGCGTCGCGCAACTGGTCGCGGCCGAAGTGCCCGAAGCGCGCGTCTTCGCGTTGCCCGAAACGAAAGGCGGCGACATCGCGGCGGCGGCTGCTAAAACGATCGCCGCACATGCCGAGCGCGTGCAGGCGGTTCTCGTCGGCCCTGGCATGATCGATGAGCGCGGCGTCGCGCGATTGATGACGAGCCTGGCGAGCCGCCTCACGGGCGGCGTGGTCGTGATAGACGCGGCGGCCATGTTTTTCCTTGCTCGACACGCCGACGCTCTCGGCGGGCTTGATGGGCGGGCGATACTTACGCCGCACGCCGAAGAGATGGGGAAGCTGCTCGGCGCAGACGAATCGGCTATCGAAAGCGAGCCGCTGCTTGCGGCCGGGCGGGCGGCCGAGACGTTTCGAGCGGTGGTCGTGTTGAAAGGCCGCCATACGCTTATCGCAAGACCCGGCGGCGAAGTCTACTCTAACCGGACGGGCAACGTGGGCCTTGCGACATCGGGCTCGGGCGATGTGCTGGCGGGGGTGATCGCGGGGCTTGCTGCGCGCGGGGCCGAGCCCGTTCAAGCCGCTTCGTGGGCCGTCTACCTCCACGGGCGCGCG
This sequence comes from Blastocatellia bacterium, assembly GCA_035249305.1. Taxonomy (GTDB): domain Bacteria; phylum Acidobacteriota; class Blastocatellia; order UBA7656; family UBA7656; genus DASUNP01. The sequence continues at coordinate 21,323 of DATFGQ010000057.1, read as the reverse complement.
GGCGATAGATTGGCAAAGCGTATTGGCAAGCTCGGCTTCCTCGCCCGCGAGCTCTTAGGCGAGATACCTCCTCTTATGAATGCTTTTCATCGGCATAAATAGATTTCGCCCCAAGCGGACGAGTATTGACCTTCTTGATTATAGAGGGATACAGAGTCATCATTAGTTGAACGGCTTGAAATCAAAAAGGGATAATTCAATGATAACTACAGTAGCAAAACTTATCGCGGAGTTTCAGCAGAAAGAGACCGAGATTCTCAACCGAATGAAGATTTCCCATCCGCCGACGATTGGAGCAATGTTCGAGGGACTCACCCGTGAGATGCTCGACTACTCGATTCCCGAAGGACTGAACCTTAACATTCGTTCAGGCTTTATCCGAGGCAAAGAAGGAGAGTTAAGCAGGCAAATAGATTGTATGCTTGTTCGTGGTGAGGGCGAGCAAATTCGACATACCGATAACTATATATACTCGATTGACGACGTTATTGCTGTAGTTGAAGTAAAGAAGAACCTTTACACCAACGACCTTGCAAGTGCTTATGAGAATTTGCGATCCGTTGCGGAGATGAAATCGAATGGCGCGTTTAATGAAAGGCTATTTAGGAGCACCTACAGAGCTATAACAAATGCTAATCCACCAAATTCGGAAGAATTTAAGACCCTGGCTCCCACAAAACAACTATTCTGTTATTCTGTTCAAGCAGAGACCATTATGCCAGTTCGCATTGTCCTAGGCTATCAGGGATTCTCTACTGAATATTCACTTAGAGAAGCATTTCTAGGCTTTCTAAAAGCGTACAATGATTCAGGCGGAAAGAGCAGCCCAGAATACTTGCCAAGCCTCATTATTTGCGGCACCCATTCTCTTATCAAGCTAAATGGAATGCCGTATTTAATGCGCACAGATCCTGACTGGTGGCCTGTTTATGCGTCCTTTACAGGGAATCACACTGTCTTATTATTAGAGCAGATATGGTCGCGGCTTGTTCATTATTATGGTTTACCCCAGGCGGTTTTCGGCGAGGATCTTGAAATGGAAAGCCTTCGTTTGCTCCTACTTGCGAAGATAATTCAGATTGACGAACGTGTCGGATGGATGTATGACGACTATCATTTAACTGCCGAGGAACTAGGACAAATGCAGCTATACGAAGACTGGAAGCCAGCCCCACTGTCCACGGTTGGAAGCAGCATACTATTAAGGCTAGCTAAGCAAGGAGACATCTCTATTAATGACCAAGAACTACTAGCCTTTGTTCAATCAGAAGGACGTACCATTGATGATGTCGTACAAGAGCTTTACTTTAGTGGGCAAGTGGCCATCGAAGACGGAGTTTTATCTCTTACGGATTCAGTTGTTCTGTCATTTACGCCTGATGGCGATATTGTAGTATCCCATATAAATGACCATAGGACTGGTAATTGGCTAATCAGAAAAACTTCAAATGGCCGGGACGAAGGGTAGTTACTCAAGTCGGATTGCCTTTCAACTTTGGCTAGCATGATTTTGGATGATAATGGCAAAGGAACTGCTATACCAATGATAGCCCTAACAGGCAACGCTGTAGCCTGGACTTTAGACCCAATGCGAAATTGCGCTATAGCAATCGTAACCGGATGATCCTAGCCGACAGGAGGGGCGATCATTATGCTACGGGCGGCGCTTCTGCTTTTCTTTCTGCCGGCTTTCAGTCTTACGCCGGTCTACGGCCAAATCAACCGCGAGCAAGATGTCAGCAAGATGTTCTTTGAACAACAAGACAAGTGCCGCGGCTTGCTCAGGGCTCAGAATTGGAAAGAAGCTGAACCCGTCTGTAAGGCCGCCGCTCGATTGGCGGAACAGCTCCCAGGCGATAGGGCATTAGAAAAGATGGGCGCATATCAGCTTCTCGGGCATGTCTTCCTTCGCCAGCAGCGTTACCAGGAGGCTCTGAATAACTACTCCCGCGCCTATGAGTTTGCTCGGTCGCAATTAACAGAGAAGAATGCTGAATTGGGCGAGCTATACGGTTATATGGCAATCGCCCATCACGGCCTGAATGAATTAGATAAAGCGCGGGAGTTCTATAGGAAAGCAGAAAAGTCTCTCCAGCTAGCCTACGCGGCCATGGCCTGCGATAACTGCGACGAAGAGGTAGAAAAGATCAGGCAAGAATACATAAAGAGGCTAAAGGACCTGCTGGAGTATCACCTGGTCGCCGCCGAGCAGGCGGGCGCAGCCGCGGAAGTTGAGGAGATTAAGAAACTTCAGCGCTCACTTCCCAAATGAACCTGGGCCGCAATTTGTCCATGTCGCAAAAGGCAAAGCCGGGGCCTCTGGCTAGCATCCAATCATACTCAGGTTTCCAAACTAAATCGCCCACGGCGGCGTCTAACCTTTTGAATAGCATTAATCAAGGTTGTAGAGTGGAATCGAGGATACAATTATGAAAAGACGCAGCATCTCAGCAGCCTTCGCGCTCCTTGTGGCCGTAACGCTCTTGGCGAGCGCGATATTGCCGGCCGCGGCGGACACGAAGTCGAAGGCCAAGAAGGGTGGCCTGACAGAGGATCAGAAGATCGTACACCTGCTCAACCGCATGGGCTACGGTCCGCGCCCCGGCGACGTAGAGCGCGTCCGCGCGATGGGCATAGAAAAATACATTGACCAGCAACTCCACCCCGACCGCATTGACGACGCCGCTATAGAAGCGCGGCTTCGCGGGTTCGCGTCTCTCAAGATGGACGTAGCGCAAATCTATGACAAGTATCCCGCGCCTAACGAGATCGCGCGCGAGCTAGGGTTGCGCATGCCCGATCCGGCGAATCAACAGGGCAACGCCCCGCCCGACGAGGCTAACATGCCCGCGAGCTCTCAGCAGGAAGAGGCCCTCCAGCGCGAGAACCGCCAGAAGATATTCGCTTACTACGCCGAGCGCGGGCTGCGTCCGCCTCAGATGTTGTTGCAGGAGCTTCAAGCGCAGAAGGTCATCCGCGCCGTCTACAGCGAGCGCCAGTTGCAAGAGGTGATGACCGATTTCTGGTTCAATCATTTTAACGTCTTCTGGGGCAAAGGCGCGGACCGCTGGATGACCACAGATTACGAGATGAATACGATTCGCCCGAACACGCTGGGGAAGTTCAAAGACTTGCTCCTGGCCACGGCGAAAAGCCCCGCGATGCTCTTCTACCTCGACAACTTTCAATCGATGTCGCCCGACGCGCAGCTTCCCGGCAGGCGCGGGCTCAATCGCGCTCTTCGCAGGAACCCGGCTCTGATAGGCGGGAACCTGCGCAACCGCCAGCAGGAAGATAACCGCGAGATGGACCGCGACGAGCAGAAGGGCGAGCAGCAGAATGCGCAGCCGCGTCCGTCGCAGCCCAATAATCCGTTCAACCGCAAGCGAGGCATAAACGAGAACTACGCGCGCGAGATCATGGAGCTTCACACGTTGGGCGTCGACGGCGGCTACACGCAGAAGGACGTGCAGGAGGTGGCGCGCGCATTCACGGGATGGACGATCCAGCAGCCGCGTCAGAACGGCAAGTTCATCTTCCGCGACTTCATGCACGACAAGGGCGAGAAGGTGGTGCTCGGCCAGAAGATAAACGCCGGCGGCATGAAAGACGGCGAGACGGTCATAGAGATCCTGGCCCGCCACCCCAACACTGCGAAGTTCATCTCGACCAAGCTCGTGCGCCGCTTCGTCAGCGACAACCCGCCGCAGGCTTTAGTCGATCGCGTGGCCGACGTCTATATGAAGACCGACGGCGACATCAGCCAGATGCTGCGCGCGATCTTCACTAGCGACGAGTTCTATTCTAAAGAGGCTTACCGAGCGAAGATCAAATCGCCGTTCGAGCTTGCCGTCTCGGCCGTGCGCGCGATGGGCGGCGAGACCGTGGGCGGGATGCAGATAAGCCAGTTCATAGCGAGGATGGGCCAGCCGCTCTACCTCTACCAGCCGCCGACGGGTTACCCCGACCGCGCGGAGCAGTGGGTGAACACGGGCTCGCTGCTTGAGCGGCTGAACTTCGGCCTCGCGCTGAGCGCTAACCGCGTTCGCGGGACTACGGTCGACATGAAGCGCGTAGCGCCGGGCGTCGAGGCGGCCAAGACCGATCAGGTGATGGAGCGCGCGATATCCGTTCTGCTCAACGGCGAAGTCTCGTCGCAGACTCGCGCCGTGCTGGACCGTCAGCTCAAGGAAGGCGTGCCGGTTAAAGGAGAGCTTGATAAAGCGGCGATCAACCAGGGCGCGGCGATGGGCGGAGAGATGGCGCCGGCTATCGGGCTGCCGCCCGGACCCGGCGGCCGTGGCGAGCGCGGAGAGCGCCGCGCCGAGCGATACGGGTTCGCCGCCCAGACGCGCGTCCCGCCCGCACCGCCAGTCGACCCTGAAGTCGCAAAAGTATTCGGCCTCGTGCTCGGCTCGCCCGAGTTCCAACGAAGATGATAAGTAAGTCCTGAGTGCTGAGTGCTGAGTCCTGAGTGAAAGACAATAACTCAGGACTCAGCACTCAGCACTCAGCACTCAGGAGAAAGATTATGGCAGTAACAAGAAGATTCTTTTTGAAATCATCCGGCGTGGCGATTGCGAGCTTCGCGGCCGCGCCCTCGTTCTTGCAGCGCGTCGCGCTCGGGCAGACCGCGGCGGGCAAGGATCGCCCGATCATCATCGCGATATTTCAGCGCGGGGCCGCCGACGGCGTGTCGATGGTCGTCCCGTTCGGCGACAGAAGCTACGCCAGCGCGCGCCCGCAGATAGCCGTGCCCGAACCTCGCGCGGGCAACACGGATGCGAGCCTCGACCTCGACGGCTTCTTCGCGCTCCACCCGCAGCTCGCGCCGTTCAAGCCCATCTACGCGGCGGGCAATCTTGCGATAGTTCATGCCGTGGGCTCGCCCGACAACACGCGGTCGCATTTCGACGCGCAGGATTACATGGAGTCGGCTACGCCCGGAAGCAAGAGCACCGCCGACGGCTGGCTCAACCGCTACATGCTCGCGAAGCGGGACGGTAAGGCTTCGCCGTTCCGCGCCGTCGCCTTCAGCGCGAACATTCCGCGCTCTTTGATGGGCAGCGCGCCCGCGATAGCGATGACGAACATAGCCGATTTCGGCGTGCGTTCGGGGCAGGGAGGCGGTCAGGTGGCGCAGAGTTTCGAAGCGCTCTACGCGCAGGGCGCGACCGACATGCTCTACGGCACGGGCAAAGAGGCATTCGAGGCGGTGAAGATGTTGAAGCAGGCCAACCCGCAGCAGCACCGGCCCGCCAACGGCGCGAGTTATCCGCGAACTCAGTTCGGTCAGGCGTTGCTCCAGATCGGGCAGTTGATCAAGTCCGACCTGGGGCTTGAAGTCGCCTTCACGGACATAGGCGGGTGGGACACGCACGCGAATCAAGGCGCGTCGCGCGGCCAGCTTGCCAACCGCTTGCGCGAGCTCAGCACGGGCATCGCGGCTCTGTATCAAGACCTCGGCGACCGCATGCGCAACGTGGTGATACTGACCATGACAGAGTTCGGCCGCACGATCCGCCAGAACGGGTCGGGCGGGACCGATCACGGCCATGCGAGCTGTCTGTTTGCGCTCGGCGGCCCGGTGAAGGGCGGCAAGGTTTACGGCAAGTGGCCGGGGCTGGCTAATGAGCAGTTGTACGAAGGCCGCGACCTTGCGCTGACAACGGATTTCCGCGACGTGTTCGCTGAGATCGCCGCGCGTCACATGGGCGCGACCAACTTGAGCTCGATATTCCCCGGTTACAATCCGAAGCCCGCCAACTTCAAAGGGCTTATCGGCGCTTGATAAAGCTGTGGGGCGGGGCTTGTCTCCGCCCCTACATATTCTTTCCTGCCATCTCTTCTTCTCTCAGCTTTTCGTTTGCTCAATCAAGCCGCAAAAACTAAAATTCAAAATCCACATCATAAGACCGAAAGGAACTATTAATGTCAGATTACAGGCTACTGGTTGGCAAGTCGGCCATAGTCACGGGCTCGGGCCGTGGCATAGGCCGCTCGATAGCGAAGCTCTTCGCCGATCATGGCGCGTCGGTCGTCATCAACGACATGGATTCGGAGGTCGCCGAAGCCGCCGCTCACGAGATCACAGAGGCGGGCGGCAAAGCCGTCGTCGCGGCCGGCAGCGTGACCGACCCGGAGTTCCCGGACCGGTTAGTTAAGACGGCGGCCGACGCTTTCGGCGGCGTAGACATACTGGTCAACAACGCGGGCTACACCTGGGACGGAGTCATCCAGAACATGACCGACGAGCAGTGGTACGCGATGATCGACGTCCACCTGACTGCGCCGTTTCGCATAATCCGCGCCGCGACGCCTTACATGCGCGAGCGCGCCAAGCAGGAGATAGCCGAAGGCCGACGCGTCCATCGAAAGATCATTAACGTCTCGTCTACGTCGGGCGTGGCGGGCAACCCCGGACAGGTGAACTACTCCGCCGGCAAGATGGGCATAGTCGGCGTGACAAAGACTATGGCTAAAGAGTGGGGCCGCTTCAACGTCAACGTCAACGCGGTCGCTTATGGGTTCATCGAGACTCGGTTGACGCAGGCTAAAGAGAATCAGGAGAAGATGCAGGTCGGAGACAAACAGGTGGATCTCGGCATACCCGAAGCGATGCGCCAGATGGCCGCAAACTTCATCCCGCTCGGGCGGCCCGGCACGCCCGACGAAGCCGCGGGCCCCGTCCTGTTCTTAGCCTCACCGCTTTCGGATTATATGACGGGCGCGGTCCTGCTCGTCACCGGCGGCTCGTATGTCTAGAGATTTCAAATTTGAGATTTCAAATCTCAAAGTGTTATATTGCTCGTCTTTCAAGTGCATAGGAGAAGAAATTGAGCATACTGGTCGATAAGAACACGCGCGTCGTCGTGCAGGGGATAACTGGTAAAGAGGGCTCGTTTCACACGGGCCAGATGATAGCCTACGGCACGAAGATCGTAGGCGGCGTCACGCCCGGCAAAGGCGGGACCGAGCACGAAGGGGTGCCCGTCTTCGACACGCTCGCCGAAGCCGTTCGCGAGACGGGCGCAAACGCCAGCGTCATCTACGTCCCGCCGCCGTTTGCGGCCGACGCGATTATGGAAGCGGCCGACGCCGACCTGCCGCTCACCGTATGCATCACGGAGGGCATACCCGCGCTCGACATGGTTCGCGCCTTCGACTACCTGCGCGACCGGCGCACGCGGCTCGTGGGGCCTAACTGCCCCGGCGTGATCTCGCCCGGCAAATGCAAGATCGGTATAATGCCCGGCCACATCCACACCGAAGGCGCGATCGGCGTCGTCTCGCGCAGCGGGACGCTCACCTATGAAGCCGTACACCAGTTGACTAATTTGGGGCTCGGCCAATCGACAGCCATCGGCATAGGCGGCGACCCCGTGATCGGGACCAATTTCCTCGACGCGCTGAAGCTGTTTGAGGCAGACCCCGAAACCCAAGCCGTCGTCATGATAGGCGAGATCGGCGGGACGGCCGAAGAGCAGGCCGCCGAGTTCGTCAAAGAGCATATGACCAAACCTGTCATTGGTTTCATAGCCGGGCAGACGGCGCCTCCCGGCCGCCGAATGGGGCATGCCGGCGCGATCATCGCAGGGGGCAAGGGAACGGCCGCCGAGAAGATGGCCGCAATGCAGGCTGCGGGCATTCACGTCGTCAAGAGCCCCGCCGACATAGGCGCGATGGTGGCCGAAGTCCTCAAGAAATAGCTCAGCCATTGGTTGAATCAACCGAGCGGAAGTAATAGAAGCAAAAGGTTTCATGGATTCACAGACCCCAAAGGGTAAGCCGAAAAAGACGGCGCGCATCGTCTGCGCAAACAATAACGAGTTCTGGACCACTCAAAAGCAGTTCTGGCAATGGGTGCGCGAAGGGCTCGTCGACGTCACGGGGCAGAAGCCGCTGACGGGTCGCTTCGGGGGACGGCGCGAAAAGCTGCTCGCTATGGTCCGCCATGTGATTCTCGATAACGCCAGCCCCGAACATAAAGAGAGCGTCCTCGGCAGCTATTCGAAGCTCAGGCCGCACGTGACCAAAAAACGCTCCTAAGAGTGCTGAGTGCTGAGTGCTGAGTCCTGAGTGAGAACCATAAGCAACGTTCTCATGCTTTTACTCAGGACTCAGGACTCAGCACTCAGGACTTGAGATTGAACTTCAAGCTCGAAGAGAACAAGACCACCCCGCGCCGAGAGGTGCTCGCCGGCCTTACCACCTTCGCCACGATGGCCTACATCATCTTTGTCCAGCCGGTAGTTCTGGGCAACGCAGGCATGGACAGGGAGGCCGTCTTCACCTCGACCTGTTTGATAACGGCTTTCTCGACGATCTTGATGGCGCTGCTATCAAACTACCCGTTCGCCGTAGCGCCGGCGATGGGCCACAATTTCTACTTCGCCTTTCTCGTCACGGAGCTGAAGATCCCCTGGCCGACGGCGCTCGGAGCGGTCTTTATCTCGGGGGTAATATTTGTCGCGACCTCCTCGTTCGGCTTCCGCGAGCAGATAGTCGCGGCCGTGCCCGAATCCTTGAAATCATCGATAGCCGCGGGCATAGGCTTGTTGATCGCGTTGATCGGCCTTGAGTGGGCGGGGCTCGTCAGGCTCGACACGTCGACTTACGTGGCGCTGGGAAACTTGAGAAGCGCGCCCGCCATCGTCGCCATGATCGGCCTTACTGTGACCGTGATCTTGATGGCGCGCAAGGTCGGGGGCGCGATCCTGATCGGCATCTTTGCCGCGGCGGTCGCGGGCGTGTTGATGGGCGTAGTCCGATACCCGACCGCTTTGGTGAGCATGCCGCCATCGATTGCGCCTATCGCGCTCAAGCTCGACATAGCGGGGGCGATCACGCAAGGGCTGTTCGCGATAATCTTCGTCTTCTTCTTCCTCGACCTGTTTGACACCGTTGGCTCGTTGATAGGCGTAGCCAAGCAGGCCGGCTTTATGAAAAACGGGCAACTGCCCCGCGCGGGGCGCGCTCTGTTGGCCGACGCCATAGGCACGACGGGCGCGGCGCTCGCGGGCAACACGACTATGGTGAGCTACGTCGAGAGCGCTTCGGGCGTGGCGGCGGGCGGGCGAACAGGCTTGACCGGGCTCGTCGTGGCCGCGCTATTTCTAGTCGCCCTCTTCTTTTCGCCGCTGGTGAGCGCGATAAGCGGCGGCGTTACCGTAAACGAGCCGATCCTGCTCTACGGCCAGGAGGTGGCCCGGCGCGATTTCACTCTCTACCCGATCACTTCGCCGGCCTTGATAGTCGTCGGGAGCCTGATGATACTCGCCGTGCGCGACATCGAATGGGATGATTTCACAGAATCGCTCCCGGCATTCTTGACGATCGTGTTGACGCCGCTCACCTTCAGCATCACGGACGGCATAGCCTTCGGCTTTATCTCGTATGCGCTGCTCAAGCTCGTAACCAACCGCGCGCGCGAAGCCCACTGGCTGGTCTATCTCTTCGCGGTGCTCTTCGTGCTTCGGTACAGTGTCCCCGGACTTCATTAAGAACCTCAAAGAGTCCAGCCTAGAAAGGATGCCTTTTCACAATCTCTTTAATCGTGCTAATATGCTTTTCGACAAATGCAGACCGGAGAAAAAGGGAACTTGAGTGAAGCCAAGATTCTAGCGGCTTTTGTAGCTGCCGGATATCTCGTATCGGTTCCTTTCGGGTCGGGCTATAAGTATGATTTCGTGGTTGACGATTCGACAAGATTATTTCGTGTGCAATGTAAAACAGGTCGGGTTAAGAACGGCGCTCTTTTGTTTAATGCCTATAGTCAATCCGGCAACGGATCAGTTAAAATGAATTATCGAGGGCTTGCAGACGTATTTGCTGTCCTCAACCCTGAAGATGATAAGGTATACTTGATTCCGGTTAGCGACGTTGGTGTGACAGAAGTTTCACTTCGACTCACGCCAACTTTGAACGGGCAAGCGCTGGGAGTTCGATGGGCGGAGTTTTATCTTCTTAAGCCGCTAGATATGAGCGGGTGTGGCGCAATGGTAGCGCATTAGCTTCCCAAGCTAAGGGTTGCGGGTTCGAGTCCCGTCGCCCGCTCCATCTCTTAAAGTAATCCTTCAAAAGTCGGCGTGATGACTCTTCAAGCTCAACTTCAACTCTTCACTTATCACCCTTGAGCAGAATCAACGTCACTTCGGCGGGCGCGTGATAACGAACGGGCGCGAGCGTCATCCCCAGCCCATTGTTCACGCTCACGAGCATCTTGCCTACGTGGTAAAACCCCGTGACGTAATCAGTCTCGAAACTCGACCCCGTCAACAGAAAGCCCGGCAGCGGGAAGACTATCTGCCCGCCGTGCGTGTGGCCCGCGACGAACAGGTCATAGTTTTGTTCAAGCGAATAATCTACGAGCCACTCCGACGGCTGGTGCGTCAGCAGTATGTTGACAGGCCCTCTGGGGCGCTGCCGCTCTATTGTCTCAAGCGTCTGCGGCGACGGCCTCGTGCGGTAGACGTTCGTTATGCCTGTGAGCGAGAGGAAAGAGGGGCCGACCGGAACGAGCGTCGCTACGTTGTCGAGCACGGTGACGTTGTTTTGTTGAAGGCTCTTTGTCACCATCTCGCTATTTGAGAAATGGTCGTGGTCGCCCAGACAGGCGTAGACGCCATACCGAGCCTCCATCTTCCCCATTGCCGCCGCGCCCGTCTGTATGTAATCGATCCCGCCCGTCACGAGGTCTCCCCCAAAGAGCACGAGGTCCGGCTTCAGCTTGTTGACCGCGTCGACGTAGCCCTGGAGCTTGCTGCCGTTGGTCCGGCCGTCGGCCTGCACGTCGGCGATCTGCACTATGCGGAACCCTTCGAGCTGTTCGGGCAGGCCCGAAATGTGAAGCTCGGCCTGGCGGACTCGGACGTTGTAAAGATCGTTGTAGATGCGCCAGGAGACGTAGATCGCGCCTATCGCGACCAGCGCTATTATCAAACGCGATTGCACCTGCATCCACCCCGTCTTATGGTTCTTGTAGTACGGGTAAAAGATCAGCCTCGCGGCGTCTACGAGCAGGAAGATGAACGTGAGCTGAACAGACATTATCATCACGACCCAGAACGGGTAGGTGACGAGAAGGTCGAGCAGAAGGTTCGACCTTTGAAAGCTCTGGCTGACGTTGCCGAGTTCTAGAAAGTAGCCGCCGAGGAGGACTATCGGGTAGACGAGCGACCAGATCATTACCAGAATCGCCACCAGCCGTGCGCGCTTGCGCGGCCAGCCGGTCAACGTCACTGTTGCGGTTATAGTCTTTCTAGCTACGTAAGACTGAAACAGGATGCCCGCCAGCGTAAAGAACATCAGCATCCTCAACGTCCACGGCATATAGCCCTCCCCACTTAATTTGAAATCTCAAATATCAAATCTGAAATCTTCGCGATTTACTGCCCCACCTCGACCGTAAGCGTTACGATTGCGCGCACCTCGATTGTTCCCGGCTCGACGGGGGTCTGGACGTTTCCCGCCTTCGCCTGCGCCATCTCCATAGCGGCGTAAACGGGTCTCACCGTGGGTCCGCTCTCTTCGGCAAACAGCACGCGAACGATCTTCAGACCGAGCGCCGACGCCATAGCTTCAGTCTTGGCTTTAGCCTTGGCCGCGGCTTCGCGCAGCGCCTGGGCGCGCACGGCTTCGTCATCCTTCAGGTTGAACTGGAGGCTGTGAATGCTGTTGGCGCCAGACTTGTAGGCAGTGTCTATGATGTCGCCCACCCGCGCCAGGTCAGAGGTTTTTACCTGGACGATGTTCGACGCCGAGTAACCGCTGATCCTGGGCTGGCCGCCCTCTCTCGGGTAGACGTAGTTAGGCGTGAGTTGGTAGCTGATCGTCTTGATGTCGGCGTCCTGGCCTAACAGCTTGCGCAGCGCGTTGATCAGGAAATCGATCTGTTTGGCGTTCTGGTCGGCCGCGGTCTTTGCGCTCGGGGCTTGCGTGACGATGCCTATGTCGATCTGAGCCTGATCTGGCTTGGCTATTATGACGGCTTCCGCCGAAGCGCGCACGGCGGGGCGCGCCATTCTGTCTACGGGCTCTTGCGCGCGGGCGACGCCTTGCGAGATCGCGATGACACAGAGCGTCAGCAGACCGGCCGTCGTTCTCTTAATTATCTTTACCATTACTGTTCCTCCGAATCTTGGACTTGACTGTTGATTATAACTGTTATTACACGGGGCTGTATGGATTGATGCGTCGGGCGGGTCACAGGTTGGAATTCTATTCCGCCGCCGCGTGACCGGCAAGTTGGCTGTGTTATTATGACTGGAGGAGCCTGATGAAGCGCAACACGGCTGGGTGCCGGCGCATCCAACTCAGAGGTGGCGCGTATGTCTGACAAAGTGAAACTCTTGATGTCGTTCCGGGCGCGGCTGATGCTGCTGATGACCGCGTTTCTGCTGCTGACGTCCGTCCTCGTTTTAGCCCTCGATAAATGGGCCAGCAAGCGAGTGGAGCGGGTGATCGTCACCCAGACCGAGCAGATCACAGACACAGTAAACAAGGGCTACGGCGACCTTGCCGAGGCGACAAACATCGCGATGCTGAGCCTCGACAGCGATCTCTTTCTCTACGAGGTCATAGGGCGTGACCAGCTACCGCGCACGGTCGAAGGGATTATCATAACCGAAGAGGACGGAACGATTAGAGACAGCACGCTTGAGGGAGTTGTCGGCAAAAAGGTTCCTATCCCCGAGAGCCAGCAGTTCCAAGTCGTGTCGGAAGACCCGCTAAGCGGCGTGGCCGAATGGTCCAGAGACTACACGGAGCAACAGACAGGGGCCAAAGATCAAGGGAACAAAGAGCATCTGCCCAAGACCTATTACCACCCGATCAAGACAACTAAGGGCAAGTTCTGGATAGTCATCGTAACGACGCAGAAATCGATCATCAACAAGATCGAGGCCGCTTCGGAAAGGATCGCGACCGAGAACAAGGCCCTGTCGAACTACAGGCTCGCGGCGACTACGGGCGTGCTCGTCATAGCCCTTGCGCTTGCGGTTATAATCGGCTGGGGCTTCACTCGCCCGATAAACGAGCTAGTCGTCGCGGCCCGCAGAGTGGCGGCCGGGAATATGGATTTTCAGGTCGATATAAACAGGCCCGACGAGATGGGCGAGCTTGCTACGACGTTCAACGAGATGATCGCCGGCCTGAGGTCTAAGCGCGAGCTTGAAGAGAAGCTCAACCAGGCCGAGCGCTCCGCCGTCATAGGCCGGCTCACGCAGTCGGTCGCGCACGAGATACGAAACCCGCTCAACGTGATCAACCTATCGATCGATCACGCGAGCACGCGCTACGCGCCGGAAGACGAGGCGCGACGCGGCCAGTTCCTGCGCATACTCTCGACGATCAAAGACGAGATCGCGCGGCTCAAACACCTGGTCAACGACCTGCTCAACTACGGCCGCCCGGCGCAGCTAGCCGTCGAGACAGTCGACGTGCGCAAGCTCGTCTCCGAAACCATGTCGCTCGTGCGCCCGCAGGCCGACGAGCAGGGCGTTTCGATCTCCGTCCAAGAGCCGGGCCAGCCCGCCGAGGTCGTAGGCGACCGCGAGCGGCTGAAGTCCTGTTTGTCGAACATCGCCATCAACGCGTTACAGGCGATGCCCAACGGCGGGCGTCTTGCTACGCGCGTCGCGCAATCGAACGGCTACATCGAGATCGACATGACAGACACGGGCGTAGGCATCAGCGAAGAATCTATCGGAAAGGTGTTCGAGCCTTACTTTTCGACAAAGCAGGCGGGCTTCGGCCTCGGGCTCGCTGTCACGCGCAAGATAGTCGAAGAGCACAAAGGCTCGATCGAGGTCAAAAGCGAGATTAACCGGGGGACTACTTTTACTGTCAGACTGCCGGCTGCAACTAATAAGTCCTGAGTGCTGAGTCCTGAGTCCTGAGTATTCTTCTTTCACTCAGCACTCAGCACTCAGCACTCAGCACTAAGGAGAGAGAGGGATGGCAAGAAACCGCGTGCTGGTCGTAGACGATGAACGGAACCAGCGAGAGATTTACACGCTCATTTTAGAAGACGATGGCTTCGAGGTAACGACCGCGCAGAGCGGCGAGCAGGCCGTGCGCCTGGCGCGCGAAAACGATTTCGACCTCGTGCTCACCGACTACAAGATGACGGGGATGGACGGGCTTACGCTGCTGTCGGAGCTCGTACAGATAGACCCATCGATCATCGTCGTGATGATGACCGCGCACGGGTCTGTCGAGTCGGTCAAGGAGGCGTTGCGCGCGGGCGCGTTCGATTACCTGGAAAAGCCCGTCGACCGTGACCAGCTCTTGAAGGTCGTCGAGAGCGCGCTCGGCCGCCTCAAGCGGATTGACGACGAGATCATAGGCGAGTCGGAAGAGATGGAGCGCGTCAAGAAGATGATCTTGAAAGTCGCCGGGTCTACTTCCACGGTCCTGATACGCGGCGAATCGGGCGTCGGAAAAGAGCGCGTTGCGCGCGCCATCCACAAGGCGAGCCCTCGCGCCAACGAGATCTTTCAGGCCGTCAACTGCGCCGCGATAAACGAGAACCTCTTGGAGTCCGAGCTGTTCGGCCACGAGAAGGGATCGTTTACCGGCGCGCACGCGCAGAAGAAAGGCCAGTTCGAGATAGCCGACCGCGGCACGCTCTTTCTGGACGAGATAGGCGACCTCAGCGTCGCGATGCAGGCCAAGCTGCTGCGCGCGCTCCAGGAGAAGGAGGTAATGCGCGTGGGCGCTACGCGGCCCATAAAAGTTGACGTGCGCGTGATAGCGGCGACCAACCGCGACCTGGAGGCTATGGTCAAAGATAACCGCTTCCGCGAGGACCTCTATTACCGGCTGAACATCATCCCGATAACGATCCCGCCTTTGCGCAACCGGCGCGACGACATCGCGCAGCTTGTAGAATTCTTCGTAGCCAAGCACAGCGTCGGCTCTCAGCGGAAGATACGGGGCCTGACGGCTTCGGCGCGCAACCTGATCATGAATTATTCGTGGCCGGGTAACGTGCGCCAGCTCGAATCCGCGATCGAGCGCGCGATACTGCTGGCCGAGAGCGATGAGATAGAGGTCGAAGACCTCCCGCTCGAAATCCGCCAGGAAGGGACGCCCGCGGCGGCGTTCAATTTTAAGCTGCCGCCCGAGGGTATATCGTTTGAGGAGCTTGAGCGGTCGCTGATAACCCAGGCGATGGAGCAGACGGGCTGGAACATCACGCGGGCGGCGAAGCTCTTAGGGCTCTCGTTTAGAACGCTCCAGTACCGGCTCGAAAAGTTCAACCTGAAAAAGCCCGGCAAAGATTGATCATTAAAGTTGATCTATAGGGTCCCCGAAGGCGCGAATCAGTAGGAAGCCTCGAAGAGGCGTAATTCAATAGCCGAAAGCCCCGTAGGGGCAAGATTCAATAGCCAGGGGCACCGCCCCTGGAAACGGTTGTTATTAATGAGAAGCCCTGAAAGGGCGCGATACTTATATCGCCCTTTCAGGGCTTCGTCTCGTATGACGCATCACCCGGCGCGATGCGCCGGGCTATAGAATCTAGCCCCTTTGGGGCTGATTGAGTCATGCCTCTTCGAGGCTTTCAAACAACCCCTGACCAATCCTGCTGTTCGTTCCACTTTCGGTATCTGGGCGACTCTTTTCACTTTTTCTGTATTTTTCACCCGCCCGCCGTCTCATTCTAAAGGTACGAACTCTTTTTTTTATTTAACCGATGGTTTTCATAGGAGACCAGGGGAGGAAACTTGATGAAAGCACAGAAGCAGATCAACTGGGTAACTGTTTCCGTCCGCGTCTTTGTCTTTATAGTAATGCCGCTCTGGTGTTACCACGCGCTGAATTCAGAGACGGTCCAGGGCGATTCGAAAGTTAAGGGCGATGCGAAGCAGCTAACAAAGCTCGCGGCGCAGCTCTCGCGGGCCACCGCGCACACTTCCAAGGCGGGCACGGACGCTCTGGCGGCGCATGTGCTGTCGGCGCACAGCCGCATACCTGCCGCCGATCTTCTCGCCCGCACTGAGGGGCTGAAGAATATCGCCGCCGCGGCCATGACGGCTCACGTCACAGGCCGGAGCCTCGACGATGTGCAGGCCGAGCTTGCTTCGGGCGCTACGGCGGGCAACTTGATCGCCAACGGCGACTTTGATGTAGCGCGCGCGCGCGAAAAGTTCGTCTCCGCGCTCGCCGGCATGAATGCTAACGGCCGCGCGGCCTCGAAGGGCCTGCCTGACGACGACCGCGACGGGTTGCCGAACGCCATCGACCCCGACATCGATGGCGACGGGATACCTAATGGCTTAGACACCGATGTCAACAACGACGGCACGCCTAACGCTACCGACCTCGATGTCGATGCGGACTTGATGGAGAACGCCGTAGACGATGACGTAGATGGTGACGGCGTCATCAACCGCGACGACGACGACATAGACGGCGACAGCCTCTTTGCCGCCGTAGACCGCGACGACGATGGCGACGGGATAGCCGATGACGCTGACGTTGATTCCGACGGCGACGGCGTAGAAGACATTAGCAACTCAGACGGCGTTACCCCGTTCGAGAGCGGCAAGGGTAGCAATGGCAACGGCCGCGACGACGATGACGATGACGACGACAATGGCAACGGCAATGCTAACGGAAACGGAAACGCTAACGGTAATGGCAACGCCAATGGCAATGGCAACGCGAACGGCAATGGTAATGCTAACGGCAACGCCAACGGGAACGGCAACGGAAACGGTAATGCCAATGGTAACGGAAATGCCAACGGCAACGGTAGCGTAGGCTCTAGCGCAAACTTCAAAGGGCGCGTCGAGTCTATGCCTTCTCAGCTCCTCGGCACGTGGAGAATCAACGGTCGCGCGGTAGTCGTCACCTCCTCGACGCGCGTCGGAAACAGCGTCCGCATCGGTGTGAAGGTGAAGGTCGAAGGCTTCATCCGCGCAGACGGTTCAGTCGAAGCCACCAGGATCAAAAAGAAAGGCAGCTAAGACTGAGCACAGCGTCACGTCTGAGGGAGGCTCAAATCTCCCTCAGACTTTTCAATAACGGCAGGCAGATTGAAAGAGAATTGAGATGGTCGAGTCTAAGACGTTTATCCAGGATGTGACGGCGCAGAGCTTCGGACGGGTGCGTGCGGATTGGTGGATGCACGCGCTGACGGCGCTTGTCTTTTCAGCTACCGCGCTGGCCTACATCCAGTTCGCCGGGCCGAACATAGTCGACTATGACGGCTACTACCACATCAAGACAGCTTACCTGATGCGTGAACAGGGCGTGCCGCTCGATTTTCCGTGGCTGAAGTTCACGATCCTTGACGAAGCGCACTACACTGACCACCACATGCTCCTGCATGTCTTTCAGATGCCCTTCACTTTCGTAGGCGATCTGGGGCTTGCGGCAAAGCTCTCTTCGGTAGCCCTGGCCGCAATCGCCTTCACGGTCTTTTATCTTCTGCTCAGGCGGTACGAGATCGGCTACCCGCTCTTGTGGCTGGTGATCTTGTTGGCGGCCTCAAGCCCGTTCCTCTACCGCATGAGCATGGCGCGCGGCCAGAGCCTGAGCCTAGCGCTCCAGCTCATTACTTTTCACTTTATAATCAAGCGCAGCTACAAGTGGCTGGCCGCCGTCACGGTCATATTCGTCTGGTCGTACAACGCCTTCCCGCTTCTAGTGCCTCTCGCGTTGTTCGGCGTCGCGGTCCATTTCATCGGCGATAAGAAGATCGATTACAAGATCGTGCTTGCCGTGGGGGCGGGGATCATAATCGGGCACGTCGTCAATCCTTATTTTCCTAATAACGTCTTCTTCATCTGGGACCACATAGTCCCGAAGATGTTCGCTACCGATTACGAGATAGGCGTCGGGACCGAGTGGTACCCGTTCAGCTCTTGGGCGCTGGTGACTACGTCGCTCGTGGCGATCGTAGCCTACGTCGGCGGGATTCTGTTGACCGACCGCGCGGAGTGGAAGACCGACAAGCCGCGGTTGTTCTGGTTCCTCGCCTCGACGATGTACCTGGCGCTCACATTCAAGTCGCGCCGCTTTATCGAGTACTTTCCGCCGTCGGCAGTGATCTTTTTCGCCTTCGCCTCGCGCGAGCATCTGAAGAGAATTGATTGGACTTTCTTGACGGCGAAACGCGCGCGACTGGTCGCGGCTGCTGCGGTGATCGTTGTAATAGGTATTGCGACGTACTCGACCGTCAAGGCCGCGAGAAGAGATATTGCGAGCGAGCCTGCGACTAATCAGTTCAGGGGCGGCGCTCGCTGGCTGGCCGAGAACACGCCGGCAGGCTCGACCGTCTTTCATACCGACTGGGACGATTTTCCGAAGCTGTTCTTCCACAACACGCACAACACGTATGTCGTCGGGCTCGACCCCGATTTCCTCCGCTTGAAAGACGCGCAGCTTTATTACACCTACGAAGACGTGACGCAGGGAAGGGCGCAAGGGATGGAGGACATAATACTCGGCGAGTTCGGCTGCGAGTACGTTTTCACGGACAACAACCACCGGGAGTTCATGAAGCTCGCAGACCAGAGCCCGCGAATGCAGAAAGTCTTTTCCGACCGCCACACGACGGTCTACAGAGTTCTGGAGAAAGCTCCGCAGACGTAAACAGCAATCATAAACAGATCCAGGGGAGTAATCATGTTAAGCCTTTCAATAGTTCTTCCAGCTTATAACGAAGAAGCGAATGTCGAAAACGCAGTCCGCGAAGTCTCGGCCGTGGCCCTCGGCCTGGGCCTCGACCACGAGATCATCGTCGTGAATGACGGCAGCAAAGATAGAACCGGCGAGGTCACGCGCGAGCTTATGGCCCGCGTGCCGAACCTGCGCCTGGTCGAGCACTTCCCGAACCGGGGTTACGGCGGCGCGCTGAAAGCAGGCTTTGCGGCCGCGACCAAAGAATTAATAACCTTCTTCCCGGCCGATAAACAGTTCGACTTCAGCGAGGTCGACCGAATGCTCGCTCGTATAAACGAGGCCGACATAGTTTGCGGCTACCGCGCGGACAGGCAGGATAACATCATTCGCAAGCTTAATGGGTCGGGGTGGAAGATGGTCGTCAGAATGCTTTTCGGCTATCTGTGCCGCGACATCGATTGCGGCTTCAAGCTCTTCCGCCGCAGGGTGCTCTCTCAAGTCGACCTCGTATCGAACGGCGCGATGGTCGATACGGAGCTGCTGGCCGGCGCGCAGGCGCGGGGGATGAGGATCGTCGAAGAGCCGCTGACTCACCTGCCGAGGGTTGCGGGCGAGGCGACGGGCGCCAACCTGCGGGTGATAGTGAAAGCGTTTCGTGATCTGGTGCAGTTCAGGGTGTGGCTGAGTTACGAGATGCAGGCGCAAAGGCAGTCGGCGCAGGAAGCGCTTCCTGCTCAGTCAATGGTTTCCAGATAAAGGCTTGCGCCGGAAGATCTCTAATCCGCGTCTGCAAGGCCGAGTTACTTGACTATGATGAACCGCCTCGCGGGGCCCTGCCCGACGGCGATCTTTTCGGGCGCGATCCGCCGTTGGAAAGCCTCGGCGGGCCGCTCGCTGAGCCTCGCCACCTCGATTCGCGCCGAGGCGATTGAGTGGTTCAATGACTCGGCCGCGATCTCGTTGTGGATCTCGCGCGCCGGGCGCTCGGCTCCGCACTCGTAGCAAACCTGAACCAGCCTGCGATCTTCCGACCGGTGTGGCGTAGACCAATAGTGTCTTCGGCTTAATCGACAAAAAAGCGACATCACTTATTCCCCAAATGTTTTGAAGTCGCTTCGATCTGGCCCCACCCGGGGGACCTTTCAAGCGCCGGCGATAGATGTGATGCTGGCTAACCGCCTAAATCTATCATCTGATCGAGTTGAAAAGTAAGGGCGGCAGATCAAGCGCCGAGAGTATAGTCAAACTCCCAAACTTAATGCAAGAGTTTTTTTCAATTCTTTCAACGGTTTATAGCCGTAACCCTCGACCACTTTGTTCAACCGCCTCCCGCGTGGTTGATAACTTACTTTAAGCATGCGGGGCTAAGTTGTTAATTTTGTTGCGCGAGAAAACTCTTCCGGCGTGTTGACGTTCTCGAAAAAGAGGCTCGATCCTTCGAGGTGATTCATCTCATGAAAATCGACTACGCGGGTCCGGATCAGGTCGAATAGGCGGGAAACTTTTCGCTCGCCGCCCTCGATTAGCTCAATTATACGGGGCAGCGCGTCGCGGGCGTAGAGGGCGCAAAGCGGCTCAAGCCGCCCGTCAGCCCCGCGCGGCACGACCGCCAGGTGATCGCCCGCAAGCCCGACCAGCAAAGAGAAGAGCTCCGAAGTGACGAAGGGCATGTCGCACCCGGCCAGCAGGACGTGGCGCGTCGGGCTGTTTGCCAGCGCCGTCCGTATCGCTTCCAGGGGGCCTATCCCCGCATAGGTGTCTTTGAAGACCGGCAGCCCCAGCCGCTTATACTCTTCGCCGTTGGCGATGATGGCCAGGCTAAGGGTCACGGGTTTGAGAGCTGCGATGACGCGCTCGATCATAGTGCTCTCGCCCAGGCGCAGCCATGCCTTGTCTCGTCCCATGCGAGAGCTCCGGCCGCCCGCCGTGATGAATCCGCTCACTTGCATAACAAACAGGTTTCGACTTGTAGATCATAACAGCTTAATCCAATATT
This sequence comes from Blastocatellia bacterium, assembly GCA_035249305.1. Taxonomy (GTDB): domain Bacteria; phylum Acidobacteriota; class Blastocatellia; order UBA7656; family UBA7656; genus DASUNP01. The sequence continues at coordinate 694 of DATFGQ010000057.1, read as the reverse complement.
TAGAGTTCGAAATCCAAAACCGAAGGGCCAGATAATCTTATGGACTCACCGCAAACAGAGATCACAGAGACGGACCAGCGGCTTCTTTCGATCTTGCAGGAGACGGGCGCATTGCTCGAAGGCCATTTCCTGCTCACCTCGGGGCTGCATAGCCCGCGCTACCTCCAATGCGCGCTGATACTCCAGCACCCGCAGCATGCCGAATGGGTCGGCCGGCAACTGGCCGCGCACTTCGCCGGAGAGCAGATCGCGGCGGTCATCGCTCCCGCAATCGGCGGGATCATCGTCGCCCACGAGACGGCCCGCGCCATCGGCTGCCGCGCTCTGTTCACCGAGCGCGAGGCGGGCGCGATGACTCTTCGGCGCGGCTTCAGCATCCTTGAGGGCGAGCCGGTGCTGGTCGTGGAAGACGTGGTGACGACGGGCGGCTCTACGCGCGAGACGATAGAGGCGGTAACGCGAGCGGGCGGCCAGGTCATCGGCGCGGGATCGATTGTCGATCGCAGCGGCGGAGCAGTCGACGTGGGCGCGCGCCGGGCCGCGCTGCTCACTTTAGAAGCTATCTCAAAAATAGGCTCTGAGTAAAATCAGGATGCAACCGAGATGAACGAAGCCCAAATAGTTGTCATCGTGATATTCATAACGGACCAAAATCCGACGGTAGTTTTGCAGCCATGCAAACAACCTCTCGACT
>DATFGQ010000056.1:0-136014 GCA_035249305.1 Blastocatellia bacterium | reverse complement strand
CGTGATCGAATCCCAGGTGGTCAACGCTCACGAAAGCTATTTTCTGCTCGCCGTTGTCGATTATGAGAGCGCGCGCTTCGGTCGCGTCGTGCACGCCTGTCGAGGGCCTGCCCATCCGCGCGCCGTATCCGGCGAGCGGAGTGCCGATGGTCGGCGTGATGTCTGATTTGCCGACGCCAGCCATAATCTTTCCCTGCGCGTTCGCGGCCGCCGCCGCGCAGGCAATGACGATGATGTTCGCAAGTGCAATTGAAAAATTTCGTTCATAATATTTTGAGGTTTGAAATTTGAGCCTTCAAATTAAGTGGCAGTGCTGCCGCCGTCAACGACTATCGTCTGACCCGTGATGTAGCCGGATGCGGCGGACGCGAGAAATACTGCGACGCCTTTCAATTCGCCTTCGCCGCCGACGCGGCCCATCGGCACCGCCGATTCGATCTGGGGCTGCGCCGCTTCGAGAACCTTTTCCGTCATGCGCGATGGGAAGAAGCCGGGCGCGATGGCGTTGACGCGGATGCCGCGCCGCGCCCACTTCGCCGCGAGCTCGCGCGTCATCGCGATCAACCCGCCCTTGGCCGCCACGTACCCGAGGATGTGCTGGCCGTGCTCCATAGTCCCTGTCAGCCCAGCTATCGAAGCTACGTTGATGATGTTGCCATGCTTTCGCTTGAGCATCTCGCGGCCCACTTTTTGAGAGAACAGGAAAGCGCCCGTCAGGTTTATGTCGAGGACCATTTTCCATTTGTCGAGCGGCATCTCTTCGGCCGGCGAGCCCCAGGTGACGCCCGCGTTGTTGACTAGAATATCTATCTGGCCGAAAGTGTCTATCGTTTGATCGACGGCCGCCTGAACGCTCTCGGGGTCTGAAACGTCGCACAGCGCCGAGTAGCATTTGAAGCCGCGCGAGCGAAACTCTTCAACAGTGGGCGTGAGCCATTGCTCTCGTCTGGCCAGGATCATCAAGCTCGCGCCGGCCTCGGCCAGCCCCTCGGCCATCTCTTTGCCGAGCCCGCGCGAGCCGCCCGTAACGAGCGCGACTTTGCCGGATAAATCGAACAGCTCTTTCAACGTCGGCACTTCTAATGATCTCCTTCTTTATTCTCGATCACGGGCCGGAAGCGTACTACTAATCTTTTGTGGTTTCAAGCCGGCGCTGGTTGAAGATGATTGTAGGGGCCATGGCGCGACCCGTCAGAACGGGTTCCCCGGCGCTTCGCGCGGCGCGGGCTTGTCCCTGCCCGGATCGCGCGTTAGCGCGATGATGTCATCGTCCTTACGGACGATCCGGGCAGCCACGAGGGCTGCCCCTACAGGTTATTGCAAATCGCATGTTTCTTCCGAGGTTTGCAGGAAGAGGCTCCGGTGAATACAATTCCGGCAAGCATATTTAAAGAGGCCGGCATCCAGGGAGGTATTCGATGCAGAAGGTAAAGCTTTTTTTGATTCTGTCGCTCGTTTTGGCGGCGCTCGCTTTCGGGTCGCTCGTCTCCGCGCGGCAGAACCCCGCGGTGAAGACTATCGAGATCAACCCGGCGACGGTCGAAGCAGAAGTCGGGCAACAACTGAAGTTCACCGTGATCGGAAAAGATGAGGCGGGCAAGGCGGTCCCTCAAACAGCCACGGCCTGGTTCGCCGCGCCGGGTGACGTTGGAGCCGCCGACGAGTCGGGCACGGTCACCCTGTTTCAGCCCGGAGTCTTGCGCGTGGGCGCGCTCGTTGGTCAGCAGGTCGCCTTCGCGCGAGTGGTCGTTAAGCCTGCGCGAGTCACCCGGATCCTAATCGATGCGCTCCCCGCTCCGCTGGTCGTAGGCGGCGCGATGAAGTTGAACGCGACCGCAATGTCTGCGACTAACGACCCGCGCGTCATCACCGCCATCAATTGGGCTTCAGACGACCCGGCGGTCGCGACCGTAGACGCGGCGGGACTCGTGATGGGCCTCAAGCCCGGCCGCGCGACTATTCGCGCGACTGCCGACGGAGCGACCGGGACGGCCTCCATTGAAGTAGTCGCCAACCCCGTCCGCAGCATTTCAATCGAGCCGAAGTCTATCAGCCCGCGCACGGGCGACGTCGTGCGGTTCAAGGTGATGGCGAAGGCGGCCGACGGCTCAGTCGTCAAGAACCCTTCGGTGCGCTGGGGCGTCACAGGCGATGGGGCCATCATAGAACCGGACGGAGGGTTCATCGCCGAGCGGCCGGGGACTTACATCGTCACAGCTACGAGCGGCGATAACGCGGCGATAGCTTCGGTCGTCGCCACTCCGCGCAACATCGAGCGCGAGGTCGAAATAGTCGGGCGCGTCCCTATGAAAGATTTTCAGGCCGCCGAGCAGTGGATCATCGGAAAGTACGCTTACCTCTCTACGATAGACGACAAGGTCCTGGTCTATGACGTGTCAGACCCCTCGAAGCCTAAGCTCACCGACACGGTGACGGTCGACGCACGGTTGATCAACGACGTCAGCACTACTGCCGACGGAAAGATAATGGTCATCTCCCGCGAGAACTCGTCGAACCGCAAGAACGGCATAATGTTCTTCGACACCTCTGACCCGGCGCATCCGAAAAAGATTTCAGAATATACCGAAACCGTCACGGGCGGCGTGCACAGCGCGTTCGTCGACGGCCATTACGTCTATCTGACGGACGACGCGACGGGCTCGATGCGCGTGATCGATTTCAAGAACGTGAAAGCTCCTAAAGAGGTCGCCCGGTGGCAGGTCGAGAGCCCGCTCACGGGGGCCACGCGCGTTCCGTTCGGAGATTCGATGGCCGCCCGCTACCTGCACGACGTTCAGGTGAAAGACGGGCTGGCTTACCTCGCCTACTGGAGGCATGGCCTTGTGATCTTAGACGTAGGCAACGGCATCAAGGGAGGGAGCCCGGAAAAGCCGCGGCTCGTAAGCCAGTTCCGCTTCAACCATCACGAGCTTTACGGCGAGGGGTGGCTCGCTGGAACGCACGCCGTCTTCCGCTATAAGGATTATGTCTTCATCGGCGACGAAGTCTTCCCGGCCATCTTCGACATATACGCCCGCGACCGATTCCCCGTCCGCGGCATAGCTCATGTAATAGATGTTTCAGACATCACACGCCCGCGCAAGGTGGCGGAGTACGTAGTGCCCGAAGCGGGCGCGCACAACATCTGGGTGAAAGATGACGTGTTGTACATGGGCTACTACAGCGGGGGCGGCCGAGTAGTCGACGTGTCGGGCGAGCTGCGCGGCGACCTCTACCGCCAGGGGCGCGAGATAGCTCGCGTGTGGACGGGCGACCCGCAGGGCTTCCGCGCGAACCAGCCGCTGACCTGGGGGGCGCAGCCGGTCGGCGACCTGATCTACTTTAACGACATCAACACGGGCCTTTGGATCGTCAAGCTCGGAAAGCCGCTCGATAAAGGTTCGACCCCCGCGCCTGGGAACTGAAGATCAGTCATTAGTGGTGAGTGAAAGCTCCGAAGGAGCGCGATTCGATAGCCCGGCGCAACGCGCCGGGTGACGCACGCATACAAGACGAAGCCCTGAAAGGGCGCGATAAGAGTATCGCCCTTTCAGGGCTTCTCATTATTAACGATTCATTTCCAGGGGCGGTGCCCCTGGCTATTGAATACTTCCCCTTCGGGGAATTTTCACACAGCACTACTTGCTTGGTTCGGTCTTGTAGAAGTCGATCCCGGCCGCCTGTCTCGGCACGTCGACGGTGGCCACCGTCTTCATCGCCTCCAGGTCGATCACTTCGACCGTGCCCGGCTCCGAACCTATCCCTTCGACCGAGATGAAGGCGTAGCGGTCGTCAGGCGTAACGACCGCGCCGTGGATCACCTTTCGCTTCGTGGGTATGCGCGCCGCCTCGCGGCCCGTCTTCAGGTCGATGATCGAGACGGAGCCGTCGCGTTTGTTCGTAGCGATCAACCGCCCGTTCTTCGTCACGGCGAGGTTGTAAACGCCCGGCCTCGCCGCGAGCCGCCGAGTCACTTTCCACGCGGCGGAATCTATCTCGACTATCTCGTCGGATTTGTTACACGCCACGTAAACGAATCTCCCGTCGACGGACGGCTGCGCCCACGTCGGCGAGCAGGCGGTGTCGCCCGGCTTCGGCGGCTCCATCCCGTGACCGCTCGTATCGTGAGTCGCGGTTTGGCCATGATTGTGAGACGCGGGCGGCCCCTTCATCCCGAGCTCTTTGCCTTTCGTCAGCAGGAAGTGGCGCGAGGCGCGAAGCGTCGTCGCGTCGATCTCCACGAGCAGGTCATCCATCATACAGGCGGAGTACTGTCTTATGCCCTCCGGGCTGATGCGCGACCCGTGAGGCATCGTGCAGGTCGTCACGCGCGCTATCTCTTGCATCTCGTCGGTGGCAACTATCGACACGCTCGATGGCTTCATATCACCGTGGAGATTGAAATTGACAACGTAGAGGAAGTTGCCGTCGGGAGTCACGTCCATCGTCGCGGGGAACATGCCGAGCGTGACGCGCCCGATCACAGAGTCGTCTTTAGCCGAGTACTTCCACACGGAGCCGAACGGCCTGCCGTGGCCGAGCGAGACGTAATAGAACTGTCTGTCGGGCGAAAAGACTATGCCGTGCGGGCCATCGATGTCTGTCGGGTGACCGCCGGTCGCGATCTCGCGCTCGACTCGCGCGCCTGCCGGGCCGAAGCGCACGCGCGCGATCTTGTCGTCCGACTCGCAGACTACGTAGACAAGGTAATCTTTATCGGGCGGTCGCGTTGCCGCCGCGGGGCGGGCGAGCGGGAAGGCTATGAGAAGCGCGATCGCGATCGTTCTAATCGTCATATTGCTAAGTTACCGCAGGCTGTACTATTGTCAAGTTAGGCCAGAGCAAAGGGGGTAAAAGGGATGAACCATCGCAAGCAAATCTTTCATGCGCTCGTCGCGGCGGTCTGCCTGTTCTCAATATCGAGCGCGGTTGCCGCCCCGCCGAATGAGGCGCAGAATCGTTTGACCAAGAACCGCCGCAAATGGGACTCGAAGACTACGAAGAACTACCAGTACGAATTTCAGCGAGTCTGCTTCTGCCTGCCCGCCTACACCAAACGCGTGAAGATTACGGTGCGCGAAGGCGTCGCCGAACAGATACAACAAGCCAACACGGGAGACGCGGTCGATAAAGCGCAGTACGAGCTTTATTTCACGGTCGACCAGCTCTTCGATTACATACAGGCGGCCATCGATAAGAAGGCCCATCTGGTAAAGGTCAACTACGATGCCGAGTGGGGGTACCCGACGGTGGTCGAGATCGATTACATCAAGAACGCGATAGATGACGAGATGCGGTTTAAGACGGGCAAGCTGGTCGCCGAAAAAAACAATCAATCATAAGAACGTCAAGTTCCTCCGCACGCCGGCCTTCTCGAAATACCTGACGGCCCGCCGGTAATCGCGGCCGATCTGTGCGCGCAGCGCCTCCACGCTTTCAAACTTCACTTCGCCGCGAAGCCGGTGCAAGAATCTCACGCGGATCGTCTCGCCGTACAACTCGCCGTCGTAATCGATCAGGTGAGTCTCGACCGTAACCTCCGCGTCGCCGCCGAACGTAGGCTTGTTGCCCACGTTTGTAATCGAGCGCCGCCACACGCCGCCCGCGAGCGTCAGCGTGACGTAAACGCCGTTGGCGGGGACGACCCGGTTTTGCGGTTTGAGGTTCGCCGTCGGGTATTCCAGTTGCGCCTTCGCAATGCTGCGACCTTCGATCACGCGGCTCTCGATCCCGTAAGGCCGGCCGAGCATGCGGCGCGCGAGGTTTACGCGGCCCGCACCCAACAGACGGCGGATCATAGTCGAGCTTACGCGGTGGCCGCCGACCATCACTTCGGGAACTTCGCCGGCGACGCGCCCCAGACGGTCGGCCACCTCCTTGAGCAGCTCGAACCGCCCTTCGCGGTTGTGCCCGAATGCGAAGCCATGGCCGAGGTAGACTTCGCGCGCGTCCAGGCGGCCGAAGATTATCTGTAGCAGGAAATCTTCGGCCGTGACGCGCGAAAGCTCCGGCGTGAAGTTGAGCACCACGACCTGTTCGACGCCTAACCGGGAGATGCCCTCCATCTTCTGCTCGAAGGTCTGTAGCAGGGGCGGGGCCGTCTCGGGCCTCAGCACGGCGCGCGGGTGCGGGTCGAACGTGACGACCGTCGGCACAAGCCCCGTCGCGCGGGCGCGCTCGACTACGCGGCTCATTATCAGTTGGTGCGCGAGGTGCAGGCCGTCAAAGACCCCGAGCGTCACGACCGTCGGCGTGCGTATGGCGTCGTCTTCCAGACCGCGAAAGATTCTCATCCCCTCAGCCGACCTCCACAGCCAATCCGTCGTAAGCAATCTCGACCCCTTCGGGCAGGTGCTGGCTCGTCTCGTCGTGCTTTATGTCGTGCGAGATGTGCGTGAGCAAAGCGCGCCGGGGCCTGAGCCTGTCAATGTAACCGACCGCCTGGTCCAAAGTCATGTGAGTCGGGTGCGATTTGAAGCGCAGCGCGTCGATCACGAGCAGGTCGAGCCCCTTGAGCCGCGCGCAGGTCTCTTCGGGTATGAGGTTGCAATCCGTGACGTAGGCGAATCCATTTATGCGGAACGCCGTCACCTCAAGCCGGCCGTGGATGACCGTGAGCGGCTCGACATCCAGGCCGAACAGGCTGAAGTCGCCATCGATCGAGTGGGGAATTATCCTCGGCACTCCGGGGTAGGGCGCGGGCTCGAACGCGTAGGCGTAGATTCGCCGCAGACCCTGCCACGTCGTCTCCGTAGCGAAGCAGTTGATGGCGCCTTCGCGGAACATTATTGGCCGCGCGTTGTCGAGGCCGAAGCAGTGGTCGGCGTGCGAGTGTGTGAAGAGGATCGCGTCGAGCCGCTTGAGGCCGACTCTGAGCGCCTGCTGGCGGAAGTCCGTCGACGCGTCGATCAGGATGTTTCGCCCGAGGTGTGTGATCAGGACGGACGTGCGCAGCCGCTTGTCGCGCGGGTCGTCGGAAAGGCAAGTCTCGCACTCGCACCCTACAGCCGGGACGCCCACGGAGGTGCCGGTGCCGAGGAAAGTGATTCTCATCGCCGTCTCGAAAGTGCGACGTAATGCATGCGCAGGTCGGCGAGGATGTTCTCAAGCAGCTTGTCTTCGTCCGGGCTGAGGTTCCCGCGCGTCTTCTGCTCCAACACGCCGAGCATGTCTATCATGTGGCGCGCGGCTTCGAGGTCGACGGCGGGCGCGGCATCGCCTGGCGTCTCGATCAGCCCCAGGTGCATGGCCGCCTCGACGGCGAGCATGTTAATCAAGCTCAAGAAACTTGCTTCAGGCAATCCCCTCGGCTGGCCCGTGGTCGTCTGCGAGTAAGCCTGCTCCGCTGCGCCCACAGGCCGAGACGCCTCCGCGTACGTCTGGTCGGGCGCGCCCTGCTCGGCCGGAGCCTGCGGTTTTTCGCGTTTCCTTTCGGCCTCGCCTGGAAACGACACGACGTTGGCCGGCTCGGCTTCCGGTTGTTCGGCCTGCGCGGGCGCTTCGGCCGGGGGCTCGGCGGGCTTCGCGGGCTGCGCGGCCGGGGGCTCGTCGGAGTAGTCGCGCGGGGTGCCGTCGGCGTTGAACTTTCGCCGGTCGGTGACTTTGAAATTTGTGTCCTTTTCTTCTGCCATCGATTGCAGAGTAAACAACGCAAAAGGGAATTGGCAAATGGCTTTTTCATTTTTGCCTTTTGCCACTTGCCATTTGCCATTTGCGTTTCGTACATTCGAACTATGGTTGATTCATCGCGCAAGTCGGAAGGGACGCGCTTCAGCGAGCTCGTAGAACTGATCTCGCGGCTGCGCGCCCCCGGGGGATGCCCGTGGGACCGCGAGCAGACGCACGAGAGCCTCAAGCCGATGATGCTCGAAGAGGCTTACGAAGTGGTCGAAGCCATTGACGAGGGCAACGACGAAGAGTTCGTGGGCGAGCTCGGCGACCTGCTGTTGCAGGTGGTCTTTCACAGCCAGATCGCGACCGAGCAAGACCGCTTCACCGTGGCCGATGTCATCGACCGCGTCTCGTCGAAGATGATCCGCCGTCACCCGCATGTCTTCGGCGAAGAGAAAGCGGAAACTTCGGGCGAAGTGCTGCGCAACTGGGAGGCGCTCAAGGAGGCGGAGCTTCGCGAGAAAGGGAAGCTCGACGACCGTCAGGCGTCTATGCTCGACAGCGTGTCGACCAAGCTCCCGGCCGTGATGGAAGCGTTTCAGATGACGACCAAAGTTTCGCGAGTAGATTTCGATTGGCCCGACGTGCCGTCGGTGCTTGAGAAGCTCGACGAAGAGGTCGACGAGCTTAAGGCGGCCGTCGCCAGCCCGTCGCCCGATCATAAAGAGATCGCGGGCGAGGTCGGCGACCTGCTCTTTGTCGCCGTCAACGTGGCGCGGCTGCTGGGCGTGGACCCGGAAAGCGCGCTCAAATCTTCGAACAGAAAATTCCGGAGGCGGTTCCGCTACATCGAGGAGCGCCTGCGCGAGCAGGGGCGCAAGCCTTCGGATTCCGATCACAAAGAGATGGACGCTCTGTGGGACGAAGCCAAGCGGAAGGAGAAAGACCAGGCCCATTCCGACATACGGCCGGGCCAGGTCTGAGACTTATGGCAGACAAGAAAAAGAATCAGCCTCCCACGGGGCAAGGAAAAAAGCAGAGTCCGGTTAAAGGTCAGAGCCAGAAGATCGAGAAACGCTCGACGGTCGCGCAAGCGAGCAACGCGAGACAGAATCTCGGGACTCTGGAAGACGAGATGAGTCAGCGCGAGAATCCTTCTCGGACGAAGAACAACCCTAAGCGACCAAAAGCCGGACGATAACAGAAGTTTTCAGTTTTAAGTTTTCAGTTTTTAGTTGTTGGTGAAAGCCAACGATCCGCCCTGGTCTGCGGTCTGAAAACTAAAAACTAAAAACTAAAAACTTAAAACTGAAAACTAAGAACTCACCCCGGAGGGTTTGCGAGTGAGCCTGCCACTTTTAGCCCTGGCTTTTATTCTCTTGCTCGTCGTCGCCTATCGCATGTACGGGCGCTGGGTCGCGCGCCAGTTTGTAATCGATGACGCGCACCCGACGCCCGCAAACAAGGTCAACGACGGCGTCGATTTCGTTCCCACGCGCCCCTTCTACCTGTTCGCCCAACACTTCTCGGCCATCGCCGCGGCAGGCCCGATTGCAGGCCCAATACTCGCTTGCAAGACGTGGGGCTGGCTCCCGAGCCTGCTCTGGATAAGCTTTGGCGTTGTGCTCATAGGCGCGGTGCATGATTTCAGCAGCCTCGCCGCGAGCGTCCGCCACGGAGCGCGCTCGGTCGCCGACATCACGCGCGATTACCTGGGCCCGCGAGCGGGCGCGGCCATGATGGCTTTCATCTGGATAGCGCTCATCTACGTCATCATAGCCTTCGCCCAGCTCACGGCTTCGAGCTTCGTCGTCGGGACGGACGAGCTTCAATCGGTCGGCCATTTCAACCCCGGCGGCGCCGTCGCCGCGGCGGCCGTGATGTACCTGCTGCTGGCCGTAGTCATGGGCGTCGTGCAGCGTTACCTCAACCCTCCGCTGTGGCTCGTGACCGTAATATTTGTTCCAGCGACTCTAGGCGTCGCGTGGGCCGGGACGAAGGTCTCAACTCTCATCGTCATGGACTTCAAAGCCTGGGCGCTGCTCATACTCTTGTACTGCGCGGTCGCTTCGATAGTGCCTGTCTGGGCGCTGTTGCAGCCGCGAGGTTACCTGGGCGGCTTCGTCCTCTATTTCGCGCTCGCGCTTGGCGTGATAGGCGTCTTTTTCGGCGGGTACGAGATCAAGCAGGAAGCTTTCAGGACGTGGGACGCGACAGGGATGACGGGCGCGCTCTTCCCGTTCCTGTTCGTGACGATCGCCTGCGGCGCTTGCTCGGGCTTTCACGGGCTGGTCTGCTCCGGGACTACTTCGAAGCAGGTCGATCGCGAGTCGCACATGCAGCCGGTTGGCTACGGCGCGATGCTGGCCGAAGGGTTCGTGGCGCTGATAGCGCTGGTGACGATCATGATCGTCTCGCAGGAGAGCATAACGGGGCTCGAAGCAGGCACCATCTACGGCAACGGCATAGGCGATTTCATGACCTTGATAATCGGCAGCCAGCACAGGGAGTTCGCGGTCACGTTCGGGGCGATGGCGTTTTCGACATTCGTCTTCGACACGCTCGACGTATGCACAAGGCTGGGCCGCTACATCGTGCAAGAGCTTTTCGGCTGGCGCTCGCGGCTGGGCGCGGTCGTCTGCACGCTGTTGACGATAGGGCTGCCCGTCTACGTCGTCACGGTCGCGCCGCAAGAGGCCTGGAAGCAGTTCTGGACGCTGTTCGGCGCTTCGAACCAATTGCTCGCCGCGCTCACGCTGCTTGCGATAACGGTCTGGCTCTATCAAGCCCGCAGGCGCATCTGGTTCACGCTCGTGCCTATGATCTTCGTGCTGGTCATAACGCTGTGGTCTTTGATGCTGCTGGTCATAGGGAATCTGAAGGCCGCTTCGGGGTTCGACCTGAAGATGATAAACGCGATAACGGCGGCCGCGTTGATAGGGCTTTCGCTCTACCTGGCGGTGACGGCTTTGTTTAAAGTGCGAGGCGAGCGGAGGGCGTCGCTTGTGCCGGAGGCGGCCACGACGGGCGCGGCCGGCTTAACTTGAATCTTGGTCTACCAAGTGCTACTATGCGGCCCGCAGAATTCTCACGCTCATTTACCTAAACGTTCATTCAAACAAGCGAGGTGGCTTCGATGAAGAAGGCTATCAATATTACAGTCAACGGCACAGCGCACAAGCACGAGGTAGAGCCTCGGCTGCTGCTGGTCCATTACCTGAGAGACGTGCTGAGTCTTACGGGGACGCACGTCGGCTGCGAGACCTCCATCTGCGGGGCCTGCACTGTGATGGTCGACGGAAAGTCCGTGAAGTCGTGCACGATGTTCGCCGTGCAGGTCGATGGCGCGGAGGTGAAGACCATCGAGGGGCTGGCCGTAAACGGCGAGCTTCATCCGGTGCAGCAGGGGTTCTGGGAGCAGCACGGGTTACAGTGCGGCTACTGCACGCCCGGCATGATAATTGCCGCGGCTCAGGTGTTGGACCGCAACCCGGACCCGTCCGAAGAAGAGATACGTCACGGGCTCGAAGGGAACCTGTGCCGCTGCACGGGCTACCAGCACATAGTCGAAGCGGTCCAGTTCGCCGCCCGCCAGATGAAGGGCCGAGCGGCCACGGGAGATTAAAGAAAAGTCCTGAGTGCTGAGTCCTGAGTCCTGAGTGAAAGACAATAACTCAGGACTCAGGACTCAGCACTCAGCACTCAGAGGGGCTTTATGGCAAACAAGTACGTTGGACAGAGAGTCAAGCGGACCGAAGACCCGCGATTGATTCAGGGGCTCGGCCATTACGTCGATGACATCAAGCTGCCGGACACGCTTTACGTCGCGTTCCTGCGCTCTATGTATGCTCACGCGCGCATAACGAGCATCGACACGAGCGAAGCAGCCGCCGCGCCGGGCGTCGTCGCCGTCTACACCGGCAAAGAAGTCGCGCAGAAGATCGGCCCCGTGCCTTGCGCGAGCGCGCTGCCCGGTCTGAAGGTGCCTGATTACCGGGTCCTCGCTTCAGATCATGTCGTCTTCGTAGGTCAGCCCATCGCCGTAGTCGTCGCTACCGACCGTTACGCCGCTCGCGACGCCGTCGACCTGATTATGGTCGATTACGAAGAGCTGCCGGCCGTAGTCGATGTCGAGGAAGCGGCCAAAGGCGGGCCGCTCGTTTACGAAGAGTACGGCGACAACATCGCCTACAAGCTGACGGCGGGCGAAGGCGACATCGAAGCGGCGCTCGCTTCGGGCGATCATGTTATTAAACAGCGGCTCGTGCATCAACGGCTCGCCCCGATTGCGATGGAGCCGCGCGGCGTGTTGGCCCGCTACCTGCCCGGCGAGCAGGAGCTGACGATATGGTCTTCCACGCAGATCCCCCACCTGTTGCGAACGCAGCTCGCCATAATGATCGGGATTGCCGAAAACAAGCTTCGCGTGATCACGCCCGAGGTCGGCGGCGGGTTCGGGTCGAAGCTCAACGTCTACGCTGAAGAGGCGCTGCTCGGGTGGATCTCGATGCAGCTTGCCAAGCCCGTCAAATGGATCGAGACGCGGCGCGAGAATATTCAGGCGACCATTCACGGGCGCGGGCAGGTCGGCTACATCGAGATCGGGTGCAAGAACGACGGCACGCTGACGGGGCTTCGCTACAACGTCTTCGCGGACCTCGGCGCTTATCATCAACTGCTCACGCCCGCGATACCGACGCTGACTGGGTTGATGCTGTCGGGCAGCTACAAGATACCCGCGATACAGATAAATGTTACGGGAGTATTTACTACCAAGATGGCGACCGACGCTTACCGCGGCGCGGGCCGCCCCGAAGCGACATATGTCGTCGAGCGCGCGCTCGACCTTGTAGCGGCCGAGCTCGGAATGGACGTTGTCGACGTACGGCGCAAGAACTTCCCTTCGCCCGAAGAGTTCCCGTTCAAGACCGCCACAGGGCTCTTTTATGACAGCGGGAACTACAACGCCGCGCTCGACAAGGCGCTGGAGATGAGCGACTATCACACGCTGCGCGAAGAGCAGAAGAGGGCGCGCGAGCAGGGGAGGTTGATCGGCGTAGGCGTGTCGACTTACGTCGAGATCTGCGCGCTCGGCCCGTCTCAGGCGATGCCCGCGGGCGGTTGGGAGTCGGCCACGGTCAGGATAGAGCCTACGGGCAAGGTGACGATTCTTACAGGCGCGTCGCCGCACGGGCAGGGCCAGGAGACTTCGTTCGCGCAGATCGCCGCCGACGAGCTCGGCGTAGACTTAAACGACGTGACCGTAATTCACGGCGACACGGCGATAGTCCAGTACGGCATAGGCACCTTTGGCAGCCGCGCGACCGCGGTGGGTGGCACGGCTGTCTTTATGGCCATAGAAAAGCTGAAGGAGAAGGCGTCCGAGATTGCGGCGCACTTGCTCAAATCCGAGAAGTCGGCCGTCGTCTTTAAGGAAGGAAGATACTCGAAAGCGGCGGCGCGAGCCGCTGCGGCCGACGGCGTGCCCGAGCCCGTGGTTCCGGCGGGGCGGGCTCCCGCCGGCGCGTTGCCCGAGCCCGACACGAGCGATAAGCAGGTTTCTATTCAAGATGTCGCGCTAGCGGCTCACATCGCCCGCGACATCCCGCCGGGGATGGAGCCGGGGCTTTCGGCCACTCACTTCTTCGAGCCTACGAATTTCACCTTCCCCTTCGGCACTCACATCGCCGTCGTCGAGATAGACCGCGACACAGGCAATGTGAAGTTCCTCCGCTACGTCGCCGTAGACGATTGCGGCAAGGTGATCAACCCGATGATGGTCGACGGGCAGGTGCACGGCGGCATAGTTCAATCGATAGGCCAGGCGTTGTATGAAGAGGTCGTCTACGACGAGCAGGGGCAGCTTGTGACGGGTACGCTGATGGACTACGCGGTGCCGAAAGCGGCTATGATCCCGTGGTTCGAGCTTGAGCGCACGGAGACGCCTTCGCCCGTCAACCCGCTCGGCGTGAAAGGCGTGGGCGAGGCGGGGACGATCGGGGCCACGCCCGCGATAGTCAACGCGGTAGTCGACGCGCTCGCGCCGTTCGGCATACGCCACATGGACATGCCCTTGAGGCCGGAATCGATCTGGCGGATTGTTAACCAGCAAGGCTGATTGCGAGAGATTTTTCTCGTAGGAATTTCGGCGAAGGAGCTTAATAAATGATCCCAGCACAATTTGATTACCTCGCTCCTCAAACTCTCGACGAGGCCGTGCGGCTCCTGGGCGAGCACGCGGACGAAGCGAAGATTCTGGCGGGCGGTCACAGCCTCATACCGGCTATGAAGCTGCGGCTCGCGATGCCGCAGGTGCTCATCGACCTCGGGCGCATCAGAGACCTTTCTTACATACGCGAGGAGGGCGATCAGATCCGCATAGGCGCTATGACCACCTATTACGAGATCGAGTCGTCCGAGCGCCTGCGCGAAATCTGCCCTCTGCTGCCGGAGACCGCATCGCAGATCGGCGACGTTCAGGTCCGCAACAAAGGCACCATCGGCGGGAGCCTCGCGCACTCTGACCCGGCCGCGGACCTGCCGGCCGCGATTATCGCGCTCAATGCTGAGATGGTGGCCGTAGGCGCAAACGGCGACCGCGTCATAAAAGCCGACGACTTTTTCGTAGACTTGATGACGACCGCTCTTGAACCGGGGGAGATACTGCGCGAGATTCGCGTCCCGGTCCCGGCCTCGGGGAGCCTCCAGGCCTACGCGAAGATGGCGCAGCCGGCTTCGGGCTTTGCCGTCGTAGGCGTGGCCGTCAACATCACGCGCGACCAGGGCGGCGTCTGCCGCGCCGCGGGGATCGGCGTGACCGGAGTCGCGTCGAAAGCCTACCGCGCGACCGCGTCGGAGCAGGCGCTCATAGGGAAATCGCTCGACGATCAAGCCATAGACGGGGCCGCATCGGTCATCACCGACGGCGCTTCGATAAACGGCGATCTGTTCGCCTCCACGGAGTATCGGAAGCACCTGGCCGAGGTCTACGCCGGCCGTGCATTAAGAAACCCGGTCGGGTAGAGCAAAATAGTGCTGAGTGCTGAGTCCTGAGTGCTGAGTGAAAATCGGTACTCAGCACTCAGGACTCAGCACTCAGCACTATGAAAATAGAAGGCACACACGAATTGCGCGCCTCACGCGACCGCGTATTCAAAGCGTTGACCGACCCGGCGGTGTTGCAGCGCTCGATACCCGGATGCGAGCGGCTCGAACAGACCGCCGAGAACAGTTTTTCGGTAACGATGCGCGCGGGCGTGGGATCGATCAAGGGGGTCTTTACAGGTAACGTCAGGCTCGAAGACGCGCGACCGCCCGAGCACTTCCGCATGGTGATCGAAGGCAAAGGGCAGCCCGGTTTCTTGAAGGGATCGGGCGAGCTCGACCTCGAAGAGCGCGACGGCTCGACCGTGGTCTCTTACAAAGGCGACGTGCAGGTGGGCGGCACGATCGCAGGCGTAGGCCAGCGGATGATACAGGGCGCCGCAAAGATGATGGCTTCGCAATTCTTCACCGCGATCGAAGCGGAGGCGAAGACCGAAGCGCACGAGCCGCCTCCGAAGCACGGCTTTTTTCGAACAGCCCTGAGATGGCTCTCAGGGTGGCTCCACAGAAGGTTCAGAAGATAACCCGCCAATCTCGGACCAATCGCAGAAGGGGGAATCTGTCTATGCGATCGTCGATTCGGGCGTTGATTACGGCCATGATTCTCATGCTCGCGCAGGCTGCCGATCTGTTCGGCTGCCAGCAGCCGATGGCCGACAACCCCGCGGACCTGCTCAGGGTCGGCGATAAAGTCATTAACATAAACGAAGCCATCAGCATGGTCGAAGGGTTCGGCAACACCTTTCTTGTAAAGACGCCTGAAGGCAACGTCATCATAGACACTTCCATCGTACTGCACGCGCGCAAGCACAAAGAGTTGCTCGGGCCGGAAGCCAAAGGGCCGATCAAGTACATAATCCTCACGCACGGGCACGGCGACCACACGGGCGGCATACCCGCGTGGAAAGAGAAGGGGACCGAGATCATCGCGCAGAAGAATTTCGCGGAGTTCATGCACTACCAGACGCGGCTGGCGGGGTTTTACGGCCGTCGCAACGCCGCGCAATTCAAGCTGCCCGTCCCGGCCGCCAGAGAGTGGGCCGGCAATTACGGAGCCAGGATCGAGCCTACGATACTGTTCGACGACAAGTACGAATTCACGCTCGGCGGCTTGAAGTTCGAAGTCTTCAGCACGCCGGGCGAAACCTACGACCACCTGACGGTCTGGATACCTAAATACAAGGCCGCGTTTACGGGTGATAATTATTACGAATCGTTCCCCAACATCTACACGCTGCGGGGAACGCAGCCGCGCTGGGCGCTCGACTACGTCAGCTCGCTAAATAAAGTGTTAGCCTTGAAGCCCGACGTCGTTTTGCCGAGCCACGGGCAGCCCATAGTCGGCAGCGCGGAAGTCACGCGCCGTCTCACGAGATCGCGCGACGCGATACAGTACGTCCACGACGAAGTGGTCAAAGGCATGAACGCGGGCAAAGATGTCTTCACGTTGATGAAAGAGATTAAGCTCCCCGCGAGCCTGGACGTAGGCGAAAGCTACGGCAAGCTGATCTGGTCGATCCGCGGGATTTATGAAGGCTACGTCGGGTGGTTCGACCTGAATCCCGCGACGATGTACGAGCTGCCGGCTTCGGCGGTCTACGCCGACGTGGTGAAGCTCGCGGGCGGGGCGGAGGCGGTGGCGCGATTGGCGATGGAGCGTGCGGAGGCTGGGCGCGCGGTCGAGGCGCTTCACCTGACGGACATCGCGCTCGCAAGCGACGGCGCGAACCGCAAAGCCCTGGAAGCGCGTTTGCGGGCGCTTGAGACTTTGCGCGATCGATGTCGCAACACGAACGAGCGCGGCTGGCTCGATTACTTCATCACGGTTACGAAAGGGAAGCTCGGCGCGAATCAATAGCATTAATCAATAACCTGTAGGGGCGGGGCTTGTCCCCGCCCGGATCGCGCGTCAGCGCGATTACGTCATCGTCCTTCGGACGATCCGGGCAGCCACAAGGGCTGCCCCTACAGGGTTATCTCAGTAGTCTTTTCAGCAAAGGTGTACAAAGATGTTATTCCGCTCAATTCGCCCCGTCACGTTTTCGCTCCTAATCATTCTGCTAGCGGTCATCTCGCTCAATTTCAGCAACGGCGATAACCGTCACAAAGCGGATAGGCTCGCTCGAATAAAGGAGTCCGCGAAAAAGTTCGACCGAGAGACCAAGCGCTTTGACGAGCCCGCGGAAGCCGAAGAGTTCTTTCGCTTCAAGCGGTCGCCCGATCAGCAGAGCGCCCTCGGCGCGGACAGGTACTTGAAGGCGATAGATCATGCTGAAATGATGCCCGGCTATTCGATAGCCGCGGACTCGCGCCTCCCGTCGAAAGCGGAGACAGGGCTTTCGACCGTAGAGCTTGCGGCGCTCGACGGCTGGACGCAACTGGGACCCGCGAATGTCGGCGGGCGCACCCGCGTTTTGCTTATCGATCCTACTAACGCCGCCGTGATGTACGCCGCAGGAGTCGCGGGCGGCGTCTGGAAGACTATCAACGCGGGCGCGTCGTGGCAGGCCGTCGGCGACCTGCTGCCGAGCCTCGCCGTCTGCTCGATGGCCTTCGAGCCGGGCAATTCGAACGTGATCTACGCGGGGACGGGCGAGGGGTTCTTTAACGGCGACATGGTCAGAGGCGCGGGCATATTCAAGACGACAGACGCGGGCGGGTCATGGACTTTCCTGGAGGCTACGAACGGCGCAGACTTTTTTTATGTCAACGACATCGTCGTCAGCCCCAACGACCCTCGACGCGTTTACGCCGGCACGCGTTCGGGCCTCTGGCGCAGTCTCGACGCGGGCGCGACCTGGGCGAGAGTCCTTCTGCCGCTAAGCGCGTCGGGCGGCATAGTCCAGGGGGGCTGCCTGGACCTCGCTATCCGCACAGATCTGGCGACCGATTACCTCTTCGCTTCGTGCGGGAGTTTCACACAGGCCACAGTCTATCTCAACGCGAGCGCGGGCGACCCTGTAAGCGGCAGCGGCGCGTGGACCCCCGTGCTCAGAGAGGCGGGGATCGGCCGCACGGCGCTCGCGATCGCCCCTTCGAATCAAAACGTAGTCTACGCGCTGGCGTCTAGCGTAGAGCAAGGGCTTTACGATCGCGGGTTGCACGCCGTCTTTCGCTCGACTGCGAGCGGCGTCGAAGGGAGCTGGACGGCTCGCGTGAGAAACAACAGCGCGACAAAGCTCAACACGGCGCTGCTGTCGAACACGGTCTTTGCGCTGATGAGCGAATGCGAAGCCGGGTCATCAAACCTCTTTTTCAACCAGGGCTGGTATGACAACACGATCGCCGTAGACCCCGTCGACCCCGAGCGCGTCTGGGTCGGCGGCGTAGACCTGTTCCGCAGCGACGACGGGGGCGCGAACTGGGGCATAGCGTCATACTGGTGGGGCGAGTCCGACGAGCCTCAGTACGTTCATGCCGACCAGCACACGATCGTATTCCACCCGCAGTATGACGGCGTGACAAACAAGACCATGTTTGTCGGCAACGACGGCGGCGTCTATCGGACGGCCGACGCGCGCGCGCGGACCGCGAGGGGGCGGGCCGCCGCTTGCGAAGTCGATAACGGGGGCGTCCTCTGGACGGCGCTTAATAATAATTATGGCGTGACGCAGTTTTATCATGGCCTGCCTTTCCCGAACGGCAACTCCTACATCGGCGGCACGCAAGACAACGGCACGTTAAGAGGGTCGGACTCGGCGGGCGCGGGCGGCTGGGTACAGGCGTTCGGCGGCGATGGCGGCTATGTGGCTATAGACCCTACGGCCACCGACACCGTGTACGTTGAAAACACCCGCCTGTCGATCCGAAAGACAGTCGATGGCGGGCGCACATACACTACCGTGATAACCGGCATCAGCGAGCCGACATCGAATTTCCTATTCATCAACCCGTTCATCATGGACCCGAGCAATCCTCAAAGGCTCTGGACGGGCGGGAGCGTGTTGTGGCGGACCGACAACGGAGGCGTGAGCTGGACGCAAGCGAGCGCCGCAACCGCCGGGGGCGCAGTCAGCGCGCTGGCCGTATCGGGTAATAATCCTGATCGTGTGATAGCCGGGACCAGCATCGGGTTCATACACAGGAACGACAGAGGCGCCAAGTCGCGTTCGACCAGCAACTGGCCTTCCGCTCTTCCAAGAAATGGGTTCGTGTCGTGGGTGGCCTTCGACCCCAACAACGCGTCAGTCGTCTATGCGACCTATTCAACTTTCGGCGGATCGCACGTGTGGAGGAGCACTGATGGCGGCGCGAGCTTTTCGCCGAGCGACGGGTCGGGTGAAACAAGGATACCCGACATCCCAGTCCATTCGATCATCGTCGACCCGACGAATTCCTCCAGGCTCTTCGTAGGCACTGACATCGGAGTCTTTGTCTCTTTAGACGGCGGCGGGAGCTGGGCCAGGGAGAACAACGGCTTTGCCAACGTCGTCACCGAATCGCTCGCGCTGGCCACTAGCGAGGGCTCCACATATCTGTTCGCGTTCACGCACGGCCGGAGCGTCTGGCGAGTGCCGATAGGCCCGGCCGTGTTCAGGATTACACAGCCCGTAGCGCGCGGGAAGCATCTTCACGTCTTCGGCCAGGGGTTCAAGGATGGCGCGGCGTTGCTGGTCAACGGAGTCGAGCAGGCGAATACGAATAATGACGTAGCCAACCCGACGACGGTCATCATAACCAAGAAAGGCGTCAAGAAACTCCCTAAGGGTCAGAGCGTGACGTTACAGGTGAGGAACCCGGATGGCGCGCTAACGCCCGGCTTCGCATTCACACGACCTTAATAAGATAGTTTCGAAGAGTCCCGGAGGGACAAAAGATATTAGCCGGGGGTTGCGCCGCCGCCCCTAGTGATCGCCGCGTAGCGGATCAATCATTCGTCATTGACGCCGCGTAGCGGCGCGATGAAGTTAGCCCGGCGTTTTAACGCACGGTAACAGGCGCAACCAATTCACGTCGCGTCAGCGACGGCTGAATCAATCGTCGCTATGCGACGAGGTATTGATCGTGCGTTTTTATACAGGCATTGAAATGCCTGTATAAAATCATAGGGCCGCTACGCGGCCATTACTGAGATTGGTGGTTGCACCAAAGATAATTTCCATTGCGCCTCCAGCGCAATCACTCAGCACTCAGCATTATTTGTGCTTTGCGATCGCGGCGTCGCAAGCCGCGACCTCGTCGGCAAGCTCTTCCGGACTGCCGTAGGTCGGGCTTGCCCATGCCCCTTTGTCTCTCAGGTCAGTCAATATACCCAACCCTTTTTGAAACCATTCGCGGGCTTCTCGCCAGTACTCCAACCGCTTCGCGTCAGAGCTTCTCGCGCCGCCCGCCAGCGCCGCGTTCGCGCGCCCGGACGAGGCGTAGGTTGATGCCAGCAGCGCTCGCAGCTCGGCGTTAGCAGGGTTAGCCGTCGAGAGCGCCTCCGCGATCTGACGGCCCTTGCGGCAGTTTTCAAGCGCCCCCGCCGCGTCGCCCGATCTGGCGAGCAATAACCCGACTTCGTTGTAGCTCAACGCAAGCTCACCCCGCCCGTGCATGTTCGCGGCGTCCTTATCGACTATGCGTTCGAGCACCGCTATCGCTTTCAATGCGCTGGCGAGCGCCTCTTTATCGTTGCCGAGCTCTGCGAGCAGGCCCGCGATTCTCATGTTGAATACGGCGACGTTGCGTTGATTTTTATTATTGGCCGGGTCGGCGGCGGCCAGCTCTTCAATCATCGGCAGGCCCTTTCGATAGGCCTCAAGCGCGCCGGGAAGACTATCTTTTTCGCGCGCCAGCGCGTCGCCGATGTTGCTGTAGTCGACGGCCACTTGAAGCTTCGCGTTGGCATCCAGGGGCGATTCGTTCAACAGCTCCTGATCGATCACAAGCGCCTTCTGAAAATACTCTATCCCGCCCCGCACGTCGCCCGTCTCGACCATCGCCTCGCCGATCGCCGAGTAGTTGACGGCCATGTCGTGCCGCGCCTTCGCGTTCGTCGGGTCGGCCGCGACCAGCCGCTCGATGATCGCGCGGGCTTTGTTAAAGCTCTCGACGCCCGCCTGGAGGTCGCCCGCCTGCGCCTGCGCGTAACCTATGCGGCGGTAGCCGCTCCATAGCGCCCGCGCCGTCTCTCTGTCGTCGGGGTTTTCGGCTAACAATGCCTCGCCTATCGCCTGCGCCTTGCGGTGGTTTTCGAGCGCGCCTTCCGGGTCGCCCCTCCCCCACAGCACGTCGCCGCGGAGCGCGTAGACGGCGGCAAGCGCGCGGCGGTCTTCGGCGGTCGAGCCGCTCGAAGCGACGATGGCCTCGCGGATCGCTATGCTCTTGTTATAGCTGTCGAGCGCGCCCGCCGAGTCGCCGAGGTTGCTGTCGAGCGGGTTGCCCTGGACATCGCCTACTTTCTGGTAAGCGGTCGCCAGTTCCCTCTGCAACGACATGTCGTCGCCTGCCTCCTGGGCCAGGCCGTCAAGGTATTCCAGCGCGCGCGTTACCAGAAGCTCGCGCGCGGGCGTAGAGCCGGGCAGGTTCTCTATCGCGTCGTGGAACTCGAACATAAAAGAGTTCGCCAGCTTGCGCACGTCGTTGAAACGCCGCTCGGCCCTCGCGCGCTCAACGTTCGTTGCGACGATGCCGCCGACGAGCGTGACCAGCACCAGAATGGCGGCGACCATCGCGGCCTTATTCCGCTTGACGAACTTCGCGCTCCTGTAGACGAGCGTGTCTTTGCGCGCGATGACGGGACGCCCTTCGAGGTGGCGCGTTATGTCGTTCGAGAACTGGTCTACGGACGAGTAGCGCCGCGCGGGCTCCTTGCGCATCGCCTTTAAGACTATGTTATCGATGTCGCCCGAAAGCCTGCGCCTGAGCTTATCGATCTGACCGTCGCGCGTGCGGCTCACATCTTCAGGCGTAATCTTCTTGCCGCCCGTGCCGCTGGCGTCGGGCATCGTCTCTGTGCGGTTGATCGCCGTGCTAGGCTTTTCCGGCTCCTGCTCCAGGATCGCGTTTATTATCTCGTGCGCGAGCTGGCTCGTTATGCGGTAGGGGCGGTGGCCCGTAAGCAACTGGTAGAGCAACACGCCCAGCGAGTAGACATCGCTGGCGGTCGTCACAGACTGGCCGCGTATCTGCTCGGGGCTCGCGTAGACGGGCGTCATCATCCCCGCGGCCGTCGCCGTCTGCTCTGCGGTCTGTTCCGCGCCGCCGGGGTTGAGCAGCTTCGCGATCCCGAAGTCCAGGAGCTTAGGCGTGCCGTCTTGGGTGACCAGTATGTTGCTCGGCTTGATGTCGCGGTGAATGACCAGGTTCTGGTGCGCGTAGTGGACCGCGGCGCAGACTTTCTGAAAGAGCTTCAGCCGCTCGGCCGTCGTCAGCCTGTGGTCGTCACAGTATTGATTTATAGGCTTGCCCTCGATGTACTCCATCACAAAGTAGGGCGAACCATCCGCTGTGGTCCCTCCGTCAAGCAGGCGCGCTATGTAGGGGTGGTCGAGCGAGGCGAGTATCTGCCGCTCGCCGATGAAACGGCGCACGATAAACTCCGAGCCCATGCCTGTGCGGACCAGTTTTATCGCGACCTGTTTCTGGTACTGGTCGTCGGCGCGGGCGGCCAGGTAGACGGAGCCCATGCCGCCCTGGCCTATACGCCGTATGATCTTGTACGGGCCGATGTCGGGCTCGCGCAGCAGCTCGGCCTGCTCGTCTTCCGAAAGACCGAGCGTCGGCGCGTCGGCCAGCATCGCCGTGGTTCCTTCGAGGTTGGGCGAGTCGTCTGTGTTCGGGTCGAGGGTTACTGCGGACCGGAAAGCGTCACCGGGTCTGGTCTTATTACTGCTATCGGACATAATCTCTAAACGTCCACCTCCATTATAAAACTATAACTGGCGATCGACTCAGGCATCAAGCATCGGATTTGATGATCAAAAACGAAGGTCAAATTTCTTTTGCGCGCGGCACGCAGGGTTGATAAAGTTGGCCCGCTCGATTTCATAACCTGGAGATCGTATGAATCGCAGAAAATTCATCGAATGCGCGACCGCGACGGCGCTCGGCGCGTCCGTGGCTGCTCAAGAGAGTGCGGCGCAAACTGATATACAGCCGGACGTGAAGAAGGCGGCCCAACCAGTCAAGGCAACGCAGACAGTCAAGACCAGGGGGAGAACAAAAACGGCGAAACGCAAAGTCCTGACCGACCGCGCGCCCAAACCGGCTGGCCCCTACAGCCAAGCGATAGTCGCGGGCAACACCGTCTACGTAGCGGGGCAAGTCGCGTTCAGCCCGCGCACGGGACAGGTGGTCGAAGGCGGGTTTGAAGAGCAGGCTGTCCAGGTCTTTGAGAACGTCAAGGCCATACTCGAAGGCGCGGGCTCGTCGCTCGACAACGTCGTGAGGGTCAACGTCTACCTGACCGACCTTACGAACTTCTCGAAGATGAACGAGATCTATCGCCGCTACTTTACCGAAAGCTACCCGGCGCGCACGACGGTCGGCGTCCAGTTGAATGCCGATTACATGATAGAGGTCGACTGCATAGCGCTCGTCTGACGTGCAGGCGGCGGGCGGTCAATGAGTGACAACGGTCCGGCTTTGGAGGTAAACTGGCTGTAGATGATAAAGACTGTGCGGGTCGGCGACATCGTAGGGTTCAGAACTTTTTCGGGAGTGGTTCGTTATGGTGAGGTGGTAGAGCTGGTCGCGCGAGGCGAAGGCGGCCGGCCTACGCGGCGCGACGAGATCAGCGTCAAGCTCAAGCCCGACGGTCGGGTAGTGATGGTCCAGCGCTGGCGTCTGAGCGAGCGCTACGATCACAAAAAGCTTGCCGCCAAGAAGTGAGCGCAGACTGTTAGAGGCGAAGTCGTAACCGAGTGGACAGAAGATTGATAATCAACCTCGCGCTGATGCTGACCCTGGCCGGCGGCGCGGCGGCTCACGCGCAGGGCAAGAAGCGACCAGCCAAGCCGCAGGGCAAATCTCACTCCGAGCTTAACAAAGAATCTTCAAAGGCGAGGGCCGACGTGATCCGCGCGGCCACAGAGTACAAAGAGAGCCTCGAAAGGCTGCTCGCGCTTCAGCAAGAAGATGTGAAGCGGGCCACCGAAGAGGTCGAAAAGCGCAAGGCCCTGCTCGCATCCGAGATAATCTCGAAACGAGAGGTCGATCAGAGCGAGCAGTTGCTGGCCGAGAAGCAGTCCAGAGTCGATGAGACGAAGGGCAAGATGGAGGGCGCTGACACTTTGATCGCCGAAGTGAAGGCCGAAGAGCAACTGGCGAAGATGCGCCCGCTCGGCGTAGGCGGCTACGCGGCGACGGCGGCGCTGATACGCTACAACGGGGGCGCGGGCTGGTCGATAGCGAACGCCGTTCAAGTGCAGGGCTTCTTCTTGAATCGGTTCGGCCGCGCGCTCCCCATAAGCGCCTACGGCCAGACGCAGGTGCATGACAGGCTAGGGTTCGATCACCGCAACTCAGTCGACGTCGCGATACACCCTGACAGCGCCGAAGGGCAGGCCGTGATGGCTTACCTGCGCAACTCGGGCATACCCTTCATAGCCTTTCGCCACGCCGTCTCGGGCTCCGCCACGGGCGCGCACATCCACATAGGCCACCCCTCGCGACGCATCGCCAGATGAAGGATGTCGATCATACTTAAACAGGTCGAAGCGGACGAGGTTGATGAAGTACTCCCGCTCCTGCTCCTGGCCGAGCCGTCAGAGAGCGCGCTCCGCTGGAGCCTCGATAACCTGAGCGATACAGTCTACCGCGCGGAGCAAGGCGGGCAGCTTGTCGGGGCCGCCACCATGCGGTGGAGCAGCGAGCCGTGCGAGATAGTAGAGCTGGGCATTGACGAAGGCAGGCAGGGGCAGGGGATCGGCAGAGAGATTATCGAGAGTCTTCTTGTCGAGGCGCGGCGAAGAGGCAAACAAAAGATGTTAGTAGGCACGGGGAACTCCAGCATAGGCAACATAGTCTTCTATCAAAAGTGCGGATTCCGAATGGACCACATCAGGCGGGATTACTTCTGGTACCACCGCGAACGCGAGATGGAGAACGGCATCTGGACCCGCGACATGCTCGTCTTCAGCTACGACCTGACCGAGGGTTGAACAAACGGACAGCCTTTCATTTAGTGATCTGCATCAATAGGTTCACCGCGCTACTACGAGGGTTTGTTATACGCCTTTCGGGAGCTTTACATGTGGATATTTCAGAATCTTGTCATCCGAGGTCAATAACTCACAATCATATATTCTTGCTGTGGCAACTATGATCTGATCCGCAGGGTCACGGTGAAACGTCCCTGGAAGCTGTGTGGACTCGACGGCAATACGTGGTGTCAAATTCAATAAATGAATCCCAGGATATGCTAAGGATTGCTCGAACCATTCTGTAATCGAGCACGGTAGCATCAATCGATTGTATTCAACCAGCTTGGCTACTTCCCAGCATGAAATGGCACTGATGCCCAGCCCGTGTGCTTCATTACCTCGTATCAGTCTCTTTTGTTGTTCGGTGAGTTCCGGAGCATTGTGAACCCACCAAACCCAAATGTGTGTATCTAGCAGAATCATGGAAGCGCGGCCCAATCTTCCTCTGCGACAGGGTCAGTCGGATTGACATATTTTATCTGTGTACCATGAAGCGGATAGCTTTTTTGCCCGGCCGATTCCTGCGAGAGAGGCAATATAATAACTTCGACAGCATCGCCTGCGTTAAAAGGCAAATCGGTTAGGGTTAGCGTGCCATCTTCGTTCAGAGTTGTTTCTACGCGATGTACACTCATACAAATGCCCTCCAATTCGGGTTCCATTATAAACCAAAGTAGTCTTAGAGCCAGGCTACTGGCTTATGTTACGCAGTGTCGCGGCTCGACTGCTGGAGTCTCGCGGGTGCGGGCTCTCCTGTCTCATCTAGCAGCTCCGTAGTGTTTTCAGTTACAGAGATCGCTAACGGTTTCGGCGGCAAGGCGGGGATTCGCGAAGGCGCTTTGTCCTGTGCGCGAGGATAATTCTCAGTGCCGGGAGTCAATGCCCGCCGCAACCGCACTAGACCTCGGAACAGCGGCAGCCACCCGAGCGCGTTGAGGAAAAAAAGGAAGAGCATCAACTTCATCGACGTGTTGCCGTTGAGCATCAGCGTGAAGAGAATCAGCCCCGTGTTGATAATCAGAAAGGCGCTAATCACGAGGTTGTTGAAGGCCGCGCGCGACTCGGCCGTATAGCGCAAGACCTCCAGCTCGGCGGGCTCGGGCGGAGCCAGCGGCGCTCCGCAGCGACGGCAGAAGCGCGACTCAGTTCCGCTGTCGGCGTTGCAGACGGGGCAAATCGTCGACCACGCGCTTTGCGAGGCGAATGCCGCTATCGCATGCGCTTCGCTCTCGATTATCTGCTTCCAGCCGGGCGGCACAATCGGGTCGTGGATCAGGTAATCGAAGGTCGTCAGGGTCGCCCCCTCACTTGTCGTCTTGAGCTGTATCGTGAGGTCAATTGCATAATCTAGCACGCTCATCGTCAAGATTTCCCAGCCGTTCGCCCTTCGCTTGGCGAGCAGCGGCTGTTCGCCGTAGATGCGATAGCCCAGTCGCTCCAGGGCCGAAACGAGCCGCGGGCGCAGTCCCTCTTCGTCGCCGGGCAGCACTATCGTCACGTCATATTCCGTACCGCTCATCCTGCGCTATTTTCTCCGCGCGCGCTGGCGGTGGCAAGCGGAAAAATCTCGGCGGGCTTGTCACCTTGAACCCGCAAATTGTAACCTGACCCCTGGAGAATCATGAAAGTAGGCGCTGAGTGGTTAGTTGACGCAGAAGGGTGCTTGCCGGAATTGCTTTCCGACGGGGGAGCTATCAGGCGAGTGTGCGAGCAGATAATCGCGGACCTCGACTTAAGAGTCGTAGGCGAGGCCGCCTGGCACGAGTTCCCGCCGCCCGGCGGTGTGACGGGGCTCTTCTTGCTGACTGAATCTCACCTGGCCTGCCACACCTACCCCGAGTCGGGCATCGCCACCTTCAATCTCTACTGCTGCCGCGAGCGCCACGGCTGGCCCTGGGCCGAGCAGCTTAAGGGCCATCTCGGAGCAGCCCGCGTCACCGTGCGCTTCGCCGTCCGCGGCGATAGTGATCAAGAGGCAGCTCATAGTTTCGAGACGACGCTTGTCGGGGAGGGGGAACGGCTTTGAGTCCTCTTCAGGCAAGCTGCCCCGCGTGCGGAGCGCCGGTAAACTTCAAGACAGGCTCGTCAATAGTGGTCGTGTGCGATTTCTGCCATTCGGCCGTCGCGCGCGGCGACCGGAGGCTTGAAGACCTCGGCAAGGTCGCGGAGATCGTAGAGACGGGGTCGCCCTTACAGGTGGGCTTGCGAGGCGTATACAACGGCGTCCAGTTCGAGCTGACAGGTCGCGCTCAATTAGGCCACGAGGCGGGCGGCATGTGGGACGAGTGGTACGCGGCGTTCGCAAACGGGTGGTGGGGGTGGTTGGCCGAAGCGCAGGGGAGATTCTATTTTACGTTTCAACAGAACGTCGGAGGGCAAGCCCTCTTCCCGCCGTTCGAGTATCTACAGGTCGGGCAGCCCGTCTCCGCGATACCCGGTTCGTTGACCTTGACGGTCGCCGAAAAAGGCGTGGCGCGCTCGCTCGGCGCTCAAGGCGAGATACCTTACCGACTGGCGCCGGGCGAGAAGCACAGCTACGCCGACCTTTCGGGGCCGCGCGGCGAGTTCGGCACTTTAGATTACAGCCAGCCGCAGCCGCTCGTCTTCTTAGGCCGCGAAGTCACGCTTGCGGAGCTAGGGCTGGCGACGGCCCCCGCGCCCGAGCGCGAGGCGCGACGCGTTCAGGCGCACCAGCTCTCTTGCCCGAACTGCGGCGGGCCGCTCGCGCTGCTCGCACCCGACGTGACCGAGCGCGTCACTTGCCCCAACTGCGGCTCGCTGCTCGATGTCAATCAAGGGCAGCTCAGATTCTTGAAAGCCCTGCAACGCCCCAGGGTCGTCCCGATAATTCCGCTAGGCAAGACCGGCGAGCTCGAAGGCGGGCGCATGACGGTCATAGGCTTCATGCAGCGCAGCGTTAAATTCGATCGGGTCTATTACTGGGAAGAGTACCTGCTCTACAACCCGCAGATAGGGTTCCGCTGGCTCGTTCGTAGCGACGACCACTGGAGCTTCGTCCAATCGATCCCGCCGGGCGAAGTCGCCATGCTAGGCAAGAGGGCCGTCTTTCGCGGCAAACAGTTCAGGCTCTTTCAAGACACGGCCGCGCGCGTCGAGTACGTCGCAGGCGAGTTTTACTGGAAGGTCACCGAAGGCGAGACCGTGCGCGCGGCCGATTACATTCGCGCGCCCGAGATGCTGTCGATGGAAGTCTCTGTCGGCGCGCCAGCCCCCGAGCCTCAAGCGCAGCATCAACAGCAAGCGGGCGCGACAAAGCGCCAGCGTCGAAAGACCGGGCCCGCCGCGCAGCCTACGGGCGAAGTCAACTGGTCGCTAGGGACTTACGTAAAACGCGAGGATGTCGAAAAGGCTTTCGGGATAAGCGGACTGCCGCGGCCGTCAAACATCGCGCCGAACCAGCCCTTCCTTCACAAAAAGGTCTACAAGTACTGGATGCTGATGCTGGTCGTGACTTTCATCTTCGGTCTTGTGGTGATGGCGACTGGCTCGCGGCGCGAAGTCTTCCGCGCGAACTACAACGACCTCAAGCCGCGGACCGGGCCTGAGGATTCCGAAGTGCGTTTCAGCGATCCGTTCGAGCTGAAGGGCGGGCAGAACATTAAGATCACGGCCGAGTCCAACGTCGACAACTCGTGGCTATCGGTAGACGGCGACATAATCGATCAGGCGACGGGGTTGGGCCAGGCGTTTTCGGTCCCAGTCGAATACTACCACGGCGTAGAGAGCGGCGAGTCGTGGTCGGAAGGGAGCAGGAGTTCCGACGTGCACATCTCCGCGCTGCCCGCTGGGACTTACACGCTGGCCTTCGAGGTCCACTGGGAGAAGTGGCAGCAGCCGGCGGCCGTGACGATCCGCGTCGAGCAGGGCGTCCCGCGGATGGTCCACCTGATACTGGCGCTCATGGCCGTGTCGATCATTCCGATCCTGGTCGGCATTTACCATTTCAACTTTGAGAAGCGGCGCTGGGCCGACAGCGACTACAGCCCTTACAGCTCAAGCTGACGAGCTCTTTTGCGGAGGAGAAATGTTAAGCAAGTTCTATCTGGCGGCGGGAATCCTGGTAATCATTCTCTACGGCTTTGTGGCGTTCACGGGTAAGGAGTTCGGCGACCCTCGGCGGCAGATCGTCCCAGAAGACGCGCGCAAATCGCCGGGCGGCTACCGCTCTTTTCACTACTGGCACTCAGGTTACAGAGGAGGAAAGTGATGCTCACAGAAATGCTCGCGAGGCCCGCTGCGGTCGCGCTCGCCCTCTTTCAAGCCCCGGCCGACGACGCCGACACTCTTGGGAGAGGTATGCTCACAGGGTTCGGAAGACAGTTGATAGCGACGCTGGCCTTCACCATACTGGGGCTGCTGCTGTTCGCGCTCGCCTTCTGGATCATAGGCAAGGTGACGCCGTTTTCGATCCGCAAGGAGCTTGAGGAAGACCAGAACACCGCCATCGCGATTGTCATCGCCGCGATCATAATCGGCATCTCTTTGATCGTGTCGGCGGCAGTCCACGGCTAAGGGATGAATCGCACGCCGATACTCTTTCTCAACGTGCTCATCATAGCCACGTGCGGGCTGGTTTATGAGCTGTTGGCGGGCACGCTGGCGAGCTACGTCCTGGGCGACTCCGTAACGCAGTTCTCGTTAATCATCGGCATCTACCTGTTCGCGATGGGCGTGGGCGCATGGCTCTCACGCTTCCTCGAATCGAACCTCGCAAAGAGATTCGTCGAAGTCGAGCTCGCCGTAGCGCTGGTCGGAGGCGCGTCGGCCCCTCTGCTCTTCCTGTCGTTCGCCCGCCTCACAGGCTTTCAATTAGTCCTCTACTCCGTCGTGTTCGTCATAGGCACGCTGGTCGGGCTTGAGATACCGCTGTTGATGCGGATACTCAAAGACCAGCTCGACTTCAAAGAGATAGTCTCGCGCGTGCTGGCGTTCGACTACGTCGGGGCCTTGCTCGCTTCGCTGTTGTTCCCGCTCTTTCTGGTGCCGAGGATGGGGCTGGTGCGGACTTCGCTGATGATAGGGCTGCTCAACGCGGGCGTGGGGCTGTGGGGCACGTGGCTGCTGCGCCCGTTGATACGAGGCGAAGTTACGGGCCTTCGCGCGCGCGCAGCAATAGTAATCACGCTGCTGGTGATCGGCGTCATCAAGGCGGACTCGCTCACCTCTCTGGCCGAAGACGAGCTGTTCGTAGACGAGATAGTCTACTCGCGCACGACTCATTACCAGCGCATAGTCGTCACAAGAAACCGCGCGGGGTTCCAGTTGTTTCTCAACGGCCACCTTCAATTCAGCTCGGCCGACGAATACCGCTATCACGAATCGCTCGTCCACCCGGCGATGTCGCTAGCCGGAGAGCCGCGCAGCGTAATGGTCCTTGGGGGCGGCGACGGGCTCGCTCTGCGCGAAGTCTTGAAGTACCCGTCGGTCGAACGCGTGACGCTGGTCGACCTCGACCCCGACATGACGAATCTTTCGAACGCGCTGCCCGCGCTCGCCGAGTTGAATAACCACGCCTTCTCCGACCCGAGGGTCCGCGTGGTCAACCGCGACGCGATGATCTGGCTCGAAGAGAGCGCGGAGAGCTTCGACGCGGCGATCATAGATTTCCCCGACCCGAACACCTTCGCGCTCGGCAAGCTTTACACCACGAGGTTCTACCGCCTGCTCAAAGAGAGGCTCTCGCCCGACGCGGCCGTAGGCGTGCAATGCACGTCGCCACTCTTCGCACGGACATCTTACTGGTGCATCGTGCGGACGATGGAGGCCGCGGGGTTTGCGGTCCGCCCCTACCACACGCCCGTCCCATCGTTCGGCGTCTGGGGCTTCGCGCTCGCCCGTCGCGAGCCGTTCGAGCCGCCCGCCCGCGCGCCGGCCGGGCTCCGCTTTCTCGACGACGACGCCATGGCCGCGCTCTTCGTCATGCCCGCGGACCTCGCGCCCGTGCCGGTCGAAATAAATCGACTGGATAATCAAACGCTGGTGCGCTATTACGAATCAGAATGGAAGCGATGGGAATAACCTGTTTCAAGGAGAAGATCATGCTTCTACGAGTATCGATCGTGTTGATCTGTCTGGTGGGCGTCGCGCTCGGGCAAGCTCCGGAGTACGGTTATCGATTGCTGGCAACCAACAAGACCTCGACCATGCAGAAGGAGATGAACCAGGCGGCGGAAGAGGGCTACAGGTTCGCGGGCGTGATGGGAGGCGATACGGCTTTCGGCGGCTCAGAGGTCGTAGTGATCATGACGAAGATCACGGGCGACAGCCGCTCGGTTTACGAGTACAAGCTCCTGGCTACGAACAAGACTTCGACGATGCAGAAGGAGTTGCAGCAGGCGGGCGACCAGGGTTTCGAGTACAAGGGGCAGAGCGTCTTCAGCAGCACGTTCGGCGGGCGCGAGGTGGTCGTGATCTTAGAGCGGGACAAGAACGCGAAGCCGCCGCGCTACGAGTACAAGCTGCTTGCGACTCAAAGGACGGGGACGATGCAGAAGGAGCTGGCCGAGGCTGGCAAAGATGGCTTTGAGTTCGTCGGCGTGACGGTGGCCGAGACCGCCTTCGGGGGCAAAGAGGTCGTCGTCATCACGCGGAGGCCGGCAAATAGATAGGCTGAGCAGGTTCCTAAGAATAATTCCTTCTAGCCTTAAACAAAGTATGATTAAGAGCCCTGAAAGGGCTTTATTCAATAGCCCGGCGCAACGCGCCGGGTAGCGCACACATACGAAACGAAGCCCTGAAAGGGCGATACTCTTATCGCGCCCTTTCAGGGCTTGTAAACAACTGTGATTAGTCTCCAGGGGCGATGCCCCTGGCTATTGAATTTGTCCCCTTCGGGGACTCTTCCTGCGATTCTCGTTTCATCGATGAGCGGAAACAACTTCACAAGGCGCGAGGTGCTCGCGGCGATGTTGGGCGCTCCGGCCGCGCTCGCCGCTTGCGGCACGCGCGCTCAGCCGCCTCTCCCGCCCGGCGAGATAGTCGGCGCGTCTGACACGATCGGCCATCGCCTGCGAAACGGCCTTAATATCACTCTCCCCGATGACCGCTGGGAGCGGATAGGTGTCGTCGTAGTCGGCGGCGGAGTGGCGGGGCTTGCGGCTGCATGGCGATTGTTGAAAGCCGGGTTTAACGATTTCGTCCTTCTTGAGCTTGAGCGCGAGCCGGGCGGGACGGCGCGCAGCGGCGACTCCGCCGTAGTCCCTTACCCCTGGGGCGCGCATTACCTCCCTGCGCCGATGAAAGAGAATCGCGAGCTCATCTCTCTGCTCGACGAGATGGGAATACTGGAAGGCGCAGACGCCGACGGCCAGCCCGTCGTGGCCGAGCAATACCTTTGCCGCGACCCGGAAGAGCGAATCTTCTACCGTGGCCGCTGGCATGAGGGGCTCTACCTGCGGGCAGGCGCGAGCGATGACGACCTCACTCAGCTCGACGCCTTCAACCGCGAAATCGCCCGCTGGGTCGCGTGGCGCGACGCGCGGGGCCGCCGCGCCTTCACCATCCCGGTTGCCGAATGCTCTACCGACGCGGAGGTGACGGCGCTGGACAAGATTTCGATGGCCGACTACCTCAATCAGAAGGGTTGGAGTTCGCCGCGATTGAGATGGCTGATCGACTACGGCTGCCGCGACGATTACGGGCTGACGCTCGAACAGACCGGCGCGTGGGCGGGGCTCTTCTATTCCGCGTCGCGAGTCGCGCGGCCGGGCGATGAATCGCGCCCGCTCATCACCTGGCCCGAAGGCAACGGCCGGCTCGTCGCCCATCTTTACAACAAGGCGCGAGATCGAGTGCGGCTAGGACTCGCCGCCTCAGAGGTCATCCCGGTCGAGCGTGCGGGCCGCGCGGGCGTCGACGTGATCGCCCTCGACAACGGAGGCCAGGGCGCGATCGGCTTTCACGCGGACCGTGTGATCTTTGCCGCGCCGCATTTCCTGACGCGCTTCTTGATCCGCCCGTACCGCGAGAACACCCCGCCGCACGTCCGAGAGTTTGAGTACGGCGCGTGGATGGTGGCCAATCTCTTTTTGAAGGACAGGCCGCAAAACCGAGGCTTCCCGCTCGCGTGGGACAACGTGATTTATGAGAGCCAGTCTCTCGGCTACGTCGCCGCCACGCATCAGCGCGGGCTCGATCGCGGGCCGACCATCTTCACTTACTATTACCCGCTCTGCGACGCGGACGCGCGAGCCGCCCGCTCACGCCTGCTCGAAGCGACGTGGGCGGACTGGGCCGAAGTGGCGCTCACGGACCTGACGCGCGCTCACCCGGACATACGGTTGCAAGTCGAGCGGCTTGATGTCATGCGATGGGGGCACGCTATGATAAGGCCGCGACCAGGGTTCATCTGGAGCGACGCACGAATGCGCGCTTCTCAGCCATATCGGGGAATCCACTTCGCGCATTCGGACCTGAGCGGCGTCGCGCTTTTTGAAGAGGCATTTTATCAAGGCATCCGGGCCGCGGACGAAGTGCTCGGCTCCAGAGGGCGCAACTCGTGACGAGCAGTATGCAAAGGGCAGTCGATACAAAATACCGGCCGGGCGACGAGATCGCTTATTCTCTTTCAACATCGCGCGCAAAGTGGCTCTTCTCGCGGCGCGTCGATCTCTCCGTATTTCTGGGCAGCGCGCTAGTATCGCTCGTCGCCTTATGGTTAGGCGCGCAAACGGGTGTGCTTTACGACGACACGCCGGATTGGGCCTGGGTCCCCGCGGTCCTGCTCATCGACGTGGCGCACGTCTACGCTACGGGGTTTCGCGTCTACCTCGATTCGGAAGAGCTGAAGCGAAGACCTTGGCTTTACGCGCTAGTGCCCGTGCTCGGTTACGCGCTAGGCGTAGCTCTCTATTCTGAAGGCGAGCTGGTCTTCTGGCGCGCGCTCGCTTACCTGGCCGTCTTCCATTTCATTCGCCAGCAGTACGGGTGGGTCGCGCTTTATCGCGCGCGCGCGGGCGAGCGCGACCGCTTGAGTAAGTGGATCGATACGGTAGCCGTCTACGCGGCTACGGTCTATCCGCTCGTCTACTGGCACGCCCACCTGCCGCGCCAGTTCTGGTGGTTCCTCGCCAAAGACTTCGCTTCGTTGCCCGTCATCGTAGCCCAGGTCGCCGAGCCGTTTTACTGGGCGGCGCTCGCGGCTTACGTTATTAATGCTATCTATCGCTGGGGGGCTAAAGGGTTGCTCAACCCCGGCAAAGACATCGTGGTCGCGACGACCGCTCTGTGCTGGTACGTCGGCATAGTCGCGTTCAACTCTGATTACGCCTTCACGGTGACGAACGTCATCATTCACGGCGTCCCTTATCTTGCGTTGATCTACTGGTACGGGCGCGGGCGGCTCGCGCGTCAAGAAGGGCGCGGCCAGTTTCGATTGTTCGCGCGTGGGCCTCTGTTGTTTCTGCTGATACTCTGGGCGCTGGCATATGCCGAAGAGATGATGTGGGACCGGACCGTGTGGCACGAGCGCGATTATCTCTTTGGAGGCGGCTGGGCGGTCGCGTCCTTAAAAGTATTGATCGTGCCGCTGCTCGCGCTGCCGCAGATCACGCATTACGTGCTTGACGGCTTCATCTGGCGACGGAAAAACAACCCTGACTTTACGCTCATAAGGTAAGCCAATCATCTGTCACAGAGGCACAGAGCATTATTATTATTCCCTCTGTGTCTCCGTGCCTCCGTGGCTAATACCTTCTGTAGCTTGCCAACACCCGACACGGTAATCAATAATTTTATAAAGAACAACAGAGGGGTATTGACATGAGAAGCTTAGTTTCGATCTTTGTCCTTTTAGCTTTGACATTGCCGGCAGCGGCGCAGGGAGGAAACAAGATTTTTCCTTACAAATACAGCACAGATGATCTGCCGAACGGGCTGAGGTTAATCACGGTCCCTACGGATTACCCGAACCTCGTCTCGCTCTACATCGTCGTCCAGACGGGCTCGCGCAACGAGGTTGAGCCGGGGAAGTCGGGGTTCGCGCACCTGTTCGAGCACCTGATGTTCCGCGGCACCGAGAAGTATTCGGCCGAAGCCTACAACGAGATATTCAAGAACGCCGGCGCAGACACGAACGCCTACACCAGCGACGACCGCACGGTCTATCACGCGACGTTCTCGAAGGAAGACCTCGACCGAATAATGATGGTCGAGGCCGACCGCTTCCAGAACCTGAAGGTGCCCGAAGAGCTCTTCAAGACGGAGACGCGCGCCGTTCTGGGCGAGTACAACAAGAACGCCACGAACCCCATCAACAAGCTCTTCGAGGTCCTTCGCGACACGGCCTACCAGTCGCACACCTACAAGCACACGACCATGGGCTTCCTGCGCGACGTGGAGAACATGCCGAACCAATACGACTACAGCCTTGAGTTCTTCCGCCGTTACTACAGGCCCGAGTACACGACGATCATCATCACGGGCGACGTGAAGCGCGAAGACGCATTGGCGATGACGAAGAAGTACTGGAGCGCGTGGACGCGCGGCGAGTACAAGCCCCCGATACCGAAAGAGGCCGAGCAGACCAAAGAGCTGACGGCGCACGTCGACTGGCCCTCGCCGACGCTGCCGTGGGTCGCGGTCGCTTACAAGGGGCCTGCCTACTCGGACGAGCAGAAGGACATGCCTTCGATGGACCTGATCAGCAACGTGGGCTTTTCGCAAAACTCAGAGCTATACCAACGGCTCGTCATCAAGGAGCAGAAGGTCGACGCGCTGTTCGCCGCATTCGAAGACCATGTTGACCCTTACCTGTTGACCGTTATGGCGCGCGTCAAAGACCCGAAGGATATCGATTACGTCCGGCAGGAGATCATAAAGACGTTCGATTCGTTCAAGACGACGGAGGTGTCGAAAGAGAAGCTCGAAGCCGTGAAATCGAATCTCAAATACACGTTCGCGCTGACCATGGACAACTCGCAGGCGATCGCTGCGACGCTCGCGCCCTACGTCGCGCTGCGCCGCACGCCTGAGACGATAAACAAGCTCTTTGACGTTTACGCCTCGATCACCCCTGAAGACATTCAGCAGATGGCGGGCAAGTACTTCGTTGAAAAACACCGCACCGTAGTCACGCTGGCGAACAAGGAGAAGATGTAAAATGGGTATCAAGTGGGTTAATCTGTTTCTGGTTCTGTCATTGATAACGCCCGGGCTTGCGATGGCGCAGGCCGGAAAGGGATCGCCGAAGCTGCCGATGGTACTAATGCCTAACAGTTCGCCCCTGGTCAGTTTTCGATTCTTGTTCAACGTGGGCTCGGCCCTCGACCCGAAGGGCAAAGAAGGCGTGGCCGTTTTGACGGCCGCGATGCTATCGGACGGTGGCAGCCGCGCGCGCAGCTACGATCAGATCCTCCAGGCGATGTACCCGATGGCCACGGTCTTCGGCTCGCAAGTCGATAAGCACGTGTCGGTGTTTTTGGGCACGACGCACACGGACAACCTGGAGAGCTATTACAAGCTCGTCTCGGAGATGATGCTGGACCCCGGCTGGCGCGCGGAAGATTTCACGAGGTTGAAAGAAGACATGATCAACTTCTTGAAGGTGAGCCTGCGCGGCAGCAACGACGAAGAGCTAGGCAAAGAGGTGCTCTACAACCTGATCTACGAGAACCACCCTTACGGCCATCATAACGTCGGGACCATCGCGTCGCTTGAGAAGCTGACCCTTGACGACGTGAAGAAGTTCTACCGCGAGAACTACACGCAGGAGAACTTCGTGCTGGGGATGGCGGGCGGCTACTCGAAAGAGTTCGAGGCGAAGGTGAAAGCCGATTTCGCGTCGCGGTTGCCCGCGGGGAAGGCGGCCTCGGTCAGCCTGCCCGAGCCCGAAAAGATAAGCGGGCTTGAGATGACCATCATAGAGAAGAACACGCCCGGCACTGCCATCTCGTTCGGCTTCCCGATCCCCGTCACGCGATCGCACCCCGATTGGCCCGCGCTGCTTGTGGTCGAATCCTATTTCGGGCAGCACCGCAACTCGAACAGCTACCTCTACAAACGGCTGCGACAGATTCGTGGTCTGAATTACGGTGATTACGCTTACATCGAATACTTCCCGCGCGGGATGTTCCAGTTCGCGCCCAACCCGAACCTGGCGCGCAAGCAGCAGATATTCCAGGTCTGGATTCGCCCGGTCGAGCCCAAGAACGGGCTGTTCGCGCTGAGGACCGCGCTTTATGAGCTGAGGAAGCTGGTCGATCAGGGAATATCGAAGGGAGACTTCGAGGCGACGAGGCAATTTCTGACAAAGTACGTCAACGTGCTGACGAAGACTCAGGACGCGCAGCTCGGTTACGCGCTCGACAGCCGATTCTATGGCATACCAACGTTCACCGATTACGTCCGCGAGCGGCTGTCGAAGCTTACGGTCGAAGACGTTAACCGCGCGATCAAGAAATACCTCCAGGCCGATAACGTCCAGATAGTCGTCGTCACGAAAGACGCGCAGGCGTTTCGGCAGGCGGCGGTTGAAGGGAAGCCTTCGCCGATAAGCTACACCGCGCCGCCGCCGAAAGAGATACTTGAAGAGGACAAGATAATCGAGAGCTACAAACTCACCTTCAACCCGAAAGAGGTCGAGATAGTGCCCGTAGACAGGGTGTTTGAGAGATAAGATCACGCTGTAGGGGCGGGGCTTGTCCCCGCCTGGCGGCGCGCAAGCGCCGGACGTCATCGCGCTGACGCGCGATCCGGGCAGGGACAAGCCCTGCCCCTACAGTTTTGCTCAACTACACGTATTTAGGACACCGCCCGCAGATCGGTAAATTTGAGAAAGCTCGGACCGCCGTGCTATTCTTTTCATTGCTAACGGTCTCAGATTCAGCACACGCCCAATCTCTGACAGACGTGAGGAATTCCGTGTGAGCGACATCACTAGGGCGCGCGAAGCCCTACTCAAACATTTCGGCTTCACAGATTTTCGTGAAGGGCAGGCCGAAGTTATTGAAGCTGTCCTCAACGGGGAGAACTCCGTCGTCGTGATGCCTACGGGCGGTGGTAAATCGCTCTGCTTTCAACTGCCCGCTTTGATGCTCGATGGCGTAACGCTTGTCGTCTCGCCTCTCATAGCCCTGATGAAAGATCAGGTCGACCAGCTTGCCTCGCGCGGCATCCCCACCACCTTTATCAACAGCTCGCTGAGTTACTCCGAGGTCAGCCGGCGGCTTAGCGAGATCCGCCGCGGGTTGCATAAGCTCGTCTACATCGCGCCCGAACGCTTCCGCAGCGAGGCTTTCACCGAGACGATCGCGGAAGTGAAAGTGCGGCTCTTCGCCATAGACGAAGCGCATTGCATATCACACTGGGGGCATGACTTCCGTCCCGACTACCTGAGGCTGAAAGAGGCCGCCGAGCGTTTGGGGTCGCCTCAGGTAATCGCGCTCACGGCGACCGCGACGCCGCAGGTCAGGGCCGACATAAGCGAGCAGCTCGGCCTTGTCGACCCGCGCGTCTTCGTTGCCGGGTTCGACCGCCCGAACCTCGCGCTGCGCGTCCTGCACGTCGGGACTGAAAAGGAGAAGATCGCGACGCTCAAGAACCTGATACAGCGCTCCACGGGCTCGGGGATCATCTACGCCGCGACGCGCAAGAGCGTCGAGCAGGTGACGGCGAAGCTGAAGCTCGCGGGGCTTTCCGTAGAGGCGTATCACGGCGGGATGGACGAAGGCGAGCGGACGCGCGCGCAGGAGAGCTTCATGCGCGGCGACTCGAAGGCCATAGTCGCCACGAACGCTTTCGGCATGGGGATAGATAAGCCCGACATCAGGTTCGTGGCGCACTTTCACCTGCCCGGCTCGATCGAAGCCTACTACCAGGAGGTGGGCCGCGCGGGCCGCGACGGCCTTGACGCCGACTGCGTGATGCTGTTCAACTACGCCGACACGCGCACGCAACAGTTCTTCATCGAAGGGTCGCACCCGCCGCCCGACCTGATCGGCCGCGTCTACTTCGAGGTCGCGCGCGCGGGCGAAGGGCGGACCGAAAAGACTGCGCGCGACATAGCCGAGCGGCTGAAGATCAAAAACGAGATGTCTGTCTATTCGTCGCTCGTGCTGCTTGAAAAGGCCGGCCACATCGAGCGGGGCCGCACGACCGACACTGTGCTGCTTGCGACGCTCAAGTCGGGCATCGACACGGCGCTCGGGGCCGTCCCTGATGATTCGATCGAAGGCGCGATAGTCCGCGATCTGGTCTTCAACCGAAACGTCACCGAGCGAGAGCCTTCGGAGCTTGACGTGAGCGTTATCGCCGCGGGGCTCGGCATAAACGAAGGCCAGGTCCGCCGAGGGATGGCGTCGCTCGCGGAGCGCGGCCTGATCGATTGCCGCACCGCGTTTCAAGGCCGCGGCATCCGCCTGCTCGACGAAGAGCCGGCCCGCGCTCTGAGGATAGACACGAAAGAGCTGGCCGCGCGCGCGGCCGCGGAGCAGTGGAAGCTGCGCCGTATGATCGATTACTGCTATCACAAAGAGAGGGGCTGCCTGCGCCGGTTCATCCTGAATTACTTTGGCGACCGCAAGCACCTGGCCAACTGCGGGACCTGCTCGTACTGCGCGCCCGATGCCGATTCCGCCATCGCCGGCGCAAGGACGGATGCGAAGGTTGCTTCCGGCACTCTGACCGTAGGGCGCTCGGCTCCGGCGTCAAAGATGGCCGAGGCGACGCAGATAGACCGATTCATCATCGAGCAGGCCCCGACGGGCAGGGAATTGCGGAGCGATCTGAGGAAAAAGGCCGAGGCCGCACGCGCCACCTCGAAGAGCGAAGCGAGGGAGGTCGCGACCCCTGCGGCCGCGCGCGCGCTGAGCGAGGGAGAGGCGCTGGTCGTCGTGAAGATACTGAGCTGCGTCGCGAGGTTGAAGAGCAGGTTCGGCAAGGGGACTGTCGCGGCGGTGCTTCGCGGCTCGACGGCGAAGCAGGTGCTTGACCACGATCTCGATAAGCTCTCGACCTACGGGCTGCTTCGAGAGATGACGCAGGACGAGATAACTCTCTTCATCAAGGCGTTGATCCAGGCCGACTGCATCAGCGTCGACAAGGGCGCGTACCCGACCGTGAGCCTTACAGACTTCGGCCGCGAAGTGATGCTGGGCCGCGCCGAGGTGATGCTTGAGATGCCCTCTTAACACCTAGACACATTCCGGAGATATTAATGGATTCTCAACAGACGGCTTCTGGAGTTCTTCAGATAAACGAAAAAGGTTTCGGGTTTCTCAGACAGGCGGACAACAACTACTTGCCCGGCCCCAAGGATGTTTTCGTCCCGCGCAACCTGATTCAAAGATTCTCTTTGCGCGAGGGCGTTCACGTCGAAGGGAGCGCGGCCCCGTCGCCGAACGGGCGCGGCCGCAGCCAGGCCGATCAGCTCTCTACGGTCGAGAAGGTGAACGGGCTTAACGCGGATCAATACCGCGACGTGCCGGAATTCACCTCGCTGACGAGCGTAGACCCGACCGAGCGGCTGGAGCTTTCGGAAGGCAACGACAACATGTCTATGCGAGTGCTCGACCTGATCTCGCCCATCGGGAAGGGGCAGCGCGGCCTTGTCGTCGCGCCTCCGAAGACCGGGAAGACCACTCTCATCGAGAACATCGCCGAGTCGGTCGCGGACAATCATCCCGAGACTCATCTGGTCGTTCTGCTCGTCGACGAGCGCCCCGAAGAGGTCACGCACATGAAGCGAAGGGTGCGCGGGGAGGTGATCGCTTCGTCGGCGGACCAGGGCTCCGACCTTCACCTGCAAGTCGCGCGGCTGGTGCTTGAGCGCGTCAAGCGCATGGTCGAATGCCGCCAGGACGTGGTGATGCTCTTAGATTCGATAACGAGACTCGCGCGCGCTTCCAACCGCGAGACGAGCCGTCGCGGGCGCACGATGACGGGCGGCGTCGACACGCGCGCGATGGAGTTCCCGCGGAAGTTTTTCGGGGCCGCGAGGAAAGCCGAGCAGGGCGGGTCGCTCACGATAATCGGGACGGCGTTGATAGACACGGGCAGCCAGATGGATGAGGTGATATTTCAGGAGTTCAAGGGGACCGGAAACCTTGAGATAGTCTTAGACAGAAAGCTCGCCGAACGGCGCATCTTCCCGGCCATCGATATTTCGAAGTCGGGCACTCGCAAAGAAGAGAAGCTGTTTGACGCCGAGCACGTCCCGCAGGTCCATTTGCTGCGGCGCGCGCTTGCGGGAAAAAAATCTGTGGAAGCTATGGAGCTGCTGCTCAAAGGGCTCGGCGATACGCGCGACAACGAAGAGTTCCTGAGCAAATTGAAGCCGTGACGGGCTTTGAAATTTCAAATTTGAAATTTGAGATCTCAGATGCCGTCACGGCCCCAAAAACTCTTAACGCAACTGTAGAACGACGCCGGGCTTGTTGATGTTGATGTCGACTTCCGTCTTCTTCGTGCCGAACATCTTTCCGAAGGCTCCTGTGAAATAAAGCACCGCGAGCAATACGAGGACGAACAGCACTATCGCCAGCGCGGTCATCCCGCTGCCGCCATCCGAGTGCACATGCTCTTCTATAATCCTATCGGCCATTGTTGTTTCCTCCTGTAAGTAATCAAGCACTATTGCCTGCGACTACTCGGAGTGCAACAGCAATGCCAGTTGTTAAATGTTGAAAAAAGGTCTTGGAGGAGACTTATCGCATACACTCGGCCTTAGGGATGTGTACGGGTGCGCTACATTTCAAAATCCGTCGTCGATCTGTACGGCTCTCCACTGGCCGTTTACGCGGCTGACACGGATCAGCAGCCGCTCGTCGCCGTTGTTGAGCTCGTAGGCCGCCTGGTCGCCCTGCGTTTCGCTCTGCACTTCGACGGTCCATCCGTCCTTGCCGTTGCGCGCGAAGCCTTGCGCGATGATCGGGTCGAGCGATTTATCAATGAGCGGCCGCGCGCGCGCATCGATGCGCCGCTTCTCCAGCGCGTCGGCCACGACATAAAAAGCCGTGTAACGATCGTTCTCCCAGGCGCGCGCCGCTTCGCCGTAGCGCGCGCCTTTCCATTCGAGCTTCACCTGTTGATAAGAGTGCTCGCACTGCGCGCACTCGGCGACGACCGCCTTCGAAGAGGCGGGCTCGTGAATCAAGAGGTTCACGCCCGTCTCGTCAAACTTCACGTCGGCCTGCTCGCCGGCCACCGCGCCCGACGCATAAGCGTTCGGGAGCGCCTGGCGCGTCACGTCTTTGAATTCGTTCTCTTCGTACTTCAAGACGAGTATTCTTTCGGCCGGCGTGCGCGACGGGCCGTCGAGCCGACCCGTGCCGAGCAAGACAACGTGCTCGCCCATCTCGTCCTTGATTACCCTTAGATCGTCGGGCGTCCCTTGCGACTGCTCTCCGGCGTGGAACCGGCGCAGGAGGTTGCGGGGGAGTATCTTCATCAGCTCTTCGCGCGCCATCTCGGAAGGCGGCTTCGGCGCCTCCGCCTCTTCGACGGTCGCGGCCGCTTCGGTCGGGGCCGGTTGAGTTGTCGCAGCCGCGACTGGAGTCGCCGCCGGCTTCGGCTGCGCCCTCATCAAGAGGTACATCGCAAGCGCGCCGCCCGCTATCAAGTTTATCGCGAGCAGGAAAAAGAAGGCCGTCTTCCAGCCGTTCCTGCGCGGCTCGGTTCGGTAATCATACTCCGCGACATCGTATGAAGGCAGTCTGGGGCTAGTCTGCGTCTTGTATCTGCCGGAGCCCGTGGCGGTCATAGGGCTTGCGCCCTGCGGGCGCAGCACTGCCCCGTCGAAGGTGCAGAATTTTAATTCGTCTTCGAACTGCTCGCGGCACTGCGGACAAATCTTCATGGCTCGACCTCATCATTAAAACGCAAGGACCGTCTAGCTGCTCTCTGTTTACCTTTCTCTTTGGCGTTTTAAGTAAGTGGGGCTGCGCGTCATTATAGTCCAACCGGCCCGCGAAGTCACCGAAGCGACGGAGTTTTTTTCTTGCCGCTTGCCACCTGTCACCGCACCTGTAGTAGGATAAACCTTTGCGCTCAGCACGGTATTCGATAAACCTCTAACGGGAGCTTATATGGAGCAGACTTACATCAGGGATGTCTCGAAGCACGTAGGCGAGGAAGTGACCATCAAAGGGTGGCTCTACAACTTACGCTCAAGCGGGAAGCTGATCTTCCCGCAGATAAGAGACGGGTCGGGCATCATTCAAGGCGTGGTCTTTAAGAAGGGCGTTCCGGAACAGGTCTGGAACGACTTTGAGCATCTGACGCAAGAGTCGTCGATCATCGTCCGCGGCAAAGTGCGCGCAGACGAGCGCGCGCCGGGCGGCTACGAGCTAGACGTGGTGGGCGTTGAAGTCGTACACGTCGCGGAAGCCTATCCGATAACCCCGAAAGAGCACGGCGTCGAGTTCTTGATGGACCATCGCCACCTGTGGCTCCGCTCTCGACGACAGCACGCCATACTGAGCATCCGCGCCGAGGTGATTCGCGCCGTGAGAGACTATTTCGATTCGAACGGCTTTCTGCTGATGGACACGCCGATCTTCACGCCCGCCGCCTGCGAGGGGACGACTACGCTTTTCGAAGTCGATTACTTCGAAGACGCGAAGGCGTACCTGACGCAATCGGGCCAGCTCTACAACGAGGCGACGGCGGCGGCATTCGGCAAGGTCTACACCTTCGGCCCGACCTTCCGCGCCGAAAAATCGAAGACGCGCCGCCACCTGACCGAGTTTTGGATGGTGGAGCCCGAAGTGGCCTACGCCCAGCTTGACGACATAATGGACCTGGCCGAAGACTTTCTCA
Source organism: Blastocatellia bacterium (assembly GCA_035249305.1). Classification (GTDB taxonomy): domain Bacteria; phylum Acidobacteriota; class Blastocatellia; order UBA7656; family UBA7656; genus DASUNP01. Next base: position 92,398 of record DATFGQ010000056.1, on the reverse strand, counting down.
CCTTCGTCGTCGGCCGTGTGCTGGAGAACCGGCGGCTGGAGCTCAAGGAGCTTGAGCGCGACACGTCGAAGCTCGAACAGATCCAAAAGCCATTCCCGCGGCTACAGTATGACGACGCGGTCCGCATGCTACAGGAGGCGCACGAGCGCGGCGAGGTTGAGACGCGGTTCGAGTGGGGCGGCGATTTCGGGTCGCCCGACGAGACCTACCTGTCGAGCCAGTTCGACCGGCCCGTGATGGTCCACCGTTACCCGGCGTCCGTGAAAGCTTTTTATATGAAGGCCGACCCGACGCGGCCCGAACTCTCGCTGAGCGTCGACGTGCTCGCGCCCGAAGGCTACGGCGAGGTGATAGGCGGGGGCCAGCGAGCCGAAGACCTGGACTTCTTGCTCAAGCAGATTCACGCGCACAACTTGCCGGAAGAGGCGTTCGACTGGTATCTGGACCTCCGCAAGTACGGCACGTTCCCGCACGGCGGCTTCGGGATGGGGATCGAGCGCTGTACGTCATGGATTTGCGGCATCGAGCACATACGCGAGACGATCCCGTTCCCGCGCATGCTCTACCGCCTGAAGCCTTGAAACCGATGAAGACCACCCGGGTCATTCTGACGACCGTAACTGCTCTTGCCCTTCTCGCCGGGTCGCCCTGCGCCTACACTCAGCGCGCACGCCCGGACAAGAGGCAAGTCCGCGTATACTTCTTCACCGAAGAGGACCTCGAATCGAAAAAGCCATCCCGCTCGCGGCGGGCGGCCAGCGAGAACTTGCTCGCGCTCGTGCCCGTCTTCAGGATGGTCAGCGTGACGACGCCCGCGCGGGGCGCTATAGAGGCGTTGATCGCCGGGCCGACCGACGAAGAGAAGAGCAGGGGATTGCGCTCGCCTTACGCGGAAGGGCTTTCGATAAAGGCGCTGGAGATCGATGGGGGGACGGCGCGCATCAGCCTGGCTTCGAAGTGCGCCGACTGCCCGCGCTGGCCCGGCGACCTGGCCCCCTGGCGTTTCAGGGAGGCCGTCGAACGCACGCTTAAACAGTTCCCGACCGTCAAGCGCGTAGTCATCTGTCTTGATGGGGTTGAGAACTTCGACGATAACAGCGGCGAAGTAAGAAAGTGCCAATGACGTGCTGGTCATATGCGGCACTGATATGGCACACTTATCTTTTTGCCGAATACCGTGGACGAGAAAGGATGAGTTAAAGGAACGAGGAATATGGCTAAGAGCAGAACTAAAGCAGACATCAGCCGGGGCCAGGCGGCGGCCAAGGCTTCCGCGGCTACGAAGAAAACGGCCAGTTCTAAATCGTCAAATGAGTCTCAGACCCCAACCCAGCCGAAGGCTCAGGCAAGGTCGGCGGCCGCGACCCCGGTCTCTTCCGACATCCGCCAGGCTTATAAGAAATCATTGCTGGGAAAATACCTGGACACGCACAGGGGCCAGCCAGCGATAAAGCCGAAAAAATAACAGCACGTGATCCTTGGAGTGCGGCAACTCCTCACCGCACTCCAAAGAGATCGTCGCTTCTCAATCACGCCTGTAAATGCGGCTGCTAAACCGTTTAGCGGCTCGCCCGCCTTTCTTGCGAATCCATTACAATAAAGGTTCATATATCGACTGCGGGTTGTGACTCTGTTAGTATTTAGTTGGTCGCGATGATTCAGGCGTAACGGCGAGCAAAGGGTATGGGTAAGAATCAATAGCTTGTTCAAAAGGGCCACCCTCAGAAAAGCGCGATTGCGTCCCATATTCCAAAATCACGTTAACAGTTGAAGGGAACTCACCGGCTAGCCCGGTACAGATCAAGTGGGAGTATCAATGAAGCTATATCGATCCGTCCTGTCAAATCTTAATCTAGGTTTCTTCAAATCTTCGCGCAAACGAAAGGTCGTCTCGACCGGCAGCGCGACCCTTGCGCTCGGCTTGAGCATCTTCTTCTTCACGGGCGCGGGCGACAGAACGCTGTTAGACCACTCCGCGTTGTCGGCCATCGAAGTGGGCGCGACCGTAGAGCAGGCGGAGCCCATTGCCCCGCGCAGCCTCAGCCGCCAGCGAAAAGATTTTGATAAGGCGCTCAACCTGCTCGCCGATGCGGCAGCCTCAAATCAGAAGCTGGCCGAGTACAACAGGCGCGTGCAGAAGCGCATCACGGGCGAAGCCTTCCTTCCCGAGCATGGCTCCGGCGTGCGCGTCGTGAATCGCGCGAGCCGCAACGCCGCGTCGGTCAAAACCGAGAAGCTTTCGGCTAACGAGTCGACAGGCTCGGAGAAACAGAAGCCCGGCAGCATGTGGGCGCGCTTGAAGGACTACGTCGGCAGCCCTATGGAAGAGACTCAAACCGCCGAGACGGCGGCAAACGCCGACCCGCGCATGCCCGAGGTCGTTGCCGAGACTAGCCCGGCCGTCAAGAAGAACGGTTCTCGTTTGACGGTCAACGACATGGCCTTCGAGAAGAACGCGGCCATTGATAAGTGGATTAATTGGTACACGGCGACTCAGGGCGGCCGCAGGACGATGACGATAGGCATAGACCGCAGCAGCCAGTACCTAGAGATGGCCCGTCAAGAGTTTCGCCAGGCGGGATTGCCCGAAGACCTCGTGTGGCTCGCCCACGTAGAGAGCGTATGGCATGCCGAAGCGCGCTCGCCCGCGGCGGCGGCTGGCATCTGGCAGTTCATACCGCGCACGGCGACCGACTACGGCCTGACGGTCGAGGCGGGCAACGACGAGAGGTTTGACGCGCGAAAGCAGACGCGAGTGGCCGCCACTTACCTGCGCGACCTCTACACGATCTTCGGCGACTGGGCGCTGGCGATGGCCGCTTACAACTGCGGCGAGCCGCGCGTGATGGAAGCGGTCGTCAAGAATGGCCGCGCGAATTTCTGGGAGCTTCACGAGAAGAACCTTCTCCCTAAAGAGACGCTCAACTACGTGCCGAAGATACTTGCGGCGATAACGGTCGCGCGCGAGGCCGAGAAATACAGCGTGATGCCCGCCTCGGCTTCCGGCGACGACGTAGCAGGCTTATAAAGTTCGATCCTCCTTGTAACCTTTATACCTCCTGAATGAGGTCCTCAGAGGCTGCTCACGGGCAGCCTCTTTTTTTTGCCCGGATTGTCAAGTCTTGCGGCCGGTCAATCTGAATGGGAGAATAATATTGTTGTCGGAAGGAGTTTTATGAAAAAGGTTAAGATAATTGGCGTCCCTATGGACCTCGGGGCCGGCCGGCGCGGCGTCGATATGGGGCCGTCAGCCATCAGGATCGCGGGGCTTAATCAGGCCATAGCCCTGCTCGGGCATGAGGTGACCGACGCGGGTAACGTGCATGTGAATCCTCCCGAGGCCCTCACTCAAGCCACAACGCGTGCGCGCTACCTGCCCGAGATCGCCGCCGCAAGCGAGGAGCTGGCTTCGATGGTCGAAGCCTCGCTCGAAGATGAGACCGTGCCGGTCGTCCTGGGCGGGGATCATTCGATAGCCATAGGCAGCGCGGCCGGGGTGGCCTCGTTCTACCGGAAACGGGAGAAGAGGATCGGCATCGTTTGGCTCGACGCTCACACGGACATCAACACGCCGCAGACCACGCCTTCGGGGAACATCCATGGCATGCCGCTGGCCGCACTTTTAGGGCAGGGGCCGACGGAGCTGACACACGTTTCAGGGTTCGCGCCGAAGCTGTTGCCCGAGAATGCCGTAGTCATCGGCGCGCGCAGCGTCGACCCAGGCGAGCGCGAGCTCATTAAGACGCTCGGAGTCCGCGTCTTCACTATGAGCGAAGTCGACGAGCGCGGGATGGCCGACGTGATCGAAGAGGCGATAGAGATCGCCTCGCGCAACACGGCCGGGTTTCACGTGACTATGGACATGGATTTCATAGACCCGTTCTACGCGCCGGGCGTCGGCACTCCCGAGCGCGGCGGCGCGACATACCGCGAAGGCCACCTCGCTATGGAGAAGATGTCGGATTCCGGCCATGTGCTTTCGGTCGAGCTCACCGAGGTGAACCCTATGTACGACACCGCGAACCAGACCGCGCAACTGGCCGTGGAGTTCATACTCTCTGCGCTCGGCAAAAAAATCATGTGATCGACAGGGGTCATCGTTGAATAAAAAACTGAGGGTAGGAGTCATCTTCGGTGGCAGGTCGGGCGAGCACGAAGTCTCGCTAAGGTCAGCCGAATCTGTAATCAACGCTATAGACAAATCCAAATACGAAGTCGTCCCGATAGGCATAACGCCGGAAGGGCGGTGGCTCGTAAGCGGCAACGCGGCGGCGCTGTTGCCGCAGGCCGTCATGGAGTCGAACAATCATCAGCAGGTGGCGATACTCGGCGACCCGACGCGGCAGGGGCTTATGCGTCTCGGCGCGGATGGGCGAGGTGAGTCTAGCATGCCGCTCGACGTGGTCTTTCCGGTCCTTCACGGCACGTATGGCGAGGATGGGACTATTCAGGGGCTGCTTGAGATGGCGGGCGTGCCTTACGTAGGCTGCGGGGTGCTCGCGTCGGCGACGGGCATGGACAAGATCGTCATGAAGCAGTTGTTCGAGCGGGCAGGCTTGACCGTGACGCCCTACGAATGGTTCCTGCGCTCGTCCTGGGAGCAGAGCCCCGACGCGATCATCAAGCGCGTCTCGCGCACGCTTGGGTATCCTTCGTTCGTCAAGCCCGCGAACCTCGGCTCGTCGGTCGGCATCTCGAAGGCGCATGACAAAGAGGAGCTGCGCGAGGCGATCAAGGACGCCGCGCGTTACGACCGCCGGATAATCGTCGAGCGGGCGGTCGTAGGCCGCGAGATAGAGGTCAGCGTCCTTGGCAACGACAACCCGGTTGCGAGCCTGCCGGGCGAGATACTGACGGGCCATGAGTTTTACGACTATGAAGATAAGTATATCGATAACGTGTCGAGGACCGATGTCCCCGCGAAACTGCCCGCCAAGATTACAGAGCGAATCCAGCGCAGTGCTATAACAGCGTTTCAAGCGATAGACGGGTCGGGGCTGGCGCGAGTCGATTTCTTCGTCGAGCGCGGCACGAATCGCGTCGTCACCAACGAGTTGAACACAATGCCCGGCTTCACGTCCATAAGCATGTACGCCAAGATGTGGGAGGCCAGCGGCATATCCTACGGCGAATTGATCGACCGACTTATCGCGCTCGCCATCGAGCGCCACGCCGACAGGTCGTGCAACCTGACGAGCTACCAGCCTAGAGAGAAATGACAGTGCTGAGTGCTGAGAGAGTATGTCTGAGAAGTGGGAGAAAAAGCCGTGAAAGGGCTTTATTCAATAGAGCCTCAAAGAGGCGATATTCAATAGCCCGGCGCATCGCGGGATGAGCTAATCGTTAGAAAGCCCCGTAGGGGCGATATTCAATAGCCCGGCGCATCGCGCCGGGTAACACGTCATACAACAAGAAGCCCTGAAAGGGCGACATAAGTATCGCGCCCTTTCAGGGCTTCTCATTACTATCAACCCGTTTCCAGGGGCGGCGCCCCTGGCTATTGAATTACGCCTCTTCGAGGCTTCCTATTGATTCGCTCCTGACGCTCTCTGAGTAATAATTCTTCGCTCAGGACTCAGGACTTTTGACTCAGGACTGACCATGCCTGCCTGTAGAGTATTTCCTCAATCGGATGTGAAAAAGGCCGTTCTTGTTCGATTAGCGTCTGGCCCGGCGATTGCAATTCTTAAGAGGCGAGAGATCGAATGGTTTAAGCGCGCAAGAGCGAGCCGGGGAATCATACTTAACGTCATGCGCTTACGTATCTCTGCCCATTGTCCTCCTTTGAGTTGGTCAAAAGCCGCGCGGCTATCTGGAAGTCGCGCGGCTCATTTTCTTATAGTAACTGGCCGTTGATCGCCGCGATCATCTCGCGCACGGCCCGCTCCATCCCTACGAGGGCCGCCCGCGCCACTATGTTATGACCTATGTTCAGCTCTCCGATCTGGGGGATCGCGGCGATTGCCCTGACGTTTCTGTAGCTCAGCCCATGGCCCGCGGCGACCTGTAGGTTCAGCCCTTCGGCCAGCCGCGCCGAGTCCGCGATGCGGCGAACCTCGGCTTCTACGCTCGCGGCGTCAGCCTTCTTCGTCGGGTCTGTCAGCTCTGCGTAGGTGGCCGTGCAAATCTCTATCTGGTCCGCCCCGACGCGGTGGGCGGCTTCGATCTGCGCGGTGTCGGGGTCGAGGAAGATGCTCACGAGCACGCCCGCCGATTTGATCTCGGAGACGGCGCGGCTAACCTCCTGCTCGTGGCTTGTAACGTCCAGACCGCCTTCGGTCGTCACCTCTTCGGCGCGCTCGGGGACGAGCGTCGCCGCCTCGGGCCGGACGCTGCGCGCGATGCTTATCATCTCGTCGGTCACGGCCATCTCGATGTTCAGGTGGGTCTTGACCACGAGGCGAAGCGTCGTCACGTCGTCGTCTTGTATGTGGCGGCGGTCGCCGCGCAGGTGGATGGTGATGCCGCTCGCGCCCGCCATGTCGGCCAGCACGGCGGCCGCCACTACGCTCGGCTCGAAAGTCCTGCGCGCCTGCCTGATCGTCGCGATGTGATCTATGTTGACATTCAGCCTACAGCCATTCGTCGCTCGCATCTGTAAAGCTCCTGAAACGTATTAGCATACGCCCGCGCCTGAAATCAAACTCTGCGCCCGTGCCCGCCAACTCAAAAGCATATGAGATAAATATTACCGAGATTTAGCTTGACACCAACAGACAACATGCATAGGATACGCGCTGCAATAAAGATTACTATGGAAGCGATTCCGCTGTAATCGAGGTAGGCGCATTGGCCCAACCTGATTCTGGCCATTCCCTCAGGTTATAAAACGCACATGTTCCGAAGGAGAAATGGAAATGGACCTTCTCAGATTCTCTGTACCCCGACTTGCCGACGATTTTAAGAAGACGGTATTTCAAAAGAGCAATTCCTCTCGCCGCACTAAGAGATTAATCAGATTATCTGGCCGGCCCGGCGCGCGATCGATTCTATCCATAGCGATCACGGCTCTAGTCCTTTCCAGCATCTCCCTTCTGCCGGACAACCGCCTGTCGCACGGCGGTCAGGTCATCGCGGCCACGGAAGCTATAAACACGTTCGCGCCCAACTGCACGACGCCCGACGCGGATTTCAACCTGGGCGAGACTGTCTGCGCAGTAGCGACAGACACTGTGCCGCCGATCTCCGGTCAGCGCCAGCGCCGCATCCAGTGGGTCGCGCCCGACGGCGTCGTCGCTCAACAGGTCAACGTTTTAACTAGCCCGCAGAGCAACAGCTTCACCATCCCCGCGACAGGCCCGTTCGCACAGGTCGGCACCTGGACCGTTAAGACGATAGACAACCGCGGGGCCGGGCGAGCCTCCGCGCGCTTTATCGTTCGGAACCCCGCAACCGCCTCCGCAGACGTTTCGGTCACAAAGACCGGCCCCGTTCAAGCCGCCGCAGGGACGAACATCACTTACACAGTCACTGTGACAAACCACGGGCCGGATAATGCGCAGAACGTTGTGATGACGGACGCCGTGCCTGCCAACACCACATTCGTCTCCGAATCACAAGTCTCCGGCCCGGCGGCCACCTGCACAAACCCGACATCGGGCAGCGCCACTGGCGCGACGGTCTGCACTATAGCGACGCTAGCCTCGGGCGCTTCGGCCGTCTTCTCAATCACCTACGCCGTGAACTCCGCGACGCCGGAAGAGACAGAGATCACAAACACCGCGACGGTCGCAAGCTCGACCAATGAATTGCACGCGCCCGACAACACGGCGAGCTGGATTACAGTGGTCACGGGCAGCGCCGAGAACTGCACGCTCACCTGTCCGGGCGACATCACTCATGCGGCCGAGGGCGGTCAATGCACGGCGGCGGTGAACTATTCGCCCGCGACGGGCACGGGCACCAACTGCGGCTCGATCGAATGCAGCCCGCCGCCCGGATCAATATTCCCTTCGGGTACGACTACGGTCACCTGCGCGGGCGCAACCGGCGACCCGTGCCAGTTCAGGGTCACGGTTACCGGAAACGATGGGGTTGCGCCCACGATTATTTGCCCGAGCGACGTTACGACCGAAGCGGCCCCAGGCAGCACGGCCAGGGTCGATTATCCTGAGCCCGAGACTACAGACAATTGCTCGTCGGTCAGCGTCGCCTGCTCGCCGGCGTCGGGCTCCTCCTTTCCGATAGGGACCACGGCAGTCACCTGCACGGCGACCGACGCTTCGAACAACTCTGCGTCTTGCAGCTTCAACGTCATAGTGAACGAGAGCGAGGTCCTCTGCGCGCTGACTTGCGGCGCCAACATCACCAAATCGGCTTCCGGCAACAGTTGTTCGGCTACCGTCACTTACTCTCAGCCGACGACCGTAGGCGACTGCGAAACCGTCACCTGCACGCCGGCCTCCGGCGCCTCCTTCCCTGTGGGCCAAACCGTTGTCACCTGCACGGGGGCTGATGACGCCACTTGCAGCTTCACTGTGACCGTCGTCGAAACGGTCCCGCCGACGATAACGGCGTGCGCTCCAAACAGGACCATAGAGGCAAACTCGGAATGCATGGCCGAGATACCCGACCTCACCACTCAAGTCACGGCGACAGACAACTGCTCTTCGGTCACAATCGTTCAGTCGCCGCCCGAAGGCGAGCTCGTAGGTGTCGGCAACACCGCCGTGCTCATACGCGTTATAGATGATTCGGGTAATGAGTCGACCTGCACCGCTACCGTGCAGGTAACGGAGTCGACGCCGCCCGTCATTACCTGCCCGGCGAACATAACCACGGTCGATAATGCGCCAGGCCAGTGCGGAGCCATTCTCACCCCCGGCCCGGCTACGGCCACGGATAATTGCGGCATCGCGTCTATTGTCGGCACGCGCAGCGACAACGCGGCGTTGAACGCGCTCTACCCCGTAGGCGTTACCGTCATCACGTGGAAGGCGACCGACCTGTCCGGGAATTTCGTGACTTGTCAGCAGACCGTGACGGTCACGAACCCTGCCCCGGCCGTGACCATAACCGGGCCGGCTACGGGGTCGCTCTTCCAGGTCAATACCCCGGTTCCTTTCAGGGCCACATTCGCCGACAACATGGGAGACACGCACACGGCCGAGTGGATGTTGGACGCCATCACTGCGTCGGCCACTGTAGTCGAGTCGGCCGGCACGGCGAATCTGGACTTCGCCTTCACGACGACGGGCGTCTTCCTGGTCAAGGTCAAAGTAACGGACGACTGCGGCAACGTGACGATCGCCGACACCATCGGCGGCCAGCCCGTAATCATCGTCATCTTCGACCCCGAAGGCGAGTTCGTAACCGGAGGCGGGTGGATAACCTCGCCCGCCGGCTCGTTAGTCGCCGATCCGAACCGTACAGGCAGGGCCAACTTCGGGTTCAACGCCAAGTACCACAACGGGGAGACGACCCCGAGGGGCGAGACGGAGTTCAGGTTCGGCAATTTCAACTTCCACAGCACGAGCTACGAGTGGCTGGTGATAACGGGCGCCAAGCTACAGTTCAAGGGCTCGGGCAAGGTGAACAACAGCGGCGACTACGGCTTCATGCTGACGGCCATTGATGGGAACATCAGCGGGGGCGGTGGCGCCGACAAGTTCCGACTAAAGATTTGGGACAAGAACAACAACAACGCTGTCGTTTATGACAACCAGATGGGCGCCTCCGACTCGGCGAACCCGACGGCCGTGCTGGGAGGCGGGAACATAGTAATTCACCATTGATGCAATGCTAATTCAATGGCACTTAAATTAGCGACGAGGTCAGAGAGAAAACAGATTCTCTACGCTCGACATGAAGATTTGAAGGAGAAAAACCATGAAGAAGATTAGATTGATGTTAAATGCACTCGCAGTATTAGCCGTATGTTTTCTCTTTAGCTCGATGGCGCATGCTCAAGCGACGAGGACGTGGGTGTCGGGCGTAGGCGATGACGCCAACCCTTGCAGCCGCACGGCTCCCTGCAAGACCTTCGCCGGCGCCATCTCTAAGACGGCCGCGGGCGGCGAGATCTCCGTCCTCGACCCGGCAGGGTTCGGCGCTGTGACGATTACTAAAGCGATCACCATAGAAGGCGGCGGCGTCAAAGGCTCGATAACGGCGGCGACGGTCAACGGCATAATCGTCAACGCGGGCGCTAACGACACGGTAAGGATACGCAACATTTTGATCAACGGTGTCGGCAACGGGATTAACGGCATACGCTACCTCGCCGGAAAGAATCTTCACGTAGAGAACGTGAGCATTCACGGGTTCACCAGCAACGGCATAGACATGAACATGGGCGCCAACAGCGGTAACCTCACGGTCAAAGACAGCACCATTACCAACTGCGGGATAGCGGGCGTGAGAGTGCAGACCAGCACCGGCACGGCGACGGCGTCGCTTTATAACGTGAGGCTGCAAGCCTGCCAGTTCGGGGTCGACACGCTGTCGGGCACCACGTCTATCAGCGACTCTATCGTGTCTCAAAACACAAGCATAGGCATAGTGGCGGAGCTCACCTCGGTGATAAACGTCGAGAAGACGCTGGTGAGCAACAACGGCACGGGCGTGTCGGGGTTCAGCGGTTCGGCCACAGTACGGCTATCGAACTCAGCCATACTCAACAACAACGTAGGGATCAACGTCGCCGCCGGGACGACAGTAGCCTCGTTCCAGAACAACGTATTCGCTGGCAACGCGACGCCCGGCGCGGCAAACCAGCTACTGAGCCAGCAGTGACGCGGGCGGACGCGCCGGCTCCGTGAATCTTCAGATTGCTCGCTTGAGCGGTTAGGGCGGAGCATCATCGCTCCGCCCATTTTTTTTTGTTCTAAGATTGTTTGGTCGCGCCCTCGGCCGCTTGACTTTCCGACGCGGGGCCGCCCGGCGCGGCGTCGTAACGGCCCCCGAGGTCGTTCAGGCGTATATAGATCAGGTCGGTGAACATCTTGACGGAGTCGCGCAGGTAACTTACTTTGCTGTCCTCGCAGTGATTCCATGCGACGGGGACTTCCAGCAGTCTCAGCCCGCGCTTGTTGGCGATGTAGAGCACTTCCGGATCGAAGCCGAAGCGCTCTATCCGCTGGGCCGTAAAGACCGGCAAAGCACCTTCGCGGCGGAAGGCCTTGAACCCGCATTGCGTGTCTTTGAACTTGAGCCCGGTTATGGTCCTCATAAAGAGGTTGAAGACGCGCCCGCCGAAATCGCGGACGAGCGACTGGCGCACGCCTATGAGCTTTCGGTTCAACGCCCGCGAGCCGAACGTTACGTCTGCGCGCCCTTCGATGATCGGATCTATTAACTTGGGCGCTTCGGTTATTGGGGACGAGAGGTCAGCGTCCGTGAAGAGTATTACCTCCCCGCGCGCGGCCGCCACGCCGCGCCGCACGCTCGCGCCCTTGCCGCGGTTCGGGTCGTTAGTCAAAAGCCTGAGCCCGTGGCCGGCGGCGTTGTACCGCTCGACGAAGTCCTTGACTATCTCGCCCGTCTTGTCGGTCGAGCCGTCGTCGACGACGATCACCTCCGAAGGCTGACTGCGGCCGGAAACGAAGGCGAGTATCTCTTCGAGCGAACGCCCGATACGCTTCCCTTCGTTGTAGGCGGGGATGACTATAGATAAGAGCCCAGACATAAGTTCGATGCGGACGCGCCGCGAGAGTTGACTATACCATAAATCATCTTCGGGCTATAATGATCCCGATCGAATTAACTTCGCGGTAAAGACTCAAGGCTCATGAGAATCAATTCGATCTTACGAATAGCGGGCTTCGTGGCCCTAATACTCGGCGCCGCCGTGATTGCGACTCTTCTGCCCGAACTCATCCTTGTGCCGAGCTTCCCCTCCGGCAGATCGGACACGCTCAGTAAGGCCGCCTACCGGCCGTCGAGCGAGCCCCGCACGGACCCTAGGCTCTCTGCGATCAGAGAGGCCGAGCGGCTCACACGGCCCGACGGGAGGGAGGTCATTGCGAAGGCGCTCGGGGCGACGCCGGAGTTCGAGCGCAGCCGCGCGACCAGGACGTTAGGGGAGATGATCGAGCAGGCCACGAACGCGGAGGGGCTGCGAAGGATTGAGCCGCTCGGTTGGGACGCGGCCGAGATGAAAGGCGGCAGGTGGCGGCTCGGTTTTCATTACCACAGGTGGCCGAGCCTGTTCCTGGCGACCGAATGGGAATACGACCCCGTGGCCGACAGGCTGCGCCTGTTGAAGAGCGAGCACGGGCCTGAGTTTTGGATGACGGTCGCGAACCTCGATGCGTTGAAGAGCCGTTGATCTCGCGGAAGCTTCGGTCACGCTTGCCAGTGAGTGGATTTGTGTTAGAATGAAACCGTAGGGCGCGCGAGGGAATTCAAAACTGCGTCCGATCATCACAAGGTTTCGATCAAGCTTCGCAGTTGTTTCTTCATCATAATCAGAGCGGCGCTGCTGGCTCGTGTTCTTAGTCAATCTGCTTTGAAGACGTCACAGAGCGGTCGCTTGCTTAAAGGCTACGCGATCTCCGGGAGTTATTGACATGAAGAAGAGATTAGCTTTCGCCTTCCTGGCTCTGCTGACAGCCGTCACCTTCTCGCCGATCAGCGCCACATCCCAAGACAACAACAAGCCCGCGCCGCAGCCTCAGAGCCCAGAGCCGATAAAAGCCAAAAGCGGCGAGCCGGCCCCGGCGCCTACGACGGCCGACGAGAAAGCGGTGGCGAAGCCCGCCGAGGTCAAGCCGCTGAAAACGAACCAGGCTACGGACCGCGTGCAGTTGAGCACGGCGATCGTCAACGTCATCATCTCGGTGACGGACCCTTACAACAGGTTCGTGACGGGGCTCGGCAAGGACCACTTCGAGGTATTTGACGACAAGGTCAAGCAGCAGATCGCCCATTTTTCGGACGAGGACGCGCCCGTCTCGCTCGGCATCGTCTACGACGTGTCGGGCTCTATGAAGGAGCGCATAGGCCGCTCGATCCGCGCGCTCAAGCGGTTCATCGAAACATCTCACGACGACGACGACTTCTTCCTCATAGGCTTTAACGACCGCGCGAAGCTTGTCCAGGACTTCACGCCTTCCGGCGACCAGATCACCAGCCACCTGATGTTCGTCCAGCCGAAAGGCTCGACGGCGCTTTACGACGCCGCCTACCTCGCGGTCGAGAAGGTCCAGCAGGGCCGCCACAATAAGAAAGCCCTTCTGCTGATCTCCGACGGCCAGGACAACAACAGCCGCTACACCTACAAAGAGCTTCGCAACCGCGTCAAGGAGGCCGACGTGCAGGTCTACGCCATCGGCATAACCGACCCGGCCACAGACTCGCTCTCGGGCTTCGGCCGCTCGATACTCGAAGAGATAACCCGTATGACGGGCGGGCGCGCCTTCTTCCCCAACGCCTACAACGAGCCCGAGCTTGTCGAGATCTGTACGCGCATAGCCTTAGAGCTTCGCCACCAGTACTCGATAGGGTTTTACCCGTCCGACGTGACGAGCCAGGCCAAGTGGCATAAGGTCCAGGTCAAGGTCAACCCGCCCAAAGGGCTCGGCCGGTTGTCGCTCTCCTACAAGGAAGGGTATCAGTCGTTCAAGAAAGTTTTGCAGGAAAACTAAGCTCCAGCCCGGCAGAAAAAAGTCGCAACACCCCGCCCGCTTGCCCATTCTCTCGGCAACGAGGGGCCACACGTTTGGCATCCCAGATTATGGCGTGGATGAGCGGACGGCTCTTTCCGCCCCTTGACAGTTTTCAAATCCATCGGTGCGGAGTAGAATTTTAGTATGAAATCTGTGGCGGGTAGAATTAAAGCAGTCCTTGTTCCGGTCCTGGCCTTCTCCTTGTTTATCGGCGGCACGAGCTTCGGCCTCGCTCAAAGCCAGAGCCAAACCAAGCCCCAGTTGCCGAAGACCAACAGGTCGGAGCCCGAACCGCAGGATAGAGAAGACCCTATAAAGCTGGACACGAACCTTGTGATCCTTGACGTGACGGTCGTCGACCCGTCGAACCGCCCAGCCATGGACCTCAAGCAGGATCAGTTTCAGGTGCTTGAGGACAAGATACCCCAGAAGATCGAGTTCTTCAGCCGCGATCAGGTAGAAGTCTCGATGGTGCTCGCCATAGACACTTCGGGCTCGATGCGCGCAAAGCTCGATACCGTAATCAAGGCCTCTTCGAGCCTGGTCAAGGAGAGCCGCCAGGGCGACGAGGTCGCCGTGCTTGAGTTCAAAGACCAGCCGGAGCTTCTCGAAGAGTTCACCACCAACATAGGCGACGTCGTAGACACGCTACAGGGCTTGATCGCCTCTAAGCAGACAGCCATGCTCGACGCGCTCTACCTGGGCGCGGACTACGCCAGCAAAGAAGGGCGCAACCGCCGCAAGGCCGTCGTTATCGTGACGGACGGGATCGACAAGGACAGCTACTACAAGTTCAACGAGGTGGTCAATCACCTGCGCGAGACTGACGTTCAGATCTACCTGATCGGGTTTACGAATGACCTGTCGAAAGACGGGGCATGGGTCTTCGGCAAGAGCGACAAGGAGAAGGCTGAAAACCTCCTCAAACAGCTCGCGGAGGAGACGGGCGGCAAGGCTTTCTTCCCCAAAGAGCTCACGGAAGTCCACGCGATCGCGCAGCAGATTTCGAGCGACCTTCGCACGCAGTATTCGATAGGCTATTACCCAACGAACTCGAAAAAGGATGGCACGTTCCGGGCCGTCAAAGTCAACGTCAACGCAGGCAGCCGGCGGCTGGTCGCGCGCACGCGTAACGGCTACACGGCGCCGCGCGAGGGCGAATCCCGCAACCAGTGACCGTCATTTAACGCGGCTTTGAAATCGTAACAAACCTTACCTCTCGCTCACCTGTTCGCGTCGCTCTTGTCGCGCCCGTCGATCAGATTCTGTTGCGCCTCTTTGGCGTCCGGCATCTGTGCGACGAAGTAGGTGATCAGTCCTATCCAGAACATGGCGATAATGACGATGATAAGCACGACGCGGCCTGGGTGGTCCGTCTGCTGGCCTTCGCCTATGTCGTCAAGCCCGGCGGGCAGGCTCAGGTCCCCCGTGTCGGGCCTTATCACCCCGACGCTCTTAGCGCTCTCGTGGGCCAGGCGGTGTATTTCGCCCGGCGTGTAGGCGCGAGTCTTCTCGGGGTCGTCGCGCCGCCGCCGGAGTCGCCGTAAGCTCTTATCGATCCTGGAATGTTTCATAGCCACTTGATCCTGCGAAAATAATAATAAATAGCCACGCCGATGACGACCATCGAAAGCAGCGTCCCGACGTAGCCGTATTTCCATTTCAGCTCGGGCATGTACTCGAAGTTCATGCCGTATATCCCCGCGACCAGCGTTACCGACATCAGTATGGTCGAGATAGAGGTCAGCCGCTTCATGATCGTGTTCATGCGGTTGCCGGAGACCGACAGGTAGGCGTCCATAGTCGCGCTCAACATGTCGCGCAGCGTGTCGATCGTGTCGGCCACGCGGATCAGGTGGTCGAACACGTCTTGAAAATAGACGTGCGTCTCGCGCGAAAAGATCGGCTGCTCGCGGCGAAGCAACGTGTTAAAGACATCGCGCAGCGGCGTGACGGACCTCCGCAAAAAGAGCAGCTCTTTTTTTATGCGGAATATCTCTTCGAGCGCCGCGGGCTGAAAGTCGACGAATATCTGGTCTTCGAGATCGTCCATACGGTCGGACAGCGCGTCCAACAGCGGCATGTAATCGTCGACTATTACGTCAATCATCAGGTAGGCGAGAAGGCCCGTCCCGCGCTCGGCCAGGTCTTTCCACTCGCGCCACAGCCGCTCGGCTGTCTCTATCGCGCGTATCGGCTGGCTGTGGACTGTGACCAGGTAGTTCTTGCCGAGGAAGATGTTCAGCTCTCTCAGCTCAAGGTGGCGGCCCATTATCAGCTCTGCTTCGTAGAGTACTATGAAGTAGTACCCTTGAAACTCCTCGACCTTGGGCCGCTGGTGCTCGTTGCGGCAGTCTTCAATCGACAGCGGGTGAAAGCCGAACTCCTTTGCAAGCTCGTGGAAGTCCTCGCCCGTGGGGTCCGCGACATCGACCCAGATGATGTTAGGCGCTTCTGTGCAGAGGTGGCTGATCTCGTCGGGGTCTGCAATCTCCTTAAAAGTCCTGGACTCGCGGTTGAGCACGATAGTCCTTATCATCTCTTACCTCGTTTGTCTGATTTACTGCCGGTGAATGCTTCGCCAAAGAATGGCCGGCGAGGAATATACAAGCGACAGCTTCTCACGCTTTAACCCACAGGTCAACTAGAAAGCTCCGCGCCGGTTCGAGGGCATTTTAGTTTGTTAGCTGGCGAGCCTTTGCCTTAATCTTGACTCAATGGAAACGGCGTTCTTTACGATCCTGGGTGCGGTGCTTCTTTTCTTTGTCATCGACGACATCTACCTGACGATACTCCAGGCGCGGGGCAGGAGCGGGCCCGTAAGCGAGCTGGTCTACCGCACCATCTGGCGCGCGGTCCGCGGCGTGGCCTTCAGGCTGTCGCGCTCGCGCCGCCACAAGCTGCTGAACTCCATCGGCCCCGTTCTCATGCCGCTGCTCGTAGGCGTCTCGATAGTGCTCGTCATTATCGGGTACGCGCTGATTTACTTCCCAGGCATGCCCGACAAGTTTAACTTCGCAGGCGAGGGGACGGGCTCACGTTTCGTCGACTCGGTCTACTTCAGCGGCACAACGCTCACCACGGTCGGCTTCGGCGACATATCGCCCCGCGCGCCCGAGATGAAGATAGTCGCCATCATAGAGGCCGTGTCGGGCTTCGGCTTGATATCGCTCGCCGTCACCTACCTGATAGTCGTCTACAGCGCGCTGGAGCGTAAGCGCGCCATCGCGCTCTCGCTTTACCACAGCGCGGAAGGCGGCGCGGACGTGGTGGGGTTCATCAGACACCATTTCGTAGCGGGCCGCCTGTCGGGGCTGTCTGCGACGCTCAGGACCGCCGCGCGCGATTTGCAGGAGATCCTGGAGTCGCACGTCGAGCACCCGATCATACACTATTTTCACCCCGCCCAGGTCTACAAGGGGATGCCGCGCGTGCTCTTCCTCTCGCTCGAAATATGCGCGGTTATCAAGTCCTGTCTCGACCAGCGCGAATACTCGGACCTCAACGATCACCCGGCGGTGCTCACGATGGAGTCGACGGCGCTCCACGTTCTAAACGAGCTATCGACCCACCTCGATCTTGTCAGCGACGGTGATGAGTCACAAGAGACGCTCCCTGAAGAGATAATCCGTTGGAGGACCCGCTTCGAGCAGACGCTCCGCCGCCTGGATGCGGTGGGGATCAAGACGGAGCCCGACATCGCGAAGGGCTGGGCGATTTACCAGGCCGAGCGCGGGGAGTGGGAGCAGCAGTTGTCGCGCTTCGCCTACCACCTCGGTTATGACTGGGACGAGGTGACAGGGGACCGTGATCTTGAATACGCCGCTAATGAAGAGATGGAGGAGCCGCGCCTCGACAAGTCGCATTGACCTCTTTTTATTATGCTAGACCTTTGCGAAGACTTCGCGCGCCTCGCCGAGCTCGCGCGCGGCGGGCGTGATGATAGTCTTGCCGTTGATGTAGATCTTCTCGCGCGCGGCGATGGCCCGCTTTACGTCGTCCTCGCAGACGAAGTCGTAGACGTGTCCGTTCGTCTGAGCGGCGGGCGGCGGCTGAGGCGGCTGAATAGGAGCAGGCGAACTCGCCTGACTGGTTGCTGCCCACGGGCTTGCGGGCTGCGCCTGTGCGGCGGGCGGCGGCTCGGGCGCGGGGGGAGTAGGCTGGGGCGGCGCGACGTTGACCCTGCGGTCTGCCAGGAAGCGGTCGACCATCGCGGCGATTGCCGCGCGGTCGATCGTAGGCGGCGGGGCCGCCTCTCGCGCTGTCGCCTCTCGGGCGGCGCGGTTGATAGGTTTAGTTTCGAACGCTATTCGCTTTATGTCGACCAGGTGGCGAGGCGAGATGTTGTCGGAAGTGACGTTGCCTCCCCACGACCCGCACCCGAGCGTCATCGAAGGCTCAAGGTCCGTAGTGAACCCTATCGCGCCGTGCGTCGAGGGGCTATTCACCACGACGCGCGACACGGGCATCCTGACGCCGTACTCGCGCGCGGCGTCGCGGCTTTCGGTGTGCACGGAGGCCGTGTGCCCCATGCCGCCGTACCTCAAGACCTGCGCGCACCGCTCGCAGCCTTCTTCAAGGCTATCGACTACGTAATAAGCTAATATCGGCGAGAGCTTCTCCATCGAGAGCGGAAAATCGCGGCCGACGCCTTCGAGCTCGCACATTATGGCGCGCGTGTTTTCGGGGATTGTGATGCCCGCCATCTCCGCGATCACTTTCGGGCTCTTGCCGACGATCTTCGCATTGAGCGTGTTCGTGCTCGTCGCCACGACGCGCGCCAGGGCTTGTTGTCTCTCCTTGTCGAGAAAGTACGCGCCCTCGGCCGCGAACCGCTCGCGCACGCTTGAGTCGACCGCGCGCTCGACCACGACGGCCTGCTCCGAAGAACAGATCGTGCCGTTGTCGAAACACTTCCCGGTCAGTATGTCTTTGACCGCCTTCGTGACGTTGGCCGACCGCTCTATCATCGCGGGCACGTTCCCAGGCCCGACGCCAAAAGCGGGCTTGCCCGAAGAGTATGCCGCGCGCACGAGCCCTATCCCGCCCGTGGCCAGTATTAAGGCCGTGCGGCGGTGCTTCATCAGCTCCTGCGTCCCTTCGATGGTGGCGATAGACATGCAGCCGATCGCCCCCTGAGGCAGCCCCGCCGCTTCGCCCGCCGCGCGCATCACTCGCGCCGTCTCGTTTATGCAGTTGGTGGCCGACGGGTGCGGGCTCAAGACGACCGCGTCGCGCGCCTTTATCGCTATCAGGATCTTGAATATCGCCGTCGACGTAGGGTTTGTCGAAGGTATGATCGCCGCGACCACGCCGCGCGGAGAGGCGACCTCGATGATGCTGTCGGTCTGTTTTACGACGCCTACAGTCTTGAGCGGGCGTATGAAGTTGTAAATCTGCTCGGCCGAGAACCTGTTCTTCGTAGCCTTGTCAGCGGCGATGCCGTAGCCCGTCTCAAGGTGCGCCATCTCGCCCAGGCGATAGCTCTCTTCGAGGGCGACGCGCGCCATAGCAGTGACTATCTCGTCTATCTTCTCCTGAGAAAAATTGGCGAGAGCCTTCTGCGCCTGCCACGCGCGCTCGACCAGCTCGCGGGCCTGCTCTACGGACTGTTGGTCTTTGTCGGAACTCATGTTTCTAGTTTCTAGTTTCTAGTTTCTGGTTTGTGATTTCTAGTGGAGTTAACCAGAAACCAGAAACCAAAGACTAGAAACTGAAATCATTTCGCGCGATCTTTATTCGACGAGTTAATAGAGCGCTTCCCGTCTTCGGCAGTCCCGGCCGTGAGCTGGCCCCGCGACTCGCCGCCCGAAAGCTGGTGGCCGCCGTTCATCAGCCCGTTGGCTTCCAGAACCTGTTCGAGCTCCCTGTGTGGGCGCGGTATGACGTGAACGCTCACGAGCTCTCCGACGCGGCGAGCGGCCGCCGCCCCCGCGTCAGTCGCAGCCTTGACCGCGCCTACGTCGCCGCGCACAAGGACCGTCACGTAACCCGCCCCGATGTACTCGCGACCGACAAGCACGACATTGGCGGCCTTCACCATCGCGTCGGCCGCTTCGACCGCCCCCACAAATCCCTTCGTCTCTATCATGCCGAGCGCTTCCATAGCCATATCAAACGTCCCTCCGTCTTAGCGATTTAACTGAAGCTCTGATCGCGAGTTTTGGCAAGATTATCACTGCTCCAGAAGAGAGTCAAAACTAACAAAACCACGGCGGGCCGTCAAGGTAAGCAAAATGTGAGCAAAATTGTAGGGGCAGCCCTTGTGGCTGCCCGGACCGCGCGTAAGCGCGATGACGTACGGCGCTAACGCGCCGCCGGGCGGGGACAAGCCCCGCCCCTACAGTGCTTTTCATTTCGCCGATTGTTTGCGCGATGCGCCGGCGAATTCGGGCAGCACCTCTTCTTTATAAAACTTGAAGAAGCTCTCCTGGTCAGGCCCGACCTGGTGTATGTAAACGTGGTCGTAGCCCGCGTCTATGAACTCGTTGATCTTCTTTATGTGCTCGGCCGGGTCAGGTTTGCAAAGCACCACCTCGGCCACGTCGTCCTCCTCCACCATCTTCGCCGCCTGCTCGAAGTGGGCAGGCGTCTTTAGCTCTTGCGACAGCTCGCCCGTAACCGCCGCGTTGGGCCACCACTCGAACGCAGTCCGCTTTGCGTCCTCTTCCTTCCGCGCGTAGCAGACCGTAAGCTGGCCGTAGCGCGGCTTTGATGCCCCGCCTGCTTCTTGAAACTTCTCGACGACCTCCTTTTCAGGCGAGACGCCGATCAAGCCGTCGCCTATGCGGCCCGCCGCCGATGCCGACTTAGGCCCGCTCGCCGCTACGTAGATGGGCGGCAGCTCGTCAGGCAGCGTGTATATCCGAGCGTTTTCTACCGTGTAGTAATCGCCCCGGTGGCTCTGGGTCCCGCCCTGCCACAAAAGCCTTATCACTTCAACGGCCTCTTCGAGCATCTCCATCCTTACTTCGTGCATAGGCCACTGGTCGCCGAAGATGTGCTCGTTGAGGTTTTCGCCGGTCCCTACGCCGAGGAAGAATCGGCCCGGCATCATCGCCGCGGCCGTCGCAGCCGCTTGCGCGATTATGGCCGGGTGTATGCGAATCATAGGGCAGGTGACGCCCGTTCCGAGCCTCAGCCGCTCGGTCGCCTGGCTGATGCCGCCGATCACGCCCCAGACAAAGGGGCTGTGCCCCTGGCGGTCTATCCAGGGGTGAAAGTGGTCCGAGATCAGGGCGAAGCTGAAGCCCGTCTCTTCGGCCAAGCGGGCATTCTCGACCAGATCCGAAGGCGCGTGCTCTTCGCTTGAAATCGCGTAACCTATTTCGACCATCGTTCTACCATCCTTTCATGCGAGATTTGATTTCGAAAATCACTTGAGACGATTTTGCATAAAGACAGAGCAGAGTTTGCACGCCCGCTGCGGCGTCTCTTCAATTACACGGACGGTAAATGTAAAGGCAATACCGATGCCGCTCGCTCGAAAGTGGAACCGAGGCGCGGTCTTGTTATATATTTTGATAAGCAGCACGTCAGGCTTAGCTTGTGAGATGATCTCGCCACCGTGGAGAACTAATGGCGTCAGCGTCTTCCAAGAAAGCTGTCTACGCAGCCATCGCGGGCAACCTTGCCATCGCTATAACAAAATTCATCGCCGCTTACATCACGGGCAGCTCGGCCATGCTCAGTGAGGGCATTCATTCCGTAGTCGACACTGGCAACGGGATGCTGCTGCTGCTAGGCATACGGCTGAGCCGCAAGCCCGCCGACCCTACTCACCCGTTCGGTCACGGCAAAGAGCTCTACTTCTGGACGCTGATCGTCGCGATACTGATCTTCGCCGTCGGCGGCGGCATGTCTATTTACGAAGGCATCAGTCACATAAAACATCCCGTCATGCTCCGCGACCCGTTGTGGAACTATCTGGTGCTTGGCTTCGCGCTTTTCTTCGAGGGCTTCGCGTGGAGCGTGGCCTTCAAGGAGTTCCGAAAGACTCAAGGCAAGATGAGCGTGTGGAAAGCCGTGAGAGCCAGCAAAGACCCGACGACGTTCACAGTGCTGTTTGAAGATTCGGCGGCGATGCTTGGGCTGCTGGTCGCGTTCCTGGGGATCTTCTTTGGCCAGCGGCTGAACAACCCTTACCTCGACGGCGTCGCCGCGATCATAATCGGGCTGATCCTTGCGGTCGTGGCCGTGCTGCTGGCCTACGAGAGCAAGGGGCTGTTGGTCGGTGAAGGGGCGAGCCGCGAGACCATAGAGAACATCTGCGCGCTGGCGCAGGCCGACCCTGGCGTAGAGCGCGTGATGCCGCCGCTCACGATGCACTTCGGCCCGCAAGAGGTTCTGCTCAACCTCGACATAAAGTTTTGCCCGGGGCTTTCGGCCGAAGAGATCGAAGCGTCCGTCGACCGCATCGAGGCGGAGATACGAAAGCGTCACCCCGAGATCAAGCGCATCTTCATCGAGGCCGAGGCGATAACGGCCACGCGGCGCGACGCGGCGAAGGCCGATTGATTTTCGGGCGAAATTCCTGGCGTTTGGCGGTGGGGGTGCTTGACACCCGTCTGTCCATTTCTTAAGATGACCTTCTGAAAGCACCCCCTTAACAACCCTTGAGAAGAGAGGCGTCCCCGGCCTATGCCGACACTGGGCGAAGAGCTGAAGCGAAGACGAGAAGAGCGTAACATCTCGCTCGCCGACATATCGGAAGCGACTAGGATCGGCACGCGCTTCTTGAAAGCCATCGAATCGGACAACTACTCGATTCTGCCCGGAGGCATATTCACGCGCTCGTTCATACGCGCTTACGCCAAGCAGGTCGGGCTAAACGAGGATGAAGCGGTCGCACTCTACCAGCTTCAAGTCACCGGCCAGGCCGCCGAAGCCGCGCCGCCGCAGCCTCAAGCGGTGGAGAACGTCGTTCGGCAGATACCGCCGCCCGAAAAGCGCCCGCGCAAGCCCGACCCGATAACCTACCGCCAGCCCGTCACGCGCACTAACTGGTCGACGGTCATCATAGGAGTGGGGATAGTCGTCTTCGTAGGGTTGATCGTCTGGGCGCTGGTGCAGAAATTCGGGAGCGGCGGCCCGACCGAGCAGGCCGCCACCGCCTCACCCCCGCCTGAAATCTCGCAGACGACGCCGACGGAACAGCCCGCGCAACCCGCGACCGCCGAGCAACCCCCCGAAGGCGAGCAGCAGCCGCCAGCCCCCGTCGCCGAAGGGCAGCCGCTAGTCGTCAGGCTGGAGGCGAGCGGCGGGGACAGCTCGATTCAATACTGGATAGACGAGGCTCCGAAGCCGACTACGGTGACGGTCAGAGACGGGCAGGCCCAAGACCTGACCGCGCAGAAGCAGATAAGATTCAACATCGGCAACAGGCCCGTTTTGAAGCTAAAGATAAATAACCGCGATGCGGTCTTCCCGCCCGACACGCCGAAGTGGGGGGCGAAAGTCACCATCTCCCGCGACAACCTTCAGGCTTTTACCCCTTAGGATTATTGCGCTCTGATAAGGATTACGTCCCAGGCCCATCTGCCAAGTTGTGCGCCACGCGAGTCAAGCACTTTTGCTCGGTATCGGAACCAGTTGCCATGCTGATCCCTGCGCCTTGATTCTTTATAGTCAAGATCGAGCGACACAACGCCTAGAGATGGGAGCGAATTCAGTTCACTCGGCTCAGAGAGGCTATTATGATTTGTATCTTGCCATAACCGAAGCGACGAGAAGACAGCGTCGCTAGAGCTAATCCTACCATCGCTGTTACCGCCACCTGCCGGCTTGTCGAACTCGGTAAGCGCAAGGAAGCCGTTCCGCTCATTATGTGACGGCTGCGGCGTGGTATTGCCAAATATTTCCCTACCATCATCTATCGTCCCGTTACCGTTGCGGTCAAGCGCCAGGAAGGCATCATCTGAGCCGGGAGCCGTCCAGGATATTCTTTCCCTGGCCCCGTCATTGTTATGGTCGAAATCAACTCCCGCTGTCGCGTCCGTGAGATTAAACCCGTTGCCGTTTACATCTATGATAATCGGCGTTGCTGTGCAGCAGCATCCGCTATAGGTGAAATACCCATTTGGACAACCATCATTATTCGGGTAGCGACAAGGATCACGCGGCAGGTCGCAGCCTGATTCGATAGGAGCAACACAATTCATCTCGCACGAGCCCGTACTGCAAATGCAGGAAGTATAATTCCAGACGCCGTCCTGATTTACTTCACATCTTTCACACTCATGAGTATTACAACCGATCCCGCACGCTAGCGTCCGCTCACAAGGATACGCAGTTTCAAGTGTACAAAGATAATTGATCCCATTTGATTCGCATTCAATTGTCTCGTTATGAATCCAGCCAATACACCGACCCGTCGAACTAGCTACATAATGTTGGTTGAAACAAGGGCCGCCTGAGGGACATGTCATACTTACAAGCGCATATTTGCGGCAACCCGAGAGAGCCGGGCCGCACGAATTCTGAACAGTTGATACCGCCCCAAAAATGGGCTTGGCTGCATTGAATTTCAGAGAAGAGTTTGAACTCTTCAAATATACTCTCCTCTCTAAGGCATCAGAGATTTCCGTTCTAGTTCTATCTCGGATCTTCGGTAGCTTATTAGCGGATGGCGCTCCCTTGGCAGGCACAGCCATATCGTCAAGAAACCCGGAACCGTCTGCAAAGATGATGCCGGATATTCTTATCATAATACTTTTAATTATGGACTCTGGAATCTCTCTTCTGGCTAACGCGGATTTAAGCCCCCTCCACTGAGGTTCAGGAATCTTGAAGACATGCTTTTGGCCCGGTTTGATCGGCACGTCTTCGGAACTTGCAACTTGGTCACGATTCAGTAATTCCAGCCTGCCGTAGACCATTGCGGAGACATACCCACGAGGTATCCCATCTACCTCTGTAGTCTCTGGTATGTCTGGATAGTGAATCTTAACCATCAACGCATAAACAGGTTTATCCGAGTTGTTCTGGACTTCGATCTCCAGATTCTTCAACCAATCTTCATTCTGTAGGTTCCTGATTGCGCTTATGATAACAGGCAATCCCTGTCGCCGATATGTAGCCCTTCTCTCTTCACCGGCAGCGGCCTGCCTAGGCATAGTGCTGGTACTCACCGTTCTCGATACACCGCTAGCTAGCAGGAGCAGAACGAAGATGGTTAATAAGAGTAGATTTCCTGGGAACAGGCGGAAGGAAGATCTTTCGAGCTTCATAAACGACCTCCTTTTCACACGTGGTAGGACAAAGCGTTAATGTGGACCGTCGCAAAAGTGTGGCAGTCTTTTATAGCATTCTTTACAATTCGGATCAACAAGCAATTCAAACGAACTGCGCCTTCATTTGATAACCGTGGGCCAGCTTGGCAACTCTGTTTCATTGCGCGTCGCAAACCGGTGATGTAGTATCGAACTCTAAAGAGAATAACCGCCGGGAGAGGAATCGGAGATGACCACATCGATGGACAGGCCGCTTGCAGAGGTAGACCCCGAGATCGCCTCTACAATCGCGAACGAAGAGCGCCGGTTGGCCTTCAACCTTGAGATGATTGCTTCGGAGAATTTCGTTTCCGAAGCGGTGCTCGAAGCGCTCGGGTCGGTCTTGACTAACAAGTACGCCGAAGGCTACCCCGGCAAGCGATACTATGGCGGCTGCGAGTTCGTGGACGTGGCCGAAAACCTTGCCCGCGAGCGGGCGCGGCAGATCTTCGGCTGCGAGCATGTCAACGTACAGCCGCATTCCGGTTCGCAGGCGAACATGGCCGTCTACCTCGCCGCGCTCGAATACGGCGACACAGTGCTAGGCATGAACCTCGCGCACGGCGGCCACTTGACGCACGGCCACCCGCTCAACTTCTCGGGGCGCAGCTACAAGATAATCCCGTACGGCGTCGATGCCGAAAACGAGCGCATCGATTACGACGAGCTTGAGCGGCTCGCCAAAGAGCACAAGCCGAAGATGATACTGTGCGGCGCGTCGGCCTACTCCCGCGTTATCGATTTCGAGCGCATCGGCAAGATCGCGCGCGACGTGGGCGCTTACTCGATGGCCGACATAGCGCACATCGCGGGGCTGGTCGCCGCCGGGGAGCACCCCAGCCCCATCCCGCACATGGATTTCGTCACTACGACTACGCACAAAACGCTGCGCGGGCCTCGCGCGGGGATGGTGATGTGCCGCGAGAAGTTTCAAAAAGAGATCGACCGCGCGGTCTTCCCGACGATCCAGGGCGGTCCCCTGATGCACGTGGTCGCCGCCAAGGCCGTCTGCTTCAAAGAGGCTCTGGAAGCCGGTTTCAAGGATTACCAGCGCCAGGTCATCGCTAACGCTAAGGCGCTGGCGGGCGCGCTCGCCGACGCGGGCTTCCGCATAGTTTCGGGCGGCACGGACAACCACTTGATGCTGGTAAACGTGTTCGTGCGAGGCATCACGGGCGCTCAGGCCGAGAAGGCGTTAGAGCGCGCGGCGATCACGGTGAACAAGAACGCCATACCTTTCGACACGCAGCCGCCGATGAAGGCTTCGGGCATACGCGTCGGGACTCCCGCGCTCACGACCCGTGGGATGAAGGAGGACGAGATGCGGCAGATAGCCGCCTTGATCAGCGAAGCGCTGGCCGAGCCCGACAACGAGTCGGTGCAAAAGAGCGTGCGCGGTCGCGTGGAAGAGCTTTGCGCGAAGTTCCCCATATACGAGAAGCGGCTGGTGCGCAGCCGCGCGCAGGTTCAGTGACGCAGCTTCGATAAGAGATGGAAGAAGTATTTGGTCCCGGCGGTTTGATCGCCCTCCACCACCCGAACTACGAGTACAGGCCCGGCCAGGTCGAGATGGCCGAGGCCGTAGACGAGTGCCTCGCGCACGGCGGCGTCTCTTTGATCGAAGCGGGCACGGGGACCGGAAAGACGCTCGCATACTTGATACCCGCGCTTGCCGCGGGCCGCCGCGTCATCGTTTCGACGGCCACGAAAAACCTTCAAGAGCAGCTTCATAAGAAAGACATCCCGTTCCTGCAAGAGATTATCCCGCGAAAGTTCAACGCCGTCTGCATGAAGGGCCGGTCGAATTACGTCTGCCTCCACCGCCTCAAGAAGTCTGACGAGATGCCGATACTCGAAGGGCTGGAAGAGGTCGATTACTTTGACGAAGTCCGCCGCTGGGCCGCCCAGACCGAAACGGGCGACCGCGCCGAGCTGACCGATCTGCCAGAGAACCTTTCGTTCTGGCCCCAGATCGACGCGCGCGCCGAGACCTGTTTAGGCCAGAAATGCCCCGAGTTCGATTCGTGCTTCATCACGCGTATGCGGCGCGACGCGATGGAATCCGATGTAGTGATAGTCAATCACCATCTCTTCTTCGCCGACCTCGCGATGCGCGGCGGCGATTACGGCGCGGTGCTGCCCGATTACGCGACCGTCATCTTCGACGAGGCGCACGAGCTTGAAGACGTGGCCGCTTCTTACTTCGGGACGAGCGTCTCGAACTTCCGCATAGCCGACTTGGTCCAGGACGCGAACAAGCTCGTAGTCACAGAGCCCGACCAGGCCGGCGACTTGATAAAAGCGCTCGCCCGGTTGACTCAACGCGCGGACCAGTTCTTCCTCTCGTTCCGAGGCGACGATCAAGAACAGGGTTCGGCGGGCCGCTACCAGCGCGCGGGCGCGGGCGCGCCGACCGATGGCAGGTACACGCTCTCCACTTCGCACTTCATACGCAAGGAGACGGGCGGCAATTACAAGCCGACGGCCGCCGGCGAGGCTTACGTAGCGCTCGCGACGGCTATCGATCGATTGGTCGGGGCGCTTGCGGTCGTCAAAGACCCGCCGCCGGAGATCGATAACATCATACGCCGCGCGGAGACTTTGAAGTTCGAGCTTGAGTTCATCGTGACGGGCGACGAGCCGGGCTTCGTCTACTGGTACGAGAAGCGCGGGCGCGGCATCTTCATTCACGCGACGCCGATCGACGTGTCGGGCATTCTAGAAGAGAAGCTCTTCGCAAACGTCCACAGCGCCGTGCTCACGTCGGCGACGATGACGGCGGGCGAGAGCTTCGATTTCATCAAGGGGCGATTGGGAATATCGGGCTCGCGCGAGCTGATCATCCAGTCGCATTTCGATTTCGAAAACCAGGCCGTGCTCTACCTGCCGCAGCAGATGCCCGACCCGCGCAGCCGCGACTTCCTCGACGCTTCCGTCGACGAGATAGTTCAGATACTTGAGGCGACGCAGGGAAGGGCATTCGTGTTGTTCACTAGCGTCGCCTCGATGCGCCAGACCTACGAGCGGGTCCGCGCCCTGATCGATTACCCGATATTCATCCAGGGGCAGGGGTCAAAGGCAGGTCTGCTCGACCGGTTCCGCAGGACCGAAGGCGCGGTCCTCTTCGCGACTTCGTCTTTCTGGCAGGGCGTCGACGTTCAGGGCGAGGCGCTCTCTTGCGTGATCATTTCGAAACTGCCTTTCGCCGTCCCTACCGATCCGGTCGTCGCGGCGCGGCAGAAGTATATCGATGACCAGGGCGGGAACTCTTTTTATGAATATTCTGTTCCGCAAGCGGCCATCACGTTGAAGCAAGGGCTGGGCCGATTGATCCGCTCCGCGACCGACCGCGGCGTGCTTTCGATCCTCGACCCTCGGTTGAGGACAAAGGCTTACGGCAAGTTCTTTCTCCAAAGCCTGCCGCCCTGTCACGTGACGAAGAGCATTGAAGAGGCCGCCGCCATCTTCGGCCCTTGATCCTTATTTCTTGGCCAGCACTATCGGCGCCTGCTCGGCGGCGCGAATCTTCTCGAAGAACCCACGAACTTTCACGTACTCACCCGCGGGGATCGTCGCCCGCTGAACGATCAGCTTTCGCGTGAAGTGCAGGTGGCCGTCTTTGACTTCGTAAGCAGTAGAGTATGCGCCGAACGACGTGTCGAGCTTTACCGGGTCGGGCAGCTCGTCGACGTCAAAGCCTCCGGGCAGCTTTACCTTGACCGTCTCAGTATAGGCGCGCGGGTTCAAGACGACGGGGTTTGCGCGCTGCGGCTCTGTCAGCGTGAGCGATTCTTGCCGAGAGACCAGCGCGGGCTTGAAGACGAGCAGCCGATTCTGCATGAGCTGCCCGTAACCTGTCGCGCCGAATTCGACATCGAGCGTGAAGCTTCCGGCGGCGCTGTTGTCGGCGGGCTCGACTTTCGAAACTATGGCCCCCGTCACGCCGCGAGTTATCCACTGCTCGATCTGCTTCACATACTGTGGCCGCGAAAGCTCGCGATACAGGCGGCGCTCGGCGACGGCCGCGCGCCCGACCGACTGCTCGCGGACCCTCGCCGAGATGGAGCCTTCGACGGTGAGGGCGACATCGGCCTGCCGATCGAGGCGATTCGCCTCGGCGGGCGTGACGGGCATTCTTACCAGCGCGCCGGCCTCTCCCGCGATGACCAACGCGAGACTGCCTTGCTCGTGCTCGGGCAGATCCCCGACCATCGTGCTGTCGTCGGTCGGGTCAAAGATGAGCAGGCGTCCTAATGTCGGGTGATTGATTATGGTCGCGGCCTCGGTCGCGTCGCTCACCCGTATGGCGATTATGCAGTGGTTGAATTGCTGCGGCGAAGGCCACTCTTCTCTGACATAGGTCGGGTCACCGGAGTAAATGCTCACCAGATGCGACGTGATGTTTACCGCTTTCAGCATCGCGCGCATCAGGTTCGCCTTGTCTTTGCAATCGCCGTATGACTTGGCGAAGACTTCGATCGCCGAGTGCGGGCGATAGCCCCCTCCGCGCCCCAGCCCGGTCTGAATCGAGATGTAGTTGATGCTTTGAATGTAGCTGCCGATTGCGCGTATGCGATCAAGCTCGGTCTTGGCGGCGGCCGTTAGCTGGCGCGCTTTGCCCGCTGTCGCATCGTCGAGAGTCATCTGCGGGTCGCTCAGCTCGGAGAGCCAGCGCGAAACGTCGCCCCACCCGCTGAAGGTCCGCCCGATGCTGCTCTTCGCGCCGGGGGCCGGGTAATAACTCACCGCCAGCAGCGGCGCTATGTTCGTCACGGGAGGGCTCAACGGCTCCTCTTCGATGGGGGCCAGGTTGCGCAACTCCCAAACGTATGTCGAGCCGGTGATTGTGGGCTCTATCCTGGCGTGGTTGAATGTGACACCTTCCGCGCGCCATCCTTGCGGGAGCGAGATCATGTAGCGCGAGGCGAGCGCGGGGAGGCGGTCTTGAAACTGCCAGATGAATTGCGTGAAGACGGACCGGTCTTCGCTCGTCACCTCGTAGCCGAAGACCGAGCCGACTTCCGCGTCCGTGCGCGCCGAGATGCTCTTTAGGCGAACTTCGTTATAAACGTCGTTGTCGACCATCGCGAGGTCGATGATGTAGTCTTTCTCATATTTCTTGACCCTGCCCGACGGGCTAATCAACCATGCGCGCATTTCGCGCACCTTCCCCCCGTCGGTCCTGTACATGGCCGAGCCCCTGGCGTAATCGCGCCCTTCGGTCGTCAGTATCCGCACAGCGTACCGCTCGGTGGTGGTGACGCGGCCATCCTCTTCTACTCTGTCTTGCTGCTCTGTGAAGAGGACGACGGCGGGAACCTTTTTGGCATACGCAGGCGCGGTGGCCGAGGCGGCCGAACGCAGCCACTCGGGGGCGTCATCGCCGGCCCACGCGGGCGTTGCTAACAGCGCAAGCGCGAACATACAACCCGGAACCCATGTCTTAATCCTTTTTCGCATATCTTTATCCTCAATCCTGCGGAGCCGCCGCGGCCGACTGCTTGAGCGTGATCGTGTGATTGTCTCGATGGTGAACCTCATCGAAAAGGCTCTTTAGCACAGAGTAATTTTTGGTCGGAAAGAGCACAGAGCTCGCGCCGCCGAAAAAGAAGCTGCGACGGTATTCAAGGATTCGGCCATCCTTTGTGACGCCTATGCGGACATCATACTTGCTGATGCTCTCGGCCGCGAATGAGCCGGGCGAGTCTGCGCTGTCTAAAGCGTAGCCTTGCGGCAGCTCTATGGTGACGCGGTCTTCCTCCATCCAGGGGAAGTGGAAGTATATCGGGTGCCTTCGCTCGCTGGTCGGAAAGAGCGGCCCGATCCCTTTGTGGAAGAAGCCGGGCTGTAAAAAGAGGCGCTTGCCTGTCCTTTGCGCGTAGCCCGGCACCTTGACGTGGAACGCGTGGACGAAAATCTTGAGCGGGTCTTCGACGTTCTCGACCCTGATGTTCGAAATCTCCGCCGTGCTCAGACGCTCTTTTACCAGGTCGCGCAAGGTTTGCTCGCGGACTTCGGCAGAGTCCTCGTCGTTGAACTCTTTCTGCTCGGCCCCGAAGTGGCCCGTGTACTCTATGCGCACGTCACCTTCGAGCGTGCCGTCTTCGCCGAGACGCAACGTGGCCATGCGCTTCATTACGGACTTGTTGGGTGGCGAAAGCGGAGTCTGCGCGAAGACAGGGTCCTTCGGGTCTGAGATAAGCGCTTGCTGTCCCTCTTTCTGCCACCTGAGCATCCCGAACGGGACGTAGCGGCTCGCCGGGTCATAGAACCGCCACTCGTTGCCGACGCGCACGCTGATGGCGAACGTCCGCATGAAATAAGAGTTCGCGAACGAGGGGTCGAAGAATATAGCGCTGCGGTCTGCGAGCATTGCGACTCGCGCTTCAAAACCTGCGGCGTTGGCAAGGGACGCAAAGAGCATGGCAATGTCTGATGACGTGCCTACCCCGCGCTTCAACGTATCGGAGGGCGACTTATTCTCTTTGACCCTATTCCGCTCTTCAACCGAAAGCCCTGAAGCGTCGTCATGAACGTTCTTGATCTTCACGCGACAATGTTGGAAGAGTCTTTCGAGCTTCTGCTCAGGCGTGGAAGCGTCTCCGATGATCGAGGCTGCGGCAGCCCTCACCTCGTCACTCACCTTCATCTCCTCTTTGCTCCATTCGTAGATTCTCTGGGCGAACCTCAGCCAAAACTTATCCGGGGGCTCGTTCGTCGAATAGTAGAGCAGCATCCAGGTCCGCGATTCCAGCTCGGGCGGCATGCGGGGCTCCTCGCGGAAAGCCGGCATGTTGGTCATCATCGCGCTGTAGAACCCGTCTTTCTCTTTAACGAAAGGCGGGGCTTCGCCCTTAAAAGTCCGCCAGCGCAGGTAGCCTGCGCCTGCCCGCGGCCTGATGTAATACTTGACCATCTGCACGGGTATGTCTCGCTGGAAGTGAAGGTGCGTGTAGTTTGACCAGAATTCGTTGATCACCTGTCGCCAGCGATATTCGATGATTACTCCGGGCTCGACGCCGGGCATCGCGAAAGTCTTGGCCTTGACCTTCAATCCGCTCGCCTTCACCACTGTGCGCTCGAAGATCGCATCCTTATTCAGCTCGATTATCGTGCCGTCGGGTTTGATCGTGCGTCCCGCGATGTCTGTCACCTTGTCTTCGCCGTAGAAGGGAATATCTATCTTGCTTTGCGTCTCCTTCCCACGCTCTGTGAAGACCTTTATGCGGAGGTAATGATGAAACTCTCTTTCATCCCTGACTCGCACCTCCCAGAAGATCGCCTCGGCGTCGGCGTCGCGCTCGACGACAGGCGTTTTCATCGCGAGGTGCTCAGGATCGATAGGCTTCCAGTCGTCATCGCCCGCCCGCGCGGTCTGTGAGGCGAACAGAAAAGGGAGGGCTAACAGGAGAGCGGAAATCGATCTGCGCATTGTCATAACAGGGTTCACTCCTAGTCTTTATCACGAGCAAAAACAACCGGGTTCGATCTTGAGCTGAAATGTGCTGAGCTACCCAAGGGAACTGCGAAGAGCCTAAATTATACGCAATAGCCGCGCGGTTGCCAATTTTTATTTCTTCCGCGGTAAGATTGATAAACCGCCCGCCGTTTCAAGCGACCGTCAGGCAGCTTGAAGTCTCAGTTGCTTTGTAATAGATTAACGAGCGCGACAGTGGACGCCGGTGAGTCAGCGCGACCGGCGGTGTTACTAAGCTTCTTTCCTTAAATCAATCGCCAGTAAGTTAAGAGGAGGCCATCAGGATGGCAGATGTAAGACATTTGCGCACTTCCACATTGCAAAAGCGCGCGCGGCTCTCGTCACGCATCCTTTTCGCGGTTGCTCTGGCGCTCGGGACATTGCTTTCGATGCTAGCGCGGCCGCCCATCGCCCACCTCGACGCGCCTCACGTTTACGCGATCAAAGACGCGCAGATCGTCACGGGGACGGGCAAGACGATAGCAAAAGGGACAGTCGTTTTTCGCGACGGGCTGATAACCGAAGTCGGCGAAAACGTAAAGATTCCGGCCGACGCTCGCGTCATCAACGGGGCGGGGATGACCGTTTATCCAGGCTTGATCGACGGCTACACTAACCTCGGCCTTGCCGCGCCAGCGCAGCCTCAAAGAGGAGGTGGCGGGGCGGCGGCCGCTCAAGCCGCTGCCGCGGCGGGGCAGCAGCCGCAGCCCGAACAGGCGCTCGGCGACCCTTCGGTATCGGCCGCCGATCAGGTGAGGCCGGGCGGGACCACGGTCGAAGACGCGCGGTCGGTCGGCATCACGGCCGCGCTCACGAGCCCGCGCCAGGGCATATTCCCCGGCCAGAGCGCGGTCATCAACCTGGCGGGCGACGAGTCTTCAAAGCTGGTGCTGCGCTCGCCCGTAGCGCTAACCGTGCAGTTCACGACGAGCGCGGGCTTTTTCGGCGTCTTCCCGAACTCGCTGATGGGCACGGTGGCTTTCATCCGCCAGTCGTTTTATGACGCGGAGCGCTACCGCGACGAGTTAGACCGCTACAACCGCAACAAGCGCGGCGTGAATCGGCCTGAGTACGATAAGAAGCTCGCCGCGCTACAGCCCGCGCTCAAGGGCGATATGCCTGTGCTGTTCGTCGTGACTACGGATAACGACGTGAGGCGCGCGCTGAGGATCGCCGACGAGTTTAAGCTGAAGCCGATTCTTGCGGGCGCGCTCTACGGCTACAGGGTGGCCGATCTAATCAAAGCCAAGAACGTCCCGGTCATCCTCTCTGTAGATTATCCGCGCCGGCCCGCCGAGCTTCCCGAAGACGAAGACGAGTCTTTGCGCGCGCTCGAAGACCGCGCCGAAACGCCGAGGGGCGCGGCGCGGCTTGCGCAGGCGGGCGTGAAGTTCGCTTTCACGTCGGGGACGCTCCGACCGCAGGATTTTATCGCCAACATTCAGAGGGCGGTTGAGAACGGGCTCTCGAAAAATGACGCGCTGCGGGCTTTGACCATGAACCCCGCGGAGATCTTCGGCGTGGCCGACCAGCTAGGCAGCATCGAGGTAGG
The DNA here is from genome assembly GCA_035249305.1 of Blastocatellia bacterium. Lineage (GTDB taxonomy): Bacteria > Acidobacteriota > Blastocatellia > UBA7656 > UBA7656 > DASUNP01. The sequence continues at coordinate 58,492 of DATFGQ010000056.1, read as the reverse complement.
CAAGATCGCAAACCTCGTCGTCACTAGCGGGGATTTGCTCGCGAAAGAGACGCGCGTCCGCCACGTCTTCATCGACGGCGCGGAGATAGAGTTGAAGAGGCCCGAGACGCCCGCGGGCAGGCCCGGCGGCCCTGGGGGCGCAATCGGCGCGAGGCCCGGCGGCGCCGTCGACGCGTCGGGCGAGTGGGAGCTTGTCGTCCGCACGCCGCAGGGCGATGTGAACTCACGGCTGAGCCTGCGCAGGGAAGGCGAGCGATTGACCGGCACGCTCACGGGACCGGCGGGCGCGACGCCCGTGCAGAACGCGGCGGTGACGGGCAATCAACTCCGTTTCACGACGAGCCTGCAAATAGGGACCGACACGATGGAAGCGACGGTGACGGCGACCATCGAAGGCGACACCATACGCGGCATCATCTCGCTCGCCGCGCTCGGGTCATTTGAATTCACCGGCACAAGGCCAAGATGAGCTTATGTGAGGGTATTATGAAAAAGATTAACGCGATCGTTTCTCAATTAATGATTCTGGCGATGGTAGTCTGCGCCGCGGCTCAGACTCGCCAGAACCGCAACCCGCAACCCGGTGCGCCGCGCGAGACGCTGATCCAGAACGCAACGATAATGACGGCTTCGCGCGGGACTATCACAGGTTCGATCCTTGTTCGCGACGGCAAGATCGCCGAGATCGGTCCCAACGTCAGGGCGCGCGACGCTAACGCTCGCATAATCGACGCGACCGGCAAATACGTCACGCCGGGCATAATCGATTGCCACTCGCACACGGGCGTCGACGGCAACGTGAACGAAGGAACTATGTCCGTGACGGCGATGGTGCGCATACAGGACGTGATCAACCCATACGACGTAGACATCTACCGCCAGCTCGCAGGCGGACTGACGACCGTCAACGTGCTGCACGGGTCCGCCAACGCGATCGGGGGCCAGAACGCCGTCTTCAAGCTAAAGAAGGGCAAGCCCGTAGACGAGTGGATCATCGCCGACGCGCCGCCGGGCATAAAATTCGCGCTCGGCGAGAACCCGAAGCGGTCGAATTTCCAGCCGCAGCCGGGCCAGCAGCGGCGCTACCCCGCGACCCGCATGGGCGTCGAAGAGACTATCCGCGAGGCTTTCGTGCGCGCCAAAGAGTACCAGCGCGAGTGGCAGGATTACGAAGCGAAGAAAGCGAAGGACCGCAACGCCATCGCGCCGCGCCGCGACCTGATGCTCGACGCGCTTGTAGAGATCCTAGAAGGCAAGCGGTTCATACACGCCCACTGCTACCGCGCCGACGAGATAGCGATGCTGCTGAACCTCGGCGACGAGCTCGGGTTCAAAGTGAAGACGCTCCAGCACGTGCTTGAAGGCTACAAGGTCGCCAAAGAGATCGCGGCTCACAAGGCGGCCGGTTCCACCTTCGCGGACTTCTGGTCATACAAGATGGAGGCCTTCGACGCCATACCGTATAACGCGGCGCTGATGGCCGCGCGCGGCGTGAACGTCTCGATCAATTCCGATTCCGACGAGCGAGCGCGCCGCCTCTACCTCGACGCCGCGAAAGCGATCAAGTACGGCGGCATGAGCGAAGAAGAGGCGCTGAGGACCATCACACTGAACCCGGCGATGCAGCTCGGCATAGACAAGCGGACGGGCTCGATCGACGTGGGCAAGGACGCGGACCTGGTGATATTCAGCCACCACCCGTTCTCTGTCTACACGATGGTCGAGACGACTATGATCGAAGGCGAGATCTACTTCGACAGGCAGGAAGATCTGAAGATGCGCGAGGAGAACAGGCGGAAGAAAGAGGAGCTGAAGAAGCGCGACCGCGAACAGCGCCGCGGCCCTGGGCAGCGCAGCCAGGAGCGCCCCGACGAGCCGCAGCCGCAGCCTCGCCCTAACGACACAAACCAGGAGCCGCGATAGGAAGGGAGGTCGAAAGATGAATAGAATCAAGAAGCCATTTATCGCCACAGCCCTCGTCTTCGCGGCCGCGCTCTGGGCGGCTACCGGCGGCTCGTCTGCACAGAACAGCTCGGAGACCTACGCGATCCGCAACGCGCGCATAGTGACCGTGACCGGCCCCGTCATAGAGAATGGCACCGTCGTGATCGCGGGCGGGAAGATCATGGCCGTTGGCGCGAACGTCTCTGTGCCGTCGGGCGCAAAGACCATAGACGGGACGAACCTGTCGGTCTACCCAGGAATGATAGACTCGGGCACCGTGCTTGGGTTGACGGAGATCAGCTCTGTCTCGGGCACCGTCGACACGTCTGAGATAGGCGACAACAACGCCAACATCAGGGTCGATGTGGCGATATTGCCAGACAGCTCACACATACCCGTAACGCGCGTGAACGGCATCACCACGGTCTTGACCGAGCCGCGCGGCGGCGGGATTGCGGGCCAGAGCGCGCTGATAAACCTGGACGGCTGGGTGCCGAAAGACATGGTTCTGAAATCGCCCGTCGCCATGCACATGAGCTGGCCGGGCGGGCAGGGCGGCGGTTTCGAATTCGCGTTCGCGCAACAGCAGCGCTCTATCACCGAGCTGAGGCGCGAGCAGGAGCGACAGGTCGAAAGCGTCAGGAAGGTCTTGCGCAACGCTAAGGCATACGCCGATGCGAAAGATGCTCGCGCGAGGGACACGAGCCTGCCTCGCCTGGAGACGGACCTCAAGCTCGAAGCGTTGATACCGGTCGTGCGCGGCCAGATGCCCGTAGTGATAAGCGCTCAGACCGAGCGCGACATAAAGAATGCGATCGCCTTCGCCGACGAGATGAAGATTAAGATGATACTGTCGGGCGGGACCGAGGCATACAAGCTGGCGGAACAGCTTCGCGCCAAGAGTATTCCCGTCATCGTCGGGCCAGTCTTGCGGATGCCAGTCAGGGAAGACGATCCTTATGACGCTGCTTTCGCCAACGCGGGAATTCTGCACAAGGCCGGAGTCAAGATAGCTTTTCAGACTTTGGATTCAGCGCACGTCCGCGACCTGCCTTATCACGCGGGGATGGCGGCGGCGTATGGCTTGCCGAAGGAAGAGGCGCTCAAGGCTGTGACGATCAACCCCGCGGAGATATTCGGCGTCGCGGACCGAATAGGCTCGATAGAGCAGGGTAAGATCGCCAACATAATCGTGACCACGGGCGACCCGCTTGAGGTACGCACACAGGTGGTGCACCTGTTCATCAACGGCCGCCAGATACCACTCACGAGCCGCCACACAGAGCTCTACGAGAAGTATAAATCGCGGCCGTAGCGCAATGAGTAAGAGCCCTGAAAGGGCATGATTCAATACAAAGCCTCGAAGAGGCGTAATTCGATAGCCCGGCGCAACGCGCCGGGTCATGTGTCACACAACGAAAAGCCCTGAAAGGGCGCGATACTTATATCGCCCTTTCAGGGCTTCTCACTAATAACGGTCCGGTTCCAGGGGCGTTGCCCCTGGCTATTGAATCACGCCTCTTCGAGGCTTTTTCTTCTCTGCGTCTCTGCGGTGAATCCTTTTATTCTCCCTGAGAAGGTCCGGTTTTACACATACCGATGCTTTCAGTAACGCATCCCGCTTCATCCCTATCAAAACGAATTCACGCGGCCCGCGGCTATGTGGTGACCCGCCTCACTTCCTCAAATCAAGAGCGGTCGGGAACAAGCCTTGCTCACCAACTCGCGTTAACTGTATTGGCGCTTACCAAAACAGGGTATGGCTACCGATGGAACTTCCTGGCTCTGAGTTTTACCTCTGGTTTATGTGCGGCGCTTTGGCGCTGGGTCTGATCGCCCTCTCTTACCGAACTTACAAAAAGCGAGCAAAGGCTAAGGCAGGCAAGACGACCCTCTCTCTCACCTCGGTGGAAGTTGTAAAGCAGGCGGGCACGGCCTGGGTCCTCGAAGAGATAGACCGTTTCCGAAACGGGGGCGAGCTGAGCGAATCGTTCATCAGGAGGCTTTCGCAAGAAGAGAGAGCTTTCATAGAGGTCGCTCTCATTGACGCGCTGACGAAATGGCCGCGAGAAGACCAGCACCGCCTGCGGTCTATGCTCATAAAGCATGGCTACGACGAGATGTGCGCGCGACGTTTAATGAAGGACGCCATATCCGAGCGCGTGCGCGCTTCGACCCTGTTGACTCTGCTCAGGCCGCAATCAGTAGTTTCCGACACGGGCGATCTGGTGAAGGACACGAATTCTATGTCGGCTCGCGCTGCGCGCGGCGGCGCGGGCGAAGGTGAAGCGCTCACTAGAAATGAATGACGGGATGAAAAGGGCCGGTGCTACTTCTGCTTCTTCGGGACAGTTCTAAGCTTCTTGACGGGCGCGGGGGGAGTTTCGGGGGCGCTGTTTGACCGCTTGAACATCTGAATCTGGTTCCCACATTTGTTGTAGCAGACCTCATCCATAATGTGATTGATCAGTAAGAGGCCGCGGCCGCTCGGCTCAAGGAGCCGCGAAGGGTCTGTCGGGTCGGGCACCTGATCCCTTGCGAACCCGTGACCCTGGTCTTTGATCGTGAAGCGCGCGCCCCAGGCGCTCAATTCCGCGACTATCTGGACGGCCTTGCGGGGGTCACATTTGTTCCCGTGCTTGATGGCGTTGACTATCGCCTCGTCGAGCGCGATCAGCACCTCGGAGTCCTCCGCGCCGCAGATGCCCATCTTCACCATTCGCTCGCTCAGGTAATCTAAAACACCGTCGAGGTATTTAACGTCGCTCGGCATTCGGAAGGCTATTCGTTCTTCGAGGAAGGGGAGGACGCTGCCGAGGTCGGACCCCTTAGGCTTGTCCAATGTGATGGCTTCTAATTGAGCCGCTTCTTCTTTCCCAACAGGGTGAACGCAAATGCCCTTTCGAACATCGCTGAGGTTGGCGTTAAATCCGTTCTTGCCCATCCGAATATTTGATTCCGCCTGTGCCAATAATGATGCCTCAGCCCCGAGGCTCGCATAGAGCGGGCAAGCACACCTTCGGGCGCGCTGTACCGATTTCAGCTAGCTTTTATAGCACGCAAGGGAGAAAAATTCTACGGTTCGCCTTCGCCACCGAAGATTTACGACGGGCGTGTGCAAATGTTCCAATTCTATGCGGAAGTTTCGCGACGCGAGCCGATTGCTTCACTTCTTACGAAGCAGTATCCGGCCGATGTAGGTTGTCAGGCTTAGCCGCGCGCCGCCTCTCTGGTAGGTGCCAGAGACGCTCTTAGGCCCGCGGCTCGTCCCCGTCAGGCTTCCGAGGAAGGCCCCCAGGTTGATGTTCTCGCTCAGCGCGCGGGCCACGAGGTCGAAGGAAGACCTTTCGGGGACCGTCACATCCAGGTCGCCTTTCAACGTCTGCAAGGAGAAAGGCCCCTGCCCGTCCAGCTCGCCGTCAAACGAGATGTCACCGCTCGTCACTTTGACGTCGACCGACTGGGCGCGTATGTCGGCCAGCCGCACGTCGCTGTCTATGGAGTCGACCGTGACGTGCCCGCTCACGCCCTGCACCTCGATCCTGCCCATCACGTTCTTGATCGAGACGCTTGTATCGGCCGGGACGAAGACCTCGAAATCGGCCCTCCCGAGCCTGAGGTCGCGCTTGACCGAGATGATTATCTGGTCGCCCGAAACCTGGTCCTGGATCGAGACGCTCGGCGCGGCGTTGGCGCGCACCACGACGGTCTTCTTGGCCCAGGCCGTGACGGTTATGTCGCCGTTCGTGTTTGAGAGCTTGAGGTGCGCCGCCCCCTGTGGCGTGTAGGTCCGCTCGAACTTCGCCCAGGGCTCTGACGCTTCGGTTGTCGCCGGCAAGAGGATGAAGAGGGTTACTAGAGTAAGAGACGAGAGCTTGAACGCTCTAATGCCGGTGTTCTTATTTACAAAACCCGCCATCGCTTCAGACCCTTTAAGAAAAATCTAAAAAGAGTTATCGACCCGCCGTTCAGTACTTCTCAAACCCTTCGAGAAGCCGGACCTTCTCTCTGTACGCGTTCAGCATCAGGTCCTGCGAAGTCTTGTCCGCCGGATTGTTACTCAATTGATGACGGCATTCGATCAACGTTTGATCGACGTGAATCATATTGCGGTCGAATGCCCGGCGAAGCTCAGGCGTCCACGCGACCTTGCGCTGCTCTAAGGTTTCCGCAAGCTGGTCTATGCGGTGCTCCATCTGCGTGATAGCTTCGGCGTCCTGCGGGTTGGAGAGCAGGTTTCTGGAGACCGGAGCGGCCTGCTCGGGCTGGCTTGCCGCAAACTGGCTTGCGAAGTCGGCGGTATTCTGCCGCGCGACCATCACGCCGATCGACACGACGATGGCGAGCGCTGCGGCGGCGGCGGCGAGCTGCGGGATCGAAAGCCTCAGGTAGCGATTCTGAACCCGCGCCCACGCGGCCCGCGCGCGGCCCCAGCTTGAGCGCGGCTGCTCGCTTGCGATGTCAGATTCGATCCGCGCCCACACGGCGCTCGAAGGCGTATGCATGGGCAACTGCTTGCTGAAATGGACTACCTGCAGGAGGTCGTCTCGAACGGCGCGGCAGTCTTCACAGTCGGCAAGATGGTGCTCCATCTTAGTCTGCTCGCCCAGCTCAAGCGTCCCGTCAATGTAATCTGAAATCAGTTCTTGACACTGCTCGCAAACCATCAGAATCCTCTATCTCCTTAAACAGCTTTCTTCAACAGCAGCTCTCTGAGTCTCATCCGCGCCTTGTGAAGCTGCGACTTTGAAGTCCCTATGCTTATGTTGAGCATGTCGGAAATCTCTTCATGCTCGTAGCCCTCGATGTCGTGCAGCGTGAAGACCGTCCTGTAACCCGGCGGCAACTGCTCGATAGCCTTTTCAAGCGCCAGCCGGTCGACCATCGAAATCCGCCGCGTGCTCTGCAAGGGCGTTTCGACCACATCCGTGAAATCGCCCTCTTCGCTCGTTCGCTCAAGCTTTACGCCGCGCTTGCGGAAGTGCATCAGCACCTGATTCACGGTCAGGCGGTGCAGCCACGTCGTAAAGGCCGAATCGCCGCGGAACGAGCCGATCTTGCGAAAGACCTGCAAGAATACCTCTTGCGTCAGGTCTTCGGCCTGGGGCGCGCTCCCGACCATCCTCAGGCAGAGCGAGTAGACCCGGCGGCTGTGCTGCTCGTAAAGTTTTTCAAACGCTGCGGCGTCACCCGCTGCCGCCGCCCGAGCTAACTCGAGATCCGAGGCAGTCTGGCTTGGTTCAGCGGTCACGGTCATTATCAGCGTGTTCGTCAGAGTCGCCATGACCTCACAGGCTGTGATGCCATGACCCTAAATCCGGTTGCCTCAATATCATAGCATTATCTTCGGGAAGATTGAATCGGCTGGAGCGCAAAAGGCGGGGGCTTGAACCGTAAGCCGTCAGGACGCCCCGACGGCTTACGGTCCTCCTGCAAGCGTCTTCCGAGAGCCTAAAGGCTGTGGGGGCTCAGACTCTCAACGCATACATCCTAGTTGCTCGTAGAGGTTGTTCGCATCGGAGCGCCGGGCACGGCGTTATTCGTTAACAACCTTATCTCTACCCTGCGATAAAGCGCGCGGCTGTTTGCGGGGGCTTCCCCGTCCGTAGATACCGTCTGCTCTATGGGCCGCGCGGCGCCCAGGCCGAGCGCGAACATCCTCATGACGGGGATGTTGGCTTTGTCGGCGAGGTACCGCTGAACGGCCTCTGCCCTCATCTGCGCGAGGCTCTGGTTATATCTGGTCGCCTTGACCGAGTCGCCGAAGCCGACGATTTCGAGTATGAATCCGTTACGGTCCGTTATTTGCGAGGCGAGCGTATCAAGCTGGGCCATGCCCTCGGGAGTGAGCCTCGCGCTGCCCGGTCGGAAGAAGACCATAGCCGTATTCGACAGCGTGTACTTGTCGAGGTTCGAGCGCAGGTCCTCGACGCTCCCCTCGATCGTCGTCAACCGGGTGTTGGCCTGCTCGGCGGAGGCGGCGGCGCGGTCTGCCGTCTGCTGCGCGCGGTCCGAGCGGCTTCTCACATCTTCAATGCCTGACCGGAGCTCCCCAATCTGCTGCGTGTTGCGGCGCGAAGTCTCTTCCAGCTCAGTAGTGCGATTCTCGACCGGCGTGACTCGTTCGGCGATACGGTTGCGGACGTATTTCTTGGTCGCGCAGCCCGTCTCCGAGATCACCCCGAGCGCCATGATCGCGATGACGGTAACCAACTTGAGTTTCATTTTTCTCCTCCTCGCGGTCTCGATTCAGGATATGAGATTAAAGGGGAAAACCGTTAGCACTGCTCATACACTCGTTGTCCAACCGAGTATGAACCTGGGTATACCAGCGAGCCGTGTGCCACTAATCCGGCGGCAGGAAAACTACCTAAAACGGCCTTTTATCGGGCGACCGGATTGCTTCTGTAATCAGAATATAATCTCTCTTGTATTAGTTTCCCACCGTTGGTGAAAAAATTACACACCCCGCTCATTTAGCCTTATTGAGCGTTAGGGCTTAGAGGGCGTCTGAAAAGCCCCGTAGGGGCTCAATGTCTGTAGAACAATAGCGTAAATGCACCGCAACTCCGTAGGAGTTGTATGTCTGTTATTCAACTCCTACGGAGTTGGATAATGGTTATGCGATCCTTCTACAAACATCAGGCTCCTACGGAGCCTAGTAAGTTGCTACTTCTCAGACGCGCTTTTAGAACCCCTGTCCGCGTAATGCGCGCTGAACACCTGGTAGCTATTATGTTAGATACCGGGCGTCCAAAAGACTATGCTCGAATGGCTCGTTTTTTGGAAGCTGATATAGTTAATATGGAGGTTCTTATGGGAATCCTCTCGCGACACAATCTAGAAGATAAATGGCATGAAAAAAAGAGGGGGTTCCTGCCTTGAAAAAGAATTATCCGGACGTTTCAGACCTATTCAAAAAAAAGGCGGAGTGGCGGCAGCGCATGGCTCAACGCCCGATAGAGGAAAAAATTGAGACCGTCACTCGACTTAAGCGATTAGCAAAAGATGTCCCTAAGCTAGGCCGTAGAAACAGGGTTAATACTAAGAACGGATAGGTTCGCGCACTCAGCTCTCAAGACTTACCATACGTGTAGACAAAAGAATTGACACGGCTTTGGGGCAGTGTAAAATCACTCTGTATACTGCACCAACGGTCCCCGCAGTCAATCACCCTTTCGAGATCACGGAATCGATGTATTCACTCTTTTACGCGCTCACGAACCAGCATGGGGATGAGTTTGCGCCCGTTTGGTGCAACGAGCAGACCATCATACGGCTGATGCGTTATTTCGAGGATGTCGTAACTGAGAATAAACTCTCCGCGCTTGTGATCGAAGGCCGCTGCCTGGACGGCCAGCCCGCCCGCGAAGCCGAACGGCTGGCGAAGCTAAAGAGCGCCGCGCGCCACCTCTACCTCTTCTCCTGCGATAACGAGTGTCTGACCAGGACCTGGAACCCCGAGCTGGCCTCAAACTTCACTCTGTTAGGTGAGAAGGATTACCACTCGATAGAGACGGGCCCGTTCATGCTGGTGATGGACCCGCGCTTTTGCGGGCTCCTGTCGTCTTCGACGGTGCAGTCGGAGACGAGCAAACACGGGAAGGCCTACGACATGTTCTGGACGTTCGACCCGAACGTAGTCTTCACGGCCATCGAATACTTGATGTCGCGCATAAGCGTGCAGAAGCCTGAAGAGCGGGCGCGGCTTGATAAGCTGTTGAACGCGTCGGCCCCGCACAACCACTCGGTTCGGCTCGCGCTCACGCTTACGACCAAGCTGACGCTGTTGATGCAGCGGCAGAGCGAGCTCGAGATGGCGACTCACCGGATCAGCTCGGCCATATCGAGCACGCTAGAGCTTGAATCGATCTTGCAGTCGGCGGTCGAAGAGGTCGGGCGCGCGCTGAAGGCGCGGCGCTCCGCGCTCGTTTTGTGGCAGGAGGGCACCAGCAAGCCCGAAGGCATGAGCGTCTACGAGCGAGAGTCTACGCACCCGTCGGCCTCACAGGCATCCGCCTATTCGCGCAGGGACCGCCGTCAGGGGCAGGAGCGCGGGCAGGCGGGGCCGCCCTCTGACCGCGATGAAGCGGCGCGCGACGAGGACGAGCAGAACCTCCAGATACCGGGCCCGCTTGAAATCCCCATCACTTACCGCAACAGCGTGATCGGCGTCCTGGTAGTTGAGGACGACACGCCGGGCCGCGACTGGGAAGACGAAGAAGAGCTGATGGTAAAGACCGTCTCGGACCAGCTCGCCGTCGCCATCAGCCACGCGCGGCTGTTCCGCCAAGTGCAGACGCAGGCGATGACCGACGCGATGACGGGCCTTTACAACCACAGGTACTTTCAAGAGCGCCTTGAGCGCGAGATAAAACTCGCCGACCGCAACGACGATAAAGTGTCGCTGATTCTCTTAGACCTCGATCACCTGAAGCGGATCAACGACTCGCTCGGACACCGCGCGGGCGACGCCGCCTTGTGCCACGTCGCGCAGATTATGCAAACGACTGTGCGCGGCGTAGACGTGTGCGCACGCTATGGCGGCGAAGAGTTCGTAGTCATACTCCCCCAGTGCGACCGCGAGGGGGCGATACTAGTGGCCGAGCGTCTGCGCGAGGCTATAGCCGCAACGCCCGCACAGAAGATAGGGCAGGTGACGGCCAGCATAGGCGTGGCCACCTATCCCTCGTCGGCCAAGTCGAAAGAAGAGTTGATAGAGATGTCCGACCGCGCGATGTATCTGGCGAAAGCCGCGGGGCGCAACCGCGTCCGCACACTAATGTACCACAACTACACGGGCGTCAACATGTAGCGCGCATCAGGCCATGCTCGGCTGGGTATCCGCCAGGACGCCGTGAATCAGCCGCACCTCTTCGACAAGCTGTTTGAACATCTCCGGCAGCAGCGCCTGCGGCCCATCCGACAATGCGCGCTCGGGGTGGTTGTGGACTTCGACCATGATGCCGTCGGCCCCCACGGCTATGGCCGCGCGCGCGAGCGGTATGACTTTGTGGCGCTTGCCGGTCCCGTGTGAAGGGTCGACGATTATCGGAAGGTGAGAGCGATTCTGTACCGCCGGCACTATCGACAGGTCCAGCGTGTTGCGCGTGTGGTCCGCAAACGTTCGCACCCCGCGCTCGCAGAGGATCACGTTGTAGTTCCCCTCAGCCATGATGTACTCGGCCGCCAGCAGCAACTCTTCCAGCGTCGCCGACATCCCGCGCTTTAACATCACGGGCTTTGCGGCCTGGCCTACGCGCCTGAGCAGCGAGAAGTTCTGCATGTTCCGCGCGCCGATCTGCAAAACGTCGGCGTACTCTTCGACCAGGTCGGCCGTCTCCGTGTCGAGCACCTCCGTGACTATCTTCAGCCCGAACTGATCGCGCACGCGCGCAAGTATCTTTAGCCCCTCTTCGCCCAGCCCTTGAAACGAGTATGGAGACGTGCGCGGCTTGAAGGCGCCCCCTCTGAAGAATTTCACGCCCGACTCCGCCACAAGCTCGGCGATCTCCAGCGTCTGTTCGAGCGATTCGACGGCGCATGGCCCCGCGATTATCGCGGGCTCGGAGCCACCTATGTCGGCGTCGCCGATCTTTACGACAGAGTCGTCGCTCTTGAGGTCGCGGCTGACGAGCTTATAGGGCTTCGACACCCTTATGGCCTCGGCCACGCCCGCGAGGTTTTCGAAGTGCGCAGGGTCGATCGCGCCCTGATTGCCCGTGACCCCGATCGCCGTGCGCGTCGCGCCGGGCATCGCGTGCGGCTTGAAGCCGAGGTCGCGAATGACTTTTAGGACTTCGTCCACCTGTTCGTCGGTGGCGTCTGCTTTCATCACTATCAGCATAAGATTCCTCCCTGACGCGGCTGGCGGCTCTCAATTAATCTTATAGCCCGCCCGCCCTCCTGACGCAACGAACATTACTTCTCACATTCGCTCGGGCGCTTCAATGCCCAGCACGTCGAGCGCGGCGATAAGCTGGCGGCGCACTATCGTTGTTATGCTCACGAGCAGCGCTCGCCTGCCCGCGTCGCCTTCGGACAAGATATGATAGTTGTGATAGAAGAGGTTGAACCTCTGCGCGATCTGAAAGGCCCACTTCGCGACGATCGAAGGCTCAAGGGCCGCGACCGCCCCGCGCAAGACATCGTTAAAACGCGCGGCCAGGTAGACCAGCGCCCACAAATCGTCCGCGCCCTCGCCTCTCAATAGCTCAGCCACGCGCTCGCGTGGGACCGCTTGAATGTCTAGCGTCTCCAACTCCAGGCCAGCTTCCGCAAGCTTCCTGAAGATAGAGTTCGCGCGGACCACGGAGTATTGAATGTAAGGGCCAGTCTCGCCGTCGAAGGCCAGCGCCTCTTTGAAGTCGAACGAGATGATCGATGTCCGCGAGTACTTGAGCAGAAAGTACCTGAGCGCGCCGACCGCGATCTTGTGGGCCGTGTCGCGTTGTTCCTGCTGGCCCAGTTCCGGGTGGCGGCTCGCGACTTCGGCCAGGGCGTTTGCTTCAAGCTGATCGATTAAATCGTCCGCCTTCACGCCGAGACCTTTCCTGCCCGACATGCTGACCGCGCCGCGCTGGCGGTCGTCTTCCGACAGCTTCTGCCCGAGCTGTTCGGCGGCAGCGGGCGTCAGCACTACCTTCTCATAGGCGAGGTGCGCGCTCCGCTCTACGCGCTCGTCGTGGTCGACGGCCATCACGCCGAGCTTCACGTAATGCTGCGGGTAAGACTGGCCTATGTCTATCACGTTGAAGTAAGCCGCGCCGTTGCCGAACTCCGGGTGACGCGGGTCGTTGTCGGACTCTTCGGATGTCGTGATCCAGGCGACCGCCCCGTCGGGGTAGATGCGAAAAGGCTTGTAGTAGAAATCGAGCCCCAGTTGCCCCAGCTTCCAGAGGTGGAAGGCGATGTCTTTGCCCGTGTAAGTAACAGTACCGTTCGATCGAACGATCACCTTGTCGGCTTCCTGCTCGCCTTCGCTCTCACTCTTCTGATCGTCGTCGGCCGCGCGCATCACCCAGCAGCCGGCTAGCTTGCCTTCCGTCTCATACTCTATTGCGCCGCGCTCTTTGAGGAGCTCGAAGGTGCGATTCCACAGGTGCAGGTGAAGCACGTCGGATTCGCGAGGCATCAGGTCGTACTCGACGCCTACGCGCAGCATCGTGTCGAGATGGCAGTCGAGAATCCTCGTCGAGATGTAATCGGCCATCTCGTACGTTTCGCCCTCGCCCGACTCTATCTCGTGCAGAGTGTCGGCGCGGTGCTGTAATCGCGCGCGGTCCTCTTCGTAAAAACTGCCGACGCGCGCGTAGAGGTCCCAGCAGTAGTAATCGAATTTGCCTTCTATGGCTTTAATATCGTCGAGCGTCTTGCGGTCCAGGTGTCTGAACCCGACCACCACGTCTGCGACCTGCACGCCCGTGTTGTCGATGTAGTTCTGTATTTCGACCTGCTCGCCCGCGGCGCGCAGCATCCTGACGGTCGTATCGCCGAGCACGGCGTTTCGCAGGTGACCTATGTGAGCGGCCTTGTTCGGGTTCACGGCCGTGTGCTCTACGATGATCTTTCCGCCGAGCTGCGGGGCGAGCGGGGCGGGCTTTACGGCAACGTCCAGCAGATAGGCGGCCCTGTTGAGGAAGACGTTTATGTAGCCCGCGCCCGCTACTTCGACGTGCGACACACCTTTGGCCGAGAGCAGCTCCATCGAGAGGCGCGTCGCGATCTGGCGCGGGTTATGCTTTTCGCCCGTCGCGGCCTTCAACCTCTTTGCCAGCTCGAAAGCGACCGGGAAAGCAAGGTCGCCCATCTCCGTGCGCGGAGGTATCTCACCCGTAAAGTCTGTGAGATCGATCGCATATAACTTCTTTATAGCTGACGAGAGTTGCTCTCGCACCGCTTCCTGAACCGACATAACCCGGTCTGCTCCTGACTGATTAATCACTCGCGCCCATACGGCCGGAGAGTGGAATCAAGGATATTAGCAGCCGACAGCTTTATTTGAAAATCGGATTACCTGGGATATAGGGATGTCGAATATGGTGACTTCTCGTAGACGTTAGCGTCGAACAGCTTGTCGTATATCGCTTGTTTTTCTTGATCCCAGAGCGGCCACATCAAGAGGATGATAGTGGCGTTCGCTAAAAGGCCCTTCACGATCTCGCGCGCGAAAGCTTTGCCGAAGCCGATAGGTCGCCCCTGCCTGTCGAGCACGACAATCCCCAGCCACCGCTTGGGGAGCGACGCGCCCTCTTTGCCGAGCAGGTAGATGTTGTACAAAAGGATGGCGACGTAACCGATGATCATCACAAGGATGCCTAAGATGGCAAGCACCGCGCCCGACTCCTGGTCGCTGCTTCTCCTGGAATCGGCTATCGCAATGCCTATGATGAGCAAGACGAATCCTGGTATCGCACCGGCCAACGGCAACAAGCCTTCGAGTAGATAAGCCCAAAACCGTTTGCCCATGCCCGCGTACGCTCCGGGCTGGTAACGCGCGGGGGCAAAGCCGTAGCCATACATCGGAGGGTACGGGTTGTAGCCAGGCCCCGGCTGAGGCGGATAGTTCGGATAGTAAGCTTGCTGGTTTCCCGCCTGTTGGCCGGGAAGAGGGGTTGAACAGTTCTGACAGGCTTGCGCCCAGTCAACGTTGTGCGCGCCGCACCTCTGGCAAAACTTTGGCATAATGAATACTCCCTTTCATCTGGCCTCGATCGGCCTGAGGGGACCGGCAAAGTCGGTGTAAATATATTACAGCCCGGCCAAAAGTCAAGATAGTGCTCTAGCCGATAGTCGGGTAAAAGCAAGTTGAAATAACCTGTAGGGGCCGTGGCGCATGATGCGCTTCGCGCACGGCGGCCATGACTGTCATCGCGCTAACGCGCGATCCGGGCAGCCACAAGGGCTGCCCCTACAATCTCACCATCATCATGCTTTTACCCCATTACCCGCTCCAAGGAAAACTTGACTTTGCGTCGAAGCGATTTATAGCATACTCATTTCTACGGATAGGATGTTAAACCGCATGGTGCTTACCGAAGTTACAGACGAGCTTCTTAACATTTTTGACAGCGCGCGCAGCGTCACAGTCTTGACCGGCGCGGGAATTTCGGCCGAAAGCGGCGTGCCTACGTTTCGCGGCGGCGGCGGGTCGGAGATCTGGACCTGGCGCGGGCGGCCCGTGACGGAGCTTTCATCGGCGGAGCTTATCGCCAGCGACCCGAAGTTGGTCTGGGAGTGGTTCGATTACCGCCGCGGAATGCTCAAAGAGGTGAAACCCAATCCCGGCCACTACGCCCTCGCGACATGGGAACAGAGGTTCGAAGAGTTCACGCTCGTCACTCAAAACATCGACGACCTTCATCGCGAAGCCGGCAGCCAGAACCTGCTTGAGCTTCACGGCAACATCTGGCGTGCGCGCTGTCTCCGCTGTGCGAGCGTCTTCGAGGCGCGCGAGTCACCGCTTGAACAGAACCCGCCGCTCTGCTTCGTGTGCGGAGGCCCGGCGCGGCCCGACGTGGTCTTGTTCGGCGAGCTCTTGCCAGTGGGGGTCTTCGAGCGCGCGGAGAAAGCGTCGCTAAGCGCCGACCTGTTCTTCGTGATAGGTACTTCCGCCGTCGTCTACCCTGCCGCGGGCTTGCCAATACTCGCCAAGCAATCCGGCGCTCGCGTCATCGAGGTCAACCCTGAACGGACGGACATATCTTTCTACGTCGACGCGACGATACTGGGCAAGGCGGGCGACATCCTGCCTCAGTTCATAAAGGAGCGCGGCTGATGCGCGTCCTCTACTTCGACTGCTTCGCGGGAGTAAGCGGCGATATGACTATCGGCGCTCTGATCGATCTTGGGATCGACGTCGACTCGCTGAAGCAACAACTGGCCTCGCTAGGGCTGAGCGGTTATCAGATCAAGATCGACCGCGTCGAACGAAGCGGCATCGCGGCGACAAAGTTTGATGTCTTGATTGACTCGTCGCCACAGCCTGCGCGCCACCTCGCACAGATCCGCGAGATCCTCGAGAAGGCAAAGCTGTCGAACCTCGCCCGCTCCCGCTCCATTCAAGCGTTCGAACTGCTGGCCGAGGCCGAAGCGCGCGCTCACGGGACAACAGTTGATAAAGTGCATTTCCATGAAGTCGGCGCGATCGACTCGATCATAGACGTTGTCGGCGCGATGATCGGGGTCGAGATGCTCGGCGTAGACCGCTTCATCTCATCATCGCTCCGCGTTGGCTATGGGACCGTGAAAGCAGCGCACGGCCTATTGCCCGTGCCTGCTCCGGCAACGGCAGAGATCTTGCGCCGAGCGCCGGTCTACGCGGGCCAGATCGAAGGGGAGTTTGTGACGCCGACGGGCGCGGCGATCGTTACAACCTTGTGCGACTCATTCGGGCCGCTGCCGGCCTTATCGATAGAGCGCATCGGTTACGGCGCGGGGTCGAGAAACCCCGAAGGCTTCCCGAACGCGCTCAGGCTCGTAGTAGGCGAGCTTGCGGATCATAATTCATCAGAGCCGGAAAGCGATGTCGTAGTCGTCGAGACGAATATCGACGACATGAACCCGCAGGTCTACGAGCATGTCTTGCGGCTGGCGTTCAAGGCGGGCGCGTTGGACGCCTTCATAACTCCAGTGCAGATGAAAAAATCGAGGCCCGGAGTGTTGCTCACTGTCCTGTGCGAGCCTGTGCTATTGAATTCAATAATCGATATGCTGCTGGCCGAGACGACAACGCTCGGGGTCAGGTATTACGGCGCGAAGAGGAGAGTGCTTGCCCGCGCTGTCGAGATGGTGGAGACTGAGTATGGCAGCGTGCGCGTAAAGGTGGCGAGGGGCGGCGGTCGCACGTTACACTTTCAACCGGAGTACGAAGATTGTTTAAAGCTTGCCGAAGCGGCCGGTGTGCCGTTGATCGAAGTGCAAGCGGCTGCGGGCGCAGCTTATAGAAAAAAAGAGCAAGCTGATGGCACAAGCGAAGAGGAATAACAAACCCGCCGCGGTCAAGAACGGCGAGGGCGTCGACCTGGCTAAGATCGAAGCCGGGGTCAGGATGATACTCGAAGGCATAGGCGAAAACCCCGACCGTCCGGGCTTACAAGGCACTCCGCGCCGCGTCGCCCTCATGTACGAAGAGATCTGCGCGGGGCTGCACACGGACTCGCGCCAGTTTCTGCAAGTCATACCCGCCGAGACGCATGACGAGATGGTGATAGTCAAAGACATCCCGCTGAATTCGCTCTGCGAGCATCACCTGATGCCGTTCACGGGAGTGGCGCACATCGCCTACATCCCCCGCCAGGGCCGGATAGTTGGGTTGTCGAAGCTCGCTCGCGTGGCCGACATGATGGCGAGGAAGCCTAACATACAGGAGCGGCTGACTTCGGATATCGCCGACCTGCTTTACGACGAGCTTCAGGCGACAGGGGTGATGGTAGTCATCGAGGCCGAGCACATGTGCATAGAGATGCGCGGGATTAAAAAGCCTGGCTCAAAGACCATCACGAGCGCGCTGCGCGGCGGGTTTTTGAAAGACCCGCGCACGCGCGCCGAAGCCATGTCACTCATCAAGAAATCTTGATTGCCCGCTGTCAGTTGTCAGTCGTCGGTTGTTTGACTCGTCAAAGGCAACTGACAACGGACGAAGGACAACAGACAAATGACAAATATGGAAGAAACTTTTTACGTCACTACGCCAATTTATTACGTCAACGCGCGGCCCCACCTGGGGCACGTCTACACCACGCTCGTCGCCGACTCGCTGGCGATGTTCAAGCGGCAGCGCGGCATCGCGACGTTCTTCCTCACGGGAACGGACGAGCACGGCATTAGCATCGAGCGCGCCGCCGCGGCCAGGGGCATCCCCGTCAAGCAGCACGTCGACGAGATCGTCGATGAGTTCAAAGCGGCGTTCGCAAAGTTCAACATAAGGTTCGACCGCTGGATACGAACGACAGACGATTTTCATGAAGCGGCTGTTCAGGAACTCTGGCGCATGCTTGAAGAGCGCGGGCACATCTACAAAGGGCGCTACGAGGGCTGGTTCTGCGGCTACTGCAACGAGTACAAGGATGTCGAGCAGAACGTCGAACATCCTATTTGCCCGCAGCACGACCGCCCCCTCGACCGTGTGGAGGAAGAGAGTTACTTCTTCAGGCTCTCAGGCTTTCAAGACCGCTTGCTTGAGCTGTACGACTCGAACCCGGACTTCGTGCAGCCCGACGTGCGCCGCAACGAAGTCAGATCGTTCGTGGCGGGTGGGCTCAAAGACCTCTCGATAAGCCGCGCATCAGTGAAATGGGGAATACCTGTTCCCGGCAACCCCAGTCACACTATATATGTCTGGTTAGACGCGCTGTCGAACTACATCACGGCTCTCGGGTGGGGTAACGAGCGTTACAAGGACTTCGGGCGTTACTGGCCCGCGCTGCACCTTGTAGGCAAAGACATCGTGAGATTTCATGCCGTCTACTGGCCCGCCTTCCTGATGGGCGCGGGGGTCGAGCTGCCGAGACAGGTCTTCGCCCACGGCATGTGGCTGTCTGGCGGGCGTAAGATGTCCAAGACGCTCGGCAACACAGTAGACCTGTCCGTGCTTCATGCGCATTTCACGCCCGACATGATTCGCTACTTCGTGCTGCGCGAGATGTCGTTCGGCCAGGACGGCGATTTCACCTACGAAGCGCTGATCGATCGTGCCAATGCCGATCTGGCCGACGGGCTAGGTAATCTCGCCAGCCGAACGCTGACGATGGTGAAGAACTATTTCGAGGGCCAGCCCCCCCGCCGTTTCGACGACGCGGCGGCGGACGCGGTCGAAGTGCGGGAAGCCATCGAGCAGGCCAGGGCGAGGTTCCGTCAGGAGTATGACGCGCTGAGCTTTTCGCGCGCGATCGAAGCCGTTTGGGCGGCCATCGCTCGCATAGACAAGTTCATAACCGACAACCAGCCATGGAAGCTCGCAAAGGATTCCTCGGCGCGCGAGCAGCTCGAACGCGTAATCGCGACTGCGTATGAAGGATTGCGTCATGTCGTGTTGCTCGCCGCTCCCGTGCTGCCGGAGACGACAGTCGAGATCTGGAGACAGATGGGCCTCGCGGGCGAACCGCTGAAGGCAAATCCTGATGACGCGAGATGGGGCGAGGCAGTCGACGTGTCGAGGATAGAAAGGGTGAGCCCGGCTTTCCCGAAACTGAATAAGGAAAAGATAATGGCTGAGATCGAGAATCAGAAAGAACAACCGAAAGAGGCCGAGCAGCCTGTCGAGCACGCGACTACGAAAGAGCAGGAAGCCGCGAGCCCGGCCGGAGCCACGCAGGCCGCCGCGCCTCCGGTTGCGGACAAGATTTCAATCGACGATTTTGTGAAAGTGGAATTGCGCGTGGCGACAGTGCTCGAAGCCGAGCGCGTGCCTAAGGCCGACCGCTTGCTCAAGCTGAAGGTCGATGTCGGCGAGGCGGAGCCCAGGCAGCTACTGGCGGGCATCGCCGAGCATTATGCTCCGGAAGATGTCATCGGCCGAAAGATAATCGTCGTGGCAAACCTGGCCCCGCGCAAGCTGCGCGGTTTGGAATCGAACGGGATGCTGCTTGCCGCGTCCGTTGGCGAAGATGGCAAGCCCGTGCTCGCGACTTTCGCGGAAGATGTGCCGAACGGCGCGCGGCTGAAATGATCTAAGCCTCGAAGAGGCGAAATTCAATAGCCAGGAGCAACGCCCCTGGAATTGCGTGTTATTTAATACAAGCCCTGAAAGGGCGATATAAGTATCGCGCCCTTTCAGGGCTTCTCGTTGTATGCATGCGTTACCCGGCGCGATGCGCCGGGCTATTGAATACCGCCTCTTCGAGGCTGCGAATTGAATCACGCACCTTCAGAGCCTTTCAACAATCTCTCTACGCCGAAGGGCTGTAACTCTTCAGGCGCGCGCCCTGTGACGATCAACTCCGACATAAACTCCGCCGTCGCGGGCGCGAGCAGTATCCCGTTCCTGAAATGGCCGCTTGCGACAAAAAGATTCTTAATCCCCGTCTCGCCCATCACGGGCAGGTGGTCCGCGGTGTCGGGCCTCAGCCCAGACCAGGATTCCACAATCTCAAAATCGTTGAGGCTCGGGACAAGCTCGACCGCAGCGGCAATGAGTGACCCGACCCCGCCGGCCGTGACGCCCTTCGTGAATCCCGTGTACTCGACCGTGCTGCCGACCAGTATGCGGCCGTCGCGTCGCGGCACCAGATAGCAATGCCTGGAATGTAGCACGCGGTTTAGAGGCGACGTGTCGCTTTTCAGGGCGATCATCTGCCCGCGAGCCGGGATCGTCTTTATGTTCAACCCGAGCGGGTCGAGCAGGCCGCCCGACCAGCAGCCCGCGGCTACGACTACGGCCCCGGCCTCTATTTTATCTTCGCCGCAACGGACGCCTATGACTCTATCCCGCTCGACCGTCAGGCGGCTGACTTCGACACCTTCTATCATGTCGACGCCCGCGCGCCGAGCGGCGAGGGCAACAGCGTCCATGAGCTTTCGGTTATCAACCTGATGGTCGCCTGGGATGAAAACGGCTCCTGTAGCCGTTTCTGTGACGGCGGGTTCATCCATGCGAAGCTTGGTTTTGGGAATCCTCTCAAGCTTTAGCCCCCCGGCGGTCTGCCAGTTGAACCAGCGTTCTACCTCTTTCGGGTCGTCGCCTTCAAGCTCGACATAGAGCAGACCTTCGTCGCGGTACTCGACATCGATCCCCGACAGCTCCGCCAAATGGTCCGCAAAGCTCGGATAGATCGAACGGCTGTAGAGGCACAGGGCGAGGAAGGGGCTCTGTTTGTGCGCTTCTGACTGTGGCGAGAGCATCCCCGCGGCGGCGCGCGACGCCTCGCAGCCCGCCCGCCCTCGCTCCATCAGCGTGACCTTCAACCCCGCCTCGGCCAGCTTGAGCGCGATCGAGCAGCCTATAACCCCGCCGCCGATTATTATCACGTCCTGAGCCATAACGAGTCAGCCTATCACCTTCACTTTAGCCATCAGCTTGACGGATAACAAGCCGAGCCGATATTATCGAACGCTTGTTCGAAGTTCAACTTTCGAGCCTATAGCGTATGCCCGTTGAGTCACAATCAAGGTACGACCAGAAGCTCGTCCACGTGTTGAAGACATCGGCCGCCATCTTTGCTGAGAAAGGCTACCACTCGACCAGCATCCGCGACATAGCCCGAGCTACAAAGATGAGTCTTTCGGGGCTATACTATTATTTCAGCAGCAAAGAGGAGCTACTGTTTCTCATCCAGGACTACTGCTTCGGGACGGTTGTCGACGACTGCCGCAGGCTGCTGGCCGGCGAGGACGACCCGGTCCGGCGGCTCAGGTTGTTGATCGAGAATCACCTGAACTACTTCGTCAACAACATGAACGAGATGAAAGTCCTCTCGCACGAGGCCAACTCGATAAGCGGCGATTTCTTGAAGAAGGTCAACTCGAAAAAGCGTCAGTACGTCGAGATGGTCATGGGCTTGCTCGAAGAGATCGCCCGCCTCCACCGCGTTGAAGGCATAGATATTCGCGTGGCTACGTTCTCGCTCTTCGGCATGATGAACTGGATTTACAACTGGTATAACCCGCGCAAGGACGTCGACGTGGCCGGGCTTTCGCAGAACATAACGAGGATCTTCCTGTCGGGGTTCATAGGGGACAAGGCGGCGAAGGCCGGAGGGCTTGAGGCGGGCCGGGGCTCGCACCTGGATCGATCTGTTTCGATCTGGCAGCAATAATTATTACTGACAACGGAGAGACGTATGACAAGAGAAGCGATGGAAAACAGACTGGTCAATTACAGCGCCGAAGACGGCATCGCCATCATCGAGCTGAACGACCCGCCGGCCAACACCTACACCTACGAGATGATGCGCGATCTCGACGACGCGATACTCGAAGCGCGGTTAGACGAAGAGGTCCACGTCATAGTGATTCGCGGTGCGGGCGACAAGTTCTTCTGCGCGGGCGCAAACATCAAGATGCTCCTGTCGGCGACGCCGGAGTTCCGCTACTTCTTCAGCCTGCATGGCAACGAGACTCTGATGAGGATGGAGAACACGCAGAAGCTCATCATCGCGGCGATCAACGGGCATGCCGTCGGCGGCGGGCTCGAAGTCGCGCTGGCCTGCGACATAAGGATCGCCAAGCGCGGCCCTGGCATGCTTGGCGTTCCGGAGATCAACCTCGGGTTGCTGCCGGGCATGGGCGGCACCCAGCGGCTGCCGCGCGTCGTCGGCAAGGGGAGAGCGCTTGAGCTTCTGACCACGGGCCGGACGATATCTGTCGATGAGGCGCTTGAGATAGGGCTTGTGAATCAGGTCTTCGAGGAAGAGAACTTTTTTGAGAAGGTGCTCGAATACGCGCGGCAGTTCGTCGCGCCGGCGAAGGCGAGCAAGGCGGTCGGGCTGATCAAACGCTCCGTCCAGACAGGGCTTGAGCTGCCGCTGACTGAGGCCCTCGCTCTCGAGCGCGAGCTGCTACAGCAACTGTTCCAGAGCGAAGACGCCGAAGAAGGCTTGAAAGCCTACTCGCAAAAACGCCAGGCGCAGTTTAAGGGGAAATAGGGAGGAATCTTAATGGCGAAGATGTTTATAGCAGGAGAGTCGATTGATTCGATCACGGGCGAGACCTATGAGGTCCGCAACCCCGCCACGGGCGATGTCGTAGAGACGGCGCCGAAAGGTAACGCGGAGGACGCGCAAAAGGCTATCGATGCCGCGGAGGCGGCGTTTGAAGAATGGTCGCGCACATCGGCCGAAGAGCGCGCGAAGCTCTTGTTCAAGGCCGCGGAGCTTGTCGAGGCGGACCGCAAATCGCTGTCCGAGCTCTTGACGCGCGAGCAGGGCAAGCCGTTTCAGGAAGCGGGGACAGAGATAGAGCATTTCCTTCACGGGCTAGATTTTTATGCGGGCCTCGCTTCGAAGGTGCGCGGGGCGCAGGTGCCGCTGCCGGCAAAGAACGCTTACGGCATGGTCGTGCGCAAGCCGCTCGGCGTGTGCGGCGCGATAGTCCCGTGGAATTTTCCGATCACGTTGATGGGCACGAAGGTCGGCCCGGCGCTCGCGGCCGGCAACACGGTTGTCGTGAAGCCCGCGTCCACGACGCCGCTCACGACGATACGCATCATCGAGCTGATGAACCAGGCGGGGTTGCCTAAAGGCGTGCTCAACATAGTGACGGGGCCGGGCGGCGTCGTGGGCGAAGAGTTGCTCAAGAACCCGAAGGTGCGTCGCATAGCATTCACGGGTGAATCATCTACGGGCAAGCACGTGGCGTCGGTCGCCTGCGGCGACTTCAAGCGCGTGACGCTTGAGCTGGGCGGGTCCGACCCGATGATCGTCTGCGACGACGCGGAGATCGCGAAAGCGATCACGGGCGCGATGGTCGGACGTTTCTGGAACGCGGGCCAGGCCTGCCTGGCCGTGAAGCGGCTCTACATCTTTGACAAGGTCTTTGACGAGTTCGTTGATGGGCTTGTCGGCAAGGTTGCGCGCTACGAAGTCGGCGATGGGATGAGCAGGGCGGAGAAGCCTAAGATTCGTATGGGGCCGCTGCACACCGCCGCGCAGCGCGACGAGATCGAGTCGCAGGTGAAAGACGCGGTCGATCGCGGCGCGCGCGTATTGCTTGGCGGCGCGCGGCCCGAAGGCGAGCAGTACGAGCGCGGCAATTACTATCAGCCTACGATACTCGTCGACGTGCCGGATGACGCGCGGGCCGTGCAGGAAGAGACTTTCGGCCCGCTGCTGCCGATCTTCCGCGTGACGAGTCTCGACGAAGCGATACAGAAGGCGAACAACTCGATTTATGGCCTCGGCTCATCGATCTGGACGAAGAACCTCGACAACATGGAGACGGCCATCGATCGTATTGAAGCCGGCAACGTCTGGGTCAACTCGCTTCATTACGGTTACGACGAGCTCCCGTTCGGCGGCGTCAAAGCGAGCGGGTTCGGCCGCGAGCACGGGCCTGAAGCGCTCGATTACTACCTTGAGCCGAAGGGCGTGGTGATAACAAGATGAGTCCTGAGTGCTGAGTGTTGAGATAGTGTCTGAAAGCCCCGCAGGGGCTCTATGTTTGTAGAAGGGTCGCTAACAATTATTCAACTCCTACGGAGTTGTATGTACCTGCCTCGCGATCATCTACAAACATCTGGCTCCTACGGAGCCGAGCTTGCTATTACTCAGGACTCAGCGCTCAGCACTGGAGAGAATATGGCGCAGATGTTGATAGGTGGCGAGTGGGTCGGGTCGCGCAACGGCGACATGACCGAGGTGATTAATCCGGCTACGGGCGAGCCGGTCGATACGACTCCGAGGGCTACGGTCGAGGACGCTCGCGAGGCGATTGACGCCGCCGAAGCGGCTTTCGCCGTGTGGAGCGAGTGGACGCAGGCAAAGCGCGCGGACGTGCTGCGCCGCACCGTCGGGTTGATCCGAGAGCGCGAAAAGGAATTGGCAAACCTGCTGACGCGCGAGCAGGGCAAGCCGATTCGCGAAGCCGTGCTTGAGATACGACGATACGCGCATACGCTCGAATACTACGCGGGGCTCGGCAAAAACATACGCGGCGGTTACATCCCGCAGATCGACGAAGGCAAGTACGGGTTGATAATCAAAAAACCGCTCGGCGTGTGCGGCGCGATAGTCCCGTGGAATTTCCCCGTCTCTCTGATGGGCAACAAGATCGGTCCCGCGCTTCTGGCCGGCAACACGATGGTGATAAAGCCCGCCGAGACGACTCCGCTTACGGACCTGCGCGTGGTCGGGCTCTTCCTTGAAGCGGGCTTGCCCAAAGGCGTGATTAATGTCGTTACGGGGCGAGGCTCCGTTGTCGGCGAAGAGATCGTCACGAATCCGAAGGTGAGGAAGATAGGCTTCACGGGCTCGACCGAAGTCGGCCGACGCGTGATGGCGTCGGCCGCCGAAGGCATAAAGCGCGTGACGCTTGAGCTAGGCGGGTCAGACCCGATGATCGTTTGCGACGACGCAGACATCGACGAAGCCGCAAAGGCGGCGGCCGTCGGTCGCTTCTTCAACTGCGGGCAGGCTTGCCTTGCGATCAAGCGGCTCTACCTGTTCGATTCGATCGCCGAGGAATTCACTGAAAAGCTTGTGGCTCGCGCCAAGAAACTGCGCGTCGGCAACGGGCTTTCTGAAGGCTCTATGATCGGCCCTCTCCACAGCGCCTCGCAGCGAGACGAGGTCGAATCGCAAGTTCAAGACGCGATCGACCGCGGCGCGCGGGTGCTGGTGGGCGGCGAGCGGCTCAAGGGCGACGAGTTCGATCGCGGCCATTTCTTTGCCCCGACGCTTCTCGCCGACGTGCCGGAAGACGCGCGCGTGGCGAGAGAAGAGGTCTTCGGCCCGGCGCTCCCGATCTTCAGAGTGGGGAGCCTGGACGAGGCGATAGAGAAGGCGAACGATTCGATCTTCGGCCTCGGGTCTTCGATCTGGACTAACGACCTGAACCGGGCGACGCGCGCGGCCGAGCGGATCGAAGCCGGTTACACCTGGATCAACTCTGCGCAGATCATCTACGACGAGCTTCCGTTCGGCGGGTTCAAGCAGAGCGGGCTGGGCAAGGAACACGGCACCGAAGCGATCGATTATTACTCCGAGACAAAGGCCGTCGTCGTCAGCACCAAGCCGATGGGCGACACAGGCAGCCGCTCGGGCAAGGTAGGCCATTAAAATGGACTACAAAACGATCACTTTTGAATTGTCCGACCGCATCGCAACCGTCACTCTGAACAGGCCGGAACGACTGAACGCCATCAACGACGAGATGCGCCAGGACTTCTCTCGGCTATTCACAGAGCTTCAGACGAACGAAGAGATCGGCGTAGTAATCTTTACCGGCGCGGGCCGCGCGTTTTCCGCAGGCGGCGACATCGAGTACTTCGAGCGCGAGTGGAGCACGCAGAGATTCCGCGCGGAGAATCATCGCCTGACACAGTTCTTCGACGAGCTTGAGCTGATCGAAAAACCCGTGCTCGCGGCGATCAACGGCCCGTGCACAGGCGCGGGATTACAGATCACGCTCTCGTGCGATCTGCGCATCGCTTCTGACCAGTCGAAGTTCGGGTTTCGCGAAAACAACATCGGCCTTATACCCGGCGCGGGAGGCTGCTCGCGTCTGGTCAAGCTGATCGGCTACGGCAAAGCGAAAGAGTTAATATTCACGGGCGAGATGATACCGGCCGCCGAGGCCGAGCGCATCGGGCTGGTCAATCGAGTAGTCCCGCACGAAGAGTTGCTCGACCACACGCGAAAGCTGGCCGAGCATTTGTTGACGCGCGCGCCCGAAGCGCTCGGGTTGGCGAAGCGGCTTCTCTGGCATTCGGTGACGAGCGATTTTCAGACGGGCCGTCTGCTCGAAGCGCTCGCGCAGAGCGTGCTGGTCAAGAGCGAGGACCACCGCGAAGGCATTCGCGCTTTCCGCGAAAAGCGGAAGCCCGAGTTCAAAGGCAGGTAGAAGTCTCGGCATGGCTTACGAGAACATAATCTTTGAAAAGACGGATCAGGTCGGGCGTATAACCTTGAACAGGCCCGAGCGGTTGAACGCGTTTGTCGGATCGATGCGCGAGGAGATTTATGAAGCCCTCGTCGAATGCGAATCGGACGAAGTGCGCGCGGTCGTCATAACGGGAGCCGGTAAGGGATTCTGCTCGGGCGCTGACGTCAAGTTTCTCGCACAGGTAAGAAACACGGACGACGCCGATTCGCTAGACCGCGTGCTCGCGTCGGCGCGAAAGGTCGTGAGCAAGATTCGCGCGCTGCCGAAGCCGGTCATCGCCGCGATCAACGGGCCGACCGCGGGCGGAGGCATCAACCTGGCGCTAGCGTGCGACGTGCGCGTCGCGAGCGATCGGGCCAGCTTCGGCGAGACGTTCATACGGCTCGGGCTGCACCCGGATTGGGGCGGGACTTACTTTCTGCCCAGGCTCGCGGGGACCGCTCTCGCCTGCGAGATGATGATGAGCGGCGAAGTTATCGGCGCGGCTGACGCTTACAGGCTCGGCCTGGTCAATCAAATCGTGCCTCACGACGAGCTCGACGCGGCGACAGAGAGAATGGTCCGCCGTTTCACAAGGAACTCGCCGCGCATACTGGCTATGGTGAAGCAGGCGATCTACAAGAGCCTGACGGCGAGCTTCGAGGACATGTTGGATTATGAGACCGCCGCGCAAAAAGCCTGCTTTCAACTCGAAGATTCTTCCGAAGGGCTGAACGCGTTTGTTGAGAAGCGCGAGCCGAGATTCTAAAGAACATGAGCATTGAAAAGATAGCCGTAATCGGCGCGGGAACTATGGGGCATGGCATCGCACAGGTGGCGGCGCAGGCGGGCTACGCGGTCGCGCTCGCGGACGTGAGCGAGGATATGACCGCGCGCGGCCTCGGCAAGATTGAAGAGAATCTGAAGAAGGGCGTAGAGCGCGGCAAAGTCACCGACGCAGAGATGCGCGAGGCCCTGTCACGCATACGCGCGACGACCAACATTCAAGACGCCTCAAGCGACGCGGGTCTGATCGTCGAAGCCATCATTGAAAACCTCGAAGCGAAGCGCGCGCTCTTTAACGAGCTGGGCCGGTTCTGCCCGGCCGGTGCGATCCTGGCGACGAACACCTCGTCGCTCAGCATAGAGTCGATCGCACAGGCTACCGCGCGCCGCGACCGCGTGATCGGGATGCACTTCTTCAATCCCGTTCACATTATGAAGCTGATCGAAGTGGTGATCGGACCTGAAACGTCGGACGTGACGCTGCGGGCCGTGCTCGACGTGGCGGAGCGAATGGGGAAAGAGGCGATCACCGTAAAAGACGCGCCTGGGTTCGCGACAAGCAGGCTGGGCGTGGCGTTGGGCCTTGAGGCGATGAGGATGCTTGAGGCGGAAGTGGCGAGCGCGGAGGACATCGATAAAGCGATGGTGCTCGGTTATAACCACCCTATGGGGCCGCTCAGGCTTACGGACCTTGTCGGGCTGGACATCAGGCTAAGCATCGCCGACTACCTGTTCGAGAAGCTGGGCTCAGAAGTATTTCGCCCGCCCGACATACTCAGGCGCAAAGTGAGCGAGGGGAAGCTGGGAAAGAAGACTGGCGAAGGTTTCTACAAGTGGGATTGATCGCGATCAAACGAAAGATTCAGGAGAGAAGAGATGGCATTAGAGAATGTATTGATAGACAGACGTGGGCGAGTTGCCGTCGTGACCGTCAACCGGCCCGACAAGCTGAACGCACTGAACATCCCGACGCGCAACGATATTCTCGCGGCGTTCGACGAGCTTGAGCGCGACGAGGAAGTGCGCGTGGTAGTAATCACGGGGGCGGGCGAAAAGGCGTTTATAGCGGGCGCGGATATAAACGAGTTCGCGGGGATGACCGCGGTCAAGCAGCGCGCGGTGATGAAAGGCCGCCGCGCGTTCGACGCCGTCGAGGATTTCCCCAAGCCTGTCATCGCGATGATAAACGGTTTCGCGCTCGGAGGCGGCTGCGAGCTGGCGTTAGCCTGCGACATACGCATCGCCTCGACTAAGGCCAAGCTCGGACAGCCCGAAATCAAGCTCGGAATCATTCCCGGCGGTGGCGGCACGCAGCGGCTCACCCGGCTGATAGGCGAAGGGAAGGCGATGGAGCTTATTCTGACGGGCGATATGATCTCGGCGGAAGAGGCTCACGCGCTGGGCCTTGTCAACCACGTCGTCGCGCCCGAAGAGCTTGAAGCGAAGACTATGGAGATGGCTAACAAGATCGCCGAGATGAGCCCGGTCACGCTTCAGATGGCAAAGCAGGCCGTGAAGAACGCGGCGCGGTTAGACCTTCGCGCGGGGCTCGAAGCCGAAGTCGATCTGTTCGCGCTCTGTTTTTCGAGCGAGGACAAAGAAGAGGGCGTGCGCGCCTTCATCGAGAAGCGCAAGCCCGACTTTAAGGGCAGGTGAGCGACCTGAGATCAGACACGAGCCGTCGGGCTACGTTTTGCCAGTCGTATTGCTCGACGGCTACCTTCCGCAGCGCTTCTTTATGCTTGCCGCTGATGAATAACGCTTCCGACGCTTTCCGGGCTATCTCGTCGACCGTTCTCGCCGCGTCGGCGCTCAGCTTCATCAGCTCGGCATCTTTCGGCGGGAGGACGCTCGCGACCGAATCGATGCTCGCGGCCATGCCGGCGAAATATGTTCCCAGCGGGAGACAGCCCGAAGCCAGGGCTTCGAGGAATACCAGCGGGCCTGCTTCGGCGACTATCGAAGGGAAGATGGCAATGTCGCAGCAGGGGAACAGGTAACACAACTCTCTGTGCGTCAGATAGCCGGTGAAGATCACGCTGTCGGCCTTGATGTAGCGTTCGGCCTTTTCGAAATATCCGTCGAGCTGCCCGCTAAGCTCAAGCCGGTCGAAAAACTCACGCACCTCTTTAAGCTCTTTCGGCGGCCCGCCTTCAAGCTCGCTCCCCCGGCGCGTTATCTCCTCGGCCAGCGCGCGGTGGCCGTTACGCAATGCCCAGAGCAACGCCTCCAGCGGCTCGCGCAGCGGGCCGTGCCCCGTTACGATCAGCCGTGCGTTCGGGTGCTTCTCCAGAATAAGCGGCAGCGCGGTTATGATCGTCTGCGGCCCCTTGCTCGCGATTATGCGCCCCAGGAAGAGAATTATCTTGTCCTTAACCCAATCGACATGCTTCAGCTTTGATTCAATATCTTCGTCGGGCAGCTTCGTCGAGTAGATTGTCGCGGGACGCATGGCTTCCTTCAGCTCTTCGAGCGTCATATCGGGTTTGAGCCTGCTCGTCATCGCCTCGGACATCCCGAGGGATTTGCCGCCGCTCACGCCTGCGACGATCTTCAACAGGCTGGCGATGTTCGAAGGACGCCGCTCGACGGGGATCGGCTCGAAGAGGCTCGTGTCCGCTCCGAGGTTCAGCTCCTTCATCTTATCGTCTATCCCCGCAACAGCGCCGAAAACATTGCTGACGCGCTCGCGCATCTCTCTCCCGATGACGAACACACGGCTCGCCCGCGCAATAGCTCCTGTAGCCATCCTCAGGAACCGCTCGTCTCTCTTGACGGCGTACTCGATGTCGCTGCCGTGCGGCATTACGGCGAAAGGGATCGACGCCTCGCGGCTCACGCGCTCGACCGCGACAGACATGAGAACAGTGTGGTTGACGTGCATCGAAGTTATGCTGTTTTCGCGCACTATCCGCGTGAGCGCCGCGGTGTTCCGGTCGAGGTAGAGGTTGATCGCTTCGTCGTCCAGCTCGACCATCGGCACGACGTTTGAGAACTCTTCATAACGGTCCCACACGTAGACAGGGAGCAGATCGCCTATCTGCGGTTTGTGCATCACGGCCCGGCCTTTGTAAGGGACATCACGGCTGAAGAGCGTCTCAACTGAGCCATCGATGTTGTAGCGGCGGGCTTCGCTTATGAAGTCGAAGGTTTCAGGGTGTGGTTCCTGGCAGACCAGGTGAATGGTCTCACCCTGGCGGCATAGTGACTGGACTACTGAGCGAGTCCACAGGTTGCTCCCCGACCCGTCGAGCAAGTAACCGTGAATGATGCAGATCATCTCATTTCAGTCTTGAGGTATTTTTCGGGGATGGGGTTGTCGGGCGTCTCGGCCTCCCAGAATATCGTCACCACCCACCAGCGCTTCCCGTCGTTCATCAACTGAAAGCTGTTTATGCCGCGCATGAACGGGGCCTTGTCATCGGCTTTGTGGCGCGCTTCGTAAGTGCTGAAGACATGCGCGATGTGGCCGAACTGCTCCGTGCGGCGGGCCGTCTCTTTCTCGAAGAAGCCGTTAGTCTCAAGGTAATTGCCCGACCGCGTGATGTACCCTTCAACGTCTATCACGTTCGACGCGACAGCGCCTTCGCGGTTCTTCCCGGTCGGTATCATGCGCGCGCCGGGGATGAAGAGCGAGCGCATCCGCTGCCAGTCGCGCTTCTTGCCCGCCGGCCCGCTTATCACGTCATAGACCGCCGCGATGATCACCTCGATCGACGACACGTCGGCCGGGTTGGCCGCGGGCGGAGGGGTCGCGGCCGGCTGTTGAGGCGGTGTCTGCCCTGTTGCCATCGAGCTCAAAAATAGCAAACCGCAGATCAAAAAAGATAGTCGTTTTACGAAGGCAGGTTTCATTCGATTCTCCTTTAGGTCATGACTTCAGCTCGTAGGTCGCTGAAGTCGAAGGCGTCTCCCAGACTCGCACCTTATAAACTCTCACGCGGTCGTCGTCTATCTCCTCGGCCACCTTATGAAGGATGAAGCCAGCTATGTGCTCGCTCGATGGGTTAATCTCAACCTCGAACGGCTTCAGCTCGTTCAGGTTCTGGTGATCGAGATAGCCCATCACGCGGCGCGTCGCTGCCTTCAGCTCCTTGAAGTCGACGAGCATCCCGACTTCGTCCAGGCGCTCGCCGCGCACGTAAACCTCCACCTTCCAGTTATGGCCGTGCAGGTTTTCGCACTTGCCGCGGTAGCCGCGCAGCGCGTGCGCGGCCGAAAACTCCTCTTCGATCATCACCTCGTACATTAGTTAACCTCATCGACTGGCGGTCCATTCCAAGCCTAAAAGACGCGCCCGGCTTTGTCAATTTATGGGAATACCAAGCCACAGAGTCACAGAGACACAGAGTCTTCTTTTGTATCCTCTGTGTCTCTGTGACTCTGTGGCTTCTATTTCTGAAAGCCGATTGCTGAGGGCTTTCGGCTTCTTGTATCATTACAAGCTTGTGGCGAGCTTGCTAAAGGTGATAATGAGGAGAGATTGATGAAACACAGGATCACGCTGATACCCGGAGACGGCATCGGCCCGGAGGTGACGGGGGCGACCGTGTCGGTCTTGAGGGCCGCGGGCGTCGAGATTGAGTGGGAGCCGTTCGTCGTCGGGGCCGAAGCATTGAGCCGCTTCGGCGACCCGCTCCCTCAAAACCTCATCGATTCGATCAAGAAGAACAAAGTAGCGCTCAAAGGCCCTGTCATCACGCCCGTAGGCACGGGCTTCGTCAGCTCGAACGTCCGCCTCCGCAAAGCCCTGGACCTTTACGCCAACCTTCGCCCCATCAAGTCGCTCAAGGGCGTGAAGTCGCGTTACGAGGAGGTCGACCTGATAGTCGTGCGCGAAAACACTGAAGACCTCTACTCGGGCCTGGAGCACGAGGTCGTCCCCGGCGTCGTTGAGAGCTTGAAGATAATCACTGACCGCGCGTCGCGCCGCATCGCGCGGTGGGCGTTCGATTACGCGCGCCGCGAGGGCAGAAAGCGCGTGAC
This sequence comes from Blastocatellia bacterium, assembly GCA_035249305.1. Classification (GTDB taxonomy): domain Bacteria; phylum Acidobacteriota; class Blastocatellia; order UBA7656; family UBA7656; genus DASUNP01. The sequence goes on along the minus strand of DATFGQ010000056.1, from coordinate 26,260 downwards.
GGCGATCCACAAGGCGAACATAATGAAGATGTCCGACGGGCTCTTCTTAAACTGCTTCCGCGAGGTGGCGAAGGAGTACACAGAGATCGCGGCCGACGACCTGATCGTAGATAACGCCTGCATGCAACTCGTAATCGATCCGAACCAGTTCGACGTGCTGTTGCTTGAGAACCTTTACGGCGACATAATCTCCGACCTCGGCGCGGGGCTCGTCGGCGGGCTCGGCGTCGTGCCGGGCGCGAACATAGGCGACGAGATAGCCGTCTTCGAGGCCGTGCATGGCTCTGCGCCCAGCATCGCCGGGCGCGGAATAGCGAACCCAACGGCGCTGATTCAGACCGCCGTGCTGATGCTCAAGCACATCAACGAGCGCGAGGCGGCCGATAAGATTCAGGCGGCGCTGGAGAAGATCCTGGCCGAAGGTAAGTCGCTCACGCGCGACCTGGGCGGTCAGGCGACCACGATCGAATTCACCGAAGCCGTGATTCACGCGCTCTAAGATCGCTTAACCCGCGGCGAGATTCAGGAGCTTCTTATGAAGATAGATGGCAACCGAAAAGGGCTGAGCGAGATCGACGAAGACGTTTTGATCGTGCCGGTCTTCGAAGGCGAGAACCCGCGCGACGGCGCGCTCGGCGCGTTGGACCATTTGACGCGCGGGGCCGTCTCCGAGCTCTTTGAGACCGAAGAGCTCGAAGGCAAGCGCGACCAGTGGGTCCTGCTGCGCACGACGGGCGATCTCCAGGCGCGTCGGCTGCTTTTATACGGGGCGGGAAAGCACGGCGAGGTCGGCCCGCTCAGGTTGCAGCGGCTGGCGGGGGCGGCTGTTAGAAAGATTACCACTCGCCACCTCAAATCCGCGGCCTTTCTCGTCAGAGACGGGATCGACAACGACCCTAACGTGAGGGCGATCGTCGAAGGCGCCGCGCTCGGGCAGGTGAGGGGTGACTTCTACAAATCTGATAACAAAGAACGGGCCGAGATCGAGCGCCTCACGCTCGTAGGCGAATCGCCCGAGGGGCGCGACTTTGCCGAGGCGCTCGCGGTCGGCGCGGAGATGGCCGAGGCCGCGAACTTCGCCCGTAAGCTTGCATACGAGCCGGGCAACGTGATGACGCCCACAGAGCTTGCTCGTCACGCCGAAGAGATGGCGGGGCGCGAAGGGCTATCATCGGAGGTGATGGGCGAAGAGGAGATGAAGCAGCTCGGCATGGGCGCGCTGCTTGGCGTGTCGCGCGGGAGCGCGGAGCCCGCGCGGCTGGTCACCCTCAGATATGACGGCCGGGGCGAGGCCGCGGCGGAGTCCGGTGAAGCCGTTTCGAATGAATTGGTCGCGTTCATCGGCAAAGGGATTACCTTCGATTCGGGCGGCATCTCGATCAAGCCCGCCGAGAACATGGACGAGATGAAGTACGACATGGGCGGCGCGGCGGCCGTCATCGGCGCGATGCAGGTTATCGCGAGGCTGAAGCCGAAGGCCAACGTCTTAGGCATCATAGCCGCCTCGGAGAATCTGCCCTCGGGCCGCGCTTATAAGCCCGGCGATGTCTTGCGCAGCCTGAGCGGCAAGACGATAGAGGTCATTAACACGGACGCCGAAGGGAGGCTCGTGCTCGCCGACGCGATGACTCACGCGATCGGCCTCGGCGCTACGCACATCGTCGACGTCGCGACGCTCACGGGCGCATGTGTGATCGCGCTCGGCGAGGTGCGCGCGGGCATAATGGGGTCGGACCAGCAGTTGATCGACGATCTTATCAGAGCCGGCGAAGAGTGCGGCGAGCGGCTATGGCAGTTACCAATCGACCGCGAGTACGGCGAGATGATCCGCTCCGACATAGCCGACATGAAAAACATAGGCAACCGCTTGGCCGGGGCTATCACGGCGGCGATGTTCCTAAAGAACTTCACTGGCTCGCTCCCCTGGGCTCACCTCGACATCGCGGGGACGGCGTGGCTTGAGCGTGAGAAGCCTTACATGGCGCGCGGCGCTACGGGCTTCGGCGTGAGGACCATGGCAAACTTCATACTCGACCGGGCTAAATAAACCGGGATTGCTATAATTGGATAGGAGGCGGCGATGGAAGAGTACGAGATGTTAATAATCGGGGCGGGTCCCGCGGGTCTTACGGCAGGGCTTTACGGCTCCAGGTCTAATCTGAAGACGGTCATCATCGAGAAGGGGCTTGTCGGCGGCGAGCTGCTCAACACGGAAGCGATCGAAGACTACACTGGTTTTGAGCACATAAAGGGTTCCGAGCTTGCCGTGCTTATGGAGAACCACGCGCGCAAGTTCGGCGTCGAGATAAACACTTACGAAGAGGTGAAGTCGGTGCGCCGGACGGGCGACATGTTCGAGGTGAGAACGGCGAGCGCGATAACGGGCGCGGAGAAACTCTACCGGGCCATAACCGTGATCGCGACCGCGGGCGGAACGCCGTCAAAGCTCGGCGTGCCCGGCGAAGAGGAGTACTCCGGTCGCGGCGTGAGTTATTGCGCGGTGTGCGACGGCGCGTTCTTTAACGGCCAGATCATCACGGTCGTCGGCGGCGGAGACGCGGCGGTCGAAGAAGCGAACTACCTGACACGGTTCGGGAGCAAAGTCTACGTCGTGCACCGCCGCAACGAGTTTCGCGCTTCAAAGATTCTACAGGACCAGCTCTTCAAGAATCCGAAGGCGGAAGTGATCTGGGACACGGTGGTCGAAGAGATAAAAGGGGACGGGGAAGTCGACCGCGTCGTGCTCCGCAACATGAAGACCGACGAAGTCTGGGAGCTACCAACGCAAGGCGTCTTCATCTTCATAGGCTTCAAGCCGAACACATATTTCCTCGACGATCACCCGGCGCACGACGTAGGGGGCCATCTGATAACCAACGATCGCATGGAGACGAGCGTGCCGGGACTGTTTGCGGCGGGCGACATACGCTCGCAACTGGTGCGCCAGATCACCAACGCCGTTGGCGATGCGACGGTGGGCGCGCTGGCCGCCGAAAAGTACATAACGCATCTGAAGCACATGCAATCCGGGACCGGCAGTTAATTATGGGCATTGAAACGAGAAGTGCTAGAGCCGTGGAAAGGGCTGTGGTAGCCCGTTTCGGGGTAGGACACCAGATCGCGGCCTATGCCGAGTTCCTACTGCTCGGTTTGTGGATAGGCTCGATGGCCTTCTTCAGCTTCGCCGTAGCGCCGGGCGCGTTCGAAACGCTCGGCACGCGCGAGATGGCGGGGAAGGTGGTCACCAGCAACATTATCAAAGTCGAGTGGCTCGGCATCCTGATCGGCCCGCTGTTGATCCTTATCCAGGCCGCGACCTGGAAGGCCCGGCGCGGCGCTTCGATCATCAAAGCGATTCAAATGACTCTCATAGTCGTGATGACAGCCGCGGCGGCGCTCTCGCGGTTGTGGGTCACGGAAAAGATGGTGGCGCTCAGAATCGCGATGGGCGGGATTATCGACAATGTGGCCGACGACGATCCGCTCAAACTTCAATTCAATGATCTGCACCAGTACTCGGTAGCGCTGATGTCGGTCGCGCTCTTCGCGGGGCTTGCGGCCCTCTTTCTCTCGGTCCGCTCATGGCTCAAGCGATAACAGAGACTACCTGCCCGTGCCCGCTGTGCGGGGAAGAGCTCTCGCTCGACATCAATTATGATCGCGTCGCGGCGAAGTGGCGCGATCTTTTCGCGCATCGTGACAGGTGGCGCGACGCATCGGAGAGCTTCACCCTCACCCGCTCGGTCGACGCGGCGGCCGTAAGGCTTTCGCTCCCCGCCGATGTCACAAAGCGAATACTGGAGTTTCTTTGCCTTGAGCTCTGCGGCTGCCGCCGAGTGACCTGCGTCTCTTGCCTTGACGATTTTCGAAGCGAGCTATAATCTGGCGACACATCAAGTGGAGACCCAAGTAGAAAAAAATGTAACCGCCTCCGACGAGTCCGCCGGCCGAGGCGGGCTGGTGCGCCGCCTGGGGCTGATGAGCGCGATCGCGGTGCTCGTAGGCTCGACGATCGGCACTGGTATATTCCGGTCGCCCGCCGGAATTGCGGCGCGGGTCCCTGATGAAGGGTGGTATTTGCTGTTGTGGGTGTTGGGCGGTTTTTTTACCCTTTGCGGCGCGCTCACGCTCGCGGAACTGGCCGCCGCGCTCCCGCGCACGGGCGGAATATTCGCCTTCCTTCGCGAAGGGTGGGGGCGGCTGCCCGCATTCCTGTTCGGCTGGTCCGAGCTTGTCATCATCCGCGCGTCCGCACTCGGAGCTATCTCGACCGTTTTCGCAGAGTATTTTTTGCGACTCTTAAACTATCCCATCACTATCATCGTCCAAACTGCTGAAGGTCCGGTCCAGCAAAGCTCTCCCACAGTTCATTACGTAGCGGCAGGGGCCATTCTCACGGTCGCCGTCTTCAACATCCTCGGCGTTCAGCTCGGCGCGTTAGTTCAGAACATCACGACCGGGGCCAAGTATGCCGCGCTCGTCGTGCTGGTGCTGGCCGCCTTCATAGTTGGTGGAAACAACCCTGCGCAGATCGAAATACAGAGAACGCCCACAACCGATCCGATCTCGCCGATCATCTTCGGGCTGGCGTTTATCTCGTTGCTGTGGGTCTATGACGGTTGGGCCGATGTCACTTTCGTCGGCGGAGAAGTAAAGCGGCCCGAGCGATTTCTGCCGTTCGCTTTGATTTTCGGCACGCTCGCCGTGATCGCGATCTACCTGCTCGCGAACCTGGCCTACTTGCACTTGCTGGATATAAATCAGATTGCGAACTCGCGCCTGGTTGCGGCCGACGTGGCTTACAGGATAGTGGGCGATGTGGGGGTTAAACTGGTTTCGATCGCGGTGATGATCTCTGCGTTCGGCACGCTGAACGGCTCGATGATGACCGGGCCGCGAATATTCTTTGCGATGGCCGACGACGGGCTCTTCTTCAAGAAGATTGCTGCGGTCCACCCCCGGTTCAAGACTCCGTACGTGGCCATCTCGCTCGCCGCGACGCTGGCGATACTCTTCGTGATGGTGCGAACCTTCGAACAACTGGCCGACACGTTCGTACTGGCGATCTGGCCTTTTTACGCTGCCGGCGTCGCCGCCGTCTACGCGCTCAGGCGCAAGCGGCCGGACCTGCCGCGCCCCTACAGGACGCTCGGCTATCCCGTCACGCCCGCGCTCTTTATCATCGCCGTCGCGATATTGATAGGCAACGCGCTTATTAATGACTTTAACAACCTGGGCAATTACCGCCTGTTGTTCAGCGGCCAGTCGCCGCCCTCGGACTGGAGCGCGGCGTTGATGGTCTTTTCAATAATCTTGCTAGGCATCCCTGCATATCTCATCTGGAAGGCGACGCATTCCCGCCGAGACTGATCGACGCGAATGTTTAGAGTCGGGTTATAATGACGGTTATGGCTCAGGCGGTAGAGACAAAGACCGCTGTCTACAAACGGCCGCGCCCGAAGTGGCGCAAGTGGGCGAAGGCCGTCCTGGCCGTCGCGCTCCTCGCCGTGCTCTTTTATCACGGGCTGATCGTCGTAAACATCTTTCGGCTTAAAGGCACGAACCCCGAGATGACCGCGATGATGAAACAGCGAGCGGCCGAAGCGGCCGACCGCGGCGAACCGCCTAAGCACGATCAAAACTGGGTCGCTTACGAGCGAATATCGCCGAACCTCGTGCGCGCGGTGCTGGCGGGCGAAGACTCGCGCTTCTTCGACCACTCAGGCTTTGATTGGGAAGAGATAAGAAAGGCGTTGGAGAAAGACTGGGAAGAGGGCAAGTTCAAAAGAGGCGCTTCGACCATAAGCCAGCAGTTAGCCAAGAACCTCTTTTTGTCTACTTCCAAGAACCCCGTGCGCAAGATGCACGAGGCGGCCATCACCTGGGAGATGGAGCGGATACTCGGCAAGCGGAGGATACTGGAAATCTATCTGAACGTCATCGAGTGGGGCGACGGCATTTATGGCGCGGAGGCGGCGGCTCGGCATTACTTCAAGACGTCAGCTTCTTCGCTCAGCGTCGATCAGGCGGCGTTTCTTTCGGCTATCATCCCGAGCCCGAACGGCGCCTTCAGCCCCGCCAAGCACCGCCGCCGCGTAGAGCGCCGCCGCAGCCTCATAATGCGATTGATGCGCCACGTCGTAGTCCCGAAAGACCTCGCCTAGATCAGAATTATAGCGGTTCGCGTTTGTATGTGACCGCTCCTTCGGAGTGCGCAGACCCCGCGGCGCTTTTGAGTTAGCCATTACGTCTTCCGCTAACACAAAAGCGGTGACAAGTCACCGCACTCCGAAAGAGGCGCTGTTTAAACGAGCTTTGAAAATCATTCCGAATCGAGATCGGGGTCGAGTATGCGAACCACGCCGGTCCTCCCTTCGAAGGCGTCTTGGATTCTCGTCAGGTTCTTAGAGTCCATAGGGCTCGGCAATTCTTTCCACGCGAAAAAACCTATCTCAGAGATCTCGTCATTAGGCTGCCACTCGCCCATCTCGACCAGCTCGGCTTCCATGAAGAGCACGATGTCGTCCCTCGAAGGCGTGCAGTATATGCCGACCAGCCGCTTGGGCTCTATATGACAATTAGCCTCTTCGCGCGCTTCGCGCTTGAGCGCATCGATGGGCGATTCGTTCTCGCGGTCGAGCCTGCCTCCGGGCGTGGTCCAGCTTTTCGGACCATAATTCATCTTCACGCACAGTATGCGGCGCTGGTCGTCGAAGATAGCCGCGAACACGCCCACGGTCGGCATTAGTAGCCCCTTTCCGCTCGAACCTCAAAAGTGTTTGCTTGACTCCTTAGACTTCTTCCGCTTTCGCGATTTGCGCTCGTCGGCGCCTTTCAACGAGGCCAGCGGCCACAGCCTGTACTCGATCGTGGCGAGCCCCGCCCCGACGACCGCGGATATGACCTCTTCCGAAGGCTTATAACACGGGGCCGCTTCGTCTATCGGGACATGCCCATCCGTGTTCACGAGTATGCCCGCCTCCGCGTACTGACGATCTATCTCGCGCTGGTTGAGGTTCCTGCTCGCTTCTCCGCGAGACATGCGGCGGCCCGCGCCGTGATTGACCGAAAACCCGCTGTTGACCGCGCCCGCCGCCGGACGAAGGATGTAGCTCCAATCCTTGTTCGACCCAGGTATCAGAACGGGGTGGCCCGACTCTTCCCAGATCGTCCCCGCAAGCGCCGGGTGGCCCGCCGGGAACGCCCGCGTCGCGCCCTTGCGGTGCACCCACACCTGACCGTGCTCAGGGTGGAGCTCTTTCTGCACCAGGTTGTGGCTGATCTCGTAGATCAGCTCTAGCTCTCCGCCGAACACTTCGCCGAAGGCCTCGGCTATCTGTTCAAAGATGATGAGGCGATTGATTATGGCGTAATTCCCGCCCGCCGCCACGGCGTTCAAGTAATCATTGTAGTGTCGAGAATCAGGCGTGAAATACCCAAGGTCGATGTCGGTGATCGCGTCGGGCCTTTCGGCTTTAGCGAGCTCGAAATAGTTAGTCGCGAGCCCGTGCCCCCAGCCGCGCGACCCCGTGTGAGCCTGCACGAAGAGCGTGCCGGTCTCTTCTGATCTCTGAAGCTCGATGAAATGATTACCGCCCCCGAGCGATCCGAGTTGTTTCATCCCGCGCTCGGGCCGGCCCTTGCCTCCCCAGGGGATCTGCCAGCCGTCGCCCACGGGCAATCTGTGGCGCTCGGCGCGGCTTCGGTCGAACGACGCGCCATACTTTTCGACGTAGTATTCCGCGCCGCCGTAAACGAGGTTGATGAACTCGCGCTCCGAGAGATTACCGAGCTTGACGCTCTTACCGCCCGCGCCCATGTTCACCCTTCGCATGACCGCGCTGTTGAACTTCAGCTTGCTATCAAACGTAGCCGCATCGGCAGGCACATCTGACCGCGCGCTGAGCATCCCACATCCCACATCGTAGCCCACCGGTCCCATCGCCACCGCGCCCGATTCGCCGTCGGTCAGGATGACGCAGCCTACCGGGACGCCGTAGCCGTAATGCGCGTCGGGCGTTATCGCCACCAGCTTGACTCCGGGGAACCGCGTCGCGTTTACGATCTGTCGATAAAGAGTGTCTTCAGCTTCGTTGAGCAGGCTCGGAGTCAAAAACAGGCGTACCGGAACATCGCCACTGTCTTCCGTGCTCAGCTCGTAATACCCGTTTTCATTCCACCGGGCCAGCGATTTCCAATTGCTTGCATTCTTGAGCGACTTGGCGGTCTTCAGAGCCTTTGCGTCTGTCACTTGCTACTCCTAGTCGAGGCGAAGTGCGCGCCACGTCTTCAATTCTCCGAGGAATCAACAGGGCGGTCAAGAAGAGTTAGGCCGCTGAGGAGTGATGACGTGAAAGCGGCCCCCAGAGCTAGTTTGCAGGTCGCCGGTATCTTATCCAGCCTTTGCCTTCGTGGCCAAACCTGAAATGAGCCGGGTGAAAGATCTCGGCGAGAATCTCCAGAGATTCAACCAGCCGCGGCCCCGGACGGTTAAAGTACTGGTTGCCATCGGCGATGAATACGCTATCGGCTTGCACCGCTCTCAAGTCCCTCCACTCTGGCCGGTCGCTCATAAAATGCATGTCTTCAAGCGAGCGCGCGATGTCAAAGCCGCAGGGCGTTACGACGATAATCTCAGGCTGGCGTTCGAACATCTCGTCCCAGCTCATCCAGGGCGAGTGCTTCCCGGCCTCTCCGAAGAGGTTCTTTCCGCCGGCCATCTCGACTAGCTCCGGCACCCAGTTGCCCGCGGCCATCAGCGGGTCTATCCATTCTATGCAAGCTACGCTCGGTCGCGGCTCAATCGCTCGCGCCTTCTCGGCGATCTCCGCGATGCGCGCTTCGAGCCCTCGTATAAGCTCGTCGGCGCGATCGTGCGCCTCAAGCGCCGCGCCGACTCGGCGGATGTCCGCCCACACGTCGGAAAGGGCGTTCGGCTCAAGCGACACGATGACGGGGTTGGAAGATGTGAACTCGCAGACGGCGCGCTCAACGTCTTTCAAGCTGACGGCGCACACCTCGCATTGCGACTGCGTGATGATGTGCGTCGGCCGCAGCTCGTCTAATAAACCCGCGTCTACCCTATAGACGCTCAAGGCGTCTTCCAGGACAGCCTTCACGCGGTCATCGATCTCACGGCTCGTGCCTTCGACGGGAAATTTCGGGCTGGTGCAAACTGGGAGGCGTGCGACCGTAGGCGGGTAATCGCACTCGTGCGAGCGGCCCACGAGCTGAGGCTCGAACCCAAGCGCGCAAACGATCTCTGTGGAACTGGCTATCAGCGATACAATTCGTGGAGTTGTCATGCCGGCAGCATTCTACCAGCCCTCACAGAGATCGGAAAAGTGACTACCCTCAGAGCTTCGCAAGAGAACGACGGGCGAGCCGCGCCCGTCTCGTCGAGTTACCGCTTCACCCGACTAGTTTATGCCGCCGGCTACAATGGCGATGAAATATATTATGCCAACGACCAGGCCCAGCCCGGCAGAGACCATAGTCCAGGTCTTCGCGTTGTTCGAGGCTTGAACAGCGCCATCGTAATCGCCCGACCTCAGCTTCCCGTCAACCTGCGAGGCGTAGATTATCGCGACAATCCCGGCCGGCAAGCAGCAGAACAGCGTCGAGAGGATGGACCATATAAGATAGTTGGGCACACTCGGAGGCGCGCCGTAACCACCGGGAGCGCCATAGCCGGGCTGCTGATAACCTCCCTGAGGCGCGCCGTATCCGCCGGGACCGCCATACCCCTGTTGGTTGTAGCCTTGCTGCGGGTTGTAGCCCTGCTGGTCCCAACCTTGCGGGCTTCCGTAGCCCTGCTGGTAGGGGTTCTGAGGCGGGTATTGTCCCTGCTGCCCCTGCTGCCCCTGCTGCCCCTGAGACTGCGACTGGCGCATAGGCTCGCCGCAGTTGGCGCACCGTTCAGCGGTGTCGGCATTTTGTGCTCCACATCTTAAGCAAAACATTCTGAGCCTCCTTAGTAAGAGCTTGCGAAGTTGAAATCAGAAGCGACATTACTGAGGGTGAAGCCTGATTCCTTACCGGCCTTACGTCAATCCGTTTGACCGGCTGCTAAGGTAGCACAAAGTTAATAAGGAGGCAATCATAGAGCAGACCTCCGAAATCAAATTTCGTATGAACTCACAGGCTTACGACTTTGTGTATATCTCGCCGCCTATCTGGACGAATTGCTGAGACTTCTCGCGCATCCCCGCCTCTATCGCCGCCTGATCATTGAGGTTGTGCTGCTCGGCGTACTCGCGCACCTCCTGGGTGATCTTCATCGAGCAGAAATGCGGGCCGCACATCGAGCAGAAGTGCGCGAGCTTCGCCCCTTCCTGCGGCAGCGTCTCGTCGTGGTACTGGCGCGATAGCTCCGGGTCGAGCGCGAGGTTGAACTGGTCTTCCCAGCGGAACTCGAACCGCGCCTTCGACAGCGCATTGTCCTGTAGCTGCGCGCCCGGGTGCCCCTTGGCGAGGTCCGCGGCGTGGGCGGCGATCTTGTAAGCAATCACACCGTCCTTCACGTCCTGTTTGTCGGGAAGCCCGAGGTGCTCTTTCGGCGTGACGTAGCAGAGCATGGCCGTGCCGAACCAGCCTATCATCGCCGCGCCTATCGCCGAGGTGATGTGGTCATAGCCGGGCGCGATGTCTGTCACGAGCGGGCCGAGAGTGTAAAAAGGGGCTTCATGACAGACCTCAAGCTGGCGGTCGACATTCTCTTTGATCAAGTGCATAGGCACGTGGCCCGGCCCTTCGATCATCACCTGGCAATCCATATCCCACGCGATGCGCGTCAGCTCGCCCAGCGTCTCAAGCTCAGCGAACTGCGCCTCGTCGTTCGCGTCCGCGATAGAGCCGGGCCGCAGCCCGTCGCCGAGGCTGAACGACACGTCGTAGGCGCGCATGATCTCGCATATGTCGCGGAAGCGTGTGTAGAGGAAACTCTCTTCGTGGTGCGCCAGACACCACTTGGCCATGATCGACCCGCCGCGCGAGACTATGCCGGTCGTGCGCCGCGCCGTGAGCGGGATGTAGCGCAGCAACACGCCCGCGTGGATGGTGAAGTAATCCACGCCTTGCTCCGCCTGCTCGATTAAAGTGTCTCTATAGACTTCCCAGGACAATTCTTCGGCGCGACCACCGACCTTTTCCAGCGCCTGGTAGATAGGGACAGTTCCGATGGGCACGGGCGAGTTTCGAATGATCCATTCGCGCGTCGCATGAATGTTCTTGCCCGTCGACAGGTCCATCACGGTGTCGGCTCCCCACTTGATCGCCCAACGCATCTTCTCGACCTCCTCGTCTATCGAAGAGGCGACGGCGGAGTTGCCTATGTTGGCGTTGATCTTGACCAGGAAGTTGCGGCCTATGATCATAGGCTCGCTCTCGGGGTGATTGATGTTGGCGGGGATGATGGCGCGGCCGCGCGCGACTTCGTCCCTTACGAACTCGGGCGTGACGAAGCGCGGCGTCCTCGCGCCGAACGACTCGCCCGAATGTTGAAAGCTCAACCGGCTGCGGTCGGCTTTCGAGGATTCGAAAGCCGCTCGACGCCCGAGGTTCTCGCGGACGGCGATGAACTCCATCTCGGGCGTTACGACGCCACGCTTGGCGTAGTGCATCTGCGTTACCGCGCTACCGGCCCTTGCGCGCAACGGGCGGCGGCGCAAGCCGGGGAAGGGCTCAAGCCGGCCTCTATCTTTCGAAAGCGCGTACTGGCGCGCGCCGTCGGTAAGGTAGCCGTCATCCATAGGCTGGACCGTGCGCCCTTCATACTCTTCCACGTCTGCGCGCGAGACTATCCATTCGCGGCGCAACGCCGCCAGCCCTTCGTGGACGCTGCATTCAATACAGGGGTCGCCCCACGGCCCGCTCGTGTCGTAGACGTGAACGGGCGAGTTCTCTTCGACCGCGCCCGCGGCCGAGCGAGTCACGTTCAGTCTGATCTCGCGCATCGGGACGCGTATGTCCGCACGTCCGCCTTCGACGTAGATTCTTTGAGAGTTTGGAAACTGGAAGTTGCTGGACTGTTCGGAAACGTCTGTCTTACTCATCGTTTTTCTCCCTTCGACGGCATTATCCGTATCAGGTTCAAGGGGTCTCCCTCGCGGGACTCTCAGCCTCGCCGTTAAGCGAAGCTCCCCCGTTTCTATGCTAAGTGTCTATCCGCCGATAAAAGACATCGTGCGGGGAGGCTGCACAAATCCTGGCTCGTTTATGCGGTGGCCCTCCTCTTTCTTCAGGACTGTCGAGATCATAAACTGCGCGATCTCTTCGCGCGTGTCGCCGCGCCGTACGCGGTCGCGTATGTTGTGATCGACCATCGAGAAGAGGCAGGTGCGCAGGTTCCCGTCCGCCGTCAGCCGCAGACGGGAGCAGGCCCCGCAAAAGGCCATGGTCACGGGCGCTATGATGCCTATCTCGCCCGGCGCACCGTCCGCGAAAACAAAACGAAGGGCAGTCTCGCTCGGCGCGTCGCGCTCTACCGGCACAAGCTCGTGCCGCTCTTTAATTCGTTCGAGCACTTCGCGCCCGCCCACGAGCAGGCCGCGGTCCCACATATGGCCGTTGTCGAGCGGCATGTACTCGATGAAGCGCATCGAGACGCCCGTCGCCCTGGCGAAGTCGGCGAAGTCCGCAACCTCCGTGTCGTTCAGCCCACGGATGACGACGCAGTTTACCTTCGGCGGCGGGAAACCGGCTCCCAGAGCCGCTTCTATGCCATCGAGGACGGATTGAAGCCCGTCGCGCCGCGTGATCTGGCGGAACGTCTCGGGCTTGAGCGAGTCGCAGCTTATCGTCAGCCGGTCGAGCCCCGCCGACTTCAACGCCCGCGCGCGGTCCTTTAAGCCGTCCGCGTTCGTAGTCATCGCAAGGTCGCGGACCCCCGGAATGCGCGCCAGTTGTTCGACCAGGAACTCTACGTCGCGGCGCAGGAGCGGCTCGCCGCCCGTGAGCCGGAGCTTTTCGACCCCGAGGCCGACGGCGACCTCCGCGATCAGGATGATCTCTTCGTACGTCAAGAGCTCCTGCTTGCGCTTCCAGACTATGTCTTCGTCGGGGATGCAGTAGAAGCAGCGGAAATTACAGCGGTCGGTGACAGAGATTCTTAGGTCCCTGATGGTCCTGTTGAATTTATCCTTTAGCAGTGCTTCGGTCATGATATGGGCCGCTTCAATTGGATTCTAACAACCCCACGGTCCCATATCAACATGACGACAGGTCACAGCGTTGGCGTAGCAATATTCGCGTCTTCAGCCGACGCGTCATCTATGCACAGCAGCGCCGCAGGCTCGGCGTCCAGCCTGCGAGGGTCGATAGCTTTGCCGCACTTTTCACATGTCCCGTATGTCCCCTCATCTATTCTCCTGAGCGCCTCATCGATCTGTTGCAGCCTGCGGGTCTTTAGATCCGCGACGCCGGCTTCGACATCAATGACAGGCTCGTTTTGAGCGATCTCTATAATGTCGTGGTCGCCGTCGGCGGGGGCGCGCAACTCGCCGTTGCTAACGCTGCCAAGGTCTCTGTCGAGCTGGTCGCGCTCTTTGATCAATCTTTCTCTGTACTTCTCAACGTCTAGAGCCATTTATAGCCTCCGCGAATATATAGTGATGCGCCGCTGATCTTATTCAGCGGCGCATTCAAGAGACGGGGCAAGAATCTTTCTCGCCTGTGCCAGCGATCTCCTACACTTGACGCGAGCGGTTGGGCGTCGGACGCGAGATCTGTTCAAGCGCCTGGGCAATATCGCGGTCGTTTTCTGCTTCGAGAGCAACGTCGGCCATCGCGATGATGCCCCGCAACCGTCCGTTCGTGTCGCAGACGGGGATTCGGCGAATCTGATGCTCGCCCATCTTGTGTATGGCCTCGACGACCGACTCGTCCGGCGTGCATGTGATCACCTCATCGCTCATCGCCTCGGCGGCCGGTGTAGTGCGAGAGTCGCGCCCATCGGCCAACACGCGGCAAACGATGTCGCGGTCCGTGATGATCCCCACCACGCGGCCGTTCTCGACGACGGGCAGTGAGCCGACGCCGTCATCATCCAGTTTGTCCGCCACGTCGCGGATCACCGTCTGGGGTGAGCATATGGTCACATCTTTCGTCATTATGTCGGCGCAACGCATATAGCGTCTGCCGTGCCCGCGTTCGTCCCAATCGCGACGCCCCTCGAACTCGTACTCGTTCTCGTCGCGATCGAACCCGTGCCCGGAGTCAAAGAACCCACGCTCGTAGTTCCGGCCGACATGGCCATAGCGGCCGCCGGTCTCCCGCTCGTAGGGCTCGTCAAACTCTTGCTGCTGCATCCTGTAGCCCGTGTTCTCGCGGTCGTAATCATACGAGCGATCAGTTTGGAAGTCCGAAGAGTGACGACCCTGGCGCGCTTCGCCTTCGAAGTCGCGGCGGGACCTTCGCTGAGACTCCTGGCCGTATTCGCCCGTGCGACCCTGAGAGCCGGAGCCTGAAGAGCGGCCATAGCGTTGTGATTCAAAGGGCCGCCCGATGAAATCTTCGCGCGTCTCTTCGCGCCTGTTGTACGGCGTAGTCGAGCGGTAGCGCGAGCGCTCCTCGCCGCGATTCTCGTAATCGTAGCCGCTGTACCTTCCGTAAGCCTGACGTGATTGCGGGCGGTAGGCACTCCTCTGTTGAGAGTATTGCTCGCCTCTTTCTCTCCGCGACGTCGACCGCCTGGGGAAATCGCGCCAGCTCTCGCGGCCCGGCGTGTAATCAGTCTGCCCGCGCGCGCCCAGTTGCCTGTCGATATCAGTCTCGCCGCCGACACTCTGCCTGGCAGTCTCATTCATGCTCTGCTCGGGCGTCATCTCGGGTTGCGGATTTTTACCTTCTCTAGTTCTGCTCATTTTCTTACCCCCTTTTCGAATTAATCCAACGCCTTCCCACTGGCTACCAGTTGAACCAGTTGGCAATCCGGTCAAGCACCGACGACGGCTTGCTGATGTCTTCGAGCGTATCGGCCAGCTCGTCATCCTTGTTCGTCTGGACGGCGATGTCTGCCATGGAGATTATGCCGACGAGCCGCCCGCGGCCGTCTACGACCGGAACGCGGCGGACCTGGTGGTCGCCCATCTCGTCGATCACTTCGACGAGCCTGTCGTTCTGATTCGCCGTGAACAGGTCATCCGTCATGCAGTCTTCGGCTCGAAGCTCGGCCTCGGGCTTGTCCGCGGTCAATCCTTCGACGACCAGGTCGCGGTCGGTCACTATACCTTCGAGCTTTCCGTCGTCGCCGATGACCGGCACAGAGCCTATGTCTTCGTCGCGCATCAATCGGGCGACTTCGAATATAGGCGTGTCACGACGGGCGGTCGTCACGTTGCGCGTCATAATGTCGCGGCATCGGATGTGCGAGCGTCGCGCGCCGCGGCCGTAAAAGTTCCTCTGCGTCTCCCAACGATCTTCTTCCGACGAGCGCCAGCGGTTCGATTCGCCGCCGCCGCGGCCATAGTTCTCATCGCGCTCGGTCCCCCACCCGCTGTAGCCTCTGTTCTGCTCTGTCCGGTAATTTGGCTCGCGGCTCATGTTGTAGCCTCTAGAGTAGCCGCGGTAATCTTCGCCATAACCACGGCGGTTAGCGCGGCCGGACGATCGCCTCCGCTGAGCTTCGTAGTCCGACTCTCCGCCATAGTCTCGAAAATTTCTGTTTGCATATCCCATAAAGTTTTACCCTCCGGTTGGAATTTCCCCCTTAGGATTGCAAAACTTATGCCGACTGCGGGGCTGTAGTTTAGCTCTCCCAGGCGGCTCAGTAGTAAATAACTCCTGTATGCTTTGAGACTTATGTGTACAGAAAAAGGACTGAGGTGAAGAGGCGCAAGGGGCTGTGACAATAAGGCGTCCGGTTGTGACACTCATGCCCGCGCGAGCCTGATTTCGGCAAATTTGAGTTTCAACTTTTGCGATGCTATCCTTCAAAGTACCATATGGACGCGAAGGCCAGCTTTGAGACCAGTGAAGAGCTTTTGCGGCGCGCACGGCAGCCGCTTGAAGCCTGGGAGCTGGTCGGCAACACGCCGCTGCTGGCGCTGCGCAACATCGCGCCCGAGCGTCAATCGATCGAGATTTACGCGAAAGCCGAATGGTTCAACCCCGGCGGGTCTGTCAAAGACCGTCCCGCGCTCAACATGATTCTGGAGGGTGAGCGAGCGGGTTTGCTCACGCCCGAAAAGACGATTCTCGACGCCACTTCCGGCAACACCGGCATTGCTTACGCCTGGATAGGCGCCTCGCGCGGCTACCGCGTCAAGCTCGCTTTGCCGCAAAACGCGAGCGAAGAGAGGAAACGAATATTACGAAGCTATGGCGCGGAGCTGGTGCTTACAAGCCCGCTTGAGGGCTCGGACGGGGCGATACGAGAAGCGCGCAGGCTGTACGCGGAATCGCCCGATCTCTATTTCTATCCCGACCAATATAACAATCCCGCGAACTGGCAGTCGCACTACAAGACTACGGCGCAGGAAATCTGGAATCAGACGGCGGGGCGCGTCACCCATTTTGTCGCGGGGCTCGGGACGAGCGGGACCTTCGTAGGCACTAGCCGCAGGTTGAAAGAGCTCAACCCCGCGATTCAGGTCTATTCGTTTCAGCCCGACTCGCCGTTCCACGGCCTTGAAGGGTTGAAGCACATGGAGACGGCCATCGTGCCGGGCATTTATGACGCTTCGATCGCCGATAGCAATATTGAGATCAGCACGGAAGACGCACACGAGCATGCTCGCCGCCTCGGCAAGCGCGAAGGGCTGCTGGTGGGCGTGTCGGCCGGCGCGGCATTGGCCGCCGCGTTAAAGATCGCCGCGAAGATCGATTCCGGCGTCATCGTAACGGTCTTTCCCGATGGCGGAGATAAATACTTGAGCGAGCGGTTCTGGGAGCAATAGAAGTGCTGAGTCCTGAGTCCTGAGTGAAAGACTATTACTCAGCACTCAGCACTCAGCACTCAGGAGAGAGATGGCGATTAGGGTAAAGCAAGAGCATCTCGACGAGATCAAACGACACGGCGAGCAAAGCTACCCGCACGAGTGCTGTGGCTTTCTGCTCGGCGCGAGCGTTGGCGGCGCGAACGTGCTTGAAGAGGTTTACCCGGCGGAAAACGAGCGCACGGATTCGCGCCATAACCGCTACCTGATAACGCCCGACCAGTACAAACGCGCCGACGCCCATGCGCGCGATCGGAAGCTGGGCATCATCGGCTATTATCATTCTCACCCGGACCACCCGGCCGCGCCTTCAGGCTATGACCTGGATCATTCTTGCTGGCCGGGCGAATCGTATATAATCGTCTCTGTAGAGCAGGGCAGGGCGGGCGCGCTCAACTCATTCACCAAGCCGGATTACACTAAGTTCGAGCAAGAAGAGATAATCGTTGGCGAGCAATAAAAGGAGTCCCCGATGGCTATAAGCATACTGATACCGACCGCGCTCAGGAACTTCGCCGAGGGTGCAGACACCGTTTCGGTCGAAGCCGACACGGTGAAAGGCGCGCTCGGCGCGCTCACCGAAAAGTATCCGAATCTGAAGAAGCATCTTTATAACGAAGAGGGTGAGCTGCGCCATTTCGTCAACATCTACGTCAACGACGAAGACATCCGCTATCTTGAGAAGAACGAAACCCCGATCAAGGACGGCGACACACTCAGCATCGTGCCTTCAATCGCGGGCGGAGCGTCCGTGATCGACGAGGCGGAGCGCGCTGTGGATTTAGATCGCGACGAGATACTCCGCTACAGCCGTCACCTGATAATGCCCGAAGTCGCGCTCGAAGGGCAGAAGCGGCTCAAGGCCGCGCGCGTGCTGTGCATAGGCGCGGGCGGCCTCGGCTCTCCGCTCGCGCTCTACCTTGCGGCGGCCGGCGTAGGGAGGTTGGGCATAGTCGATTTTGACGTAGTCGATTTCACAAACCTGCAAAGGCAGATAATTCATTCGACCGCCAACGTCGGCCGGCCGAAGCTCGATTCCGCGAAAGAGCGCATCGCCGAGATCAACCCTTACGTCGAAGTCGACACGCACGAAGTAGCGCTCACGAGCGAGAACGCGCTGGAGCTGTTCGCTGACTACGACATCATCGTCGACGGGACGGATAATTTTCCGACCCGGTATCTGGTCAACGACGCGTGCGTGTTGTTGGGCAAGCCGAATGTGTACGGCTCGATATTCCGCTTCGAGGGGCAGGCGACGGTCTTTTACGCGAAGGAAGGCCCGTGCTATCGCTGCCTCTATCCCGAGCCGCCCCCGCCGGGGCTGGTGCCTAGTTGCGCCGAAGGCGGCGTGCTCGGCGTCTTGCCCGGAGTGATCGGCGTCATCCAGGCGATCGAGACGGTGAAGCTGATCCTGGGCAAAGGCGATTCGCTGATCGGCCGGTTGATGTTGTTTGATGCTTTGAAGATGAAGTTCCGCGAGCTGAAGCTAAGGAAGAATCCCGACTGCCCGATCTGCGGCGAGAACCCAAGCATCCGCGAGCTGATCGATTACGAAGAGTTTTGCGGCATCACACATCAGCCCGAAGTGACGGTCGGCGCGGATTTCGAGATCACGCCCGCCGAGCTTAAAGCGAAGATGGACCGGGGCGACGATTTCGTTTTAGTCGATGTCCGAGAGCCCGAAGAGTATGCGATCTGTAGGATACCGGGGTCGAAGCTCGTGCCGTTGCGCACGGTCGCCGAGCGTCTGCACGAGCTGTCGAGCGCCGACGAGATCGTGGTTCATTGCCGCAGCGGGGTGCGAAGCGGTCAGGCGGTCGAGTTCATGAAGCAGGCGGGCTACCGCAAGGTCAAGAACCTTGTCGGCGGCATCCTCCGCTGGTCAGACGATGTCGACCCGACCGTGCCGAAGTATTAAGACGGGTTTCAATCGGGTTGTAGGGGCAGGGCTTGTCCCTGCCCGGATGGCCGATATGGCCGATGATGCGCTTCGCGCACGGCGGCCATGACTGTCATCGCCCTTCGGGCGATCCGGGCAGCCACAAGGGCTGCCCCTACAGGGTTAACCCAATCGCAATTTGCTCTAAACCTTATCCGTGGGTGCCAAACTTGTGCTTCCAGAGGCGGTCATACAGAGACTGAAGTCCGCGCTCGGGGACAGGTACGTTTTGACGGAGAGGGACGAGCTACTCGTTTATGAATCCGACGCGCTGACGATTCATAAGCACCTGCCTTCCGCGGTCGTCATCCCTGGCAATGCCGAAGAGGTCGCCGCCGCAATAAAGATCCTCGCCGAAGAGCGAATCCCCTTCGCGCCGCGCGGAGCGGGGACGGGGCTTTCCGGCGGCGCGCTGTCGCTCGGGGGCGCTGTCATCGTAGAGCTTGCGAGGCTCAATCGAATCCTCAAGCTGGATTATGAGAACCGGCTCGCAGTAGTCGAAACAGGTGTGATCAACGTACAGCTTTCGCAAGCGACCGCGGCCCACGGTTATCATTACGCCCCGGACCCGTCTAGCCAGATGGCCTGCACCATCGGTGGGAACGTCGCCGAAAATTCCGGCGGGCCACATTGCCTGAAATACGGAATGACCGTCAATCACGTCCTGGCGGTCGAAGCCGTCTTGCCGACCGGCGAGATAGTCACCCTCGGCGGTGGGGGGACCGACGCGCCCGGCTACGACTTGCTCGGCCTGTTCATCGGTTCGGAAGGCACGTTCGGCATAGCCACGAAGGCGACGCTCAAGCTGACGCGGTTGCCGCAGTCGATCAAGACGTTGCTCGCCGAGTTTATGACCGTCACCGACGCCAGCCGCAGCGTGAGCGAGATCATCGCGCGGGGGATTCTGCCAGCGGCGCTTGAGATGATCGACCGTGCTACGATCGAAGCCATCGAAGCATCGATCTTTGCGGGCGGCTTCCCCACAGACGTTGCGGCGCTATTGATCATCGAAGTCGACGGGCTCAGCGCCGGGCTTGAAAACATAGCCGAGCAGGCTGTAGATATTTGCTTGCGTAACAACGCGCGCGCCGTCCGTGTCGCCAGAGACGACGCCGAAAGAGTGAAGCTGTGGGGAGCCCGGAAGCGCGCCTTCGGTGCGATGGGCCGCATCAAGGCCGACTTGATGGTGCAGGATGCCGTGATACCTCGGTCGCGGCTGCCTGAAGTGCTCGACGAGATTTACAGCATCGCCGGTCGTTACAACCTGACCGTGGCGAACGTGTTTCACGCGGGCGATGGCAATCTTCACCCCAACATCAGCTTCGATGGCCGCGACGCGGATCAAGTCAGCCGAGTGGAAAAAGCATCGAAGGAGATAATGCAGCTTTGTGTGAGCGTCGGCGGGTCGATAACGGGCGAGCATGGCGTCGGGATGGACAAGCTCGAATCGATGCGGCTGATCTTTTCTGATAACGACCTGGAGATGATGCTGGCCGTGCGCGACGTATTCAACCCGGCGGGGCTTTGCAACCCCGGCAAGGTTATTCCCAGCACGAAGACTTGCCGTTATTGCGGGTTCGGGATGGAAGACTTTCGTCACAAGCAGCATAAGAAGTCCTGAGTGCTGAGTGCTGAGTGCTGAGTTAAATACTCTCACTCAGGACTCAGGACTCAGGACTCAGGACTCAAAGATGGCATTAGTGAAATTTGATTCCGGCCCGCGCAGCGGTGAAGTCGTGGAGCTTGATAAACCGAAGGTCACCTTCGGCCGCCAGCCGTCCTGCGATTGCGTGCTGAAGCACCCGACCGTCTCGCGCGAGCACTTCTACATCGAGCGGAACGCGGGGAAATACTTTGTCATCGATCAGGGCAGCGGCAACGGAACTTTTGCCAACGGCGCGAAGATAAGCTGGGTCGAGTTGAAAGACGGCGACAGGATTCAGGCCGGTCCTTTCTCGCTGGTCGCCGAGCTCCCGGCAAAGGGCGATCTTCCATTTATGAACAGACCGGATGAGCCTGACACTACATCGCCGCTC
Source organism: Blastocatellia bacterium (assembly GCA_035249305.1). GTDB lineage: Bacteria > Acidobacteriota > Blastocatellia > UBA7656 > UBA7656 > DASUNP01. The sequence goes on along the minus strand of DATFGQ010000056.1, from coordinate 5,351 downwards.
GACGAAGCCGATAATAGAGGTTTGATCGATAAGTCGCACGAAAGAATCTACCCGCGCGAGTACATTCAGGGGATAAAGCTGTTCAACACGAAACGGTACTTCGACGCGCACGAAGTATGGGAGGAGATATGGCTGCGGTCGTCGGGCGATACGAAGCTGTTTTACCAGATGCTGATCCAGGCGGCGGTGGGGTTACACCACTATGAGCGCGGCAACAGTCGCGGCGCGCGAGGCATGTACAATAATGTTTGCGAAAAACTATCCCGCTTGCCTTCATTTTTCATGTCTCTGGACCTGAGAGATTTCGAGAGACAATTCAAGAGCTTCTTTGCCGACCTGGTCGAAAACGAAAGTGAGACGACTCTTCCGCCTGACCTGCCCAGGCCGTTGATCTGTTTGAGCGCAACCTACTCGAATGATTAATCCCGCACTAGCGAACTCGCTCGAATCGATAATCGGGCGCGACCACGTCACCCCTGAGCCTTCGCTTACTATTGATGGGCTGAGGCCCTCAATACTCATCAAGCCGGGTTCCACCGAAGAAGTCCTCGAATGCTTGAGCCATTGCTCTGAATCGGACGCGGCAGTTATCCCGGCGGGCCTGATGACGTGGCTTGAGTCAGGCAACCCGCTCAGATGCGCGGACGTGGTTTTGAGCCTTGAGCGAATGGCCCGCATTATCGATTACAGTCCTCCGGATCTCACCGCAATCGTCGAGGCCGGATTGACAATCGGCGAGTTTAACGCGGCGACAAAGGCTGAGAACCAGTGGCTGCCGCTCGACCCGCCGGGGTCGCCTTCGGCTTCGCTTGGCGCGATAGCCGCTTGTGCTTCGAGCGGACCGCTCAGGCTCGGGTTCGGCACGCCGCGCGATTACGTGATCGGTTTGAGACTCGCGCACGTCAACGGGACCGAGAGCAAGTCGGGCGGCCGCGTCGTAAAGAATGTTGCGGGCTATGACATGAATAAGCTCTACGTCGGCAGCCACGGCACGCTGGCAGTGATAACCGAGTTGACGATCAAGCTTCGACCTGTTCCCGAGAGCGACCGGACGGTATTTGTGACCTCCGCGAATCAGGAGTCGCTCAGAGAGGTCGGGAGCAAGCTTCTTGCCTCTGAGGCGCAGCCAGCGTCTCTCTTTTTCACGAGTGGAATAAAGCACAGCGGGCTGCTGGTCAGGTTTTTGGATAATGACGAGGCTGTTGAGCATCAGGCGGCGCTGCTTGCCCGGTTCGTTCAACCGCATGGCGAGGCGATAATGCTCGGCGACGACGAAGCAAGCCAGGTCTGGAGCTCAATAGCGGATTGTGAACGGCTGAGCGAGAACAGCCTAAGGCTGAGCGTGCATCTATCTTCGACATCCTTTTTTCTCGATCATCTGTTGCGCGCGAATGGCGGCGTTGTCGTGGCCGACCTTGGCACTGGTATAATCAGGTATGGGTTTGCTGCTGATGACGATCAGGCGATCGACATCACCCGGCGGCTTCGAGCAGAGGCTTTCGCGCGCGGCGGCTCGCTATTTGTAGAGCGCGCGTCGGCGGCCGTCAGACGCGAGGCGGATGCGTGGGGCGATGTAGGACCGACGAGCGCGCTCATGAAGTCGATAAAAGAAAGGTTCGATCCGAAATCTCTTTTGAACCCAGGGCGATTCGTATCGGGGATATGATCTGTAATCTTAATGACGGCTCTAACCGATAACCTTCAAAACAGAGAAAAGCTGGCTTCGCTCTTAGAAGAGAACAGCGAAGGGCTGCTCACGTGCGTTCACTGCGGGCTCTGTTTGCCCGCGTGCCCGACGTATCGAGTGCTTGGGAACGAGAACGATTCGCCTCGCGGCAGGGTCTACTTGATGCGCGGGCTTGTAGAGGGCAAGCTCCAGGTCGGCGACTCTTTCATCTCTCACATCGATCTATGTCTCGGCTGCCGCGGCTGCGAGTCGGTCTGCCCATCGAGCGTGCCATACGGCCACCTGCTCGAAGCCGCGCGCGTCGAAGTGACTAAGGCAAAAGCTGCGCGGCGATCCGTCAGCTCGTTACTCTTAGGTTTTGTGCTGAACCAAGTATTCACGCGTCCGAGATTGCTCGCCGTGCTGATGCGACTCTCTCGCTGGTTCAGAGACAGCGGCCCCGCGCGGCTCGCGTTTGATGAGCACATATTCAGCGGGCGCGCAAGGTTCGCGCTCGCGCTGTTGCTTTCGAGCCGTTCGCCATTGAAAGGATCGTCGGATGACGACAGCAGAAAACCTGCGACGGCGAAAGGCGGCGAGCCTCGCGTTGCGGTATTGCGTGGATGCGTTATGGAAGGGCTGTTCCGGGAGGCTAACCGAGCGACCGAGCGCGTGCTGATGCGTAATGGCTCGGAGGTAATCGAAGCGGAAGGGCAATTGTGCTGCGGCGCCCTCCATTCGCACGCGGGGCATATTGAGACTGCAAGAGAGCTTGCGAGGAAGAACATAAGAGCTTTTCTTGAAAGCGGCTGCGATTTTGTGATCGTCAATTCCGCCGGGTGCGGCGCGGCGATGAAAGAATACGACAAGCTGCTGTCGGACGATCCTGATTTTGCCGAACGCGCCCGTTTGTTTAGCTCAAAGGTGAAAGACATCTCGGAGTTTCTGATCGAGCAAGGTATCAATGCCCCTGACGGCCGGGTCGAGCGTAAGGTCGCTTACGACGCGCCGTGTCACCTGATACATGCCCAGAGGATCGCGCAAGCGCCTGTCAAAGTGTTAGAAAGCGTCCCCGGTATAAGGCTGGTCCCACTTCGCGGGTCTGAGAGCTGTTGTGGCGGCGCGGGGATCTACAACCTGCAACACCCTGAGTTAAGCGCGGAGATTCTGTCGGATAAGTTAGACAGCATTCAATCGAGCGGGGCCGACACGGTTGCTACGGCAAATCCAGGATGTATAATGCAAATAGGCGCGGGCCTCAAGATGCGGGGCATAGCCGTTGATGTGATTCACCCGATAGAGCTGCTTGACAACGCCTACAAAGACTCGTGACGTAACTTTGAAGCTATGCGAACCAGGGTTGCAATCAGAATAGCCTTCCTGATTCTCTTCGCCTTCATTCAATCTTCATGGAATATAGCTGAAAGCTATCAGCAGAATGGCTACGGTCCCGCGGTCAAGTCCTTCCTCGATCTTATGAAGCACGAAGAGACGGAGCTTGAGTTCCAGATTCGCCATAACGAGATTGGTCGCCGCGACTACCTGCGTTCAAAGAGCCGCATCGCCATCATGCGCGACACGGTTTTAAACAGGGTCAAAGAGACTGGTGAAGACAACGTGCCCGAGCTTCACGTGGTCACGCCTTCGGAGATCGAACAGTTGATAGAGGATGGCGCGTCGCTTGTGAAAGTAATGAAGCCTGGCGAGGTTATAAAAGATAAATGGCGATACATCGGCAAGGCGACTCGCGGCGAGCTCTTTTATATCTTTGAGAGGCTGTCTGACAAATAAATCGCCATTTTTCAACTGTTGACAATCCAACGATCAACGGTAATATCCTGTTGTAAGCGCCGCGGGAATAGCTGTCGCGCACGCGGCGCGCCTGTTTGCCCTCACCGGAAGATTTAAGATCCCTTTCATTAGTTTTTCCGGCACATCTGCCCCTGCGGTTGACTTGGGAGAACTATGTTAGGAAACGTCAGGGTCTAGCAATGTCAACAATCAACTTTTCGCAGGTCGTCCAGCAGATGCTCGCAGTCTCGAATAAGATCTCGGACCTGATTTTTTCTCCGGGCAGACCGCCACAGGTGGAATTGATAGGGAAGCTCACTCCTGTAAACGTACCGGGAATGGAGATGTTGACTCCCGCTCACACGACCGCGATCTCAAAGGCGCTCATCGGCAGCAACAAGATGGCCGAAGAGTCGCTCGAAAAGAACGGGTCGGCCGACTTATCATTCAGCCTTCCGGGTCTGTCAAGGTTCCGCGTCAACATATTCAAACAGCGCGGCACGTACGCCATCGTCATGAGAGTCGTCCCAAATGAAATTCCTTCTTTCGAAGACCTGAACCTGCCATCCGTGCTGAAAGAGATTGCCGAGCTGAAGAACGGGATAGTCCTTGTGACCGGCCCGACCGGGTCGGGGAAATCTTCGACGCTAGCCGCGATCATCGACCTGATAAACCAGACGAAGTACTACCACATTGTAACGATCGAGGACCCCGTAGAGTTTATGCACAGACATAAAAACTCGACCGTACACCAGCGAGAGCTCCATTCGGACACGCCAAACTTTGCCTACGCCTTGCGCGCCGCTCTGCGCCAGGCGCCGAAGGTGATATTGGTCGGCGAGATCAGAGATCTTGAGACGGTCGAAGTGGCCCTAGAAGCTTCCGAAACGGGCCACCTGGTACTGTCGACACTACACACGACGGACGCCGTTAAGACGGTCGAGCGCCTGATCGGCCTGTTCCCCAAGAACGAAGAGCATATTATTCGACTGAGGTTGTCGGGCGCGTTCCGCTTCATCGTGTCTCAAAGACTGATTCCGAGGGCTGACGGCCGGGGGAGAATAGCGGCCATAGAGATTTTGAAATCGACGGCGCGAACGCGCGATTACATAGAGAAAGGCGAGCGCGAGGGCAAATCGCTGTATGACGCAATGCGTGACGCCGACCTCGACGGCATGCAGGTGTTCGACCAGGAGATAGAAAAGCAGATACGCAGCGGCGTCATAACTATGAACGACGGGCTGGCGTATGCTACCAACCGGCAGAATCTTATTTTACAGCTCTCAGATTTTGGCGGAGGAAACGTCGACGGACTGATGGGAGGGGGCGCGCGCACAAGCGACCTCATCAGTTAGAGAGCAGCAGGGCTTATGCTTTCCGCACGTAGGCTTCACTTATCATGGTGTGTTATAATCTGGTGCGTCGAAGTAAGTATCATTATTAGTATCAATACTCTTTCAAAAGTACACCAGATGCGCGCTACACGCATTGCCATTTCAGGCTTCTCATCCGGGGTTGGGAAAACAACTCTAATGTGCGACCTGCTCTCTCGTTTCCGGGGCTGGGAGGCGATAAAGATTTCACGAGGACACTACCGTTCTTGCGGGAAGGACCCGCAGGCTTGTTGCATCAGCCCGTTATTAGGCGAAGAGCCTCGCGTAGTGAGCGGACGGTTTAGCACCTTCTCGCCCCAGAAAGATACGGGCCGTTTTTGGACGGCCGGGGCAGGGAATGTTCACTGGGTTATCTGCACTAATGACCAGGTTGAACGAGGAGTGAATCAAGCGCTCGACCAGGTCAAAGCCGACGGCGTCTTTATAGAAGGGACAAGCTTCTTGAAGTACTTTCCGGTCGACTATTCGCTGATGGTGGTCAACCCTTCGACGGGGGAAAT
>DATFGQ010000055.1:0-59847 GCA_035249305.1 Blastocatellia bacterium | reverse complement strand
GGATGGCGACAGGCGGAAAAAGATTCCTGTCGAGTTCGGCGCTCTGCCCGATCATCTTCGTAACGCGGTCATAGCGGTCGAGGACCGCAGGTTTTTCGACCACGCGGGCATAGATTGGCGGGGCATCGGCCGCGCGATGTTGCGCGACATCAATGAGGGCGAAATTGTACAGGGCGGCTCGACCATAACGCAGCAGATAATAAAGAACTCGTTTCTGACCAGCGACCGGACCTTTGACCGCAAGCTCAAAGAAGCGGCGATGGCTTTGATACTCGAATCGCGGCTCTCGAAAGAAGAGATCTTCACTCTGTATTGTAACGAAGTCTACCTTGGACAGAGCGGGACCTTCGCGATTCATGGGTTCGGCGAAGCGGCGCAGGTCTACTTTGACAAGAATGTTGGCGATTTGACTCTGAGCGAGGCGGCCTTCCTTGCCGGGCTGATACACGCGCCGAATCGTTACTCTATGCAGAGGGACATGACGCGCGCGGTCGAGCGGCGAAACCTCGTGCTCGACGCGATGGTTGAGACAGGGGCCATCACTACCGAATCGGCGGAGTCGGCTAAGAGAGAACAACTCGTCATCAAAGGCCGCAAGGCTCAAAACGATTACGGCGCGAGCTACTTCATAGACTACGCTCAGCGGTACATCGATCAGAAATACGGCGCGCAAGAGGGCAGGCTTGCCGGTCGCATCTACACTTCGATGGACCCGCGCCTCCAGCGCGCGGCTTACGAGGCGGTCACCGTGCAGTCCGTAAAGCTCGACAAGCTCTTTGCGCGCCCTTCTCGCAAGGGAGGGGAAGCGCCGAAGGTCCAGGCAGCGCTCGTCGCGCTTGACGCGCACACGGGCGAAGTGGTGGCGATGGTAGGCGGGCGAGATTATGCCGAGAGTCAGTTGAACCGCGCCACCGACGCGAGGCGGCAGCCGGGCTCTACGTTCAAGCCTTTCGTCTACGCAAGCGCGCTTGGTGGCAGATCGTTCACCGCTGCGTCGCTGCTTTCGGACCGCCCGCAAACTTTTTCGTATGACGGAGGGCGGGCCGAGTACAAACCTACGAACTATCATGGCGGGTTCAGCAACAAGGACGTGACGTTGCGCGACGCGCTCGCGCGCTCGCTTAACATTCCTGCCGTCGAGCTGGCAATGCGCGTGGGGCTGACGAATGTCGCCGACCTCGCCGAAGAGTGCGGGTTGAAGCGGCCGGCCTCATACCCTTCGATGGCGCTCGGCGCGAGCGAAGTCACGCCGCTTGAGATTGCGGCGGCATACACCGCCTTTGCTAACGAAGGCATGGCGCTCAGGCCCATGCCGGTAAAGCCCGCGCAAGCGACTCGGCAGAACGGATCGGCCGACAGGCGTGCCGCAACTGGCGCGCGCGCCTTCTCGCCGCAGGTAGCTTATCTGATGACGAACATGATGCAGACGGTAGTCGACGCGGGGACGGCTTCTAAGGTCAGAGCGATGGGTCTTCGCGGGGCGATAGCGGGCAAGACCGGAACGTCGAATGACGGGTGGTTTGTCGGCTACACTCCACGCCTTGTCTGCGCCGTATGGGTAGGCTTTGATGATAATCAGGACCTGAAGCTCAAATCGTCGGATTCGGCGCTGCTGGTCTGGGCAGATTTCATGAAGCAAGCGCTAGAATATTGCCCAGCGTATGGCGGCGACGAGTTCGCTCGGCCAAGCGGCATTGTCACAGCCGACATTGACCCTGCCACGGGTTATCTCGCAACGCCGCAATGCGCGAGCACGCGAAGCGAGTTATTCATCGCCGGGACCGAGCCTTATGGCTCCTGCTCCTGCGGGATGATGGAAGATGATTTCACGGCCGAGACGGCTTACCTCGATTCATTGGCGCCAGAAGCCGAAAACACAGACTACAGCAAAATCAGCCTAGACATCTGTCCTGAGTCCGGTCTGATCGCCAATTCAAACTGCCCGCACAGCAGGAGGAAGACTTTTGATCTGGGCAAAGAGCCGCTCGACACGTGTAGGAAAGACCACAGCGTTGACATAGATACGGCATCGGCCGAGCCGCCACTTCTTACTCCACTGGTCGAAGGCGGAAGCCGACCTGTGAGCGAGAATCGAGAACCTCTGAAGAATAGACGGCCGGAACAGCCTAAAAAGAAGCAGCCTCCGTACTGAACCAAGACAGGGAGAGGTGCGACAAAGCCCCTGGCAATGTTAAACTACAACGTATCGAGGCTTTGGGGAATCAAATTAGCTGGCACGCAGGTTGCCGTTTCCTGGTTAGCTGTAAGGCAATAGTAATTCTTTCGGAGGCGGAAAATGAACAGACTAAGACGATTTAAGACCGGCGCGAGCCTCTTGATGCTCTGTGCGTTGCTCGCGTTACCTCTGGGGGCATTGGGGCAGACGCCCATCAAGGCCCCGAGCAATAAGTTCAGCATAAATGATGATGTGAAACTCGGGCGGGAGGCGGCTACCGAGGTCGAGCGCCAGTTGCCGATCATGAATGACAGAAACATACAAAGCTACGTCGAGGAGATCGGCCAACGCCTCGTCGAGAACATCCCCTCTCAATTCCGCCACCCGGAGTTTCGGTACTCGTTCAAGGTCGTAGACGCGCGCGACATAAACGCGTTCGCGCTGCCAGGCGGTTTTACTTACGTCAATCGCGGCTTGATCGAGGCGGCAAGCACCGAAGGCGAGCTAGCGGGCGTGATGGCGCACGAGATCAGCCACGTGGCCCTTCGGCACGGGACGGCGCAGGCCGCGAAGGCTCAGAAATATCAGTGGGGCGCGCTCGGCGGCGCCGTACTTGGCGCGATCATCGGCGGCGGCCTTGGCAGCGTCGTGGCGCAAGGGAGTCAATTAGGGATCGGCGCTTACTTCCTGAAGTTCAGCCGCGATTACGAGCGCCAGGCGGACCTGCTCGGGGCGCAGATGATGGCGGGGGCCGGTTACGACCCGCGCGACCTGGCTAACATGTTCCGCACCATCGAGCGCGAGAGCGGCGGCGGCGGGCCGGAATGGTTAAGCAGCCACCCGAACCCCGGAAACAGGTACGAGGCGATAAACCGCGAAGCGGACATGCTGCGCGTCAGAAACGTCAATCAGGACAATTCGGAATTCAACGGCATACGCGCGCGTCTGCGCGATATGCCGCGCGCGCGATCGATGCAAGAGATCGCCCAGAACGGTCAGCGTTACCCGCAAGGCGGGGGCGGCTCGCAGCGACCCGTCGGCCGCGTAGAGTATCCTTCGACGCGTTACCGCACGATCACAGGCGGCAACGTCTTTAGGCTCGCGGTGCCCGAAAACTGGCGCGAGCTCGGCGGCAACAACAGCATCACGTTTGCCCCCGAAGGCGCTTATGGAGACGTGAGCGGTCAGTTCGTCTTTACCCACGGCGCTATGGTCGGGGTCGAGCGGGCGCAAGGTAGGAACTTGCGAGAAGCGACAGAGAATTTCCTGAGACAACTGGCGCAGGGCAATCCGAACCTGAGGCAGCAGAGCGGGTATCAGCGCGGCGCCATCGACCGCCGCGAAGCCCTTGCCGTAACCTTCAGCAACGTGTCGGACGTGACCGGCCGCACCGAGGGCCTGACGGTTTACACGGCGATGCTGCGTAACGGCGACCTGTTCTACCTTGTCGGCGTCGCGCCGCGCGAAGAGTTCGGCAACTACCAGCGGACGTTTGACACGATCCTGCGCTCGGTCCAGTTGAACGATTAACCGCGAGCTTACAGTCATAAAACGAAAGGCCCGCACGAAGCGGGCCTTTTTTCATGCGCAAGAGCTCAAGCTTCAGTTCTGGGGCAGGGGCGGCGCGGTGATCTGGCAATTGTTGACCGAAAGCGATCTGAGGAACGCCAGCAAATCATCCCTCTGTTCTTTCGTGATAGTCCGCTTCTGAAGATTCTTGGTATCCAGTTGAGGGTTCGGCCTGCCGCCGCCGAGCATGAAATCGACGGCCTCTTCCAGCGTCGCGACGCTGCCGTCGTGAAAGTAAGGCGCTGACTTGGCAACGTCTCGCAACGTCGGCGTCTTGAACGCGCCGGTGTCTGCCGGGTTCTTGGTGGCGTTGAAGCGGCCGCCGTCAGGCTCGGGCTTATCCATGCCTACGCCGACGTTGTGGTATTGAAGGTCGGAAAAGAGCGCCCCGTCGTGACAGTTATTACATTTGGCGTCCTGAAAGACCTGCCACCCGCGCGCGACGGCTCCTTGCATTGCCGAATCGTCGCCGGCTTTCCACTTGTCCCAAGGCGTGTCGCCCGTGATGATCGTGCGCTCGTAAGCCGAGATGGCCTGCATCATGTTTTCGGCCGTAGCTTCGCCGCCGAAGACCTTCTGGAACTGGTCGCGGTACCCCTTCAAAGCGTTTATGCGACCGACAATCTCTTGCTCTTTATCCTTCGCGCCCATGTTGCCGCCCTGCCAGGCCGCCATCGCCTGTTTCTCAAGCGAGCCGCTGCGGCCGTCCCAGTAGAAGGCTTCGTGGTAGCCTATGTTCCAGAGCGTTGGGCTGCTGCGAGTCAGTTGCTTGTTGTACGCGCCGATGGCCTTCGGCAACCCGTCGGTCAGTCCTTTTTCGCAGACGTGGCAGTCGTAGCAGGACCGCGACTCGTCGCCGCTCAGCCGCTTGTCGAAGAAGAGCTGGCGGCCGAGCGCGACTTTCTCTGGCGTCATCGGGTTATCGCCGGGGATCTTCATCTCGGCGTAGCTCGCGAGCCCTTTCGGGAGGGGCTGTATTTCAGCCTTGAACTCCGGCCCGCCGCCGCCTTCGGGCTGTTTGCACCCTGCGAGAAATGTTACAGCGGCTACGGCGATCAAAATTGATAGAATGGTCGCAAGCTTTACTACAGGAAGTCTCGAACTCATTTCGCGTCCTCCAATGTTAAGAATGCGGTCGCCCGATCAGCAGGCATCGGGCGATTGTTGAGGTAAGACAGGCACGCCGAGGTGCGGCCCTGGATTGTTGAGCGCGGTCCGCAGCGCCAGCTCAAGCACGTCGCGAGTCTCCTCTGGCCTGATGATCGCGTCTACGAAACCGCGCGCGGCGGCGAACTTCGCGTTGATCTCGCTGTCATACTTCGCCCGCACGCGCTCCATCTGCTCGCGCATCTTCTCGTCGGGCTGGCGGCCCGCGCGCTCCAGCTTCTCAAGCTCGGCGCTGAACAACGCCATGACGGCCGAGTCGCCCTCCATCACACCCATCCGCCCGGTCGGCCAGGTGAATATGAAATCGGGGTCGAACCCTTGCCCGGCCATCGCGTAGTAGCCCGCGCCCGAAGCGTGGTTGAGCGTCAGCACGAGCTTTGGAACCGTGGCGGTCGCCATCGCCTCTACGAAGCGAGCGCCCGCGCGAATGATCCCGCTGTGTTCGGCGTCCGTGCCGACCATGAAGCCTGAAACGTCCTGCAAAAAGAGCAGAGGCGTCCCGTGGCGGTTACACATCTCAATGAAGTAAGCGACCTTCTCAGCCGAATCGGTGTAGATGATGCCGCCGAACTTCGGGGGCTTGCCTGCGGGGCCGCGAATCAGCCCGCGCTGGTTCGCGATGATGCCGACAGGAATCCCCGCTATGTGCGCGTGCCCCGTGATCATCTCTTTTGCGTAATCGGCCTGGAACTCGTCCAGCTCTCCGCCGTCGATCAGGCAGTCGAGCACGTCCCGCATGTCGTAAGGGTGACGGTGGTCGGCGGGCATGATGTCGTAGATGTCCGTGAGCGGTCTTTGGGGCGGGTGCGGCTCTTTGATTTGAACGCGGAGCGACGGAGGCGGCGGGAGCTCTGTCACGAACTCGCGCAGCTTCGATATGCACTCCTGATCGTTCTTCGCGCGGTAGTGAGCTACGCCTGATATCTCGTTGTGCGTGCGCGCGCCGCCGAGCGTCTCGCTGTCGACCGTCTGCCCGACAGCGCCTTTGACTAGGTTCGGCCCGCCCAGCCCCATAAACGAGCTGCCCTCGACCATGATTATCAAGTCCGACAACGCCGGCAGGTAAGCCCCGCCCGCAACGCAAGGCCCCATCACGGCCGCGAGCTGCGGGATCTTCAGATAGCGCCGCATGACTGAGTTGTAAAAGAATATTCGCCCGCCGCCGTGCTGCCCCGGAAAGACGCCGCTCTGGTAAGGGAGGTTCACGCCCGCCGAATCGACGAGATAGATGATAGGCGTGCGGCAGCGCATCGCCACTTCCTGTATGCGAAGAACTTTCTTGACGGTCTCGGGCCACCATGACCCCGCTTTGACCGTCGAGTCGTTCGCGACTACGACGACCTCGCGGCCGGCGACGCGACCGATCCCCGTTACGACGCCCGCGCCCGGCGCTTGCCCGTCGTACTGGTCGAAGGCGATCAATAGGCCCGTCTCAAGAAAGTATGACCCTTCGTCGAAAAGCAGGCTGATGCGCTCGCGGGCCGTGAGCTTGCCCTTCTTATGCTCGCGCGCGATGCGGTCAGGCCCCCCGCCTTCGCGCAGGCGGGCTTCGAGCTCTTTCAGCTCTTCGACCAGTTTTTCAAAGTGTTCTCGATTGATAGAGGTCTGTGTTTCCATACTCAAAGTCTACGCAAAGGGAAAACCAAGAATAGCAACGCCGAGCGACGAGTGACAAGTGAAGAGACGATTTCCTGCTTGGTCGCGCGCGCCGAGCCGTTCTCTTGTCGTGTGTTTGCCAGGAAAGCGCCGTCAATTATGAAAACGGTGCTTGTTGAGGGCCATAGGTCATTTTATAATTGCTCCTGGAGTTTGAAAGATGGGGATCAAACGGCTCGCCACTCTTCTTGCAGTCAGCATTCTCGCTCTCTCTCCCGCCCTGCCCGGCGCGGGCTCGGCGGCGCAATCGGGGAAGGGGAACGCGTCGTCTCGGCGGCTCGTCACCTTGAACGTGATCGTACACGCGCCGGAGAGCAAGCTGGTCTCGAAGGAAGATTTCGAGTTGTATGATGCCGGAATCCCTCAGGACGTGGAGACTTTCTCTCGCCTCGACGCGGGCTCACGCGTCGTGCTTCTCGTCGACAGCAGCGCGAACCTGAAGGCCGAGCAGACACTACTACAACAAGCCGTCACCGCCGTCGTAAACGAGCTGTATGATGACGACCAGATGATGGTCGTCGGCTATAACGAAACGGCGGAGATCATCGAAGATATGACGCCCGACCTTGCGAAGCTCCAGACGTCCCCAACGAAGCTGATACGGAAGGGCTTCCCGAACCTCTACGACGCGCTGATCGCCGTTTCGGATGCGCTCTCGCATCAGGCCAAGACCGGTCTTGAAAAGCGCGCGATCATACTGATCAGCGACGGATACGACAGCGAGAGCAAGACCAAGTTTGACGCCGCGCTGGTCGAGCTTCAGCGCGAGAATGTGATTCTCTACGCGATCCAAGTCCCGGACCGAACGCGCGGAGCTCTTTTGAAAGACAAACCGAAGCCGCCCGCCGCGCTCGCCCAACTGACCGAAGGGACGGGGGGCACTCTCTACAGTTTCGACAAGGCGGCCGACGCCGCTAAGAGGATCGCCGATGACATGAGAAAAAACTGGTATCGGCTGACCTACACCCCTGAAGGCGTCAATCCGATCAACACTCGCCGGCTGCTGTTAATGTCGCACATCGATGGGATTGAGTTCAGGACTAAAGGCTCTCATCCCGGCCGCTACAATTAATCATCAATCTGTATTGAGAGGGCGTCTGAAAAGCCCCGTAGGGGCTCTATGTTTGTAGAACAATAGCGTAAATGCACCCCAACCCCGTAGGGGTTGTATGTCTGATATTCAACCCCTACGGGGTTGGATTATATTTGCGTGATACTTCTACAAACATCCGGCTCCTACGGAGCCGGGTAAGTTGCTACTTCTCAGACGCACTCTGATTGATTTTTCTTCCCCAAAGAAAAAGGCATCGGAATCATCCGATGCCTCTTGGCCCCTCAGGTTGTATCTTGCGAGCATCTTGGGTGGGTGATGCCCTTAAATAAGTGTCTATAGATAGAGCAACCTCCGTGCCGCACCTTCGATCAAGCCCTCTCTCGGGGCTTAATTCTTGTAAATACAGCCATAAAACCCCTTCCAGGCTCTGCTTTCGGTTTATTTCTAGTTTTCACGAGATGGGACATAAATGCCGCTCAATGTGAAAAACTGGCCCGATTGTCTCACCTGACAGGAACAAATTCCGGCTCCTTTTCCACTACAGGGCGCGTAACAGCATTGCGGTGCGAGAACGCCATCAGGATACCCAGCATCGCGAATGAGGTGATCAAAGACCACCCGCCGTGGCTGACGAAAGGCAGCGTGATCCCCGTCATTGGCAACAACCGGAGCACGCCCCCCATATTCACAATAGCCTGGAAACCGACGAAGGCTGTAAACCCAGCAGCCAATAGCTTTGTAAACATGTCGGGAGCCCCGAGGCTGATGGTCGTCCCTGCGTAGACAAAGACACCGAGCGCAATCAGCAAGCCGAGCGCCCCTAGCAAGCCTGTCTCTTCCGAAACGGCGGCGTAGATAAAGTCTGAGTCGACTACGGGCACGGCTTCCGGGAATCCCAGCCCGAGGCCCTCTCCCACGACGCCGCCTTCGTGAATGCCAAAAAGGCCCTGCGACTGCTGCAACACACGGTCGGCCCACGCTTCGCGGTTGCGCTGCGCGACCTCTTGCTCGTCGTTCATGTCGAGGTTCTTGTCGTTGAAGTACCTCTTATAGACCGCGTCCTGTTTCCACCACCAGGTATCGGGCGGCGGCGGCTCCCAGGTGTGGAGCCACTGGTAGAACCTGAAATGTACTCGACCCGGTATCCCAACCCCCGTCGTAGTCCATTGCGCCCCCACGAAGACGCCGAAGACTATGGCCAGCAGCACTACCGCGTAGACGAGCTGCGTAGTCTTTCGGACCGCGACGACGTAGAGCATCAGGTAGACGCCGAAGAAGACAAGCATCTGTCCGAAGTCGGATAGGGCGAAAAATGGCAGCACGGGCATGGCGGCGATCATCAAGAACGGCAAGAGGTATCTGTTCGGAGGCAGCCCCCACCGCGTCCTTCTCAGGTGGTGGTACGTGTCCGCAAGCATCCCTGCGAAGCTCACCAGGAAGAGAATCTTCACGGGCTCCCAGGGCGTCGTCTGTCCGAGAAATTTCCCCTCCGCGCTGAAGAGAAAAACTATCAGCGCGAAGGGTATCAACGTGGCCAGCCCTATTATCAGAGCATGGCGCTGGAGCCACAACAGCATCTTATCGCTCTTGAAGATTCTGAAGCCGAGCGCGAGCGCGGCGAGCGCGACAAGAGGTATCCAGGTGTTGACAGAGACCAAAAGTTGACCGACCGAATACCTCTCGGTAGGCTCGGGCTGATTCTCGGGCCGGTCCGGCACGGCGTCGGGGCTGCCGAACATGAACTTCTTCTTCTCGTCGTCATAGGCCGTCTGTATGTTGAGAAGTCGGACAGCCTGCGCCTTCGCCTGCCGGGCCTTGGCCCTCTCGTCGCTGCCGTACTCGGGGTCCATGAAGACTCTGTACTGGAGCAACAGGCCGAGCGCGAAAAGAAAGATCGCCGCGGTCATCGGAAGCATCTCGCCGCGAAACCTCTGCCTCCGAGTTAGCCAGAAAAAGACCGCGATGATCGGCAGGAATAATGCCAGGTCGCGCGCGGCGGCGAGCTTGCTCGCGTCGTAGCCTCTCAGTTGGCCGGACGCTATCACGGCCACGTAGCCGAGAAGGGCGACCGCGAGGATCACAAGTATGATAAGGAGGTGAAGCGATGGGCTGGTGCGCTTTATGCGGTTTATAGTCTTTTCCATTTGCTCGTGCCTCATTGCTCGCTACTGTTGTTGTGCCGGCGGCTGCGACCTGCGGTTGCCGGTTGTGCGCGGGGCGCTCACGGGCGTCTGCGCGGGGCCTAGACTGAGATAGCCAAGCCTCGAAGCCGCCTCAATGATCTTCACGGCGATGGGGGCGGCGGTCTTCGACCCCTCGCCGCCTCGCTCGACGACCACGGCGTAGGCGATCCGTGGATTATCTGCGGGCGCGAACCCTACGAACCATGAATCAGTCACTCCTTCCCACCTCTGCTCTCGCCGCCCTTTCGCGTCCACGTCGAAGACGAGCTTCCCATTTCGATCGTAGACCGGAACTACGCGGTCGGCCGTACCGGTCTTCCCGCCGGCCGTTATGCGACCTTGCAGCGGCGCGAAAGCCCCGGCCGCCGTGCCGTTATCGACGACCTGCTTCATCAGGCCGCGCAGCTCTGCCGCCGACGACGAGGATATGAACGGGCCGACCACCTTTCTTGGCGCGTTCGCCTCAAAGCTTGGGGCGACGAATGCCCCGTCCGAGCTCGCCGCGGCCGCCGCTATCAAAGCCATGTACATCGGCGTCAGGTCGGAATAGCCCTGGCCGATCGACTGGAGCGCAACGTCATGGTTTGTGGCCTTTGAGGAGAGGTTCATCTGTGTGACAGGCGGGGCGAAGACGTAATCGAACTGCGCGGGGTTGCCGTGAAGTACTTGCCATAAGCCATCGGCGCGCAGCGTCTTGTCCTCCGGCGAAATTGAAAACTTGAGCCGCCTCGCATAATCGGCCAGTCGCTCCTTACCTATCTCAAGTCCGAGCTGGCAGAAATACTGGTTGCACGACAGCCTGAACGCATCGACGAGCCCCAGCGAGCCATGCACGTGCCCGCCGAAATCCCTGATCGCGCGGTTAGACCCCTTAGGCGTGAAGCCACCTTCCTGGCAGGTGTAAATCTTGTTCGTTATGCCGAGGTCGATGGCCGCGGCGGCGATGAATATCTTGAACGTCGAGCCCGGCGCATAGTAGCCGGCCGCGCCGCCCGTCACCAGAGTTCCGAGCGCGCGGTTGACGAGCGGGAACGGGCTCATGCCTGGAGCGTCCTCGACCTGCTGCGTCAAGCGCTCCCAGGTAGACTGGTCCGTGATCGAGCGGGGCTCGAAGCTAGGGGCCGAAGCCATCGCCAGGACCTCGTTGGTGGGCAGCAGGAGCACGACGGCGGCCGAAGGCTTGCCCGTCCCCTGAACGAGGTTGAAGACATCGCGCTGTAACGCCGAGTCTATCGAAGCGGTCAAGTCCTTACCCACAGGGTTTGGTGATACGAGCTGGTTATACGTGCTCGTCGATTCCGTGAGCCAATCGCGGAATGCGTACTCCATGCCGCCCGCTCCGAATATGAAATCGGAGTAGCCCGTAAGATGGACACCAGCCGCGCCGAGCGGATATTCGCGCGTGATCGAGCGCCCGTCGTAGCGGTAACGGATCAGCGCGTTCTCCAGCTTGCCCGTGCGGTCGAAGACCCAGCCCTTAAGGCTGAACTCGGCGAGCCGCCGGTTGCGCGCGTCGTTGCGCTTGGCGCGCATAAATTCGTCGCTGTCGTCCGCCTTAAAGACCCAGTAGGAATGGAACCCCAACACCGTTATTAGCAACAGCGCCAGGAAGACTCGCAACCCGCGCAGCCAGCGGTTGGTCGCGGTCGGGCCGAACTCCTTCAGGTCTTGAAGAGGCGCTTCGTCTGTCGCGGCGGGCGGGTTGCGGTGTTTCCACGCGCCCCACGCCAGGACCAGGGCGACCAGCAAGGCCGCGCCTGTGAAGACGAGCGTGAGGATCAGAGGAAGAAGCATAGCTCTCTCTCCTTAAATGGCTGGTAGTCTGTCAAAATAAAATACGCCAAGGCATGCCCAGTTTGTTCTTAAAGTTGGAAGCGTCCAGGAAGCACCATCAATGCAGATGGTAAGAAGACTGTTTTCCCGCCGTTAAGCTATCTCGCCGACGGTCAGCGCAACGTCGCCGACCTTGATCGTGTCGCCGGCCTTAATCGGCCGCGCCTCGTTCGCTGAAAGGGGCTGCCCGTTCAGCGACGTGCCGTTCGAGCTGCCCAGGTCCGCGACCACTATGTCGCCGGTCGTGCGCACCGCGATAGAGCAGTGCATGCGGGAGATGCTCGGGTCGTCTATGCGAATCGCATTCCCGGCGACGCGCCCAACGTAAGCAGGCGCGGCCCCGGCCTGTAACTGTACGCGGAAGCTCCTCCCGTCGTCGGCGCGCAGCTCGACTCTTCGCGCGCCTTCAGCATGAGCGGCGGCGCGAGCCGGCTGCGTGACGGTTTCGGGCAGCGTGCCGACGCCCGGCTGTTGCGTCGGGTCGGTCGATTCGAAACTCGGCTTTATCACCGTAACCTTGGCGAAAAGGTCGCGGCCCGTCTCGACGACGACAGGCCCGCGAGTCTCGTATCGCCTGTTGTTTATGTACTCGAAGATTATCGCCTTCAGCTCCGCCGCGAGCGCTTCGATATATTGCGTGTTCAGGCGCGAGGTTTCTTCGTAGGTGAAGAGTATCTTGAAATGATTCGGCGCGACTCGCTTCACGCCTTGCTTGTCTTCCTGCAAGCTGCTTTCGATGACGCGCTCTATGCGCGATGTGAGGTCGCCGATCTCTCTCGGGCTGAAGATCTGCTGCTTTTCGGATGCGGTGCGGCTGTCGGCCTTCGATCCCAATCGCTCCAACACCCTTCGCGCGAAGCCTTCAGCCTTATCGAGCACGCTGTCGTTCGAGTCGGACATCCCGCACAAAGTATAGCATGGCGAAAAGGCGGGTGCTAAGTCGCCCCGGCCCGTCGGGCGTGCGTGTGACCTGGAATACGGATCGATAGACCTTGAATGTATCGCAGGCGGAATTTATACTCGACGGCTATGTCTGAAGCGGATGTGACGATCAGGGAGTGCGTGTCTGTAGACGATTTCAACCAGTGCATCGAGCTTGAGCGCGCGGTCTGGAAAGACGACGACATAGACATAATGCCGATCAGGCTCTACATGATCTCGAAAGCCTGTAACGCGCCCACCCTGGGGGCATTCGATCAGGCGGGCAGGCTGGTCGGGTTCGTCCACACGATGCTCGCGCTCGACGGCCGGAACGTCGTTTACCACTCTCACATGGCGGCTGTCATCGAGGAGATGAGGCATAAAGATATAGGCTATCGCCTCAAGCTCGCGCAGCGTGAGAGAGCGGTCGAAGCCGGAATCCCACTCATCATCTGGACCTTCGACCCTCTGCAATCTCGCAACGCGCACTTCAACATCAACAAGCTCGGGGTGATCGTTCGCCGCTACGAAGTGAATTATTACGGCGAGGGCGTCTCTTCGGTCTTCGACAGCGAGGTGCCGTCCGACCGCATTTTCGCCGAATGGTGGGTCTCGTCGCCGCACGTCGAATCGGTGCTCGCGGGCGGCCGCCCGTCGATCACCGAAGAGGCCGGCGCGGTCGTCGTGCCCGACGACATTAGCGCCGTGCGGGCGCGCTCGCTGGAAGAGCACATAGAATGGCGGCGCCGCGTCCGCGATGATTTTCAAAGGGAGCTTTCGAAGGGTCAGGTCGTGCGCGGTTTCGCCCGCGACCGCGAGAGCGCAAAAAGCATGTACCTGTTCGGGCCTGACGAGTCGCAGTTCAGTTTCGATCATTATGACTCGCTGGCCGTTGGGGCACGGAGATGAAACTACAACTGGATAGAATCGAGCTGACCGAGATACAACTGCCGCTCAGGTTCCCGTTCGAGACGAGCTTCGGGCGGACGACTCGTCGCAGGATAATGATCGTGAAGGCGTACGACCGGTCGGGCGCTTACGGCTACGGCGAATGCACGGCCCCTGAGGACCCCTTTTACAACCACGAAACGATAGACACCGCATGGGTCATCACGACCAACTACGTCGCCCCGATCCTGGCGCAGGCGAGGGTCGAGAGCGCCGCCGAGGTCAACCATGCGCTGGCCCGCATCCGAGGGAACCGCATGGCGAAAGGCAGCGTCGAAGCGGCGGTCTGGGACCTTGAAGCCCGGCTGGCGCAGTTGCCGCTCTGGAAACATCTCGGCGGGACTCAACGCGAGATAGCCTCGGGCGTCTCGATCGGGTTGCAGGAGACGACATCCGCGCTGCTCGATAAGATCGCGACCGAGCTGGAGAGCGGTTATCAGCGGATCAAGATCAAGATCAAGCCCGGCCGCGACGTCGATCTAGTCGAAGCCGTGCGGGCAAAGTACCCATCGATCAGGCTCATGGTGGACGCCAACTCTGCTTACACGCTTGCCGACGTTGATCTCTTGAAGCGGCTCGACGGTTACAACCTGATGATGATCGAACAGCCGCTTATGGCGGGCGACCTCGTGGACCATTCGAAGCTACAGCGCGAGTTGACGACACCTGTTTGCCTTGACGAGTCTATCCTGACGGTCGCCGACGCGCGCCATGCCGCCGAGCTGGGCTCGTGCAAAATAATCAACATCAAGCTCGGCAGAGTCGGCGGTCACTCCGAAGCGAGGATGATTCAAGAGTTCTCGGCGGGGCGCGACCTGCCCGTCTGGTGCGGCGGCATGCTCGAATCCGGCATCGGGCGCGCGCATAACATAGCTATGTCGACGCTGGCCGGCTTCGTACTGCCGGGCGATGTCTCCGCTTCGTCGCGGTACTGGGAAGAGGACGTGATAGACCCGCCCGTCACGGTCAGCAAGGCCGGCACGATAACGCCGCCGACCGCGCCGGGGATCGGCTTCGATGTGAACGAGCAGCGCCTGAGCTCACTTTCCGTCAGGCGCGAAGAGATTAAACTTTGAGACGCGAGGAGACTGATGGCGGAATTTGAAGGCAGGTCGGCGATCATCACAGGCGGCACCCGCGGCATCGGAAGAGGGATCGTCAAGGAACTGGCGGCGCGGGGCGCGAACGTCGCATTCAGCTACACAAAGAACGCGGAGCTCGCCGCCGAGGTCGTACACGAGATCGAATCGGCCGGCGCGCGTGCGCTCGCTTTCCAGGCGGACGTGACGGATGGCGGCGCGGCCGACAAGATGGTCCGCGCGGTCAAGGCCGAGTTCGGGTCGGTCGATTACCTTGTCAACAACGCCGGGATCACTCGCGACAAGCTGATTATGATGATGAGCGAAGAGGACTGGGACGCGGTGATCGACACTAACCTGAAAGGCGTCTTTAATGTTACAAAGCCGGCCGTGTCGATTATGGTCAGGCAGAGGCGCGGCGCGATCCTGAACATCTCCTCGATAAGCGGCGTCGTAGGCATGGCGGGGCAGACGAACTACTCCGCGTCAAAGGCCGGGCTGATAGGCTTCACGCGCGCGCTGGCCAAAGAGATCGCCAAGAGAAACATCACCGTCAACGCGCTTGCGCTCGGGCTGATCGAGACAGACATGACGGGCGCGCTCGCAGACGAATACAGGCAGAAGGTGTTGGAGCAGGTACCACTCGGCCGGTTCGGCAACGTCGCCGAGGTGGCGCGCGTCGCAGCGTTCTTGCTTTCAGACGACGCGCGCTATATCACAGGCCAAGTGATCCAGGTAGACGGCGGGCTGGCTATGTGATCTTCTGAGATAGGCCCTTCGCCTCGACTCGGGTTTAATTCAATAAGCCTCGAAGAGGCGTAATTCAATAGCCCGGCGCAACGCGCCGGGTCATGCGTCATACAACGCGAAGCCCTGAAAGGGCGCGATAAGAGTATCGCCCCTTCGAGGCTTATTACCTACTCTATTGTTACGGTAACGAATGTCATCCGCCCGCCGCGCTCGATCTGGATGGCGACCTCTTCGCCTTTCGAGAGTGACTTAACCGCCTCGGTCAGATCTTCGAGCACCTTGATCTCTTTATTGCCTACGCGGTGAATCACGTCGCCGTGGCGCAACCCGGCCTCAGACGCCGGGCTGCCGGGCGTCACGCTCCTGACCAGCGCCCCCGTAGGCTCTCTCAGGTTCATACGGTCGGCTATCTCTGGAGTCACAGGCTGCACCGACACGCCAAGGCTGGTGGCCTTCTGCTCGACGTCGGGCCTGGGCGGAGGCGTCGGCTCGTTGTTGCGCGCGTTCACATTCTCGGGTCGCTGGGCGACTTCGACCGTGATCGATTGCGGCTGGCCTTGTCGTATGAAATCTACGCGGACCGTTTTACCTACGGGCGTCGCGGCGACGGCGTCAGTAAGCTGGCGCGAGCTGCGGACGGGCTTACCGTCAAAAGCCGTGATCACGTCGCCGCTCTTCAGTCCCGCCTTCACCGCGGGCGTATCGCCGCTCGGCACGTCCGCTATCAGCGCGCCGGAGTTCGCCTCAACGCCGAAGGCGCGCGCGCGCGGGTCGTCAAGGTCGATGACGGAAACGCCCAGGTAGCCTCTAACCACTTTCCCGCTCTTCACGAGTTGCTCGTAGACCTGCCGGGCTGTGTTCGACGAGATGGCGAAGCCTATCCCTTCGGCCCCGCCCGATCTCGTAAAGATCAATGTGTTTATCCCCACGACCTCGCCGCGCATGTTGACGAGCGGCCCGCCGGAATTGCCGGGGTTGATCGAAGCGTCTGTCTGTATGAACTTCGAGTACTGGCCGATGCCCTGGCCGGTCAGCTCGCGGCCCGTCGCGCTCACGATCCCCGCCGTCAGCGTCTGCTGCAAGCCGAACGGGCTGCCGAGCGCCAGCACCCAGTCTCCCTGTTCCACCGCGTCGGAATCGCCGAGCACGGCAAACGGCAGGCCCGTCTCGTCGATCTTTATGACGGCAAGGTCGGACTCCGGGTCCGTGCCTACGAGAGTTGCTTTGAAGGTCTTCGAATCGCTCGTCGTCACGTCGATCTTCTCGGCGTTCTGGACGACGTGATTGTTAGTCAGGATGTAGCCGTCGTCCCTCACTAAGAAGCCCGAGCCCGAGCCTCGGCTTCTACGCGGACCCTGCGGCAGCTCGAAAGGGAGGTCAAAGCCGGGGCTTGACCCTTCGGCCGTCTCGGTTACGTTTATGTGAACGACCGCGGGCTTGACCGCGCGCGCAATCGCGCGGAAGGAGTTTGACAGCTCGGCCGGCGAGGCCATCTCCGCGTTCGAGACAGGGAGCGGCGGAAGCTCCGCGCCCCTCGTCTTGCTCTTGTTGTAGGCGAATTGAATGGCAACGATCGATAGAATAAGTACGAGCGCGAGCAGGCCCCCGATTATCCACGGGAGGGAAGTGTTGGCGCGCGGCCTTGCGGCGGCCGTCGGAGGAGGCCCTTCGATCGGTTGCGTCTGCCGCGCAAACGGCTCTTCGTTTCTGTTGTCGTCTTGGTTCTCAAGCATCGTCTCGATCCTTTCTCAAATAGATGACGCTATCTGAAGATTAGCGAAGGACCGAGGGGGAGCGCAACTCCTTAGTCAATCATGCGCGACTTACATCAGCTCATCCGTCACCCGCCGGGTCCGCGTGAGGCCGTAAGACTTGAGCTGGCGGTAGAGCGTGCTCGGCGAGATCCCGAGCAGCTCCGAGGCCCTCCCCTGGTGCCACCCCGTCTGTTCGAGCACAGTCAGTATCTGGCGCTTCTTCATGTCGTCGAGGTTCACGAGCGGGTCCTCCTCCTCGGCGGCGACCTGGAAGCTGCGCGGCACATGTGTCCTCAGCTCTATCGGGAGGTCTTCGGGCGTGATGATCTCTTCGGACGCCAGTATGACGGCGCGCTCGATCACGTTTCTGAGCTCGCGGACGTTGCCCGGCCACGAGTAGTTAGTCATCACGCGCATCGCGTCTTCGCTTATAGTCAATCCGTTGCCCCCGCTCACCTTCGCCAGGAAGTGCTCCGCGAGCGAAGGGATGTCTTCGGGGCGATCCCTCAGCGGCGGGAGTTTGATCGTGAAGTTGTTAATTCTGAACATCAGGTCGGCGCGGAACTTTCCTTCGGCGACGAACTGGTCGAGCTCGCGGTTTGTCGCCGCGACGAACCTGACGTCGACTTCGACCTTCTTCGTGCCGCCGACGCGGAAGAACGATTGCGACTCAAGCACGCGCAAAAGCTTCGACTGAAGCGTGAGGCTCATCTCGCCTATCTCGTCCAGGAAGAGCGTCCCGCCGTGGGCCAGCTCAAGGAGCCCTAGCTTGCGCTTGCGCGCGCCTGTGAACGCCCCGGCCTCGTATCCGAAGAGCTCACTCTCCAGCAGCGTCTCCTGTATCGCCGCGCAGCTTATGTCGATGAACGGCCCGTTGCTTCGCGACGAGAAACAGTGAATCGTGTTCGCCACCAGCTCCTTGCCCGTGCCCGATTCGCCCGTGACCAGCGCGATGGCGTTCGAAGGCGCGACCTTGCGGACCAGATTCATGATCTCGTTCATCTTCTGGCTTCGCACGACGATGTCGGGCGCCTTCTGCTTGTAGGTGAGCCGCGATTGCAGTATCAAGTTCTCGCGCTTGAGCTGCCGCTTCTCGTAGGCCTTGTTGAGGATCGCTTCGAGCTCGCGAATGTGGCAGGGCTTTGTGAGGTAGTCGTATGCGCCGAGCTTCATCGCCTGGAGCGCCGTCTCGACCGTCGCGTGGCCCGTCATCATCAGGACTTCGGGCGGCTGCTCTTGCTGGCGGAGCTCCCTGAGCACCTCTATGCCGCCGATGACCGGCATCATTATGTCGAGCAGCGCGACGTCGAATTCCGACTCGCGCGCGGCCCTCAGCGCCGCCTCGCCGTCGTGCACTAGCGTTACCTGGTGTCCGAGCCGCTGAAGCTCCTTCTGAAGGACCAGACCGAGGTTCTTCTCGTCCTCCGCGATCAGAAGTTTGATGCTAACGTTTGAACTCACAATGCACTCTCCATTTCTAGAATATGACCGAGAACAAGCTTAGGAGCTTCTCGCCCGCCCTCGTGCGAGGCGGGCAGCAAAACCCTGAATATCGACCCGACGCCTTCGGTCGAATCGACCTCCATCTTCCCGCCGTGCTCCGAGACGATGCCGTAACAGACCGAAAGCCCGAGCCCAGTGCCGCGGCCGAGCGGCTTGGTTGTGAAGAACGGGTCGAATATCTTTTGCAGGTGAGAGGCGGGGATGCCGCAGCCCGAGTCCTCGAACTCGACGGCGACCGAGCGGTCGTTCTCACCCTCTTTCATCCGCGTGCGTATCGTCAGGCGGCCCCCGTCTTCCATCGCGTCGTAGGCGTTCGAGATCAGCGCGATGAATATCTGCTTCATCTGCCCTTCGTTGACGTAGACCTGCGGCAGGTGCGAGTCGAGCTCCTTGACGACGTGCATCTTGCCAAGCTTCGGGTGGTGCTTAACAAGGTGCATGGTCTGCTCGATGATCTGGTTAATGTCGCTCGAAATCTTTTCGGCCTGGCGCTGGTGCGAGAAGTCCAGCAGGCTGTTTGTGATCGTCTTACACCGGAAGGCTTCGTCGCGAATGATCTGGAGGTACTCGCTGAAGTCCTGGTGCATCTCGGGGTTTTCGATCTCCTCGACGCGGACGTTCAGCGCCTCGGCGCAAGCGGCAATGGTCGCCAGCGGGTTGTTCAGCTCGTGGACGACGCCCGCGGCGAGGCGGCCGATCGAGGCGAGCTTTTCGGCGTGGATGACCGCCTCGTTCATCTTCTTCTGGTCGGTCACGTCCTCGCCCACCGTGATGACGTGCGTGACTTCGCAGTTATCGACCCGCATAGGGATCTTGCTGATCTTCCATGTCTTCTTCTGATTATCGATCCAGGACTCCTGCTCGACGCGGACCATCTCGCCGGAGCGGAAGACTTCGGTGAACTCGTTTTCGAGCATGCGCCGGGGCTGGCGCGCGAGCACGTTGAAGACGTTGCGGCCCATCACCGTATCGCGGCTCATGCCCTGGCCGCCCACCTCGCGGTTCCGGTTCCAGGCGACTATGCGCATGTCGCGGTCGACTACGTAGAGCGAAACGGGAAGCGAATCAATTATCTTCTCGGTGAACCGCTTCTGCTCTTCGATCTCGCGCGTGCGCCGCGAGACTTCGACGGCCAGGTTGATCGAAGTGTCCTTAGTCCGCTGGTAGAGCTCTGTGTTGCGGATCGCCAGGCTCAACTGCTGCGCGACGGCGCCCAGGAGCTTCTGGTCGTCCGAGCTGATGGAGCGCGGCTTGTGGTTCGCGCAGATGAGCAACCCCATCAACCTGTCGTCAAACATCAGCGGCACGATAGTCTCTATCGAGACGCGCGAGTCGACTAAGAACCGCTCGGCCACCCTTGTTTCGATCGCGGACTGCATTGCGAACTCGGCCCTTTCGAGGTAATCCCTCACGCGCTCGGAGTTGTACCACGGCTCCGAGCCGTTGCCCTCGTCGTGCAGTCGCGAGTAGATGGCCGATGCCGGGTCTTCGGAATCGCTGTTGGCGCGGACTACGACGGCGCATACGTCGCATTCGAGGCTCTTACCCACGGTGAAGACCGCGTAGCCAAGCAGCTCGTCCATCTCAAGCGAGGTCATCAGGTTGTTGCCGAGGTTGTAGACGAACGACAGTTGCGCCGCGCTCTTTTTAGTCTCGACGTAAAGCCTGGCGTTCTCAAGCGCGACGCTCAACTGGTTGCAGATCGTGGCCAGAAGTTCTGCCTGTTGCCTGGGCAGCGATTCCTTGCTGCGCGAGAAGAGGCAGATCGCGCCGATCGTGTTTCCCTTGAGCCCTATGGGCGCGCAGACCATGCTGCGAACGTCTTTGAGTATTTCGCCGGCTAGCCCCCTGCGCGCCGACGGGGGGAGCGGTTCGAGCAGCAGGTGTTTGTCGCCCATCAGCGGCGCGGTCCGTGAATAGAGGTCGAGCAGGCTGCTCATGCTCTCTTCGGTCTGGCCGAACCCTTCGGCCGCCACGACCGTCATCACCTGGTTGTCCGCGTTGCGCAGGTAGCCTACGCCCGCGTCGACGCCTAGGTTCTTGACGAGCACAGAGACGGTTGCGCGGACGAGAACGTCCGGCTCAAGCGAGCTGCTTAAGACTGATGATACGGCGTGGAGAACATTCAACTGCTCGAACTTCTCCGTCCGCTCGCGCTCCGTCCGCCACGCCCGCAAGTGTAGTTTCACAGAAGAGAGGAGCTCGCCCCTCTGATAAGGCTTTATGATGTACGCGCTCGCGCCTGTGTTTAAACAGGCGACCTTGTCTTGTGCGCGCTGGCTCTTTGAGATGACAAGTATGGGGAGTTCCGACGTGGCCTTAGCCGCGCGGACCTCTTTGCAGAACCTCATAGCCTCGGTCGCCCACTTTAGCCTGCGGAGGCTGTCTCCCGAATCGTCATATCCTGTTTCTATAAGCGGTCCGGTGAGGCGTGAAGCAGAGAGGTCTATGATGACAAGCGATGCGGGTTTAGATGTGAGGTAATCGCGAGCGGCGTCAAACGAATCTATTGCTGTGGCGTTATAGCCGGAAACCTCAAGCAGTCGCTCTAACGCGCTGGCGGATTTTGCTTCGTCTCCGAGGACGAGGATAAGGTCAGAAAACCCGTTCGGGTCAGACATAGAAGCGCCTGCAAGGGGGTTCGGGGCAGAAACCTAATTCCGGGGGCTGAATTCGCTTGGTACAGGATGGCGAGAATTTAAGTCATTTTGACATAACTGTCAACAGAAATAAGGCGCGGATCGGCATGTCATTTTGAATGATTCTCTGAGATACTTGTAGCGCCTGTTTGCTTCTAAATGAAAAGGGGGACCGATGAAAAGCTCTCTCGGAAAAATGATAGGCGCTTACTCTCTCCTGGCGATCTTAGTCGCGGCGCTCGCAGGTTGCGCGAAGACGGGCGAGCCTGAGCCGGCCAAGAACTCAGCTCCTGAAACGGCCTCGGCGCCGGCCGAGCCTGCGAAGCCTCTAAACAGCAACCTGTCTCCCGCCGACGCGGTGACGCAGGCGATGCGGGCGCAGCTCGCGGCGAAATCTTACCGTGTGCGCATCAACTCCCCCGGCTCTGGCGTTCCGGGCGAAATCCTCGTCGAGTACGTCGCGCCCGACCGCATACACATGACAAACCCGCTGAGCGAGATGATCGCCGTCGGCTCGCAGACTTACTCACGGCAGGGACAAGGCCCCTGGCTAAAAGCGCCATTCGACGCGGGTGAGATGGCTAAGAATTTCCGCGACCCCAAGCTCGTCGATCAACTGACGATCATTCACGACGTCAAGTATCTAGGCCAGGATACGCTCGACGGCGCGCCTATGCTGGTTTATGAATACATGCCCAAGGACCCAAAACAGGCGGCGCGGGGTGGGAAGACGAAAGTCTGGATCAGCGCGGTTGACAGCCTCCCGAGAAAGGTCGAGACGCAGGGCGCCACCAACCTCAGCGTCACGACGATCCTTTATTCGGACTATAACTCGGACATCAAGATCGAGCTGCCTGTTTAGCGGCTGAACAGATTCTGCGACAGCTCCTTCGGAGTGCGTGGACTTGTCACCGCACTCCGAAGATCGAAGTCTATCGCTCGCCGAGCTGCTGGCGCGCGAGCGCCGCTTCGTTTGAGCGCGGGAAGAGCCTTATCAATGACTGGAACTCTGCGCGGGCGGCCTCCTGCTGGCCGATCTCCATCAGGGCCATCCCCTTCTTGAACTTCGCCGCGGCGACCTTGTCGCCTTTCGGGAAGAGCTGGACGAGTTTATCGAACTCGGCTATCGCCTCTTCGTGTTTGCGTTTGGCGAACAGCGCCTCGCCTATCCAGTATTGCGCGTTGTCGGCCATCTCACTCGACGGGTACGTCTCGACGTACTGACGGAACTCGCTTATCGCAAGATCGTAGTTGCCGCGGCTGTAGTCGCCATATGCCGCGGCGAAGAGCTGGTCCGGGTTACCCGGAGTGATCTGGGTGAAGGTCGGCAACTTCGGCAGGTTCTCGACCAGCTTCTTCAGCTCGGCCATCTGCTCGGAGAGCCGGTCTATTCGCTGGTTGGTCGAAGTGAGACGTTCGCCGAGGCCACCGACTTCGTTGATCGCGTTCGACGAGCCTTCGGCAACGCGGCTCTGCGCCTGACGTATCGCCGTGACGTTGTCTATGATCTGCGTGACGAGCGCGTTCATCTGGCCGCTGTTGCGGTCGAGCGTCTCCTGCATAGACCGGACCTGGCGTTCGAGGACGATCACTTCGTTCTTCAGCTCGTCGAGGGCGATCTTGAGCTGTACCTCTTTATCCTTCTGCGTGCCTGATCCCGTCGGCGCGAGCGCGAGCAATGAAAGCAGCGCGAGCGCTACGAGACTCCCAAATCTTGATCGCATGACGACCTCCGATTTACCTGAAACTGATCTGAAGAATGATTGGCTCGGGGTTGCGCGGCGTCCCGCCCGAGACGTAGATAAAATCGTCGCGCCTGTCATTGGCCCACGATGGTCTGACGCCCGGCGCGCCCTCGCTTGAGCCCGAGGAGCGCTCTTCGCCGTAACTGACGGTCTGAATCCTTGACCCGTCGACCCCGAGCGAGACAAGGAACTCGCGAGCGGCCTGCGCCCGGCGCTCACCAAGCCCGATGTTGTACTCTTCGGTCCCGCGCGGGTCGCAATTGCCTTCGATGCGGAAGGCGATCGAGCGGTTCGGGGCCTGAGTCAGCCATTCGGCCGAACGCCGCAGCCTCTCTCTCGATTCGGCTGTGAGGTCGGCCTTGTTGTAGTCAAAATAGATTGCCTGGACGGCCTGGCCGAACATCGCCGCTATGGTCGGGTTAACGGGGTTAGTCCTGGGACGCCCCGCCGAGCTATCCGGCGCGGCCTCTTCGGAGACGGTCACGCGCGTCGATGCCGCATCCGACCCGCCCGCGCCCGTCGCGGTCGCCGTGTAGGTGGTCGAAGCTCCGGGGCTCACGACTCTGCTCCCTGTGTTCGGGACCGTGCCGAGGTCGTTGATAGTAACCTGGCTAGCGTTTGAAGAGTTCCATCGCAGTGTAGTCGACTGGCCGCGCTGAATGGCGTCCGGGTCGGCCGAGATGCTGATGGTCGGGCGAGCCGGGCGCGGTGAGACGGAGACTACCCTGCTGTCGCGCGCCTCTTTCTTGCCGCGCCGAGCCACGGCCGTGTACGTCGTCGTGTTGTCGGGGGTGTAGATTCGCGAGCCGGCCTTGTCCATCTGCTCGCCGTTTATCGAGACGGTCTTCGCGTCTTTCGATTGCCAGCTAACGCGCACCTCTTCGCCCTGTTGAACGCGGTCCTTCGAGACTTGAAGCTGGACCTTGGGTTTCGCGCACCCGATGGCCCCGAGTATCACTGCTCCCACACAGATAATAACAAGCATCCGCAAAAGCCTTGTCGTCATCTCAAAGCTCCTTTCATTCTAAGTCCTGAGTGCTGAGTGCTGAGTGCTGAGTCCTGAGTAATATCAAGCTACTCGGCTCCGTAGGAGCCGGATGTTTGTAGATGATCGCAAGGCAGGCACATTCAACTCCGTAGGAGTTGAATAATGGTTAGCGACATTCTACAAACATAGAGCCCCTACGGGGCTTTTCAGACACTATCTCAGCACTCATTTTCCCCACGTAGGCAGCCGGCCGCCGCCGCGTGTGATCTGCCGCTGGCCGCTGCCGTCGATATGCATTTGCCATATCTCCCATCTCCCCGACCTGTTCGATTGGAATGCGAGGTGGCGGCCGTCGGGCGACCAGGTCGGGCTCTCGTTCCTGCCCTGTGATGTTAGCTGAAGCAATTGGCCGGACGCTACGTCGGCGACGAAGACCTGAAAGCTCCCCGCGCCGCCATATGTGAACGCGATGTAGCGCCCGTCGGGCGACCACGACGGGGAATCGGCATGCCCGCCGCGCGCGATCAATGGCCGCTGGTTCGCGCCGCTCGCGTCCATCACGTAGATCTGCGGCGAGCCTCCGCGGTCGCTGATGAACGCGATCTCGCGCCCGGTCCTCGGGTTCCATCGCGGCGATATGTTGACGGCCTTTTGCGTGCGCGTCAGCCGTCGCGCGCCGGACCCGTCCAGGTTCGACACGTATATCTCCATCGAGCCGTCGTTGCTGATGGCGGAGCTGAAGGCTAGCTGCCCGCTCGGAGAGATCGAAGGCGATGAGGTCGTCGAGTTAAAACTCGTGCCTCCGACGAACCCACCCTCCGAAGAGCGAACGACGATGTTCGGCACGCCCGTCTTAAAGCTCACGTAAGCGAGATAGCGGCCGTCGGGCGAGAACTGCGGGAAGCGGACTATGGGGCCGTCGCTTGCGAAGGTTCGTTGATTGAACCCGTCGTAATCAGAGACTCTGATCGAATCGCCTCCGACGTAAGCGATCTTTGAAGTCGCGATCCCATCGCGCCCGGTCAAGAGCTTTACGATCTCGTCGGCGAACTCGTGCGCCATCCTTCGAGGGTCGCCCGAGTGGCGCGAGGCTATCAACTGCTGTTTCGTCTTCACGTCGAAGAGGTACGTGTCCGCGACGAGGCCGCCCGCGTTTTGAAGATTACCGAACGCGACGTAGTCCGCGCGCACGGGGTCTGCGCCCCACTCTTCGAAATTCAACGACGCCGGGTCGGCGACGAGAGTTTTAGGGTTGAGGCTCTTTCCCACGATCCCTGAGATGGCCGCGAATTCCAGGTCGGCCGCCAGGACTTGATTGAACGTCGCGACCGCGGCGTCTAGCCCCGGCGAACGCGCGACGAAATCGGCGAGCGCGAGGTTAGGCCCGTTGCCGGGTGTGACGATGATCGTCCCTATCTGCTTGCGCAGGTCTTCTTGAGCGGGAGGCTGCTCCTGCTGCCCGATCGCGATCGATCCGAATAGGAAGACGAGAGCCAGCGTGATAAACAATTGCGATGTTCTTTTCAGTTTCATAAACAGACGCTACGAGCCGCTTGCCTTTTAAAGCTATTTCGGATACCTGAACCATACTTCCGCGGTGACTTCCTGCGCGCTCATCAAGAACCCGTCGGGCATAGGTGGCAACGGGTTCGACGCCAGTACCGCTCGCTCCGCGGCGTAGTTGATTTGCGCCATCGGGCTTCGCTGTTTGAAGTACGATGGCGCGAGGCGGCCGCCCGATACCGACAGAACACGGCCGTCCCTTGCGATCCTCAGAATGATGATTACGTACTGAACGCCCTCCGCGTCTACGGCGGGCGGGTTGAAGTGCCTGCTGAGTATTGATTGAATCCTGCGGCCATACTCGGAACCGCCCGGCAACCCCGTGCCGCCTCCAAACCCGCCGCCAGAGCCGATTCCAACGCCTCCTATCATCGCCGGCGTTGGGCTGCCGAAGGTCCTGCCGACCTGCGCCGTCTGCGACTGCGAGCGGCCCCGCTCCTCCTTGCCCGTGAAGATTCGCTCCTGCTGGTTGACTACGGGCCGGTCTGTCTTCACCGAATCCGGGTTCGGCGCATCTCTCTCGGTCGAGGGGAGAACTTCGTCCGCGCTTTCTTGGGGCCGCGCAGTCTCGACGCGAGCGTTATTGATCGAAGAGTCCTGGTCGCCGATGTGCGAGACCGGCTGAGGGCGCGCGAAGCCGAGTATCGCCGAGGTGTCGGTGACGCCGACTTCGATAGCGCCGCCGCCCCCTTCGCCACCTTCGCCCGCGCCCGCCGCGACGATCGTCCTCGCGCTGTCCCAATTGTAAAAGAAGAGCGTTCCGAAGATGACGATCGCATGGAGCGCGATTGAAAGCAGGATGCTGAGGGCGGGCGCGCCCCGCTCGCCAATCGGATCGCCTGTGAGGTTTCCAGTCATGACTTCTTTTTCGGCGTCGGCTCGGTGACAAGGCTCGCGTCGGCCCCGGCCTGTTTCGCAATGTCTAACACGTACGCGATTATCCGGTAGGGCGTGTCCCCGTCGCCGCGGACGTAGACCCTGCGCTCGCCCGATTGCCCGAGCTTTTCGGCGAGCAACGCGGGCAAATCATTCACATTCACCTGGCGCGCTTCGGATTGAGTGCTCAAAAAAATGTTGCCGTCCTTATCGATGCTCACGACGACCGATCTCGGCTTAGGCTGATCGGCGCGCGTCTCGCGAGTCTTCGGCAGGTTCACCTCGATGCCGGTTTGAAGTATGGGCGCGGTGACCATGAAAATAACTAGCAACACGAGCATCACGTCGACGAGCGGAGTGACGTTGATTTCGGACAGTGAAGTTTGTGTCCGCCCTCGCTGATCGGTGAATGCCATTACGATATTCTTTCTCTAGACATCAGCTTTGATGTAATGACGCTCGATAAGGTTTAACATCTCAAGCGAAAAACGATCCATCGTCGCCGTGAGCGATTTAACTTTTCCGAGAAGGTAGTTATAAAAGATGGCCGCGGGCACAGCCGCCGCTATGCCCGCCGCGGTCGCGATGAGCGCTTCGGCTATGCCGGGGGCCACCGATTGAATCGACGAAGCCGTGGCCGCGCTCAACCCCTGGAACGCGATGACGATGCCGACCACCGTGCCGAACAGGCCGATGAATGGCGACGCGTTCGCCGTAGTCGCGAGCCACCCGAGGCTCCGCTCCAGCCGCGACACCTCCGCTATGGTCGCCGATTGAAGGACGCGGTTGACCGATTCGATGCTGCGCACCGCGCCCGCGCCACCCATCTGACCCGTGATCTCTTCGTAGCCCGCGAGAAAGATGCGCGCCACGGGGCTGGTCTTTTCACTCTCGGCATCGACGAGAACGTCCGACAATTTCCGGCCGCTGCGAAAGCTCGAAAGAAACCGGCGGCTCGATTGCTCGGCGCTCTTAAGGGCCATCCACTTGCTGAAGATGATGACCCACGACGCTATCGAAAAGAGTAGCAGGATCACGAGGACGACTTTCGCGGTGATGCTGGCGCGGAGCAACAGGTCGATCAGGGATAACTTTTCGGTCTCGGCAGTCTGGAAGAATGCCAGGGTAAAGCTAGCAAGTGTCGTCAACGCGTAATCTCCTATGGGGGCTGCGGGTCTAATTTTAGAACGCGCCCTGAAAGGTGTCAAACACCGCTAAGTTTCGCGCTTGACCGTCGGCGCGCGATGCAAGATATTGGGTCATTGTGAATGGCGCTAAAAGCAAAAGCGTGAGGCCGACCGGACTGGGCGCGGCGACCGCGCTGGTTTACCTGTTCCTCTACCTGCCGATCGCTGTGCTGGTAATTCTATCCTTCAACAACTCACGCTTCAGCACGATCTGGCAGGGCTTCACCTGGCGTTGGTACGAGGTGGCCTGGAACGACGCGGCGCTCATCGCCTCGCTGCGCATGAGCTTAGTTGTAGCCCTTCTTACGGCGCTATTGTCGACGGCGATCGGCACGGCGGCGGCGCTGGCGCTGGGGCGGTATCGCCTAAGGCTGCGGGGGGCGGCGGAAGCCCTGGTCTTCCTGCCGGTGTTGATCCCCGAGATCGTGCTTGGCTTTGCGAGCGCCGCGCTTTTCGGGCTGCTAGGCATGGCGTTCGGGTTGAGCACGATCGTCACGGCGCACGTCGCGTTCTCGATCTCGTATGTAGTCTTCATCGTGCGCGCGCGCATAGCGACGCTCGATCCCACGCTCGAAGAGGCCGCGATGGACCTGGGGGCGAACAGGATTCAGACGTTCTACCGAGTGACGCTCCCGATGATCCTGCCTGGCGTAGTCTCGGCGGCGCTCCTCGCCTTTACGATCTCGCTTGACGACTACGTGATCACGAGTTTTGTGGCGGGGCCGGGGTCGTCTACGCTCCCGCTCAAGATCTACTCGATGGTCAAGACGGGCGTCACGCCGGAGATAAACGCGATCTCGACGGTCCTGCTCGTCGCTACTATCCTGCTGGTCGTCGTATCGGAGCGCCTCTCATCGGGCCGCATAAAGAAATGGTCGCTCGCGACCGGAGCGACGGCGATACTGTTCCTGGTCGCCTTCGCCTTCGGCGGGCAGACGAAGAAGGCGGCGGGCGGCGAGCTGAATGTCTTCATCTGGTCGAACTACCTGCCTGAAAGCGTTGTCGCCGAATTCGAGAGCAGGTATAACGCGCGCGTCAATGTCGAGCTTTATGATTCGAACGAGGCGCTGCTTGCGAGGCTACAATCGGGCGGCGTGAGCTATGACATCATCGTGCCGAGCGACTACATGGTGACGGTGCTCAAGGCTCAAGGGTTGTTGGAAGAGATAGACCGCGACGCCCTCACTAACTTTTCAAACCTTGAGCCTGAGTTCGTCCAGGGGCCTTATGACCCGTTGAACCAGTACTCGATACCTTACATGTGGGGCACGACGGGGATCGCATACCGCAAAGACAAAGTCGCGGGGCCGATAAACGGCTGGTCCGTGATGTGGGACGCCGCGTATAAAGACCGGATCGCGATGCTCGACGACGTGAGGGAGACGTTCGGCGCAGCGCTCAAATCGCTAGGCTATTCTCTCAACAGCACAGACCCGGCCGAGATTCGGCAGGCCGCGCGGCTGCTAGCCGAGCAGAAGCCTCTGGTCAAGGCTTACGACAGCGGCGGGTTCGACCAGTTGTTGTTGTCGGGCGACGCCTGGATCGCGCAGGCTTACAGCGGTCAGATTGCCAAGGCCATGAGCGAGAACCCTCAGATCGGTTACGTGATCCCGAAGGAAGGCTGCACGATCTTTGTCGACAACCTCTGCATACCGCGCGGGGCGAAGAATCGAGAGCTCGCGCACCTCTTTATCAATTATGTTCTTGAAGCGAAGATTGCCGGCGACATCGCGAACGGCACGGGCTATTCGACTACGAACCTCGCCGCTCGCGGGTACATAAAGCCTGAGCTCCTGAGCAACGAAGCCGCATACCCACCGGCCGAAGACCGCCGCCGCTGCGAGTTCATCGTAGACCTGGGGCCGTCAATCAGCCTCTATGACAATCTCTGGACAGAGATAAAATCCGAGTAGCTGCCACGGGCTTCAGTTGCGAAGCTTGGATATAAGGTCTTCCTCCCTGTCGGGCTTCCTGAGCGGGCTTGAGTGCTCGCGGTTGACGCGGCCTGTTAGCGGGCGGGCCATGTTTTCGACAGGAGGGAGGGGAACCGGAAGGAGCTGGTCGAGGCCCTTCTCGGCCGAGACGGGGCGAGTGTTAGCCGGTTGAGCGGCGGGGTTCCTAAGCGCGTCTGCCGAGAGGCGCTGGCTAGGTCGGACGTTGGTGGCGGGTGTCGCCTGTGAGGGTAGCGAGGCGGATAATCCGCCCGTGCCTCGCGGCTGTAACGCCGGGTCGAGAAGTTTCGGGCCGACGCGCGCGTCGATGATGCTGCCTACGCTGCGAAATATCTTTATGATGCCGAAGAGCGCGAGCCCTAGCGCGAGGGCGTAGACGTAGGAGTTTCTCGGGACTAGAAAATATGTCAATGCCGCTCCCGCCAGGAAGGCCCCGCCGACTGCGAACCCGTGTATGCCGTCGCTGATCTGTTTGCGCGCCCTCTTGTACTCGCGGTCCCTGAGCGGGTCTGTGACGGTGACACCGCCGTTGAGCGCCTGTGTAACTACGCCAAGGTTCATGCCGCAGGTCTTGCAGAATTTCGCACCTTCGATAGCCTGTGTTGAACAGCTAGGGCAATACATCAATCACCATCTCCAATTCTCGACGTGAGGAGATCAGCAAGAGCACCGTCGGCGCTTAGGCCCTGTAGCTTTCCTGAGCTTTGCTGGATTCTCTCTGCGGGGACGGGCAGAGTATACCACGAAAGGTAAAGAGTCTCTACACTCTATACATTTACACCAGGGTCTATTCATTCTAAGAATCGATCAGTTGTTTCC
The DNA here is from genome assembly GCA_035249305.1 of Blastocatellia bacterium. GTDB lineage: Bacteria > Acidobacteriota > Blastocatellia > UBA7656 > UBA7656 > DASUNP01. Next base: position 29,485 of record DATFGQ010000055.1, on the reverse strand, counting down.
TGCCCCGGAGGGGCAGGCAGATATTAGCCGGTGGTGCAACCACCGGATTGATCGATACGATTATCACGCGCCCTGGAGGGGCGCAGGACTGGTGTTCGTATCCTGCGCCCTTCCAGGGCGCGGTCGTGTTATCGAATCGGGTCCGGTGATTTCATCACCGGCTAATATCTTTCGCTCCTCCAGAGCGAGGACAGAGAATGAATAGACCCTGACATTGACACCCTCTACGCGCTCTAGCTACACTCGTTTTGTATCGAAAGTCGCGGAGGTTTTCTCGTAGTGAAGAAGTTCATGGCGCTTGCGGGCATTCTGTTAGCCTCTCTGCTGCTCCCCTCGCCCGGCCTGGCCGCGCAAGAGTATCGCGGCACCACCGACAATAAACAGACGGCGGGGCTCGTTTTGCCGACCGTAAAACGCGACTCGCTGTTGAACGGGCTACAGCTCGTAGTCTTAGAGCAGCGAGGGACGGGGACGGTTTCAGTCCGCTTGCGCGTCAACAGCGGCGCGATGTTCGACCTCGTCGATAAAGGCGGGCTCGCGGACCTGACCGCGGGGATGCTGCTCAAGGGGGGCGCCGGGTATGACGCGAAGGGCGTCGTCGCGGCGGTCGAGCAGTTGGGGCTGAGCGTGAACGTCACGGTCGGGTGGGACTCGACGGACCTCACGGTGAGCGGCCCCGCCGAAGCACTCGACGCGATCTTCGATCTGCTAGGCAGGCTCGTCGTCACACCGGCGTTCGATCAGAAAGAGTTCGACGCTCTGAAGGCGGAGCGCATCGCGGCGCTTAAAGCGGATTCGGCGAACGTCGAAAGTAGTTTGAAGCGCAGAGCGGTCGAAGCCGTTTTCGGGGCGCACCCTTTTGGGCGGCCTGTGCGCGGGACTGCTGAATCGGTTGCGAAGATCATCCGCGCCGACCTCTCGTTTTACCACAAGCGTTATTACCTGGCTAACAACTCTATTCTCGTCATCACGGGCGACGCGACGCCCGAGGACGTGACGAGGCTCGCACGGTCGCGTCTGGGCTCGTGGAAGAAGGGCGAGAAGATCGCTGCGACCTTCCGCGCGCCCGACCCGCAGACGGCCAGAAAGGTGCTGATCCTCGACTCGCAGGATTCGCAGGTGTCGCAGGCGACTATAAGCCAGATTGGAGTGTCGAGGCGGGCGGCCGATTACTACGCCGCAATGATCTTAGGCGAGGTGTTGAACCAGTCGGGTGCGACTTTGGCCAACCCGGAATCGGGCGCGGGCATTCAGACGGAGATGGACGGGCGCTACCTCGCCGGCCCGCTGTTCTTAAACGTCAAGTCGTCGCCATCCGGCATAACCCCGGCCATAGAGTCGGCGCTCGCGATGATCACGCGGTTGCAAGAAGGCGCGCCGACAATCGAGCAGGTCGAGGCGGCGAAGAATCGAGCGATAGCGACCTTCACGGAGCGGCTGCGGACGAAGGAGGGCGCGGCGGAGGTGATACTCGACATAGAGCTCTATGGGCTGGGCCGCGATTACATGATCAATTTTGCGGACCGCGTCAGGGCCGTTACGCCCGCCGACGTTCTACAGGCGGCGAAGACTTACCTGAGGCCGCAGTCTGTCGCCATCGTGGTCCACGGGCCCGCGAGCCAGCTCGAAGCGCCGCTCAAGAAGATAGGGGCCGTCACGGTCGTGCGCTGACGCGCGGCCTCTCTTTAGATGGATTCAAAAGCTGACATACTCGACCGCCAGGGCAAAGCCGCAGAGGTGCGGGCGATGTTTTCCGAGATAGCCCCGCGCTACGACTTCCTCAACCATGCCCTCTCGCTCAACGTCGATAAACGGTGGCGAAGGTTCGTCATCAAGAAAGTCCAACAACAGCTCAGCCGCCCCGGAGCCGTCGCCGTCGACCTCTGTTGTGGGACGGCCGACCTCGCGATTGAGCTTGGGGAGATAGCCCCTACGGTAGGGATAGATTTCTGCCGCCCTATGCTTAAAGTCGGGCAGGGAAAGCTGCGGAACGCGAATCTCCCGATCGAGCTCGTCGAAGGTGACGCGCTGAATGTCCCTGTCCGCGACGGCTCGGTCGATGTCGTCACGGTCGCTTTCGGGCTGCGCAACCTTGAGAGCGTAGAGGCGGGGCTTAAGGAGATCTACAGGCTGCTGAGGCCCGGCGGGCGCGCGGCCGTCTTGGAATTTTCGCGGCCTCAACTGCCGATCTTCTCTTCCGTCTTTCAGTTCTACTTCACCAAAATCCTCCCCAGGATAGGGAACGCAATCTCAGGATCGCGTTTCGCATACCAGTACCTGCCTGAATCCGTAATGCGCTTCCCGGACCAGCAGGCGCTCGCAAGAATGATGCAATCATTTGGTTTTTCAGATGTCAGATATTACAATTTGTTTGGCGGCGTTGCGGCGTTACACATCGGCGACAAGCCATAAGCGGAGACGGGCGCAGGAACCTGACCTCGAAGCTGATTTCCATGCGCCGTTTTGTATGAAAGGCTGAGATGACGATAGACGCGATTCAATTCTTTTTCGACAGATTCGGCCTGACGATGGGCGACATCGATAAGCTGCTTGCGACCGCGCTCGCGCGCGGGGGCGATTACGCGGACCTCTATGTCGAGTACAGGCTATCAAATAGCGTTAATATCGAGGAGCAGATAGTCAAATCCGCTTCGAAATCTTTATCACAAGGCGTGGGCGTCCGCGTCATCATCGGCGATAAGACCGGCTACGCCTACACGGACGAGATCGCCTTCGACTCGATCCGCCGCGCGGCCGAGACCGCCTCGCACATCGCGCGCAGCGGCGCGGGCTCCGACGTGATAGGCGTCAACGCGACCCCCAACCGCATGAACCTCTACCCGGTCCAGGTGCCAGTCTCAGGCGTAGAGCTCGCGCGGAAGATCGATCTTATACAGCGCGCAGACCGCGTCGCGCGCCAGCACGACCGCCGCATCCGCGAGGTTCAATCTTCGATCTCCGATGAAATAAAATACGTCATGATCGCATCTTCAGATGGACGGCTGACGGCCGACGTGCAGCCGCTCGCGCGGTTCGCCATATCGTGCATAGCAGACGACGACGGGAACCTTCAGGTCGGCCGTTCGGGCGGCGGCGGCCGGGTCGGCATAGATTTTTTCGAGAGCCAGTTGACGCCCGAGTACTTCGGCGGCGAGGCCGCCCGCCAGGCGATCATACAGCTCGACGCGATAGAGACGCCGGCAGGGAAGATGGAAGTGGTGCTCGGGCCTGGGTGGCCCGGCATCCTGCTGCACGAAGCGGTCGGCCACGGCCTTGAGGCCGACTTCAACCGGAAGCAGACCTCGGCGTTCTCCGGGCTGATAGGCCAGCGCGTGGCGTCGGAGCTCTGCACGGTCGTCGACGACGGCACGATACCCGACCGTCGCGGCTCGCTCAACATCGACGACGAGGGCGAGCCTACGACCAACACGGTGTTGATCGAAAACGGGATACTGCGCGCTTACCTGAGCGATTATCTTAACGCGGGCTTGATGAAATCTAAGCGGACGGGCAACGGGCGGCGGCAGAGCTACAAGCACATCCCGCTGCCGCGCATGACGAATACTTTCATGCTGGCCGGCGCGGACACGAAAGAGGAGATAATACGGTCGGTCAAGAGCGGGATATACGCGGTGCAGTTTGGCGGCGGGCAGGTAGACATAACGAGCGGCGAGTTCGCGTTCTCGGCGTCGGAAGCCTACTTGATCGAAGACGGCCGGATCACGGCCCCGGTCAAAGGCGCGACGCTCAGGGGGAGCGGGCCTGAATCGCTCAAGCACGTGACTGCTGTAGGCAACGACCTTGAGCTTGACCAGGGCGTCGGCGTCTGCGGCAAAGACGGCCAGAGCGTGCCGGTAGGCGTCGGGTTGCCGACCATAAAGATCAGCGAGATGACTGTGGGCGGGACACGGCAATAAAAGAGAGGGGAAGCGGGAGCGATTTGACGAGCGATTTCACCAAAGATTTTGCCATCGATATCGCCACCAGGGCTGTGAAGCGCGGGGCAAGCGCGGCCGAAGTCATCATCAGACATCGCACTGAGTTCAGCGTGGGCGTGAGGCTCGGCGAGATCGAGACCCTCAAAGAGGCCACGGACCGCGGGCTCGGGCTGCGCGTGCTCATAGAGGGGAAGCAGGCTTCCGTCTCGGGCTCGGATTTCAGCCGCCAGGCCCTCGACCAGTTGATCGCCGACGCGATAGAGCTGGCGCGCGCCACGTCGCCCGACGACAGCGCGGGGCTCCCAGACGTTGAAGAGTTCGCCAAGACGATCCCCGACCTAGACCTTTTCGACCGCGAGATCGCGGACCTCTCGACCGAAGACAAGATAGAGCTGGCCTTGAGGGCCGAGCAGGCCGCGCGCGAGCACAGCCCGCTGATCGTAAACTTTGACGGCGGGGGGTTCGACTCTTCGAGCGGGTCTATGATACTGGCGAACTCTTTCGGGTTTACGGGCGAGTACAGCGGCACCTCTTGTTCGCTGGCGACGGTGCCGGTCGCCGCCGAGAACGGCAAGATGCAGCGTGATTACTGGTACGACGTGCGGCGCAAGTTCAAGGAGCTGGACAGCCCCGAAGAGATCGGCGTGATGGCGGCAAAGAGGACCCTGCGCAAGCTCGGGGCCAGGCCCGTGCCGACGCAGAACGTGCCCGTAGTCTTCGAGCCTAACATTGCGCGCGACCTGCTGGGCGACATATTCACGGCCATCTCGGGCGAGTCGGTCTTTCGAAAGGCGAGCTTCCTTGTCGGGCAGTTAGGCGAGTGCGTAGCCTCGCAGTGTCTGACGATAATCGACGACGGCATAGACCCCGGCCGTCTAGGCTCGCGCCCTTTTGACGGCGAGGGGCTCCCCACGCGCAAGACCGTTGTAGTCCGAAGCGGCGTGCTTGAGAGCTACCTGCTCAACACCTACACGGGCCGGAAGCTGGGACTGAAATCGACGGGCAACGCCTCGCGCGGGCTCGTTGGCACGCCGAGCGTCGAGCCGGGCAACCTCTACGTGCAGCCGGGCGACAGGTCGCCGTCGGAAATAATCGGCTCGCTGTCGAAGGGATTTCTGGTGACGGAGTTGATCGGCTTCGGCGTGAACATCGTCACGGGCGATTACTCGCGCTCGGCGTCCGGCATCTGGATAGAGAACGGCCAGCCGAGCTTCCCCGTCCAGGGCGTTACGATCGCGGGCAACCTGAAGGAGATGCTGAATTCCATAGAGATGGTAGGCAACGATCTGGATTACCGTGGGAGCGTCCTCTCGCCGACCATCCTGATCGGTCAGATGACCGTCAGCGCGTAGTGAGGGAAGTATGTTTGAGCAACCTAAAGAGAATGTCGAGAAGGACCGCTCGCGGCTCGTAGTGATAATGAGCGGGGTGGCGGTCGGGGCGGTGATCGTGCTGATAGTGCTTGTCTCGTCATTCTGCAAGTCCGGGGGGCGCGTAGAGATGGCGGGCGCGGACACGGATGAGTTCAAGAGCTACGTCGGCAACATAAGGCTCACGCTGGTCGAAAACCGCGAGGGGGAGCGCGACCTGGGCAAGGTGGTCAGGTACGCGCGCCTCATATACAACGTGACTAACACGGGCGACAAGACGCTGAGCGGGCTCCAGTTGAAAGGCAAAGCGATAAGCCTGAACGACGAAGTGCTCAGAGATAGGGTGGTGACGGTAATCCCCGGAGCGCACAGCGACCTTAAGCCTGGGGAGACGATCAGGGTGGAGATAAACATGGAGCCGATCCCGCCGGTCAACGAGATAAAGGAGTTCACGGCGGAGGTCGTGGGCCTCAAGCTTGAATCGGATTAGACTGTCTCGCGCCTACTGCTGCTTGATCACCACGCCGGGCGGCGGGTTGAATTGAAACTCGCTGTCGGGAGCGACATAGTTTTCCCTCAGGTTAGAAAGCAGAAAATCCATCCTCGCGCCGCTCCTCTCGAATATCACAAGCCTGCGCACCTCGAAAGAGGCGGGGTCGACCTCGACGATCAGTTGTTTGAACTCTTCGGGCGCGCGTTTCGGGAAGAGTCTGAGCAAACGGTTGCCCGCGACGACGGGGGTCTCGTCGCCGATCATCTCTATCCTCTCGAAGTCGCGGCGAATGTTCCCCCTGCCGAGCAGGAAGAGGAAAGGGATCTGGGGGTCGGCCGAGGCGCGGATCGATGACCTCGCGGCCTGCCGCTCGCCGAAAGCGTAGAAGTAAACGTTCTTGCCGTCAGAGATGAAGAGCTTCCGCTCAGGGCTTGTGTACTCCCACCTGGCTTTGCCCGGCCTCTTGAGCAACAGCCGGCCGCTCTCGCGTATGACCCGCCCGTCGCGGCCCGTGTATAGCTGCTGGAAGTCTGCCGAAAGCCCCTTCATGCGAGAGTACTTCGCCTGTATCCCGTCGATCAGCGCGTTGAGGTCCCGGGCGCCTGTGACTCCTGCGAGCAGGAGAATGACCTGCGCGGCGCAGGCTATTTTTATGTATCGCGTCATAGCCGACTACCGGGTTTGGTTCGCCGTCGTGAAGATGTCTTCAAGTGAAGTGCGCCTCGGGTTGATAGAAACCAGTTTTCCGCCCGCTTCGTGTATCAACGCGACGAGGCTCGCGACGTTGGTTTCGTCCTGTAGGATTATCTGCGCGCCGTTCGGGGTTGCATTGACCGCCTCGACGGCGGGTATCGCCCGAAGGGATGCGCTCAGGATCTCCGTTTCGACCCCGACGACGATGACCTCAAGGCTCGACCCTTCGTGCGCGGTCAGCTCTTCAACAGTGCCGTAGCGGACGAGCTTGCCGCGGCTCAGTATGGCCGCGCGGTCGCAGAGCGCCTCTACGTCCGAGAGGATGTGGGACGAGAAGAAGATCGTCTTGTTCTGCTCGCGCAAGGAGAGCATCAGGTCGCGCACCTCACGGCGGCCTATGGGGTCGAGGCCCGACATAGGCTCGTCCATGAAGACTATCTCCGGGTCATTGACGAGCGCCTGCGCGATCCCTATCCGCTGGAGCATGCCTTTCGAGTACTTCCTGAGCTGACGGTCGGCGCGTTCCTTATCGAGGCCGACCATCTCCAGCAGATCGGCGGCGCGGCGCTCCGCGACCGTTTTTTCGATGGCGAAGAGGCGGGCCGTATAATGGAGCAGCTCGCGGCCCGAAAGGTAGTCGTAAAAGTAAGGGTTCTCGGGCAGGTAACCGATCCTCGACCTTGTGGCTACGTCGTCGATCGGGTTGCCGAGGATTGTCGCGGACCCTTCGGTGGGATAGATGAGCCGCATCAGGAGCTTGAGCGTCGTCGTCTTGCCGGCCCCGTTCGGGCCGAGGAAGCCGAAGATGTCGCCGCGGCGCACCTCTATGGTCAGGTCGTCCAGCGCGCGGACGGTCTTCTTCTTGAGAAATCCTACCTGATAATCTTTCGTGAGGCCCTTGATGTCTATTACGACTTCCGAGGGGTTCTTTTCGTGTCTGTCTTTTTGAGTAGCTGTCATCTCGCCCTTCTGTCGAGGCATTTTCCAGCCGCGCGCAGAAACGTGGCGCGCATCTTCGGGTCGCGTATCTGCGCGGCGTCTGCACGGAGCGGCTGCGCCTGCAAGTCGGGGGCGTTGAATGTTATTTCGGTGGGGGCTTCGTGTTGTGCAATGACTAAATCCGGATTGATTACGAACTCGATGGCCGTGACGGTCGGGGCTCCGAGCAAAGAGTTCAGGCGGAAGAGAGCCTGCCCGCTCATACGCTTGAGCTGCGCCCGCCAGGTCTGGTCGAGCACGGCGACTATGAGCGTCTTTCGTTCTAAGCGGACGGGGGCGGTGACCTTCCGCACTTGAGAGCCGACGGCCGCCGACCACCCCGCGAAGACAGCCTGCTCGCGCCCCTCGTCGCTCTCGCCGATGTGGCGCAGCATCTGCGGCAGGAGATTGAGCAGGCTCATCATAATAATCTTCAAGCCCCGGCCACTAGTGCTTGATCTGAGCCCAGTAGGCCTCGAAGTTAAAATCGGGGCTGTTCGGCTGCGTGTGGCACTGGACGCAACCGACGGGCGTCGGCATAAAGCCATAGCCTTTCTTGTTCGCGCCCTCGGCGTGCGTGCGTCCTGCGCCGTGACAGGCCTCGCACTGGACGTTAGCAAGCTGCGGCGTAGTGACCAGCGAATCGAAGCCGCCTTTTTGATAGGCGACGACGTGACATCCGACGCATTCGGTGTCGAACTGCTGGTTCTTGCGCTCAAGCGTCGCCATAGCATGGGCGTGGGCAGACTTCTCCCAGACTTGAAACGCCTCGGCGTGGCACGCGGCGCAGGTCTCCGAGCCGACGAAGGCCGATGTCTGGCGCGAGAGCATAGGCGGCGGCGTGGATGGGGGAAGGGAAGAGACCTCTTTCGCCGCCTGATTCTGGATCGCCGTGAACTCGTCGTGGGCGGAAGTGACAGCGTCGCGCGCGTCGGGGTCATCGGGTATGAAGGAGTCCAGGCCCGCGAAGCGGTTGACCTGTTTGGTCACCTCTCCCTGCTCGTTGACGTAGACTCGCATCTCGCCGACGTACTTCGTCTCCATGTATGCGTAGGCGATCGTCGCGCGGTTGAAGTGCTGCACCTCCTCCATGCTGTGTACGCGGCGCGCGCCTATGATCGTGTCGATCTCCGGGTTTTCAGTCGCAAGGCGTTGAGACATGTCCTGCGGCATGTAGGCGAGGGCGATAATAAAATCGACCTTCGACTTGAGCTCGGGGATGACGCGGCGGGCGGCCTGGAACGGGTCAGTGATCTGGAAGCCGGCTATGGTGTTTTCGGTCTGGTTCGGCCCGACAGGCTTCGGCTCCGTGAACCCGACGATGCCGACTCTTATCGTCTCGCCCGGCTTTGAGCGCTTGAGTGTGACCTCGCGGACGACGTAGGGCGCGGGTGCGTTGAGGCTGTCGATAGCGGGCTGTACGTTGGCCGAGACGAGCCTGTTTATGAAGGGCATCTCGCCCACGCGGGCGTCGTAGCCGTCCTTGTCGAGCAGGTGCGCGAGGTATGGCAAGTCGTTGTAACTCACGTTCGCCGCGTCATGGCGAAAGTCGCCGTAGCTCTTGACTACCCATCTGTTTTTTGTCATAACGTCAGAGGGTAATTGGCCCGCGCTAAATTTTTCGTCGGTAAAGAGATTACCTGCGTCGACAAAGAGAGAAGGAACCTCTAAGTTCGACCTGTGTTTGAAGGCTTTTATATAGCTGACACGCCGTGCCAGTCCACCCATAGGGTGGCTCGGTCAGCCACAGGTTTCCAGGCTGCCATGAATGTCGGCTCCGTATAAAATAGCGAACGCGTAACCGTCGTCCTGGCCGAGTCGTTCTTGAAGCTTGGGGTCGTTCAGATCAAGCTCGAAGCTTTCATTCTCTTCGAGTTCACCTGAACGGGCGCAGCCATGGTTTATGACCGTCATAGTGACCACGAAAGCAAAGAGAACGAATAGAGAGATTTTGCGGCGCAAAGGATAACCTCCAGAAACAGATTTAGAAGCCTAAGACCGGGCGGCTCCTTATTTGATAGTAGCAAACAAGCCTTAAGCCTTAAAGTACCCGGCGCCAGAAAAAATGCCAGAACAAGAGAGCAATATAATACTAGCTTCTTCCTCACCCCGGCGCGCGGACCTTCTCAAGACGATCGGGGTCAGTTTTGAGCTCGTGCCGAGCAACATCAACGAGCGCCCTCACCAGGACGAAGCGCCCGCCGATTATATCATAAGGCTTGCGAGGGCTAAAGTTATAGACGCCGCGCGCAAGCGCGACTCGGGCCTCGTCATAGGCGCAGACACGATCGTCGTGCTCGACGGGCGCATACTGGGAAAGCCGCGCGACGAGGATGACGCCGCGCGCATGCTCAAGCTGCTTTCGGGCCGCTGGCACGCCGTCATGACGGGGGTCGCGCTCTACGACGCGGCGACGCGGCGCGAGGTGGCCGACTACGACAAGACGCTCGTGCGGTTTGCGCAGCTCAGCGAAAAAGAGATCGACTGGTACATAAGGACCGGCGAGCCTATGGATAAGGCCGGCTCCTACGCCATACAGGAGCGAGGCGCGATGTTTGTCGAAGAGATAGCCGGCAATTATCATAATGTCGTCGGGCTGCCGCTGACGCTCTTGTACCGTCTTTCGAGAAGAATGGGGTACTCTTTCATACCCTAGCCCGCTTCACTTGTCCCGCTTACATAAATACGCATACGGCAATCGGCCGGTTACAGCCACGGCTCTGGAGGTCCACCGATGAGCAGCCTTCAAAACAGATCGGCTCTAGTCACGGGCTCGACGAAGGGCATAGGGCTGGCGATCGCCAGGGCTCTGCTCGACGCAGGGGCCAGCGTCTTTATCTGCGGCAGAAGCGAGGGCGAGGTCGATCATGCGCTTAAGGAGTTGAACGAAGCCTACGGCGGGAGGGCATACGGCGCGGCTTGCGACGTGCGAGACCCTGCCAGCGTAAAGGCGATGTTTGGGAAGGCCGCGGGCGAGATGGGCGGCCTCGACGTGCTGGTGAACAACGCGGGCGTAGGGTCGCACAGCAGCGTCGAGGATATGCCCATAGAGGAGTGGCAGGCTACGATCGAGACGAACCTCTCGGGGGGCTTTTATTGCTCGCACGAAGCGATTCCATTGATGAAGAAGCGCGGGGGCGGCTACATCATAAACATAGGGAGCCTGGCAGGGAAGAACGCCTTCGCGGGCGGCGCGGCCTACTGCGCGTCAAAGGCTGGGCTGATCGCTTTTTCCGAAGCGCTGATGCAAGAGGTCAGGCACGACCACATAAGGGTGAGCTACGTCATGCCTGGGTCGGTAAACACGGGGTTCGGCCGTAGCGGGGAGCAAGACCCTGCGACGACCTGGAAGCTTCTGCCCGAAGATGTCGCGTCGGTCGTAATCTACCTTCTTGAGACGGACGGGCGCGCGCTGGCGAGCCGCGTGGAGTTGCGCCCATCGGAGCCGAAGAAATAAGCGCCGGACGAATCGCGCGGCAACAGAAATATAAGAAAAATAGAGGCTCCTGCGCGTCGTCCGGAAGGGCTAATGCGTTGACATTGAAAAGAGCGGGTTGCTAGAATCTTCGTTGGTTGTAAAGGTGTAAATACCGAATACTCTTTCATCCCGGAATCAGGTTAAGTTTATGGCAACTACAAAGACTGATGTGACTGGAGGTGCACAGGCCGCCGTGACTGCGCCGGTCGAGGCTGTGCCTCGCGTCAAAAAGAACGAGTCTATTCTCGACAAGGTTTTGCGTCTGTTGAGCTCCGTCAGGTTCGGCGTGACGATGCTCGTTATAGTGCTGATCTGCTGCGTCATAGGGATGCTTGTGATGCAGAAGGACGTGCAGGGTTTTGAGGAATACTTCGCGCGCCGGACTCCTGCCGAGCGGACGATCTTCGGCGCGCTGGGATTCTACGACATCTATCACGCCTGGTACTTCACGGGCCTGCTGGCCGTGACGGGCCTGAACATCATACTCGCATCGATAGATCGTTTTCCTTCGGCCTGGAAGTTCCTCGCGCGGCCGAACTTCAAGCAGACGCCCAAGGCGCTCAGCCACATGATGTTGAACGACCAGGCGGAGGTCCGAGAGGACCCGAAGAGCCTGGCCGAGAGGATCGAGGAATCGTGGCGCAAGAACCCTTTCACGCGCTCGGCCATCACATGGCAGAGGGTGTTGATGCTATCGCAGGCGCTCCTGTTGATGGGGCTGTTGCTCTACATATTGCCGCCGGGAATACTGCGCTGGGCGACGGGGCTTGTCACGTTTTTGTTCCTGGCCGCCTACCTGATCTGGGGGCTCGGCTACAAATACACAGTCACGAAGGAGGAGGGGCGCACGACGATCTTCGCCGAGAATAATTCCTGGAACAGGCTCGGCGCTTACATGGTCCACGTCGCGCTGCTGACGCTGTTCGTCGGGGGCGTGTTGACGAGCCGTTTCAGCATGGGCGGGATAATGGAGATCAGGCCGGGTGTGTCGACGCGTAGCTTCACGACCTTCGATATGGTGAAGAAGAACGGCCGCTGGGAGCGCGAGATCGGCGAGGCGAAAGTCCCGTTCGATGTCGTTTGCACGGACTTACAGCAGAAGCTGATAAGGCCCGAGGCGGGGCTCGACACGATGAACACGATGGACTGGTTGAGCTATGTGACGATCAAAGACCCCGCGGCGGGCAAGGAAGTCCCGGCCACGATTCACATGAACTACCCGTTCGATTACAGGGGGTACCGGCTCTTTCAATCGCAGTTCAACCCCGTCGGTAACGCGCGGAACGTCACGATAATCTTTAAACCCGTGACGGCGGCCGACCCCATAGAGGTTGAGATACCTCGCAACGGCTCGGTCGACATCGAGGGCATTGGCAACGTGAAGTACGTTCAGTTCTTGCCCGATTACATAAAGACCGCGGAGGGACCGACCACGGCCAGCCCCGACTATAACAACCCTGTCGCCGTGCTTGCGATAGATGGCAAGCAGGCGGTGATGGCTTTCAACCTGCAACTGGCCGAGCGCGTCCTGACCGCCAAGGGTAAGTCCGAAGACGGGGCGAGCCCGGAAGACTACACGTTCAAGGTTAACGGGACCAGCTACGTTGCGCTGCTCAAGGAGTTTGAGAAGGCCTCGCTTACGCACAGCCTGGAGGTCCGGCGCGACCCAGGCCAGAACCCTTTTTACATCGGCAGCATGCTCTTGCTGTTGTCGCTCGGCTGCGTCTTCTTCTTTTCTCACGAGAGGGTGTGGGCCGTAGTGGAGCCGGACGGAAAAGGATCAAAGGTCTACTTTGGCGGCAACACGAACAGGAACAAGCCGTCATTCGAGGGCAGATACAGAGCGCTTGTCGAATCTGTGATCGGAGGAGGAAAAAAAGATGAGTAGAGCTATCAAACGCGAAGAGGTAATGGGTCCGGCCGTATGGCTAGACTTCCAGTCCGCCAGGACCTGGGTGCAGCTAGGGGCGGCCGTCTTATACCTGGCGCTAGTCTACGTGGTGACGCCCGCCGGAAGCTTTGCCGTCGGCGGACCCGTCCCGTTCAACATGCCCTGGCTTGTGTTGACCGAAGGGATGGCGCTCATCTTGATGTTCACGGCGATAAGGGCGAATTTCTGGGTCGTCGTCGCCCCGATCGCTACTGCCATAGTCTTGATATTTGCGAGACTGACCTACGGCCAGCAAGGGTTTCTCTACGAAGGCGCGCTGACGATGCTAGCGCTTATCAGCTACATCACTGCGGGGGTTGTGCTCGTGACAAACCTCTTCGTCAAAGAGAACGTCCTTGCGCGGCTGGGGTTGCTCGCCGTACAGGCCGGCTACTGTTTCAACCTGTCTGGGTGGATGGTGCGCTGGATCGAGGCAGGGGAGAAGGAGGGCTGGCAGACCGGGGCGATCAACGGCGCGTGGCGATACTTCCCGCTCGATAACCTCTACCCGCTGACTCTCGGTTTTTGCGCCGGCGCTGCACTGACTACGCTTGTCATCATGCGGAGGCCCAAGTATCAGTTCATAGGCGCGCTCTCGTTGCCGATCATAACGGTGATACTCGTGCTGGCGATCTTCCTGGGGAACGAATACAGGACGCTGCCGGCGGTGCTGGACAGCTACTGGCGGCCGATTCACGTCACGATCGCTACGGTCGGCTACGGGGTCTGCCTAGTCAGCTTCGGGCTGGCGTTCGCCTACCTGTTGAAGGACGGGATTCGGTCAGAGGCCATCGCGATCGCGGTGGGGTTATTCGGCGTCGTAGTTTACGGCTTCATCGGCAGGGTCTACGGCTCGGCGCTAACGCTGTCGGTCCCGCTCCATAGAGAGTATGGGGCGTCGCTTCTCTTTAGCGACGGGCTTGGCAATGATTCCCACCTGATGGTGCGGGCGCGGCTACCTTACGTAGGGGCGCTGATGTCTATAGCGTTCCTGATTATCCTGGCCTCGCTGGTGCTGTTCGTCGTCTACTGGATTAAAGAGACCGAAGCGGCGAAGAGGTGGGGCTGGAATCTCTTCCGCGGCGCTGTCGTGGTGCAGGGAATCGTGCTGATCGCGCTATTCGCGCAGATTAAGAACGTCAATTCGCAGATCAGGGGCGTGAGCAGCCCGCTGACTATGATTAGCGAGCGCGAGTATGCGCCATTCGGCCAATGGACGGTTGATCAGTATTACACCAGAAACAACGTGCGGATGGAGCAGCGGCAGGTCTTCCCACCGGACCGGCTGACGGAGATAGGCAAGGAGGAGATACAGCGGTTCGGCCCCGGCTTGAAGGCGAGCGTGCAGTCTAACCCCGTGGAGTTCGGCGGCCTTGTAGGGCTGTTCGTCGCCTTGTTGATGGTTGGGATCTTCTCCTGGAAGAGGAATGACGTTGTTGCCGCGATGCCCGGACTTGAAAGGATCGACGGCATGCTTTACCGCACGGTGGGCGTAGCATTCCCGCTCCTGTCGATGCTGCTGATCACGGGCGCCGTCTGGGCGAACGAGTCGTGGGGCCGATACTGGGGATGGGATTCAAAAGAGGTCGGCGCGCTCGTGGCGTGGATGGCCTACGCAGGTTTCCTGCACACGCGCATTGCGCACGGCTGGCGCGGGCGGCGCAGCGCATACTTCGCGCTGCTTGGTTTCGCACTGGTCATATTCACCTGGCTGGGGGTGAGCTACCTGCTGCCGGGGCTCCACTCATACGCATAGACGCGCGTTGAGCTGTTTTAGAAAAAGGCGAGCCTACAAGCTCGCCTTTTTCGTTTGAGTTAGAAATAAGATGACTAGATGGGTCTGATAACGTTTGGTATATTTAGACCTCTGATTATATATATCAGGGAAGAGTCAGGCACGAGCGATCGAAGTCAAAGTAAAATAGCGTGGTGTTCAAGGTCGGGGAGGGGGATTTCGCGCTCAACATACGGTGTGCGAGGGAGGTTGTGAGGGGAATTGTTTCTGCTTAAAAGGGGTAGGGGAGCTACGTTGCGGCGAAGCCCATCGTGGCATCAATAGAATAGCGGAAGCTTTGGCCTCGTGGCGATCTGTTAGGGAATTAGATAACAACAGTCTGATAACGCTTAACCTTTCTACAATCACTTTGCATTTATTGTAGAAAGTAAAAGAAAAGTAAAAGAGAAGATATTTAATGCGTCCGATAATAGATATTACGTTATTCTTTAGACCTCTCATTGAGTCTATCAGGTTTACTCAAATGCCTTCAAACCTGTGATGTGCTCACCTATGACCAGAGTGTGAATATCATCAGTGCCCTCATAGGTAAAGACTGATTCAAGGTTATTCATATGACGCATAATCGGATATTCACCTGTTATCCCATTAGCGCCTAGAATGCCGCGAGATACCCTTGCACACTCAAGAGCTATCGCAACATTATTCTTCTTACCCATTGAAACCTGCACTGGCTTTAGCCTGCCCTGATCTTTCATTCTGCCGAGGTGTAGGCATAAGAGTTGTGCTTTACTTATCTCAATAACCATATCCGTCAGCTTTTTCTGCGTAAGTTGGAACGCCCCAATTGGCCTGCCAAATTGAATCCTCTCCCTTGAGTATTCAAGAGCAGTCTCATAGCAAGACATTGCAGCACCCACCGCGCCCCAGGCTATCCCATACCTGGCCTGAGTAAGACACATTAACGGGCTCTTTAGGCCACCACTTCCAGGCAAGAGGTTCCCTTCAGGTATCACACAATCTTCGAAGAGCAACTCCGACGTGATAGATGCACGCAGGCTCAATTTATGCTTAGTTTCTCTGACACTAAATCCTGCCGTCCCACCCTCCACAATGAACCCCCTGATCAGATCCTCATCCGTCTTAGCCCACACAATCGCAATGTTGGCAATATTCCCATTAGTTATCCACGCCTTCGACCCATTCAATGCCCAGCCATCCTTCACTCGCTCAGCTCGCGTAAGCATGCCTGATGGGTTTGAGCCAAAGTTCGGCTCCGTGAGTCCAAAACACCCTATGATTTTGCCGGCCGCCATGTCGGGTAGATAGCGCCGTTTTTGTTCTTCACTCCCAAATTGATAGATTGGATACATACACAAAGCACCTTGCACGGACGCAAAACTCCGGATGCCAGAGTCACCGGCCTCTAACTCCTGCATCACCAGCCCATAGGCCACATTATTCATGCCAGCACATCCATACTCCTCGGGCAGATTCGCTCCAAGAACTCCAAGTGAAGCCAGCTCAGCAATTAACTCCTTCGGGAACCGACCTTCTTCAAAACAATCAGCAATTATCGGATTAACCCGTTCTTCAACAAATCTCCTAATGCTGGAGCGAGCCAGCTTTTCCTCTTCACTCAAAAGAGCATCAAGCCCTAAGAAATCTGTACCTTTCACTATTCCTTTCTCCTCTCAATCCTCTTATCCAACATAGACTCATTCATGATGCTAATTATTTCAGCCATTATCGACACGGCTATCTCCTGTGGAGAGATAGCACCTATCTTAACCCCAATCGGTGCATGAACTCTACTAAGTGACTCCCTGGTAATACCGGCCGCCACAAGCCTCGAAAAGATACTAAGAACCCTTCGCTTGCTCCCTATCATCCCAACATATCGAGCACTTGTCTGCAGAGCGTGCTCAAGACAGACCTCATCAAACTGATGACCACGCGTCACAATAACTATGGCGCTATTAGCTGGAATCTCTAGCCTTGACACGATCCCGTCATAGTTCCCCTTAAACAATCTAATGGTTTCATTCGGGAACCTATCACGATTAAGGAATTCAGCACGATCATCAACAACAACAACATCATATCCGACAAGCGCCCCAATCATGGCTACTGCCTGCCCAACATGCCCCGCTCCAAAAACAAAAAGATGCGGAGCCGGCCCAAGCAACTCCGCTGTGATCTGTAACGCAGATTCCCCAAGACTCATCGAGAACTGAGAAATACGCTTAGTAGACAGGTCACTGTATCTGTGCTTGACCTCATCCCCTAACAGATTACACATTTCTGAATTTACACCACCAAACTGCAGGACCTCCCCATCAATAAGGATCAGTTTCCCTATCTCTTTCCCTTCTGAAAAAATATGTAGCGCCACAATAAGCTTGCCTTCCTCAGAAGAGCCTTCCAACAAACCAAGCAAGGAGCGAGAATTATCCATACTCTAATATCTTATATCTTAGGGTGAATGAGCGCGACAAATATAGAGGATTCGTTATCAGACCCAGGTAGTCATCCGCCGCCTACCGCGCAAGCCGATATGCCGGCCGAGTCCTTACCTTCAAACCCGGTCGCATTACAATAACATCTACCTTCCTATCTTGGTCCGCCTTTCCCTTCTTAGACGGGTAATACCCCAACAAATATTGTTGCCTTAATTCATCCGCAATTCTACGAAATGAAGTTTTCAGATCGATTAGCTCATCGGCCTTCTCAACTATCCCCCCAGACAATACTGCAAGCTGCCCCAGATACTCATCAGCTTCCTTATAAGCCTCATCCAACTGCCTGCGCTTCTCATCCCACGGAATACCCTTCCCGCCTTCCACAAACTGACCTCCAACAACCTTCTTCTCCAACTTCCTCTCCACATCTCCTCGAGTGTTATACCGGATGACATACATAATCACATCTTCACTCTCTATGACTGCGTCGAGCGTATCTTCAGCAACGATCTCACTGCTCGCCGTATCGATACCATCCGAGAACATAATAACGGCCTTCCGCCCAGGTAGATCCCGCAGCCGCTCCCAGACTGCCGTATAGACAGCCTCGTAGACCTGAGTATATTCACCCGGCGTTAGAGACTTCACAGCGCTATAAAGAACATCTCTATTCCCAGTCATTTCACACTTCACTTCTACGCTATCATTGAACCCTATAACCATAACCCTGTCGTGTGGCCTTAAGCTATCGATAAACGCAATTGCGCTCGATTTGATGAACTCTAGCTGTGACGCCGTCGACCCGCTCGTATCCAACAAGAGCGCCACGCTAAAAGGCTCTTCAACCGTTCCGAAGAATTCGACGTTCTGTCTCAGACCATCCTCATAGATTATGAAGTCTTCCTTCCTGAGGTCGAGCACATATCTTCCCCCTTTGTCGCGCACCACTGTTGGGATTTGCACAAGAGTCGTCTCTAGCCTGATCTCCTCATCCTGCTCGCTCCGATTCTTGTCCTGCCCGGAGACTATGCTAATACTGATTCCAACAAGAACCACCCCCAACAAAGAGAGCCTCGCAAACCTTCGGGAGCTCCTTACCCTTGAACCCTTCATAAGCTACCTCTAAGATATTTCTTCTACGTTATCAGACGCAGGTTTAACAGCCTATTCTATTATCTCCCTGAAATACGACACGGTCTTTACTAATCCTTCGTCCAGCCCGACCACTGGCTGCCAGTCGAGCAGTTCAGTCGCCCGGCTTATATCGGGCTGCCTGACCTGCGGATCATCGATCGGCAAAGGTCTGAAGCTCACCTTACTATCGCTCCGCGTGATCTCGATCACCTTCTCGGCAAGCTCTTTCACCGTAAATTCGCCGGGGTTCCCTATGTTTACAGGCAAGTGGATGTCGCGCGCCGCTTCAGCGCTCTTCCCTTTTAACCCTTCCCGCGAAGGGCCTGTGTCCGGGTGCGTGAGGAGTTTTATTATCCCCGAGATCAAGTCGCTCACGTAACAAAACGAGCGCGTCTGGTTCCCATCACCATAAACCGTCAGCGGCTCCCCACTCAAAGCCTGCACTATGAAATTCGAGACTACCCTCCCATCGTTCGGTCGCATTCGGCTCCCGTACGTGTTGAAGATCCGAACTATTCGCGTATCCAAACCATGATAGCGGTGATAAGCCATCGTCATAGCCTCGCCAAATCGCTTTGCCTCATCATAGACGCCGCGCGGCCCCACGGGGTTGACATGCCCCCAGTACTCTTCCGGCTGCGGGTGTATCTGCGGGTCGCCGTAGACTTCCGACGTCGAGGCTAAAAGGAACCGGGCCTTCTTCTCTTTAGCAAGACCAAGGGCTTTGTGCGTCCCGAGGCTGCCTACCTTCAGTGTCTGTATCGGAAGATTCAAGTAATCGATAGGGCTTGCGGGCGACGCGAAATGGACCACGGCCTCTAGCGGCCCCCCGACGTGCAAGTACTCGGTCACGTCCTGCTTTACGAACTTGAACCTCTCGTTCCCAAAATGATGCTCTATGTTCTCTATGCGACCGGTTAGTAGGTTGTCAAAAGCCAGGACTTCGTGGCCCTCTTCAATCAGCCTGTCTATCAGGTGAGACCCCAGGAATCCTGCGCCACCCGTGACCAACACTTTCATACTAGAGCATCCCCTTCCACTTAAAGGTTGTAAAAAGCCTTTACACGACCCACAACGTACACCTGAGCCGATTCGCCAAGCTCCGGGTAGATCGGGATAGCAAGCGCCTCCGCTGCCGCTCGCTCAGATTCAGGGAAATCCCCCCTCTTATATCCAAGGTACTTGAAGCAATCCTGCTGGTGTAAAGACAAGGGGTAGTAGACCTCTGAGCCTATGCCCTCCTCTTTGAGAAACTGCTTCAGCCTGTCACGGTCACGAGCGCGAATCACGAATTGATTGAAGACGTGGAACGAATCCTCACGCATCGAAGGCAGTTCGATTATTCCGTCTTGCAACAACCCTGACTCGGAGAAAAGTTCTTCGTACCGCCTGGCGTTCGCACGCCTGGCTTCCGCCCATTCGTCGAGGCGCCGTAGCTTCACACGCAGTATCGCCGCCTGTAGAGAATCGAGGCGACTGTTGATCCCCACCTCTTCGTGAAAGTACTTGTTCTTTGCTCCATGCGCGCGCAGGCGGCGGAGCCTCTCTGCCAGGCCGGGGGCGTTGGTCGTAAGCATTCCGCCATCGCCTGCCCCGCCGAGATTCTTCGAGGGGTAGAAACTGAAAGCGGCGATCAGCCCTAGACTGCCCGCGCGTCTACCCCTATCGAGGGCGCCAATGGCCTGCGCCGCATCTTCGATCACCGCCAGCCCATGCCTTTCAGCCATTTTATTGATCTTGTCCATATCAGCGCACTGGCCGAAAAGGTGGACAGGCATTATCGCCCTGGTGCGTTGTGTGATCGCGCTTTCAAGGCGATCCTCGTCGAGGTTAAAGGTCGAAGGCTCTATGTCGACAAAGACAGGCCTAGCCCCCAGCCGCGCTACAGAGCCCGCCGTGGCGAAGAAGGTGAAAGGGCTCGTAATTACCTCGTCGCCCTCCCCGACTCCGCAGGCCATCAGCGCGAGCAAGAGCGCGTCCGAGCCCGACGCGCAGCCTATCGCATAAGAGCATTCGCAGTAAGCGGCTATCTCGCTTTCCAGCTCCCGCACTTCGGGGCCGAGGATGAACTGCTGGCTTTCGAGCACGCTCTTAACCGCGGCTTCCACTTCTGCGGAAATCCCTTGATGCTGTGCTTTCAAATCCAGCATCGGCACGACTCTCTTTTCCTCTATTGTTTTCGTCATCTTCTCTTCTGGCAGTCCTCACATTGGCTTAGCGAAGGGGCATTGTCGTGAATCATCATATACCCAACGAACTTATCCCGTCAAAGAGACCGAACCGCGCGCCCTCTTCCGGCATGGTTAACAAATACGGGAAGGCGCGATGACAAAAAATGGAAGAAGATTATCTTTTTCAGACCTCTCTAGATTAGAGGGCCGTGAGTTTTCAACATTTATAGCGGGCATCGTCGGCCTGCGAGTTTGGCACTTGGCTTGCCAACATAATAAGCGAGCTTCGAAAGAAACAGAAGGATCGGAATGATCAAGGCAACGGGGGCTGCGTTGATCATCCCGGTCCTTCTTTATTTTTCCCCTCGCGACAGAAAAAGGCCGCCGGAACCGGCAGCCTCTTCCCACTTAAAACAATCAGTCGCGCTTAGTCTTCTTTTAAACTCTTAAATCCGCCCGCGCCTCTCGCGACAAAGAAATCGTTTATCCAGTGATACTGGCTCACGTACTTGCTCGTCTCGGACATAAAGATCGGCTGAGTATAACTCTTCAACACGTACTTCACGCGGCTCTTCCCCCTCCGAGTGCGGGACCGGACGGGGACCTTCACCGTAACGGTCTTGGTCGGTCGTCGGCTCAAATCCGGCGACTCCATCCACTCCTCTTTGTCGTGTTTCAACACCGACAATACTCGCCCGACGCCGCCGTTGTACGCTGCCGCAAGGTAAGGGCCTACGCGGTCGGGGCCTATGTCACTTTGCGAGCGTATCGACTCCCAATCCGAATCGCAAAGCAGGACCTGAGCGATGATTGCGTTGACAGGGTCAGACATGCCCGCGGAGAAACTCGGGTCAAGCCTCGCCGAAGGGTACCGGCTCGCTATGAGCCTATAGGTCGAAGGTATCATCTGGACCAGCCCGCGCGCCCCCGCCGAGCTGACCGAGTACGCGTAGGCCTTCTCACGGTTCGTAGCGATGATCGTCAAGACCTGCTCGACGAGCGGCTTCGCAAGCCCCGACGACTTGAAGAGTCCAGGGTCGATGTGCTCGTTCATCAAGAGGACCGTCAGCACGTCCTGCGGAACGACGTCGACCACCTTCCGCCCGGGATATGCCCTCGAAAAGACCGCGCGCTCAGACAGTCGCGCGTAGGCTCTCTTTATCAAGTCCGTCTGGATCTCTATCCCGCGCTCGATCACTTCATTATTCTTTATCTCAGCGGAGTAAGGCGTATAGATCGCCTGTATGACCGATTCGCCCGGGCCGAAGCGGTTGCCTTCATTCGAGACGGGGTATTTGACGGCAAGCACCTTGCCGCCTTCAGGCTGGAGCACGGCTATGTCTGAATTGATCCCGTTGTCTCGCCTCACGTTGAGCAAAAACCCCGAGGTAAGAACATCGAGCCCTTTGTCGCGCTTGATGCCGCGAGCGATTCGAATATCGCCCGCCGAATCCATTATGGCCAGCGCCATCTCGCGCCCAACGATCCCCGTGACGGGAACCTCCTGGTATTTGCGGCGGCCGACGCGGACTCGCTTCGTGCCGACTGTGCCTTTCAACAAGTCGACGCCCTCGGGCTCAAGCAGCTTTCTGGCCCGCTCGATCTTCGCGAGCAGATCACCATGCGCTGCCGGCCTGGTCTTGTCTACAATTTTGAAGCTTGTTGCCGTGAGGACAATCAGAAGACAAAATGCTATTCTTCCCATCCCTTATATTCCTTGGTCGGAGGATTCACCAGATTTGATCTTATCAGCAGCAAGTTCGCCGTACAATGATTTTCTTTTTAAGAAGATATTTACAACAATTCATTAAAGCATTTGCTTGCGCAAGCATACTGCTCGTTGTACCTTCGACGTTATATATCCTTGACCGGAGGCGATTATTTGGACACTAGCTCGATACAGGGTCAGGCCGTAGACCTCTACGAGACTTTGAAGCGGACGGGCCTTGAGCTCGCGCTGAATCTGGCCCAGGCCCTTATCATTATCTTCGCCGGCGTGATCCTCGCACGACTCGCCAGGAGGTGGCTCACTTCTCTTCTCGACCGCAGCCGAATAAAGGATGACAGGCTGCTCAAGAGCTTCTTCATCCGCTCGCTCTACCTGACAATAATCATCCTGGCTTCACTAACGGCGCTCAGCAAAATCGGGTGGGATGTCACAACCTTCGTCGCCGGGCTCGGCATCACGGGGATCATTCTCGGATTCGCGTTCAAAGACACGCTATCGAATTTCGCGGCGGGCCTGCTCCTGTTGATCTACAGACCGTTCAGCGCGGGCGACGTGATACAGGTCGAGGATTCTCGCGGGACGGTCCTCGACCTGACTATCGTGAATATGGAGATGATAGGCGAGGACGGCGTGCGCGTCATCATGCCGAACTCGAAGGTATGGGGCGCAAAGATCCTGAACTTCACGCTGACCGAGAGGCGGAGGTTCGAGATAACGGTCAAGCTCCGGCAGGAGGATGTCGAAAAGGCGGTTGACGCGCTCAAAGCCGCGCTCGCCGACGACGGCCGCATACTAATAACGCCGCCCCCTTCCGTCGATATAACCGCGATCCAGCATAACGCCGTCACGGTCGCGATACGCGCCTGGAGCAAGCCCGAGCTTTATGCCGCGACGAGCTCCGAAGCATACATACGTGTGCAACAGACACTGCGCGAGAAAGAGATCCCTATTCTCTAGGAAGCAGTCTTTAGCTTCTCTTCAAAGAAGCCAGTCACCCTCCTCCACGCATCAGCGGCGGCCTCCTTGTCATAAGCCTCCGGCCGCGTGTCGTTAAAGAAGGCGTGGCCGACCCCTTCGTAGACCTTCACCTCGCCTTCCTTTCCATACTTCTTCAATGCTTCGTCTAGCCTGCTCATCTTATCCTTAGTGATCCAAAAATCGTTCTCAGCTCCGATGAACAAGACCGGGGCAGATAACTCTTTAAGCTCGTCGTCGGACGGGACGTCGCCATAGAAAGGCGCGGACGCCTTAACGCTCTTGTTGTGAGCGGCAAGAAGAAGCGCATACGTCCCACCCATGCAGAAACCTGTGACGCCAATACTCTCGCCGTCGACGGAGGGCAGCCCCTGCAAGTAGGCGACAGCGCCGTTCAGCATTTCAAGCGCATCCTCTTTGGCTAACCCCTGCATCAGCTTCCCCGCCTCCTCAGGGTCTTTCGTCTTGGCGCCATCATAAAGGTCCGGCGCAACGACTACATACCCCTGCCCCGCAAACCTGCGCGTCAGGTCCTTCACATGATCATTGAGCCCCCACCATTCGTGGACCAGGATCAATCCAGGCTGCGCGCTCCCCTGATCATCACCCGCCAGGTAGCCACGCACAGTCTTGCCGCTAACCTGAAACTCTACTTCCCTACCCTCTACTCCCATCTCTTCTCCCTCCTTACTAACTCAATAGATTTACAGTACAGGCATATATATGAAACGTTATCAGACGTTTATTTTAGGACCTTGACCTTCCCATAACTTTGGCCCAGTCGGAGAGCGACGTTATCCGCAGATAAAAGTTCTCGCGCTTCTCATCTCCGATGGTGCTTCGAGGCTTTGAAGCATAATTATGACCTGGATAAAGGACGGTCTGATCGGGGAGCTTCGCGAGCACTCGCGTCAGCGAATAATACATCTTCTCGGGGTCTCCACCGGGCAGGTCCACGCGGCCGCAACCACCTATGAACAGCGTGTCGCCCGACACCAGGTACGAATCGACCAGGAAGCACTGGCTGCCCGGCGTGTGGCCGGGCGTGTGAATGCAGCTCACTTTGACCCCGCCGATCACGACCTCGCCCCCTGCCTCGTGCCTCTCAAGGTCGCTATCAGAGAGCCCCGTGACTACCTTCACGCCTTCGGCCTCGGCCTCGTTGACGTGTACCTTGACAGGGCGTAGCGCCATCAGCTCGCTAAGGCCCGCGATGCTGTGCCCGAATATCTCTCCCCCGACATGGTCGGGGTGGTAGTGCGTCACAAGAGCGCCGGTTAGCCTCATCTCTTCGCGCTCGACGAAGTCGACTATGCCGGGGATGTCCCAGGCCGGGTCGACAACCATGCATTCCCTGGATGCGTCGTCGCCGATCAGGTAGACGAAGTTCGCCATCTGGTCGGCGAACATATCGCCTCTAGCAAAATCTCTTCCCGCCAGTAGCTGTCGCAGATAGAGTCCCATACCTACCTCACACAATAGTTGGGGAGCTTGAAAAAGCTCCTCGCATAATGTAGAAATCTCATTATGATTTCAGTTCCATTTCGAGCGGGGTTATCGGCCCGCGTACTCTTATTCAGCCTCTGTCTGATCCTGGCGCCGGCGCTCACATCCTGTTCAGAAAGCCAGTCTGACGCCCAGGCTGTGATCCTTGAGCACATTAAGACTCATGGCGGCTCGGACGTCAAAGAGGTCAAGATAGACTTCTTCCACACCGATAAGCAAGCCCCGGATAAAGCCTACGCCGCCGTCACTACCACTTACACGTTCGGGTCCGGCTCGGGCGAGCTGCAACGCGAGTACTCCGGCTATATCCTCAAGCGCGAAGGCGGCCAGTGGGTGGTTGAAGAGAATACCAATTACGTGAAGGACGCAGATAAGGCGGCCCAACTGCTGAAGGGGAAAGCGAAGAAGCCCGAACAGACCGAATGATGGCGCCGCGTTAAGGCCCTCCGCCCTCCGCCCCGACAATATTGAATCCGTATTGAATCCGTGAGGCACGCCGGTCTATTTCTTGCTCTTTTCGAAACCGCTGGTACTTTCGCCATACTGCTTCTTGTACCACGATAATTCGTTTTGAAACGTAGCCTGCCCCGTCTTGAACGGTCGCGCCGCCTCGCCCGCGCCGTAATACCCGGAGTGAGGCAGCGGCCCGTACAACTCCTCGGCGGCGTCGGACTTCTTTGCCTTCTCTTTCCTGTAAGGCCGCTCGTACCCGCCGCCGATCCCGTAGCCGCGCGAGCGCAGCTCAAGCCGCCTCGAAGGGTGTTGCTTGCTTGTGTATGAAAGCCCCGAGCCGGATACCCTGGCCTGTTCTCCTCGCTCACGCGCGGTCCCCTCGGGCGCTATGTCCCTCGCGTAGCCTTCTCTTTCGTCTGCGTCCGTGTCAGAGCCGTGCTTCGCCCCGATACGCAGAGCCTTATCTTCTTCTATATCTCTTCTTTCGTCTTTGCTCATTGTCACCCCTCGCGCGGGACCTCAGCACGCTTCAAGGTGTGAACGCTTGCGCACCCACACTCTTCTTCCCCACCTGATCGAACTCTTCATCTTCCTCTTGCAAACTGCCGCCGTAGCCGTACTGGCGAAGCCTGCGATAAAGCGTGCGCCTGTCTATGCCGAGAATCTGCGCGGTCTTTATCTGATGGCCATCCATCTTATCAAGTATTCTCAGGATGTAGCGGCGCTCGACTTCCGATAGCGTCACGTTATCGAGCGTCGCCTCTTCAACTATATCACGCTCGGGCGTCGTGACGCTGGCCGGAAGGTCTTCGGGCGACAGCACATCGCCGCTGCCCATCGTCAGCGCGTGCTCCACGGCGTTCTCAAGCTCGCGGACGTTGCCCGGCCAGGTGTGCGTCATGAGAATCCGCATGCCTTCGTTCGAGAATCGCCGCGCGGGCTCGCCGTGCTGCTGGGCAAATTTCTGCAAGAAGTGATGCACCAGCAGCGGGATGTCTTCGCGCCTGTCCTTCAGATCGGGTAGCCGCACGGGCACCACGTTGAGGCGGTAGTACAGGTCTTGCCTGAATTCATTGCGCTTGACGGCGTCTTCCAGGTCCTGGTTGCTGGCCGAGACGAGCCGTATGTCTATGGGGATGTTCTCGCGCCCGCCTACCCTTCTGACGACGCGCTCTTGCAAGACGCGCAGAAGCTTCACCTGCAAATTGGGCGAAAGCGTGTTGATCTCGTCGAGGAAGACCGTCCCGCCCTGCGCCTCTTCGATCAGACCGCGCCGCGTTTCGTGCGCGCCTGTGAAAGCGCCCTTCTGGTGGCCGAAGAGCTCGCTTTCGAGCAGCGTCTCAGGGATCGCCGAACAGTTGATAGGCATGAAAGGAGCGTCGCGGCGGTCGGAGTTGTAATGAATCGCACGCGCCACCAGCTCTTTTCCCGTCCCAGTCGACCCGATTATCAGTGCGGAGGCGTCCCTTCGCGCGGCGATACGCTTTATCACCTCGAACAGTTGCTGCATAGGCTTGCTGCGGCCGACGATGTTCGAGAAATTGTAACGCTCGCGGACCTCCGCCCTCAGCTCTTTGACCTCCCTGCGAAGGCTCAGGCGCTCAAGCGCCTTCTCGACCGTTATCGCGAGCTCGTCGAGTTGAAACGGCTTGCCGATATAATCCTCCGCGCCGAGCTTCATCGCCTCGACGGCGGAGGAGATTGAGCTGAAGGCCGTCATGATTATTACGGCGACTTCAGGCCAGTCGACGCGGATGCGGGCAAGCAGCTCAAGCCCGCTCATCCCTGGGAGCTTTATGTCGGTTATGACCAGCGCGTAGTCCTGCTCTTCGAGCCGGCCGAGCGCCCCCTCGCCGTTCTGTATCGTGTCGACCCTGTAGCCCTTATCCGAAAAGAAGGACATCAGCAGTTCGCACATCGGAGCTTCGTCTTCGACAATCAATATTCTTTGATTCATCTTTCCCATGCTTTCACCTAAAAGGCCTGCTTCACGTGAGCGCGGCTGTCTTGCGGTATATACACGACCAGGGCTCTCCCCTTGCCTTGCACGTCCGCCATTTCTACCTTCGCGCCTATCTCGTCAAGTATGTGCCGTGCCAGCGAGAGTCCCATCCCTATGGCTTCGCCGCTGTGCGCGGGGTCGAGAAAAACTCTGAAGGCTTGAGAGAAATCGAGCCCCTCGCCGTCCTTATCCATCCCCGCGATGGTGACCCTGGTAGTTCGTTTATCGGAAGGCGATTCGTCTACGGTGATCTCCAGCGTCGCTCCTTGCCCCAGCCGCTGCGCCACATTCAGGAAAATGTTGAACAGGGCCTGCCGTAGCCTGGGCGCGTCGCTGTAGATCGGCGGCGGGTCCGCGTTGAAGATGATCGAGGCCTTGACGTTCTCCCTCCTCAGCAGGTGCCCGATCAAGTCTAGCGATTCGGATAGAAATCCCTTCAGCCCGATCGCGTCCGCGCGGCCCTGCGCCGGGCGCGCGAGGTCAAGCATCTGCTTGATGTAATCGGCGATCCGCCGCGTCTGCTGAAGTATCGTCGACAGCTCTCTGTGCCCCTGGTCTTCAGGCTTCGCCCTCATCAACAGGTACTCGCAGTAGCCCGAGATGATGTTCAGCGGCGTCCCTACGTCGTGCGCTATGCCGAATATCATCTGCCCGAGCGTGGCGAACCGCTCTGTGTTGAGCAAGACCTCTTGCGCGCGCTGCCTCTCCGTGACGTCGCGCATCAGCCTTACATAACCGGTCACAGATCCTGATTCATTTATGATCGGCTCCAAGGCGACGCTGTAGATTCTATCCCCGATCGCCTGACGGTGTCTGAGCTCAGAGCTTTTGCCCCTCTCGATCACCTCTTTGTGCGGGCAATCGTGCGGGTCAATATGAAATAGGTCTTCGCATCGCTGGCCCACTATCGCCCGGACAGGCTTATCGCATATCTCGGCGAGCCTCGCGTTAGCATAGAGCACTACCCCATCGGTCGAGTGGACCGAGATCCCTTCCGGGATGGCGTCAAAGACTTCATTAAAGTTGAATTGTGCGTTGGACATCATCTCAGAACCTGACGCAATAGGCCTTTGCGACCTGCTGCTTGATTTGACTTTCCGTGGGGCGGACCGCATTGCTTTTCCTTCCTAGAGCCTGACTTTTAAATGATTCCTGAGCCGTCATTAAATGAGACCGATGGATGACTTACAGCAAAATACATTCCAGTCTCGTGCGAGCCAAATCACCCACCTTTCGAATAAAAACTCAGGATTCTCGCGGTTCCGTCCACCGACCTTACACAAAAGCGTCCCATTATCCCCAATAAAGGAGACAAGAAAGTATATCATCTTTTCTGTCTCCGAGATATGAGACTCATTCGTAGATTTCTAATCCAGACGGGTCTTCATGCATCCTTCAATACTGTCTCAAGCTCTGAGCGGGCTAGACACAAAAAAGGAGGGCCAGATTCCTGGCCCTCCAGCAAGGTTGAAGAAGGAAGCGAGGTTAACTACGCTTCACCCCTATCGATTCTTAGTTGGACGGACACCGCGCATTGCAAGGAAGCGGGATCGATTCACGTGCTCCCGGATTCGTAACAATGACCGGTCCGGGCAGGTTAGCGCAAAGCCTACCCTTAAGGATAAGCCTCGAGAAGATCCTTCTTCCAGTGCTATCGGTTCCCGTCTGATCCCTGAACCTGACCTTCTTCGGCGCCACGCCGCTGACTGTTACGGTCGCCGTCTCTTTGATATTCGACCCGGTTATGGTGAGCGTGAAGACGCCTGCGTCGCTGCGGTTCAAACTACAGGCAGTCAGGAGTGCAACATCCACTACCGGGCAGCCCGGCGTGCCAGGCACACACGGCGGGCACCCCGGCGTGCCGGGTGTGCACGGCGTCGTGGCGTTGCAAGTGAAGGTGACCTGTATCCCTTGCTCGTTTCCAAGCGGGCATCCAGCAGGCGCTCCCGCCGGCAGGCTCGTCAGGTTCCGGCTCGTTCCTCCCGGTCCTACCAGGAAGATCAGGAACGACCTCCCCGCATTAGCACTCGTGAACCGGAACTCCGCGTCCACAAGGAAGCAACTCAGGTTCTTCACCGCTATCGCGTTTATCACGTTCGACGGGTTACCTACCTCTACAGCGAACGCGCTAGTTACTCCAGGCGCTCCGTTCGGCAGGCAGAAGCACGCCCCCGTTACGATCAGGTTCTGCACAGGCACCCCGCAGTTGCCGTCCGACGGCGTAACCGAGAAGACTATCGGCGCCCTAACGCCCAGGTTTATCGGGCAGACCACCGTCCTCGTGAACGGCCCGAAGACGTTGTTGTCTCCTGCCGTGAACGTTGTGGTCACCGTCAAGGTCGCCGCGCCCCCGCAGCAGGCCGTCGGGAAGGCCGTGCCGGGGAACGCAGCCAGCGGGTTGAACGTCCCACGCACCAGGTTCTTGTTGACGGGCGTGA
>DATFGQ010000054.1:0-31808 GCA_035249305.1 Blastocatellia bacterium | reverse complement strand
CGACAGCGAGGTCGTCGCGCTCGGGGCGAGCGGCATAAGCCGCACGCGCATGCTCAGGCCCGTCTTGGGCCTCGCTTTTGCCGCGGCCATCGTGATGCTCTACATCACCTTTAACGTGCTGCCAAGCTCCATCGCGCACCTGACGGATCTGAAGGCCAACCAGGCGCTCGTCTTTCAAGGTCTGAACACGCAGATCAAGCCGCGCGTCTTTGAAGAGAGCATTCCGAAGAAAGTCTTATACATCGAAGAGATCGACCGCGCGAGCAACGTCTGGCATAACATCTTCCTCGTAGACCTGGGCGAGGAACAGTCGGACGTCAAGATATTCACCGCGACTTCGGGCACGCTCCGCCAGGGCGAGCGGTCCGAAGCGCCCGAGCTCTACCTCAAGCAGGGCTCGCTGCATCAGACCAGGGAGACGAAGGCGAATCAATCGGGCGATCAGGAGCGCGAGGAAGACGACGAAGCCGGCCAGCGCGACGCCCGCCCCGCGGCGGCCTCTGCGCTCGACGCGCAGCCCGCGCCCGAGCGTGAGAGGGAGAAGGACAAGAAGAAGGTCCGCCCGCACAACTACACCGCGGCCAGATTCGAAGACATGACCGTGGGGCTTGAGGTCTCGGAAGAGGAGAAGGCCGCGGCGGTCCAGGCCGAGCAGGAAGAGCGCCAGGTCAAAGAGATGAAGTGGGGCGAGCTGGTAGCCTTCAATCCGCCCGAGGCCGACCACCGGAAGTGGGGCGCGGAGATTCATAAGCGGCTGGCGCTGCCCGCGGCCTGCCTGGTCTTCGCGCTGCTCGGCGTGGCCTTCGGCATAAGCAACGTCCGCACGGGCCGCTCGCTGGGCCTCTTGATAGGGCTCGCCATAACGATCTGTTATTACCTTGTCGCGCTGTGGGGAGAGCACTCGGCGCTGTCGGGCAAGCTTCCGGTCTGGCTCGGCGTGTGGATGGCCAACATAGTTCTGGCCGCGCTCGGCGCATTGATGATCTTCATACAGAGGCGCCCCGGCTCGGACACATTCTCGGTCTTTCGCAGCCTCCTCCACTCGTGGCTGCCGCGCCGTAAGGGCCAGCAGGCGACGGCCGAGATTCCGCGCGCCGCTCGCACGGACACGGCGACGGGTGAAGCGGAACGTGCCGCAGCTTCTTCTAAGGAAGCCGATCAAACGGGTCGAGCCGAGGGGCCGCCTCGCCGCCGCCTGCCCGTGTCGCGCGTGCCGCAGCTTATAGACCGGCTGGTGATGGCCGACCTCGCGCGCTTTTTCTTCTACATACTCGGAGGCTTTTCGATACTGTTCGTCGTCATCACCCTTTTCCAACTGCTCGAATACATAACGCGCAACAACATCGAGTGGGAGGTCGTAGGCAACTACCTGCTCTTCCTGCTGCCGATGATAATCAACTACGTCACGCCGCTCGCGGCGCTGGTGGCGGTGATGGTGACGTTCGGCATTTTGCAGAAGACGAGCCAGCTTGTCGCGCTCAAGGCGTCGGGCCAGTCTATATACAGGCTGGCGGCCCCCGTCTTGCTGTTGTCGATCGTGCTGTCGGCGCTCGTCTTTCTCAACCAGGATTACGTGCTGCCGTTCACGAACCGCCGCCAGAACAACCTGCGCTACCTGATACGCCGCGGGCAGGAGCCGCCTCAAACTTTTTATCAAACGACGAACCAATGGATTTTCGGAATCGACTCTCGCATCTATAACTACGCGCACTTCGACCTGACGAGCAACACTTTCGCGCGGCTCAACGTGATAGACCTTTCCCGCAACCCCTTCGGCATCAAGCGGCGGCTCTACGCGCGCCGCGCTTCGTGGGACGAAGGGCGGCAGGAGTGGGTCCTTGAAAACGGCTGGGAGCGCCAGTTTGAAGGCGAGCGCCTAGTCGCCTACGAGCCTTTCAAACAGCTTCGGGTACAACTGGCCGAGCGCCCCGATTATTTCAAGAAAGACTCCCGAGGCTCGTCTTCCATGACGATGGCCGAGCTGAACCGCAAGATAACCGACCTCTCGCGCTCGGGCTTCGACGTGCTCGATCTGAAGATAGCCTTGCAGAGCAAGATCGCCTTCCCGCTGACCTGTTTGATCATGGTGATCGTGGGGCTTCCCTTCTCTTTTTCCGTCGGCAAGCGCGGCGCGCTCTACGGCGTGACGTTAGGGATAGCGATCGGGCTTGTCTACTGGGGGCTGATAGGGTTGTTCGAGCAGATGGGGCGTTACGAGATGCTGCCGCCGATGCTCGCCGCCTGGGGGCCGAACATGTTGTTCGGCGCGGGCGGGCTTTACCTCTTTTTAACCACGCGCACTTGAGCAGTCCTGAGTTGAAAGTCCTGAGTCCTGAGTGTAAAACATAAACGGACGTTCTGACATTCTTACTCAGGACTCAGGACTCAGCACTCAGGACTTAGTAGGAGGCAGGAGCTATGATTTACCGCGCCGTGACGACCCTGGCTGTGCTGTTGCTCACAGTTCAGACTTCCTTTAACACCACCGCAGAAAAGACTACGGCCACCGATGACCTGGTGAAGGTCGAAGTCGCGACCCTGCTGCTCAACGAGGAGGAGCGCAGTTTCGTCCTCGTGCTCAAGCCCGAACAGGAGAACGCGACTCCCGGCGCGTCTGACGCGCGCCGAGTGCTCCCGCTCGTGATAGGGCTCGAAGAGGGGCGATCGATAGGGGTGGCGTTTCACAAAATAGGCACGCCGCGCCCGCTCACGCACGACCTGATGAAGACGATCGTCGAAGAGTACGGCGGGTCGGTCACAAGCGTGGTCATCACGAAGATGGAGCGCGAGACGTTTTATGCCGAGCTGCATTTGAAGCGGGCCGGGCGCGAGTTTACGATCGATTGCCGCCCGAGCGACGCGATCGGCCTGGCGTTGCGCTCAAGCGCGCCGGTCTTCGTCCGCCGCGAGGTGATGACGCGCCACGGCGTAGACCCCGCCAACCCTGATAAGACGGACAAGCCTATCAAGACATAATTTCGGAGTGCTGCGACTTGTCGCAGCTTTTGAGTTAGCCAAGACGGCTTCCCCTAAAACAAAAGTCGCCCGAGCCGCCCCTGTTGTTAGGGGAAGAAACCGTCTCGCACCTTCCACACCGCCTCCATGTCGAGCTTCTCGCCCTTGAAGATGATCTGGCGGCTCTTTTTATCTTTCCGCGCCTTGAGGTAGCGCGTCACGTTCATCCAGCGGATGGCCTCTCCGCCCATCGTCTCGTCAGTCTGGCGGATAACGAGATACACGTCGACCGGCTGGCTCACCCAATAATCGAGGTGGCGATTATCCTTGAGGTCGAAGACCTCGCTGCCATCCGATTTGCGAGTGCGCAGGTATGAGTTGCCACTCTTGAGCTGCACGTAGATTCTCTTTCCGCTGGCCTTGCCGTCGTCGTCCCTGAACTCCACTTCGCCGTCGATGCCGTAGTCGAACATTGCCACAGGGCGGAAGATCTGGTTGGCCTCGCCCGCAATGGCCATCATGTGGCCGATCAGGATTTGCTCAAGCGCCTGCGTGTCGAGCTCGCGCGTGGCCGTCTCTTCCATCGCCAGTATCCTGCGCGCCACGGGATCGCTCTTAAGTCGCCGCTCGATGAAATCGATCAGCGGCACCTTCTTGTCGCAACCCTGGCAATAGATGAAGTCCTTCTTCGCCGCGAGCCGCTTCCGCACTTCGTCGTAATCCATCACAGGCTTGCCGCACTCGGGGCAGACGTAGCGGCGGTCACGCATCACCTCGCAGGCATATCTGGCAAGGTGGCGGTGGACGTACTCGATAAGGATTGCCTTCAGCTCATCCGACACCTCTTTGTCGAAATAGAGGCTGATCGTCCCTCTGCCTTCGCCCTGCTGGTGGTCGATCTTCAGCCCGAGGGTGTGGCCTTTGGTGGACGCAAACTCCGCTGCGTTGCGCCACAACTCGCGGTGCTCGAACTCACTGCTATACCACAGCCGCACTACCAGCGTGGTCCAGACCGTCTGCCACTCACCGCTGAACGTGTAGGAGACGAAGGTGTCGGGTTCACGCGGAATATCTTTTTCCCGGCGGTATTGCGAGGGAAAGACCAGGTGCCGCCCCTGTGGCGTATCCTCGGCGATGCAGAGCGAGTGATCGAGGAAGGTCTGCACCAGCGCACGCAGGAGCAGCTCTTCATCCGGGCGATGCTTCAACCGCTCGACGCCGGTGAAGTCGAAATCGCGATGGTAGATATCTGCCTCCAGCACGCAACCGATCTCATCGGTGTGGGCGCGGGCGGCCCGGACGATTGCTCCGGCGTAGCCATTGATGAGCTCGGGTTGCAGCAGCACCAGGTCACCGAATTTCAGCGGGCGGGCCAGCCCGTGATTGGCCAGCAGCGTCACCGCGGTGCGCACATCGGACTCGCCGAATCTCTCCCCCGGAAGCGCCTGCTCTAACCGTTGCGCCAGCTCGGCGAAGCGCAGCAGCCGAATGTCTTTCTGGTCGCGCATCGCCACCACGGCGTTCTTCAGTTCGACCAGCAGGCGTGGCGTGCTCGTCCACGGCAGCTTGTCCCAAGGGGTGCTTTCGGCAATCAGTTGTTTCAGTTTCGAAGGCTGGCCGCCGTTTTTCTTGTCCGAGCAATTTTCGCCCGTCTTGGCGCTGGTCGGCAGCCAACCGGCGAAGCCGTACTGCTCGCAGAACCTCTCGATCTTGGCGTTGCCGAGCTTCATGCGGCCGACGTCGACCTGCGAGAAGACCAGCAGCCGGGCGGCTTCGCGGTTGGATTCATGAGTGCCGGCAGCGGTCTTCAGCGCCTTGAGCCAGTCGCCGGCCTCGGCAAAGGGATCATCCTTCTGCGGATTGATAAGCAGTACCGCCAGTGCAGTTTCATCCAGGAAGAGCTGATGGATAATGCGGTAATCCTCCTGCCCGGCCAGGTCCCACAGCAACACCTCGCGCTCCTCAACTACTTCTAGCTGGGAGCGGGGGCTTTGCGGTAGGTCCAACCGCCAGACGTTCATGCCGTGCGTGCGGTCGCGGACGACGTATTTGTCTTCGATCAGGCGATGCGCGAGCGAAGTCTTGCCCACGGTCCCCTCGCCAATCAATACGACCTTGGCATTCACGTAGCGGCGCGTCGCCTCAGCTGCTGGTGCCGTGCGGACGCCGGTGAGACGATAGACGTAAACCGAGCTTTTATGCGTGCCCACCACGAGCCGCAAACCATCAGGACTGAAGGCGACGGCTAATGGGAAATTAGGCTCCTCAACTTCGATCACCTGCAAGCACGCCCCCAATTTCCAATCCCAAAGCCTTACTGTATCGTCGAACGAAGCGGAGGCGATCAAAGCGCCGTCGTGGGAGAAGGCCAAAGATTGCACATCATCTTGATGGCCCTCCAACGACCCGACGCAGGTCTCCGTTTTCAAGTCCCAGACTTTGATGGTCTTGTCATCCGAACCGGAAACGGCGAACCGTCCATCGGGGGCGATCTGGACGCTCACCACGAGTTCCGAATGGCCCTTCAAGGTCGCGAGACATTCGCCCGTTTCGAGATTCCAATGCCGAACTGTTCCGTCACGGTGACCCGATATTGCACGGCTAGCATCGTCGCGAGCATGCAATCGGAAGAGATCAGAGCAATCGAGTTGCAGGACTTTCAAACAATCCCCTGTGAGAAGGTCCCATACTCTCACCGAATTGTCCCACGCCGCACTAATTACTCTATTCTCGTCTCTAGGAGATACAACAGACCACACCTGATCAGAGTGGCCGCCAAGAACCTGGCGCTCTTCTAGCGACGTTGAATCCAAGACACGGACCTCACCAATGCCGCTGTCGGTTGTGATAATCCACTTGCCGTTTGCGGTAAACGTCAGCGAATGAATGTTATGGTCGGCTACCTTTGCACTGGCCTTGTGATCGAGACCAGTTCTCAGGTTCCATGCTTCAACGTGATCCCCGATTCCTGCCGCCACAAAATTCCCATCCGGGCTGACAGCGATGCTATCGACCGAACCGTCTCGCCCCGTGAGCTTGCGTTCCAGCCTGGCCAGCGGCTCGGTCTGCTCCGTCGCTCTCTTTGGCTGCGGCTTTTTCTTCGACGGCTTCTTCTTCGGCTCGGGCTTACTCGTGGCCGGCGCCTCTCCCGCTTCGGGCCGACAGACGGCTAGCAGTTCCGCAAACGCCGCCTCCGCTTCATCGCGGAAATCCACATATTTGTAGCGCCGCAGCGTGTCGGGCAGCTCGCAGTCGGCTAGCAGCAGCGGGATGAAGCGGCGCTCGGTGTTGGCGGGATCGCGATGGACGGCTGTGCTCCGCTCAAGTGCCACCCAGCCCGAGGCGAGCGCATTGGGTGAGATGCACAGCAGCAGCACGCGGGACCGTTCCAGTCCCTCATCCACCTTCAACGCGATAATATCCCCGGCTCCGACGCACCACTCATCGAACCACACGCGCAGCCCCGCTTGCTTCAGCCGCTCGGCCAGCCGCCGCACACGTGGCTTGTCCTTCGAGTTATGGCTCAGGAAAACGTCAAATTGGAACTGATTACTCATTTCGCTATTGGATCGCACCTAATGCTCTCAACTTTAGCGCCTTATTTCAAGCAAGGGAATATTCGGCAGTGTCCCAAAGTAGTGTTGTCGATAGAAGGAGATAGTTGTATGGGCCATGGCGCATGATGCGCTTCGCGCGGCGCGGGCTTGTCCCTGCCCGGCGGCGCGAAAGCGCCGGACCGTCATCGTGCTGCGCACGATCCGGGCAGCCACAAGGGCTGCCCCTACAATTTTGCTCACCAACACACCTTTAGGACACTACTTTCAACCTTGTGAGTAAGCTAAGCCTAACCAAGCATTTTCTTGAGAGCGGCGAAGGCGCGCTTGCTGCTGTCCCAGTAGAGCATCCCGAGCGCGGTCTCATAATCGGCCCAGGCATGCTCGTCGTGCTCAAGAGGGTCGACGCGCACTTCGCACTTGTCTACCTTGAGCGCGAAGCAGACCTCTTCGTTGTGCGTCACGCCGGGCGCGTATCTCACTCTCCACTGCGGGGCTATCTCGAAGGTGTTGACCAGCGATAGGTCTATCAATTCTTCTTCGGTCGCTGCAATGCCCGTCTCTTCCAGGACTTCTCGCACGGCCGCCTCGGCGTGCGTCTCGCCCTCTTCGAGCGAGCCCGTCACCGATTGCCAGTACCCTCCGAAGCCTGCTACTCGCTTCAGCAGCAGATACTCGCGACCATGTGAGTTGTCGGCG
Source organism: Blastocatellia bacterium (assembly GCA_035249305.1). GTDB lineage: Bacteria > Acidobacteriota > Blastocatellia > UBA7656 > UBA7656 > DASUNP01. The sequence goes on along the minus strand of DATFGQ010000054.1, from coordinate 24,600 downwards.
AAGATCACGACCTGGACCGAGCGCGGCTGTTTGTGTCGCATAGTGCGATTCTGTAATCCGTCGCCGAATTTTTCCAGGCCGTGATCGATGATCTGCTACCGCGCCGTGGCCTTCTGCGCTTTCTTCTCAGATTCGAGAAGCGCCGTCAGTCTGTCGATATGCTCGCGGGTCAAAGTCGCGCGGGCTTTCTTGAACATCTCGCCCTCTTCTTCCTCCACGTGATGCTCGACGTTCTCTTTGAGCACGGTCAGCTTCGCGGTCCACTGCTCGCTCGTTACAGGCATCGCTTCGAGCTCTTTCAAAAGCTGTTTGACGACGCGGTGCTCTTCAACGCCTTCCAGCGCAATCTCCCGCGTCTCTCCCTCCTGTTTGAGCGCCGGGTAGAGTATCGTCTCTTCCAAGAGCGCGTGCAGATCGAGTTCCGCTTTCAGCCGGGCGAACAACTCCTCGCGGGTCTTCTCCGCCCGCTCCGTGGTCGGCTCAAGCTGCTCAAAAATCCCGGCTACCTTTTCATGATCCTGTTTAAGAAGCGCAAAGATATCCATACTTCCCTCCTGGTGTTTTTTCTTATGGAGGTGCAATACTCGTGCCAGCGCCGGGCCGCTTGAAAGCGCCGGTTTAGAATAGTAATATCGCGACTCTCGAAATGGCGTTCATATCGGTCGTAATCCCCGCGCTCAACGAACAGGAGGTCATCGCGCGCACCATTCGCGCGATACCGCAAGGGCTGGTCTCCGAGATCATAGTCGTAGACAACGGCTCGACCGACCAGACCGCAGAAGAGGCTCGCCGCGCAGGCGCGGTCGTCGTGAGCGAGCCCGTGCGAGGCTACGGGCGGGCTTGCCGACGCGGCGTCGACAGCGTCTCGAAGGATTGCGACATAATTGTACAGATGGACGCAGACCTGTCCGACGACCCGGCCGAGATGGCGCTGCTTGTCGGCCCGCTCATAGAGCAAGGCTACGACCTCGTGCTCGGCTCGCGCTTGTTGGGCGAGCGCGAAGCGAAATCGATGACCGCCGCGCAGCTCTTCGGGTCAAAGCTCTCATCAATTATGATCCGCTCGCTCTACGGAGTCCGCTACACTGACATGGGGCCGTTCCGGGCTATAAAGAGGTCGGCGCTCGACAGCCTCGGGCTCGAAGAGATGACCTACGGCTGGTCTATCGAGATGCAGACGAAGGCGGCCGCGCGCGGGCTGCGCGTTAAAGAGGTGGCAGTGAGTTGGCGCAACCGCGCGGCCGGGGAGTCTAAAGTCGCGGGCACGATCACGGGATCGATCCGCGCGGGGTTCCGCATAGTCTGGACCATACTGCGGGTAGCCGCGACCGAGATGGGGCGAAAAAAGTGATGGCCGGCCTTCGATCGTGAGGGGCCGGCCAGACAGTAGATTGATTGCGAGCGGCGGCGAGCGAGATGGATCAGATTCTATGACCTTTGGCGGACGAGATCGAGCCGCCGCGACGCTTCCGTGTTATGGACGAGGCTGACCGCGGGCCGGCGCGCACTCGCGCGGGCCTTAGAGGTCTAGCGCGTTGTTACTTCTTCGCCGCGCCGAGCACGGAGTCTTTCGCCGCCTTGGCAATGCGGAACTTGACGACAGTCTTGGCCGGTATCTTGATCTCTTCGCCGGTCGCGGGGTTGCGCCCCGTGCGCGCCTTGCGCTGTTGTTTGACCAGCTTGCCGAGTCCAGGGATCGTGATCTCGCCGTTCTTCTTCACTTCGCGGTAGGCGATGTCGCTCAAGGACTCGAGGAACTGCGACGCCGTTTTGCGGTTGGTCCCCGTAGCTTCAGCGATCTCTGTCGCGAGCTGCGTCTTCGACATCTTCTTTCCTGTAGCCATATTGTTGGTATCTCTCTCTTTCTGTATTGATCTCTGTGCAATCGCACAGGCTGTTTAATAAAACTGCACGACACGCGCGCGGTTTGAATTGATTACTTTGCGCGCTGCTCTCAAAACGAAACCCCTGCTTTAGCCGCCCCTTTCGAGCCAGCAAAACCAGGGGTTTTCTGCGACGCGAAGATTACTACACTCACCGCCAAGTTGCAACTAAAAATTGGCGAAAAACCTCATTTTTTCGAGGAAAAATCACTTTTTTTTGACCTCCGAACTTCGACCGTCCCGTCGCGACTTCGCCCCCCGCCCGGCAGCTTTGTTGTTGACTGCCGGTGAGGCGCGGTGAGACAATTCCATTTCGCGAGCCTGACTCCCGGCCCGTATAAACCTTCCACTAGAGAGGCGCGCGCCCTCGCGCAAGTGAGCGTTTGATATGTTTGAGCTGGAAAAAGAACGAGTGGAATCGGACTACTCTCCGCGGTGGCAGATCGGCATAGATCGACGCCAGGTGATAGTCTACATCTGCCTGGCGCTGGTCGGGGGGTTCGCCTTCGGCTTCGCCACGGCTAAATACACTACGACTAAAGAGAGCCTGGCCGCCGTGCCTGCATCGAGGACAGAGGCGACCAAGAGCGCGGCCGCCTCCGAAGCGCCGCCCGAGGGGTTCGTGCGCGTCACGCGCTTGTTGCGCGGCGACACGATCGAAGTCGATGGCGTAGGCGCAGTGCGTATGATAGGCATCGAGACGCCCGACGGCAAAGCGCCGAGCGAAGTCTATGGCGCTCACGGCCAGCAGTCGCTCGCGTTTGCCGAAAAGACGCTGCTCAACCAGGACGTGCGCCTTGAGCTCGACCCCGCCTACGCCGACGGCCAGAACAAGGACGGCAAAGGGCAGACACTCGCCTACGTCTACACGCGCGACGGTTTGCTGGTCAACGCGGAGATGATCAAGCGCGGCTACGCGATGGTGCAGGCGACCGAGCAGTTTCGACTCATAGACGATTTCCGCAGCTACGAGCGCGACGCCATGCAGGCGATGCGCGGCGTCTGGGGGCTGGACACGTCAAGCTCTTCGGTCGCCTCCGCGCAGACGCCGCCCGCGACCGGCACAACTGCCGACGGCAAGGCGAGGAAGCTCAACCCGATGAATCCTTCAGAGATCGGGCCGAACCTGCCGGCGCTCTCCGGCTCGTCGGGGGCCACGCCCGCATCCACGTCTACGGAGGCGATGGTCCTGACTTCGAGCGCCGACCGCATGTATCACAAGTCGGGCTGCGAGTACCTGGGCAAGAAGAAAGTGCCGATGGCGCTGTCACAGGCGAGGTCGAGCGGCTACACTGCCTGCGGCCGCTGCTATCCTTCAACCACGCTCAAAGCGCCTTGAGCTGATGGACCGCTGGTATCTCGACAACCTGGTCTGCCCGCGCGATCACACACGACTTGAGGCCGCGGGCTCTAAGCTCACCTGCATCGAAGGTCACACTTACCCCGTAGTAGACGGCCTCCCCGTGATGCTGCTCGACGACCAGCCTCAGACCATAGGCGCCGCCGAAAAGACGCTCCAACAGGCGGCGGGACTCTCCGACAAAGACCAGACGCCCGAACTCTACCTTGAGTCACTCAGCCTCAGTGAAGTTCAAAAAAAGGGCATAGCTGAGCTGGCGCGAAACGGCGCGAGCAAGATCGACCCGGTGGTCGCTTTCATGATTGGAGCGACCAACGGGAACCTGTACGGCCATCTGGTTGGCAAGCTCGATTCGTACCCGATACCGCACCTGCGGCTCCCGCCGGGCGGCGGCCAGACGTTTCTCGACATCGGCTGCAACTGGGGGAGGTGGTCGATTGCGGCCGCACGTCACGGGTATAACGTCGTCGGCATAGACCCGCAGCTCGGCGCGGTCATGGCGGCCAGACGCGTGAGCCGCGAGCTGGGCCTTTCGAATAAGTATGTCGTAGCCGACGCCCGCTATCTCCCATTCGCCGCGCGCAGCTTCGACAAGCTCTTTTCTTATAGCGTGCTCCAACACCTGAGCAAGGAGGACGTAGGCGCGACCGTATCCGAGATCACGCGCGTGCTAAGGGCCGGGGGCGTGAGCCTAGTGCAGATGGCAACCACTTTCGGCGTAAGGACGCTTTACAATCAGGCGCGGCGGCGCTTCAGGGCGGCCGAAGGATTCGAGGTAAGGTTCTGGACCATCCCCTCTTTGAAAAGACTCTTCTCAACGATAGGCAAGACCGAGATCTCGGTCGACTGCTACTTCGGCACGGGGATTCAAGAATCGGACCGCCACCTGATGCCCGCGAAATTAAAGCTCATCATCGCGGCGTCGGAGGCGCTGAGGAAGGCGAGCAGGTTTGCGCGGCCGCTGGTCTACGTGGCCGACAGCGTTTACGTCCAATCTACGAAGGCAAAAGAATAAATTGTAATTCTGCCCGACTGGTGGTATATACAGGGGGCCGGACTGTCCGACAGGATTAATTTCACCTTCACGCTCTCTTGGAGAAGCCCCTCCGACAAGAGCGATAGGCCCCACAGGAAATAGACTCATGCGATCATTATTGGTTGGGCTGTGGGTCGCTGCCTTTCTCACAGCTTCGACGACAGGCTATGCATTCGGGCAGTCAAGACGCGCCGCGACGGCGCGTAACAAAGCTCACCTTTCTAAAACCAACAAACGCGGGCCGCAGCGCGCGGCTACGAAGTCACGGCGCGCTCAGGGCTGCGGCCAGTGCGCCGCTCAGATTTCGGTCAGGAATAAATCGAAGGCCGCGAAAAGAGGCGCGCAAACCGCCGCCTGTCACCCCAGAGGCTACGTCGATCCCGCCATCGCAAGAAACTACCACAACGCCATGCGCGACTTGCGACGCGCAGGCATAGAGCCGAAAGTGACCAGCACATGGCGCTCATCCGCCCACCAGGCCAAGCTCCACAGGTGCTCGAACAGCCGCCGCTGCCGCCGCGCGCACCCGGGCCTCTATTACGCGAAGCCGCCGGGCGAGTCGTTGCACGAGGCCGGGTTTGCCGTCGACATGTCAGGCGTGGCAATAGGGCCTCGCGGCGCGAAGCGGCTGACCCCGCGAGGGCGGAGGATAGTCGCGATAATGCGCAAGAGCGGGTTCAGTTGGCGGTACGGGCTCGCAGACCCCGCGCATTTCGAGATAGACCCGAGGAAGCACGGCTACCGCACAGCGCAGCAGGCGATAAGGCGGAGTCAATCTCAGTGCCAGGCTCGCTACATCGCCCGCGCGGGCCGAGCGAACGATAGCGGCTCGCGCCGGATAGTTGCGCGCAACAGGTGAGACACGCGGGCAGTCATTTTGAAATTTCAAATTTGAAATTTGAGATTTCAGATGACTGCCTACTTGTCGCCCGAAACGGTGACGGGTTTCGTATCGACCGACTTGACGCCGGGCACTTTGCGGATCGCCTCGGCGGCCTTCACGAGCTGTTCCCGCGTTTCGACCGTACCATCCAGCGTGACGACGCCGTTATTGCTGTCGGCCGAAAGCCCCACGTCGGTCAAGCTCGGGTCCGTCTCCATAGCCTTTTCGATGGCGTCGGTGATCTTCTCGTCTGTCGCGTCGACCTCTTTGCGCTTCGCTTCGGGCACGACCTGTAGCTGGTTATTCACGCTCTTAACGCCGGAGACCTTCTTGGCGACCTCGTCGGCCGCGGTCCTGGCCTGCTCCGTGTCGACCTTGCCGCTGAGCGTGACCTGTCCGTCACGAGTATCGACGTCGGTCGCGAACCCGCTCGTCCGCCCGTCGGCAATCAGGGCGAGCTTTACTTCAAGATTTACCATCGCGTCGCTCAGAGCGTCGCCGCCTGCCTTCGCGCCCTCGTTAGCGTTAGCGTTCGCGTTCGCGTTGTTGTTGCGATTAGCGGCGTTTTCGTTTTCAGAGCCGACGCAGGCCGCGTTGAGCGATACTGCGCTGATGACTATCGTCAAGATGAGTTTCCGAATCATTTAATCCTCTGACGGGACCGCTAACTGCGCGGCAAAATTGGCAAGCGCCACCTCGGCTAGTATACAACACAAAAGTGCTGAGTGCTGAGTGCTGAGTCCTGAGTGAAAGAAAATACTCAGCACTCAGCACTCAGGACTCAGGACTTAGAAAGTCGTGAGCGGCTATGGTAAAGTGAGCCCTATGATAAGACTGAAAAGGATTATTCTCGCGCTACTGGTGCTGAGCACTTCAAACGCGCTGGCGGGCCTGCCGCAGAACGGGCAAAGGAAGCCGAGCCAACAAAAGAGCGATCAGCCAGCCGCCGCTTGGGTTGAAAAGACGCTCGCCTCGATGACCGTCGACGAGAAGATAGGCCAGTTGATCATCCCGGCCGTCGTCGGCATGTTCATGAGCCAGGACAGCGAAGCGTTTCAACAGGTGCGGCGCGACATCACAGAGTTTCACGTAGGCGGCTATCACATGCTCGGCGAGGTCAACACGCTGCACGAGCCGGCGGGCGTCGCGCTCTTGATAAACCACATGCAGGAGCTGGCCAAGCTCCCGCTCTGGATCACGGCCGATTTCGAAGGCGGCGTCGGGCTGCGCTATATGGGCGCTACTCGGCTGCCGCGGGCTATGGCGATGGGCGCGACCGGAAGCACGGAGCTTGTCGAGATGGCGGGCCGCGTCGCGGCCGTCGAGGCGCGCGCGCTCGGCGTGCACGTAAATTTCTACCCCGTCGTGGACGTGAACAACAACGCGCGCAACCCCATCATCAACATACGCTCTTTCGGCGGCGACCCGCAGACGGTGTCGAAGATGGCGCGCGCCTACATCCGCGGCTCTCAGTCGGCGGGGGCGATGGCTACGGCAAAGCACTTCCCCGGCCACGGCGACACCTCCGTCGATTCGCACCTCGAACTGCCGACGATAGACGTGGACCGCGCGCGGCTCGACCAGGTGGAGCTGCCGCCGTTCCGCGCGGCGATCGAAGAGGGCGTCGGCGGCGTGATGAGCGCGCACATCGCACTCCCGCGCATTGAGGCCGAGCGCCTACCAGCCACACTGTCGTCGAAGGTGCTCACGGGCGTGCTCAGGAGCGAGATGAATTTCGGCGGGGTGATCTTCACCGACGCCATGAACATGCGCGGCGTCGCGGCGCACTACCCGGAAGGCGAAGCCGCCGTCCGCGCGATCAAAGCCGGCGCCGACATAGTGCTCTACCCGCCGAGCGTCGAGAAGGCTTTCACGGCCATCAAGCGCGCGGTCGAAGCGAACGAGATCACGGTCGCACGCCTTGACCAGTCGGTCCGCCGCGTGCTCGGGGCCAAGGCTAAACTCGGGCTGGATAAGAACCGCCTCGTAGACATTAGCAAGCTAGACCGCGTGCTCGGAAGCGCCGAGCACCAGCGCGCCGCCCGCCAGATAATCGAAAGCGCGATCACGCTCGTCCGCGACAAGCGCGACGTGCTGCCGCTCAAGCTCGCGCCGGATCAGCAAGTCCTGTTCATCACCATCGTCGACAACAGCGAGGGGTGGCGAGACGGAGTCCCCGGCCGCGCTTTTTATGCGGGGCTGGCCGCGCGCCACCAGAAGACGACGAGCGTTTACGTGACCGACAAGACCTCCCCGGCCGAGTTCGATTTGATACGAAAACTCGCCGCCTTCTCAGACGTAGTCATAGTCAATGGCTTTATCCGCGTCTCGTCTTTCAAAGGCACGATCGATATGACCGAAGGCGAGATCAACCTTCTAAAGCAACTTTCGGCGATGGAAAAGCCATTCGTCTTCGTGCTCTACGGGAGCCCTTACTTGATAACCTTCGTGCCGGAGCTGCCGAGCTACGTACTCGCCTACGAGTACTACCCCGCGGCCGAGGAGGCGGCGTTAAAGGCCGTGCTCGGCGAGATCGAATTTAAGGGGCGGTTGCCGGTCGAGCTGCCCGGCTTTTACCAGATAGGACATTCGGAGAAGTGATCTCAAACCTCATATTTGAAATTTGAGATTTGAAATCATCTGTGGCAGCATTGAGACGATGTACGACGAGACGGAAGAGTCACGCCTGTTCACGCTGAGCGAAGCCCGCAGCCTCATACCCAGGCTGAGGCGGTTGCTCGCGCGCGTCGCCTCCGAGCGCGAGAACCTGCTCGACATGCGCGTCGAGCTGGACCGCGCCAGGGAGAAGGCGGAGCTGAACGGCGGGAGCCGCCTCGGCCCCACTTACCTGACGCACCTGATCGCCTTCAGCGAGGCCGTCCAGGAGATAGAGCTTCTGGGCGTGCTCATCAAAGACTTCCGCACGGGGCTCGTCGACTTCCCGCACGAGCGGGACGGCCGCGTCGTCTACCTCTGCTGGAAGCCCGACGAGGAAGAGATAGGCTGGTGGCACGAGACCGATTCCGGTTTCGCCGGGCGCCAGCCGCTCACAGATGATTTCGATTGACGTTGAAAAAGCCTGAGAGAAGGACCGAGGGGAGAGGGACCTCTTTACCACCGGTTAAACAGATCTGCGACTTTCTTCTCTGCGGTCCATTTCGTCACGGTACTTGCGCTCTTCCAGCTCCGGCCGCTCGTCGCCGCGAATGCCCGTCTTAAAGTTGCGTATCCCTTCGCCGAGCCCCTTGGCAAGCTCCGGGATGCGGCGCGCGCCGAACAGAATGATCACGATCAGCAAGATTATTAAGATCTCGGTAAACCCAATCGGGCCCATATTGATATACTCCTTAGTTTTCTAGTTCGGATGATGTGATTGTAGACCCGCCCCTCGGGGCTGTCAAACATAAAACCCTGGCCGTTTCTTGCTTTTGATACAACTAGTAGATATACTCGGCGCGATGTGGCCCTTCAGAGGCGTGTCACCGGGCGCAAGCATGTGTATAATGGGTTTTATCTGTGATTCGGCTATTCTAGCTTGGTTCGAACAAAGCTCGATAGGGTGAGAGTGGGAGTGCGACGAGGCCGGTTTTTGCGATAACCGGCATCCACATATGACGTTAGCGTGTCCGCAATGTAAATCACCTGTCGCTCGCGAGGGGCAGCGATTCTGCTATCGCTGCGGCAACGACCTGCGCGAGTATTACGAAGCGCTCAACATCCAGCAAGCCGAGGCCGAAAACCCACAGGCCGAAAAGGCCCAGGCCGCGCCCGGCTCGCCGAACGCCGACCCGGCCATCACGAGCCAGACCCGTATTAAGGGGACCGAGAACATCCCGCGCGCACTCGACACGCTGGCCGTAGACCCCGCCAACACCACGGATTCGATCGAGCCTCAGGGCGAGACCGAGCACAAAGCGATGCTGCGGATTTTGCTGCCGTCGGGCGACGTGTTCGACCGCGAGATGCAGAGGTCCGAGGCCCAGATAGGCAAGGGGCCGCGCAACGACATAGTGATCGCCGACCCGGCCGTCTCCTCTTCGCACGCGCTGATACGCGCCGAAGAGGGCGTCTACACTATCGTAGACCTGGGCTCGCGCAACGGCACTTTCGTCAACGGCGAGCGCATCACCGAGCCGCGCAAGCTTAACCACGGCGACATGGTGGGCATAGGCCTTTCAAAGATCACCTTCCGGCTCCGCGACCACAGCGAGACGGGCGCAATCAACCTCACGGAAGTCCTGGCCCAGATGCCGGCCGCCGACGCCGGGCCGCTGCCGCTCACGGAAGACTCTCTGGCCCAGGCTGTCATAAACGAGGGGCTCGTCACGCGCAACGATGTCGAGCGGCTGCGCGGCGCGGACGCAAGAGGTCGCAGGCTCTATCGCGCGCTGCTAGACGAGCGCCAGGTGAGCGAAGAGGCGCTCCGCGACCTGATGAGTCGCGTCTTCCAGCTCCCGACCGTCGAGCTTTCCCCGACCGAAATAGACGAGCCGCTGGCGATAAGGTTCTCCTCGCGCATCGCCCGCGACCATCACGCCTTCGCCTTCAGCGAGGCGGACGGACGGCTCCGACTGGCAGTCAGCGACCCGACCGACGCGGCTGCGGTCGAGAAGGTCGAAAAAGAGATGGGGCTCCCGGTCGATCTCCACCTCGCCACGTGGTCCCGGATCTCAGAACAGATCGAAGCTTATTACGGGCCTAAGCTGATAGGCGTGTTGCCGACGGGCGAGAAGCTCCGCTACATGATAAACCAGGCCGAGATCGAAATCGGTAAGGCTCCGCACAACAACATAGTCATCGCGGACCCAACGGTCAGCAACACTCATGCGATACTGCTGGCGCGCGACGGCGGCTACAGCATAGTCGATCTGGGGAGCCGCAACGGCAGCTTCGTAAACGGCGAGCGGCTGGGCACGCACGCGCGCACGCTCCGCCATGGCGACGCGATCCAGTTGGGGCAGACCGTTTTGACCTTCAGAAACAGCGGCGAAACGACCGAGAACATCACTTCGACTCTATCTTCCGATGTGCTCGAAGAGATACGCCGCCGCGCCGGGATGGAAGGCGAAGCGGGCGCCGCGCCCCCGCCCGACACGACCCACGGCAAGCGAAAGAAGATCACTACCGCCGAAACGTCCTCGCCGCCACCTCAGGCGCAAACGCCTCCTGCGCAGCCGCCGCAGCCTGAAGTCATGGCCGCGCCCATAGCCGCCGCGGTCGCGGCGCCACAGACGGCCGAAGAGCACCTGGACGAGAAGAAGAAGAAGAAGAAGAAGAAGGAAGACGACCGATTGAAAGCCGCGTACGTAGGCGCGGCGAGCCGAATCGTCGCACAGGTGATGGCGGTGCTTCTGTCCGTAGGGCTCGCGCTCTATATCGCCAACCGCAGCATGTCGCCTTCGCAACCCGCCAATGAAAACTCTAACTCGAAGCCTAAGCGGGAGCGCGTCGCAACTCCGGGGGCCGGAATCGCCTTTGCCGGCGGCGTCTATGAAGCCTCGGGCGTCGCTCAAATACCTAACACCGACGGGGTCTATTTTGTCGACGACGGCAAGCCCGGCCAGATCTTCTGGATGCAACTTGACCAGTCGGGCCGCCAGGTGGGAGAGATCAAGCCGATAGATTACGGCTTCCAGGTCGCCGATCACGAAGGGATAGTCTACGGAGGCTCATTCTTTTACGTCGTGGGCTCGAACTCGCAGCCGGAGAAAGGCGAGCGGAACGCGCTGGCGCGGTTTGCCTTCGACGCCTCGACCCAGACCGTTAAAGGGCCGCCGGAAGTGATAACCGACCTGCGCGGCTTTCTGCTCGAAAACGTGCCCGAGCTCAGAGACGTGAAAGACAAGCCCGGCAACGCGGGCGGGCTCAACATCGAAGGCATCGCCTGGGACGTGACCAACGACCGCCTGCTGCTCGGGCTGCGCTCGCCCGTCGTAAACGGCCAGGCGCTGGTCGTTCCCATCAAGCTGCGCGACCCGCGCGGCGCGTTCTCGCGCGATAACCTTCAGCCGCCCGGCGCGGCGATACCTCTGTCGCTCGGCGGCCTTGGGATTCGAGATATTCATTACGACACAAAGTCGAACTCTTACCTGATCGTCGCGGGCTCGCCCGTCTCGACAGGGCTGGGCGGGATCTCCGCCACTTCGCTCTGGGAGTGGGGCGGCAACACGGATCAGTCGAACCCCGAGTCGGCCCCGGTAGAATTGACTAAGCTCGACCCGGTGATGAAGCCCGAGGGGGTCACGCGCGTGCGCATGGGCGGGCGCGATTTCGTCCTCGTCGTCGGAGACGGCAGCAGTTATATGAAGGTCGATATCGTAGACCCTCAGTAACTCCGCCCGCGAACGATTGTTTAATGGCCGAAAGTGGACGCCGGTACTCTTAGAGAAAGTGATCCTCGCAAATGGCCTTCCTCAATGCTCCGCATAAAACCCTATTCATTCTGATTTTGACGGCCGGTGTCTTGCTATTCTCCGCGGCGTGTGGCTCAGGCAAGAAAGATGGCGGCGGAGGCGGATCGAAATCGAAACATAAGAAAGACGCAGGGACCCCCTTCGAAGGGGGGAAATTCGAAGCGTCGGGCGTCGTGGCGGTCCCAGGCACGGACGGGATTCTCTTTATTGACGACAGCAAACCCGACCGCGTCTTTTGGACCCGGCTCGACCAGTCGGGCAAGCAAGCGGGCGCGATCACCCCGGTCCCGCTCGGGGTCGAGGTCGAAGACCCGGAAGGCATCACGAGTGACGGTACTTTTTATTACGTCGTAGGCTCGCAATCGCGGCCCAAGAGCGAGCATAACGCGCTCGTCAGGTTCGCCTTCGACCCAAAGGCCATGACGGCGCGCGCCGAGGCAGTCAAGAACTTTCGCGCCCTCTTGATCGCAAACGTCCCGCAGCTCAAAGGCGACGGCGAACAGAAAGGCTCGGACGGCGGGCTCAACATCGAAGGCATCGCCTGGGACCCGGCGCGGCAGCAGTTGCTCCTGGGGCTGCGCTCGCCGATCATAAATGGCCAGGCGATGCTCGTCCCCGTCAAACCGCCCGCCGCGGGGCAAGCCTTCACGGCCGAGAGCCTGTCATTTGTCGAGCCGCGCGCGATCAGCATCCCTCTTGACGACCTGGGGGTGCGTGACATTCAATACGATCCCGCGCGCAATTCATTCCTCATCATATCCGGCGCTCCCGAAACCATCTCAAAGACCGATTTCAAGCTTTGGGAATGGGACGGCAACCCGAGCTCCCCGCCCAGCGAGAGGATGTTCTTAGACGAAGACGTGTTTGATAAGCCTGAAGGCATATCGCCCATAAAAGCCGGCGGGCGCGATATGATCTTCATAGTCGGCGACGGCAGTATTTATTACACGTTGGATTATCCTTAGCGCGGTAATCAAATGAAAACCCTTAAACCCTTTTCGGTGAGCTTGCCCCGCCGCGCGTTTGTCTTAATCGCTCTCTGCGCGGCTCTCGTATTTTCGGCGGCGGTCGGCGTCAACAGCGACGGTCAGACCATCGAAGAGGGCAAGTTCCGCATTTACGAAACCAAGCATGTTCAAGGCGAAGAGACTTATAAGATCACGCGCGAAGGCGACGACCTCGTCCTGACCTCCACACTCAACCTCTCCTCGCTCGACGTAGAAGGCCCGCTCGCGGCGAGCCTCACTGTGCGGCGCGATCTGACGCCGCGACAGCTCAACCTCAAAGGGACGAAGGCTTCAGGCGACAAGGTAGACCTCTCGGTCGTCGTAGAAGGGTCGAGCGCCACCGTGCGCGAAGGCGAACAGACCAGAAAGGTCGCCGTCCCCGCGCGCTTCTTCACGCTCTCGGGCTATGCGCCAGCGAGCTTGCAGATGATGCTCATCCGCTACCTCGTCTCGCAGGGCGTCAAGAACCCGGTCGATATTCTCCCCGCGGGCAAAGCCGCAATCGAGCATCGCGGGCGGGATGAGGTCGAGCTCGGCGGCAAGAAAGTGCTTCTCGACCGCTATCTTCTTTCGGGCCTTAGCTGGGGCGCGCAGACCGTATGGATGGACAGCGCGCGCCGGCTTGTCGCCGTAGTCAATTTCGGCGGGGGCGATGTCGAAGCGACTCTCGCGGCCATCAGAGATGGATACGAAACGGCTCTGCCCTTTTTCCTGGCTCGGACCGCGGAAGACCGCGTGGCAAGGATGACAGAGGCCGCAAACAGTCTCGCCCGCCCGCTTCCGCGCGCGCTCGTTTTGAGCGGCGGGACACTGATCGATGGCACAGGATCGGCTCCCGTGGCCGATTCCGTGGTCGTGATAGAAAAAGACCGGATCGTCGCCGCGGGGCCGCGCTCGCGCGTAAGCATCCCTAAGGGCGCGACCGTCGTCGACGCGCGAGGCAAGTACATCCTGCCGGGCCTCTGGGACATGCACTCGCATTCGTTCCAGGCAGAGTTCGGCCCGGCCTACCTCGCGGCCGGGGTGACCACGGTGCGCGACATGGGCAGCGAATTCGAGTTCGTCACCGTGATGAGGGATGCGATCAAGCAGGGGCGCGGGCTCGGACCCGACATGCTCCTGGCCGGTTACATAGAGGCTAAAGGCGATGGCCCACAGGTCGACTTCGAGGTCGCCACGCCGGACGAGGCGCGGGCGGCGGTCAGGCGTTACAAGAACGCGGGCTTCGAACAGATCAAAATCAGAGATCGCATCACGCTCGAATTGCTGAAGGCGATCGCCGCCGAAGCGCACTCGCTCGGGATGACTTTGACCGGCCACGTCCCGCGCTCGCTCAACGCGCGCAAGGCAGTCGAAGCGGGTCAGGACCAGATCAGCCACATAAACTTTGTCGCCCCCGTGATAAATCGCGGCCCGGAGGCGAATAAAGACATTCAGTTCTTCATAGATCATAAAACAGTAATCGATCCGACGCTCGCTTACATGGAGATGTTCACACGAAGCAAAAGAAAGCCGATCACCGACTTCGAGCCCGGTTTCGCGCACGCCCCGCGCGAGTACGCCGAGCATGTGAATAACATAGGCGTCCCGACCGAATCGGAAGTATTTTATCGCAATACGTTCGAGCGATTCGTTGCCATAGTCGGCGCCCTGCACAAGGCGGGCGTCCCAATAGTCGCGGGAACCGATGTCGTAATCCCCGGCCACAGCCTCCACCGCGAGCTTGAGCTCTTCGTAAAAGCGGGCCTCACACCTATGGAAGCGATTCAGGCGGCGACCGTCGTGCCCGCCCGCGTCATGAAAAAGGAGAAGGATGTCGGGACCGTCGAGGCGGGCAAGCGGGCCGACATTATCGTAATCGACTCGAACCCTCTGGAATCGATCAGCAACATCAGGAGGCTGAAGTGGGTGATCGCGCGCGGGCGAATGTTTGACTCGGAGAAGCTCTGGAGGGCCGCGGGGTTCCAACCTTGACTCACAAATCGGGCTTCCCGTATATTGCACGCTCGACGTCGATCAACCCCAAACACAAAGGAGCCCGTTATGACCGCCAGCGAGCGCGCATCTTTCATGCAAGACCCGAACTTGAAGATCATGATAACCACGGAGCAGTTGCAGGACCGCGTGCGCGAGCTCGGCACACAGATAACGCGCGACTACGCCGAAAAGAACCTCCTGCTTGTCGGGGTCCTGAAAGGGGCTTGTGTTTTCCTCTCAGACTTGATGCGCTCCATCGACCTTCCCGTGTCGCTCGACTTCGTCGGCATATCGAGCTACGGGGCGTCTACGAAATCGTCGGGCGAGGTGAGGATAACGAAAGACCTCGACCGCAGCCTCGCCGGCAAGGACGTGCTCGTAGTCGAAGACATCATTGACACGGGCCTGACGCTCAATTACCTGCTCAACATATTCCGACAGCGCGAAGTGCATTCCGTGGCGGTCGCCGCGCTGTTGGATAAGCCCGACCGGCACGAGATAGAGGTCGAAGCCCGTTACATCGGCTTCACAATCCCGAACGAATTCGTAGTCGGGTACGGGTTGGACGTGGGGGAGCTGTACCGAAACCTTCCCTTCATCGCCGTCCCGCAAGACCCGCAGAATCTGGCTAAGAATTAGTCCTGAGTCCTGAGTAATAGATCCTCTTTTGCTCAGAGCGCGTCAGAGAAGTAGCAGCTTACTCGGCTGCGTAGCAGCCGGATGTTTGTAGTTGATCGCAAGGCAGGTCCTTACAACTCCGTAGGGGTTGTATGTTTGATATTCAACTCCTACGGAGTTGGATAATGGTTATGTAACCCTTCTACAAATATTGAGCCTCTACGAGGCTTTGCAGGCATGCTTTCAGCACTCACCGCTGAGGACTCAGCACTCTACCGACCGCTGCGCCCCACGTGAAGCCCGCGCCGAACGCCAGTATCAGCACGCGCGCCCCAGGCCGCAGCCGGCCATCGCGCGCGGCCTGACACAGGGCCAGGAACGCCGACGCGCCGCTGGTGTTCCCGTAGCGGTCGACGTTTGTGATTACGCGCTCGCTTGCGATCGATAGACGGTTCGCGAGCGAGCGCAACAGGTTCGCGTTCGCCTGGTGCGGCACGATCAAATCGATCTCTTCGATTGAAATCCCGTTGCGCTCTGTAATCAATCTCGCGGCGTCGGCGAGCTTCCTGACGGCGTGTAGAATCACGCTGCGACCTTGCATTGAACCTAAATGAAGGCCGGCGTCGATCTGTTCTCTGTCCACCCACCGCGCGCCGTTGGCCGTGCCGGGCGAGCGGATTATCAACTCTTCCGCGAAGCTCCCGTCTGTGGCGATCCACACGTCATCTATTCGCAAGACCGGGCGGGCGTCGCCCTTGCGCAAGAGCGATTCATCGGCGACGACAATCGCGCCCGCCCCATCGCCGAACAACATGCTCACCTCGGCGCTCCGCCGATCGAGGTCTAATCCCTTAGACTGTGCTTCCGCGCCGAAGCAGGCGACCGCGCTCGCCGTGCGCGAGCAGATCAGCGCGCGCGCCAGTTGCAGGCTGTAGAGGATCGCCGCGCAGCCGACTCTAAGGTCTACGGCGGGGACCTGTCGCGCGCTTTCCAACTTTCGCTGAACTATCGGCGCGATGCCAGGGACCTGGTAATCGGGCGAAAGCGTGCACCCTACGAAATAGTCTATCTGCTCGGCCGTCAACCCGGCGTCTTCCAGCGCAGCTTGCAGAGCGACTCGCGCCAGGTCCGAAGCGGCCTGGTCAGCGCTCGCCCACCGACGCTCGCGTATGCCGGAGTTAGCTTCGATCCATTCGGGCGCGACCCCGAGCGTCGGGCCGAGCTCCTCGTTCGTCACGACCCGCTCGGGCACGCCCGCGCCATAACCTATGACGTAGCAGCTCATCGGGCCTTCCCTAAACGTTCGATGAAAGATTCGATCTTCGAGATCGTGTCAAAGTTCTCCGGCCTCAAATCATGGTCGTCGACCCTGACGCCGCATTCGCTCTCTATGACGGCGACGAAGTCGACAAGTGTGAACGAATCGAGCAAGCCCGAAGTAAAGAGCGACGAATCGCGATCAGGCATGTCGGCGCGCGCCTGTCGCGCCGCCTGGCTCAAAAAAGTCATCACCGGCTCAGGTAACATTTCTTATAGACTCCTTTTCACTTTGTACTCTTCATAAGCCCGGATTATCGCGTCAAAGATGAGCGTGCCGACTCGCTCAGAGCCCTGGGCGGTCGGGTGCGTCAAGTCGCCTCCCATCAGTTTCGGCTTTGCTTCGCGCCATCGCGCGACAGTGCCTTCGCCCCCCATCGCGCTGTAGGTGTCAAAGAAGGCGCACCCGGTTTGTGCGGCGACGCGGCGCTGGTAGGCAATCAGTTTAGGTATCATCGGTCGCGTGATTATCCCGCCGCCCGGCCCGCGCATCCCCCTGTCCATAGGGCCGATGAACATTATCGAAGCTCCCGGCAGAGCCGCCCTTATGCGGCGTGTCACCTCTTTCGTGTCGCGCTCGTACTGGTCCATAGGCAAACGCTCGAACTGGCTCTCGTTCGCGCCGTAACCGATGATGACCAGGTCGGGCCGGCGGCGGCGCAATTGCTCGGCCCAATGCTGCTCGTCCAGGTAATGCGCGAGCAGGCCGATGAAAGCGCCGTTGACTCCGAGCGAATCGTACTGCACGCCGGCCCCCGCGGTTTCCATCGCCACTCCGAACAATCGCACCTCACCGTCGCCCGCGGTCTTGATAGTTAAACGGTGCGCGCCTTTATCCAACTCGACCCGGTGAAACGCCGACCCCGTCTGATCGCCCGCGGTAGAGACGCGACTGTAATGTTTATCATCAACCTCTATGTCAAAATCGCCGCCCGACGGCTGAGCCAGAAAATAAATGTCGAATGATGAAACGGCCCGGCCGACTTCGCCTTCGCTCGCCGTAGAGAAGCTGGCCGTCGCGCCCGCCGCGTCGGCCTTTGCCGTGGCCCCGCCGAGCCCGTAGAGGTGGTCCCCGCGCGAGATGAATATCGGGTCAGTAGACCAGCCGCCCGAAGCTTCGTGAGCTACGCCCGCGTGCCCGTACCAGGCCCACGGCTTTGTGGCGAGGATAAAGCCGTGGCCGCCGTCGCCGAACTTGAGCTGGAGCTTGCGCCGCACGGTCGAGGTGATGCCGTCGTTAGTAATCGGCGAATCCCCGTAATGGCTTATGCGCGTCTGGCCCGCTTCCGCCTCCGTCTTGAGCAGCGCGGCAAAAAAGTTGTCCAGGGCATGGCCCGTCGGGTCTTCGATCTCGCCAGGGATCATTCGAGATTTAGTTTCGGCCTCAACCGTCAGATCGATTGCTTGCGGCGCTGATGAATCAGACACGCTCGCCTCGCCCGTCCGCAGATTCACGATGCGATACCTGCTCAGCGCGGGCATCGTGTAAGGCAGCGCGGCCAACAACGAGAACAACGCGACCGTGCGCGCGGTCTTGCTGAAGATCACTCTCTCTTTAATCTCATTCATTGTTCAGAACCTGGAATAGATGAACGGGACTACATCGCTGCTCGCGACCATGTAGAGCCCCACGGCGAGCGCGAAGAGCATGCTCGCCTGCACGGGCGACGGCAGGCGGCTGAAACCCTTTTGCGCTTTGTCGGAGATCGACGCGGGCAACGAGTGCGAGGCAGCCGCTAAAGCCATCACGAGCAGCACCGGCAGGGCGAGGTTTGATGTGTCGACCGTAAGCCCCGCCATTTGATTCAAGACGGCGAGCGCGCGGTCGAGGCCATCGGCGCGGAAGAAGACCCAGGCGAAACAGACAAAGTGGAATGTCAGAAAAAGGCCCGCCGCATCCGACGCGCGAGAGTTGAATTGCAAGAACGGATGCCGCTTTCGCACATTCATGAACCATCGCGCTATGACGAGGCCCGCCCCGTGTAATGCGCCCCACAGCACGAATGTCCACGTCGGCCCGTGCCACAGACCGCCGACAAGCATTGTGATCACAATGCCGAAATAGAGCGCCGCTCCGCTGCGCACTCTCTTGCCCGCCACGGTGAAGAAGAGATAATCGCGCAGCCATGTCGAGAGCGATATGTGCCAGCGGCGCCAGAATTCCGTCAGGCTGCGCGAGCGGTAGGGCGCGTCGAAGTTCGCAGGCAACCGCAGGCCGAGCAGCAGCGCCGAGCCTATCGCTATGTCGCTGTAGCCGGAGAAGTCCGCGTAGATTTGAAAGGCGTAGCCGTAGACCGCCGCCAGCACTTCGAGCGAAGAGAAGCGCTCCGGAAAATCGAAGACGCGGTCTACGAGGTTGGCGCTGAGATAATCGGCGACGGCGATCTTCTTGATCAGGCCGACCGCGATCAAGAATAGCGCCTGACCTCCCGTCGCCGGGTCGAGGCGCACGCGGCTTTGCAGTTGCGGGAGCAGTTGTTTCGCGCGCAGGATCGGGCCTGCGATCACGGTCGGGAAGAAGGAGATGAACGCGAGATATTCCTGGTAGCTTTGCGCCGGTTCCGTGTCGCGGCGGTAGACATCGATTACGTAAGCCAGCGATTGAAAGACTATGAATGATATTCCCATCGGCGCGATCAGGCCCGGTTGCCCGATCGTCACGTCGAGCCCGAACAGCGAAAGTCCGCCCGCCGCGGCCTCTACAAAAAAGTCGGCGTACTTGAAGACGCACAACACGCCGATGTCTGATGCGAGCGAGAAGGCCAAAAGCAATCTTCTCATCCTTGCGCTGTCGGTCCGTCTCATCAACCGCGTCGTCGTAAAATCGACGACCGTGAGCGAAGCGAGCAGGCACAGACCTTGCCAACCCACTTGCGAGTAGAAGAGGCAGCCGGCGAGCGCGAGTAAAACTATTCGCCAGCGGGCGCGGTCGGCTACCAGCCAGTAGGCGAAGAAGATTGCGATCAAAAATACAAAGTATGTTCCGCTTGTTAACGACATTGCCTTTTCATCAATAAACCGCGCGGGCGCGGCGGTCTGTTAAGCCGGCCTCGCATCCGTGTCAAAGCCCCGGCGAGACGGCTGCCGCCGCGCCCGCGCGTTCCCGATCTCCACGCTTCCCTATGAGCGCGAGCAAATAGCCGCGCATCAGCTCCTCATAAAGCATCTCGGCCACGATCCTGTAGCCGGACCTCGTCAGGTGGACGCGGTCGGGCCGGGCCAGTTCCGCCGTGACCCAGCGATCGATCGAGCCGGCCCCCCCCATCGCTCGAAACTGATTCCAGAAGGCCGCCCCCTGTTCGAGCGCGGCCTGGCGCTGCACTTCGACCAGGCGGCTGAGGCCCGCGATCGTTCTCCACCGCGCGCCGACTCGCACGGCCCGGTCGGGCGGACTTATCACGAGGATCGAAGCCTCGGGCGAAGCCCTCCTGAAACGCGCAAGCAATTCCCGAAAGCTCGCGGCGTAGTCGGACAGGTCGAGGTCCGCATCGCCGACCTCGTTCGAGCCATAGGCGATGACGATCAGGTTCGGCTTTTGGCGTCCGAGGCTGCTCGTCATAGACCGCCAGTCCCACGCGAGCAGGTCGGTCGCCCGCGCCCCGTTTCTGCCGAGCGCGTCGTAGATGACGCCGCGCCCCCTCCTCTCGAAATCGAGTTGAAACTTCTCCCTGAGCGCGCCGGTCAGTATGTCCGCCGCGACGTGCGAATCGCCGTAATGAATGATACGTGTCCAAACCGGCCCCGCGCCGTTTTCGGTTCGATAAAGAGCTTTGTAAAAGGCGAGCATCGCTTGACTAGGGTCTTCGATCGGCTGGCGACCGGCGGCGGCCGACCGGCAGAGCGAGCCGATCAGGATCAGCCCTAAGATGGCTTTCGTCAGAATGTGTCGCCTGGAAAAGCGAATGCTCATGGCCGCGAATAGTGCCAGAGGGCGCGGCCGGGCTGAACGCGGCGCTCAACAGCAAACTTGAGTGCCGGCCCGCGCCGCGCCGGGTGGCTCGCCCGCCGGCAGACACTGTGGATAACCACATTGACCAACCAGTTGACTCGGCTTAGCATCAAAGTGAGCCGTATTCACTTTCAGGAGCCGTGCCTTCGTTACCACCAACATTGAGAGCTTGATTGATGGCGATACTCATAGCCGAAGACAATGTCGCGCAGCGTCGTTACCTTCGCGAGTTATTGGAGCGCGAGTTCGCGTCTCACATGCCCGTCATAGAGGCGGGCGACGGTGAGGCGGCAATCGAGCTCGCGCTCGCCCATCGCCCCGCGCTGTGCGTGATGGACATTCAGATGCCGCGCCTGTCGGGCGTGAAGGCGGCGCGGGCGGTCTGGCGCGGGTTTCCCGCAGCGCGGATAATCTTCTGGACGCAGTTCCCTCACGAGATTTACATAAACGAGATTCGCAAGATCGTGAAGCTCGTCGAGCCGCCCCCCGCCTACGGGTTCATCGATAAGAACAACCCGGAGTCGCGCTTCCTGCGCTTCGTCGCCGCGGTCCTCGAAGACGGCGCGGACATGATCGACCCGGCATTCAAGGATTCATTCAAGCGGCCGCTGCTCACGGAGTTCGAGGCCGAAGCGCTCTACTACCTGGCGCTGGGGCTCTCCAACTGGGCGATCGCGCGCAAGTGCAGCCTGAGCCTCCGGGGCGTCGAAAGCCGGCTCGCGACGCTTTACGAAAAGCTCTTCGCGTCTTCGCCCGAAGGCACGCCGAACGAGGCATACGACAAGCTCGCCTACAACGTCCGCACGCGCGCCTTTTTCGAGGCGCTCAGGCGGGGCCTGCTCAACAGCGACGAGCTTGAGAAAGCCGCGCGCGAGCTCGACGCCTGGATAGAGCGCGACCGAAAGCGGTTCACGTCATGAAGAAGGCAGGGACAGTGTCAATTCACTTCCGCTTTTTGCTTCTGACACTCGCTTCTTGTCTCTCGCTCTCCGCCTATCTCTTCGCCACTTCGCCGACTTCGTTGAACCTGCATCAGTGGGGTGCGGTCTCTCTGTTTCACGGGCTCCCTTCGAATCACGTCCGGGCGATAGCCCAGGACGGCGACCGCATATTCTGGTTCGGGACGGACGGCGGGCTGGTCAAATACGACGGACGCCGCATACAGCGTCTCGCCACCGAAGGGATGCTCGCTGGGAGAGTGCGGGCGATCAAAGTCGATCCGGACGGCGTCTTGTGGGTTGGCACGGATGAAGGCGCGGCGCGCATAGTGCGAGGCGAAATCCGGCCGATCGCCGAGACCGAAGGCAAAACGATTACGGCCATCATCACCCCCGAACGCGGGCGCGGCGTAATCGCGACCGCACAGGGCGCTCTCTTCGATTGCTCCACGAATCCCGATGGCTCGCTCGCCGTTCAAACGATCGGGCGCGAGGACCACCCGCTGCTCAACATCGATCAGGGCGCGCCGCTACAACTCACGAGCCTCGCCGTAGCGGGCGGCCGGTTGCTCGTCGGGACGCGGAGCCGCGGGGTTCTTTCGATCGAGCAGGGCGCGGTCAAAGAGATTCTCAGCCGCAACCGCGCGTACTTCGTTGAAGCGCTTGAGGCCGATTCCGAAGGCCGCCCATGGTTCGGCGCTCAGACGACGACCGAAGACAGCGGACTGTTCGAGAGCGCGGACATGCTCAGGCCCTTGAAGATCGGCGCGGGAACGGGCACGGTGCTTGCGCTCAAGTTCGACGCGCGCGGCGATCTTTGGGTAGGCACCGACGGGCAGGGCGTCTTCCGCTACCGCGACTCGCGCCGCGTAGAGCGTTTCACGTTTGAGAACACGGCGGGCGGGCTGCGTTCGAATCACATCTACGCGGTCTTCGTAGACGCGGAAGGCGTCGTGTGGTTCGGCACGGATCGCGGCGTCTGCCGTTACGACCCGCAAAGCCCGCACATCGAAAAAGTCTCCGACGACCCGGAAAGCAATTTCGCGCGCGCGCTTTTTCAATCTTCCGACAAGGCGTTATGGTGCGGGACCAACCGCGGGCTCTTTGTGCGCGACGAGGCGGCGGGCGCATGGGTCGCGGTCGAAGAACTGAAAGGTAAGACTGTTCATTCAATATCGGAAGCCGCGGACGGCAGACTGCTCGTAGGGACTTCGGCGGGGCTCTTTTCAGCGGGCGCGGAAGCGAGCCCGCGCGCGTTCGCTCGACTAGACGCGGAAGCGAGCGGCGACGCCGTCCGCGCGATCTGCAAGTTCCAAGGCGCGACCTACGTGGCCGTTTACGGGCGCGGCGTAGAGAGGTTAGAAGGGACGCGCCGAACGCTGATCTGGCCGGCCGACAACGCGGGCTCGCGCGAGCGTCAGGTCATCAGCCTTCACGCCGAACCGGGCCGTCTGTGGATAGGGACCGTCGAAGCGGGCGTCTTTGTATTCGACGGCAAACAAGTCTCGGCGGAAGAGTCGCTCGTGGCTCTCAAGGGCGCGACGGTGCGCGCTTTGGCCGGGACCAGAGACGGCCGCTTGTGGGTCGCGACCGCGCGAGGGCTCTACCTGCTTAAAGAGGGCCGGCTCGCGGCAGTCTTAGAAGAGATAGACGCGCGCAGTCTCGCGGCCCGTGGCGACAATGCGTGGTGCGCGACGACGGGCGGGCTGT
Organism: Blastocatellia bacterium; assembly: GCA_035249305.1. Classification (GTDB taxonomy): domain Bacteria; phylum Acidobacteriota; class Blastocatellia; order UBA7656; family UBA7656; genus DASUNP01. The sequence goes on along the minus strand of DATFGQ010000054.1, from coordinate 1,509 downwards.
ACAGGGTGCTGGCCGACGATGAAGCGAGCCCGATCATTGCGCGACTTGATACAGAGCAAGGGCTGCCTTCGCAAAACGCATTCGCCGTCATCTCTACCGAAGGGCCTGAAGGTCACGAGACGCTGTGGGCCGCGACCAGCCGCGGCGTAGTCCGTTACGAGCCGGGGCTAGAGCCGCCGCGCCTCGCCCTGACGCGAGTGATGGGCAGGCGCGTCTACAGCGGCGAAGAGATCGAAGCGGGGCTCGACCTCGAATACCCGCAAAGCAGCCTCTCTGTCGACGTGGCGGCGACAGGCAGCCGCACGTTCCCCGAGCAGTTTCAATACTCGTTTTCGGTCTTTGACGGCAAGGACCGTTTGATCGCGCGAAGGCTCTCGCGCGACTCTCAGTTGTTGATGGACAACCTGCGGCCCGGCCGCCACAGGGTCGAGGTCCGCGCGTACACGAACGACTTAGTAGCAAGCCCTCCGCTCACGTTCGGGTTCAACGTCGAGCGCGCGCCGTTTCCCTGGACGACGACGGCGCTTTCGGTCTTGCTCACGCTTGCGCTCGTCGCCGTCTGGTGGGGCTGGCGGCAGAACCGCCGGATTATCCGCGCCAACAGCGCGCTCGGGAGCGCGAACCGCCAGCTCGCCGAGACGCGCATGCAGTTGGCTACCGAGACGGAGACGGAGCGCCGCAGGATCGCGCGCGACCTTCACGACCAGACGCTTGCCGACCTCAGGCGGCTGATGTTGATGGCGGACCACCTGCCGGCGGCCGAGGCGGGCAACGGCCACCGCCGGACGGACCCGGCGGCATTCCGAGGCGAGATAGAATCGATCACTACCGAGATCCGCCGCATATGCGAAGACCTCAGCCCGTCCGCGCTCGCCAACGTGGGGCTCGCGGCGGCGCTCGAATACGCTCTGGCTAACGCGGTCGCGCACATGCCTACGGATAAGAGATTTGATTACGAGTTTACTTGCGACGGCGCGCTCGACGAGAGGATCGCGCTCGCGCCCGCCGTCGAGATTCAGATCTACCGCATCGTGCAGGAAGCCCTGAGCAACATCTGCCGCCACTCCGCGGCCACGCGCGTCCGGTTGGAAGTCTCGTTAACTTCTGAAGGCGAGCTGACCGTTATGCTTGAAGACAACGGTAAAGGTTTCGACCCGAAGACCAACGGGGCAAAGACAGGGCGCGGGCTTGCGAACATACGCTCGCGCGCCAGCCTGATCGAGGCCGACGCGGGCTGGTCGAGGGGCGAGCACGGCGGCGCGGTCTTCACTCTGCGCAAGCCCGCGGCGGCGCGCGTCACAACACAGTAATCATAGTCACCCGTTCACCCTTAACGTGTAGAGGGGTAAAAGCATGTTGAGGCAAGAGTGTAGGGGCAGGGCTTGTCCCCATAGGCTTTAAGCTAAGAAGGAGCTTGCCCCGCCATCTCTAATCGAATCCCTGAAAAAGCAGGCCGGGCTGATAGCCTGGCCTTTGCTTCGTTTTCTCAGGTACTCTATCGGCTTTATC
>DATFGQ010000053.1:0-39076 GCA_035249305.1 Blastocatellia bacterium | reverse complement strand
CAGAGAGGTGTCGAAGGGGAAAGGGGTTGGAGAGTTGAAGCAGATAGTCGAGTACCTGAGGAGAAGAGCGAAAACAGATCGAAGGAAGAAATATCAGAGCACAGTAGAGAAGGTGAAGAGTGCAATCGAGAAAGCGAGCAACAGATTGCTGATAAAGCCGATAGAGTACCTGAGAAAACGAAGCAAAGGCCAGGCTATCAGCCCGGCCTGCTTTTTCAGGGATTCGATTATAGATGGCGGGGCAAGCTCCTTCTTAGCTTAAAGCCTATGGGGACAAGCCCTGCCCCTACACTCTTGCCTCAACATGCTTTTACCTCGCTACTCGAAATCATGTCATCTTGACGCCACGCGAGAGCAGCCATTATAATTTAGTCTGTAACTGAATAAGGGGAGTAGATCACTCCAGTCCGGCGGGGCCGTCAATACGTTCACTTTGCCAAGTGATCCGGTCCGCCGGCGAGGGCTTCAAAAAGCCTGCGGATCAAGACCTTTTGCGGCAATTGCGCAAAAGGTCTTTTCTTTTGCGCAGAAGGAGTTTTTCGATGAACCGTTTGAAGACTGTAATGTTGCTCGCCACGCTGACGGCGCTCTTCCTGTTCGCCGGCTACGCCATCGCGGGACAGGCCGGTTTCGCCATAGCGCTGATACTGGCGGGCGTAATGAACTTTGCCGGCTACTGGTGGTCGGACCGTATCGTGCTGAGGATGTACGGCGCGCACGAGGTCGGCGAATCTCAAGCGCCCGAGCTGTTCGGCGTAGTCCGCGAGCTGGCGACGCGCGCACGGTTGCCGATGCCTAGAGTCTACATAGTGCCCGAACAGACGCCTAACGCCTTTGCGACGGGGCGCAACCCCGAACACGCGGCCGTGGCCGTGACCGAAGGGCTGCTCCGCCTGCTCGACCGCGAAGAGCTACAGGCGGTCCTTGCGCACGAGCTAGGGCATGTGCGCAACCGCGACACGCTGATCTCGACCGTCGCCGCGACGATCGCGGGGGCCTTGAGCATGCTCGCGAACATGGCAATGTGGGGCGCGATCTTTGGCGGCGGCTCGGACGACGAAGAGGAAGGCGGCGGATTCGGCGGAGGCTTACTCGGCATCATCGTCGCGCCTATCGCGGCGGGCCTCATACAGATGGCCATCTCGCGGTCCAGAGAGTTTCTGGCCGACGAGACGGGCGCGCGTCTGTCGGGCAACCCGATCGCGCTCGCCCGCGCGTTGGGCAAGATCGAAGCCTGGAGCCGCCGCGTGCCTATAACGGCGGGCACGCCGGCCACCGCACACATGTTTATCATCAACCCGTTCAAGGGCGCGGACCTGTCCAGCTTGTTCAGCACGCACCCTTCGACCGAGGCGCGCGTCGAGCGGCTTGAAGCGATGGCTCGACAGGTAACGACTAGAGTTTAAGGAGGGATGAAAGAATGAAACGTCCTGCTTGCAGCAATGATCTGAAGATGTCGGAACGGCAGGGAGTCGAGATCGATTACTGCCCGAATTGCAGAGGCGTCTGGCTGGACCGGGGCGAGCTCGACAAGATCATCGAGCGGTCGGCGTCCGTCTACGACGACAGGAGTCGTCACGAAGAGCGGCGCGATCGCCCCTATGATCTTGACGATAGCGACGACGGCCGCCGCTACGGCTACAAGGGTCAGAAGCGGAAATCGTTCCTCGGCGACCTTTTCGATTTCTAACGCGGAAGAATAAAGATGGAGATCACTCTATTTCCGTTCGCCGAGTACTGGTGGTTTTACGCCGCCTTTACCGGATTCGTGTTGCTGATGCTGGGGCTCGACCTGGGCGTCTTTCACCGCAAAGCGCACTCGGTCTCTTTCCGCGAGGCCGCGTTGTGGAGCGTCGTGTGGGTGACGCTCGCGCTCGGGTTCAACTACCTGCTCTACCAGTACGCGCTCTGGAAATTCCCGCAAGACCCGCGCCTGATGGCCGTGCCGGGCTTTAACCCCGACGCGGCGGCGTGGCAGGTCTCGCTTGAGTTCCTGACCGGCTACGTTGTCGAGAAGTCTCTTTCCGTAGACAACATCTTTATATTCGTAGTCGTCTTCGGGTACTTCTCGATCCCGGCCAAGCACCAGCACAGGGTCCTCTTCTACGGCATACTGGGCGCGCTCGTCTTCCGGGCCATCTTCATAGCGCTCGGCGCGGCGTTGATGCAGTATCATTGGGTGCTGCTCGTGTTCGGCGCGTTCCTGATCATCACGGGCGTCAAGATGATCTTCGCCTCCGATAAAGAGATCGAGCCGGAAAAGAATCTTCTGATAAGACTCTTCCGCCGGTTCGTGCCCGTCACCCACGAGCTTCACGGGCAGAACTTTTTCGTCCGAAAGCTCGGCCGCGTCTACGCCACGCCGCTGTTGATCTCGCTACTGTTCCTCGAGATGACGGACGTGATCTTCGCCGTAGATTCGGTGCCCGCGATATTCGCGCTCACGTCGGAGCCGCTGATAGTCTTCACCTCGAACATATTCGCGATACTCGGGCTGCGCGCGATGTACTTCATGCTGGCGGGCGCCGTCGACAAGTTTCACCTGCTCAAGTACGGGCTGGCGGTCGTGCTGGTCTTCGTAGGCTTGAAGATGGTCTGGCTCAACGACGCGTACGGCGGCAAATTCCCTATCGCGCTTTCGCTCGGCATCATCATAGGGGTCATCGCGCTGTCGGTCACTCTCTCACTGTTGTTTCCGAAAGCGGTCGAGGCGCCGGATCGTGTGAAGGGCGAGAATTGATTTTTTCTTTTTCGGGTTGTTAACATCGCGCGGTGGCAACCGAACGACTGATACCGGCGGTAGTCGGGCCTACGGCTTCGGGCAAAAGCGAGCTCGGCATAAGGCTGGCCCTCGCGGCGGGGGGCGAGATCATAAACCTCGACTCGGTCCAGGTCTACCGCCGCATCTACGTCGCGACGGCCAAAGTCCCCGTGGGAGAGCGTCGCGGCGTGCCGCACCACCTGATCGACATAGTCGAGCCTACAGAGAACTTCACCGCGGGCGAATACGCCAGGCTCGCGACAGACGTTATAGAGGAGGTTGAGTCGCGCGGGCGGACTCCGATACTGGTAGGCGGCACGGGCTTTTATTTGCGGGCGCTCGTCTCGCCCCTTTTTGAAGGCCCGAAGACCGACCTCAGACTGCGCGAGCGGTTGATCGCCATCTCGGAGCGCCGAGGAAGAGAGCACCTGCACAGGTTGCTCGCCCGCGTAGACGCGAAGGCCGCCGCGCGACTACAGCCGCGCGATCTGTCGAGGGTGATGCGCGCGATCGAGGTCTACTTTCAGACGGGCCGGAGGATGTCAGTGGTGCAGCCGCACGTCCCGCCTGCTCCTGAGTTCGCCTCTCGCGTGCGAGTCATCGCTTTGAGCCCGCCGCGCGACGCGCTCTACGAGCTGATAAACCGGAGGGCCGAGCGGATGTTTGAAGGCGGGCTGGTCGAAGAGGTCGAGTCGCTCGTGGGCGCGGGCGTGCCTTTAGACGCGAAGGCGTTTCAGGCCCACGGCTACCGCCGCGTGGTCGAATACCTACGGGGCGCGCGCACGCGCGAGGACGCGCTCAACCAGATGAAGCTCGACACTCGCCACTACGCCAAGCGGCAGTTAAGCTGGTGGCGCGCGTGGCCCGGCGTGAAATGGATTTATCGATTCGGCGACGACCCGCGTGCGTTCGAGGAGGCGCGGGAGTATCTGAAAGTTGAAATTTGAGATCTCAAATTTCAGATAATGATACGAGCCTGGCCGTCGACTGGCCGTAGTGTTGATAAGCCCCCCAGGTCGTCGACCCGTCGTCCATGATCTTCCTGCGAGCGTCGGCCAGCGCGTCCGACAGCAGCGAGCCGCTCAACGCCTTTTCGTAAAAAGCGGTCGCGAAGGTAGTGGCCGTCTGGTCTACGACGGGCCAGCCCGCGCCTATGTAGTTTTGAACACCCCGCTCGAAGAAAGCTTCGGCCATCCCCGCCAGCTTCCTGTTCGACTCCAGGGCGGTCGAGGCGGCCTTGTCCTCGGTCGTGACGGACGAAAAGCAGGCGTTGGCGAATATCAAGCGCGGGACCTGCCGCGTGCGGAATATCTCGCGCGCGGAGAGTATGCAGCTATTTCGGAAGACCCAGCCGCTGCGGTTCGGGCGGGCTTTGTCAAAGATGCCGTGGCCCGCGTAATGTATCACGTCGAACGTCTCGTTCAATATTAAAGCGAGTATCTCGACCGGGTCGCAGTCTTCCGCCCCTATCCTCGACTCGATCGTGATCTCTATTCCATTGGACTTGATGAGCTCCTCCTTGAACTCTTCGAGCAGGGCTACGACCGCCTCGCCCTCTTCGTGCGCGCTCGGGAGCGCGAATTCGCCGTCGTCGTCTGCGGGGTCTGCGATGACCAGGAAGCGGAGCGATTTGTTGATAGGGGGCGCTATGCCCGGCGGCGACGACAGCATGGTGCGGAACTGGCGCGTCAGCTTCAGGTCTGTGCCGAAATAGCTCTTGCGGTGGTGCGGGCCGAAGCAAGCCATCTCCCACGGGAGCGAAGCGGTCGTGCTGTCTAAAACTAAAGTCAGGGGCTTGCCCATTATGAGCCGCTCGAAATCTTCGGGGAAGATGTACTTGTGCAGCAGCCGCGCGAACTTCTCCATGCTACCTGGGGTAGACTTCTTCAAGCTCTCGGCGATCCCTTCGGTGAAGAACCGCTGGACTTCGACTTTGCGGATGGGTATGACCGCGCTGTTGGTCAGGGCCGAAAACTGAAAGCCCTCCTCGCCCTGCTCTATCGTTATGCGGTTGGCGAACCTCGATTGCAGTAGCGCGCCGCCGCCATCTCTTCGCGGGGCGGTGGGGGCGGGCGCCACGTCGGGCATGTCCAGGGGCGGGAGCAGGCTGAGGTTTATGTTCTCGAAAGGCTTGTCCTTGACGAAGCGGTCGAATGTTTCTATCAGATGCTCGAACCGCTTGTGATCCTTCTCGACGAGGATCATCTCTTTCAAGTTCCTGTTCGTCTTGTCGAAGTGGTGCAGGGCGTCGCATATGCCTGAGACCATCCCCTTGGCGGCTTCCTCAAGGTCGAGGCTCCCTTCGCCCGAGCCTATGAGCACGGTCGCGAAGCGGTCGAGCCTGAGCGCGGAGATGGCGTAACTGATGTTCATCAGCAGGTAGCGAAGGTCGTCGTATGTGAACTGCCCGTAATCGCCCATGCCGCCCAGCAGTATAGAGTTTGCGACGATCTGTTTTTGAGTCACGGGTATGAAGAACAGCTCGCCGAGGTTGCCGCCGATCATGCCGCGCTCGCCGGCCTGCGAAATCCAGTGGCCCATGGCGGCGTCGAGCGCGCCGACCGCTTTTATCGGCGCCACGCCTTTGTAATGGCCGACCACCACGACCGGCGCTTCCACCTGAGTGATGTCGCCCCGCACGACCTGAACCTGTAGCTGCACCTGGCTTGCCTCTTCCGCGCTTTCGATGGCCGGGGTCTTTGCCTTCGCCCCGCTCTTCTGCTCTTTGGTTCTCTTACCGTCCGGTGTCAAAGCCATGATCGTCTCCTCTGCTCGCGCAATAATCGATCCGTCATTTCGGTTGAGTTAGCAGGCCTATCTTAATAACACATGACGCGAAAGCGGGTCTACGCATTGCAAGAAGCGTTACACGCGCGAGGTCGCGCGCGGGCGGCTTTCAATGCCCGCCGCAATCTGTATAATGAGGCTGGCCCTTACCGCTTTAACGGAGAGATGATTGTGAAAAAGCTGATCGCGGCATTACCCGCCTCTGTGTTGCTGGTTGCGATGGTCACGACCTGTGCGCGCGTGAGCGCCGCGCCGCCGCAAGGAACGGGGCGCGATTGGCCCACCTACGGCGGCAGCCTCGATAATCAGCGCTACTCCGCGCTCGCTCAGATCAACCGCGCGAACGCGTCTCGCCTTCAGGTGGCGTGGACTTTTCAAACGGGCTTCTCGACGCCGCAGACCTCTTTCGAGTGCACGCCCATCGTCGTCGACGGCGTGATGTACGTGACTTCGGCCAAGTGCGACGTATTCGCGCTGCGCGCCGACACGGGTGAGATGCTCTGGCAGTACGACCCGGTCATCGACCTGGCGAGCGTGAAGCTCTGCTGCGGCATAATCAACCGGGGAGTTGCGGTCAGCCGCGGGCGCGTCTTCCTCGCGACGCTCGACGCGCGGCTCATAGCACTGGACGCGCGCACGGGCCAGCCGGTCAAGACGTTCGGCGACGGCGGCGAAGTCAAGATCGCCGACCACACGAAGGGCTACAGCGAAACGGCCGCGCCCGTCATCTCCGGCGGCAAGATTCTCATAGGCGTGGCGGGCGGCGAGTTCGAGACGCGCGGCTTCTTTAGCGCCTACGACGAGCAGACCGGCAAGCTCATCTGGCGCTGGCACACGACGCCCGCGCCGGGTGAAGCGGGCGGCGACACGTGGCCCGACACGGGCGTCTACAAAGTCGGCGGCGCGACCGCCTGGATGACCGCCGCCGTCGACGAGGCCAACAACCAGGTGATCTTCGGGACGGGCAACCCCAACCCCGATTTCGATGGGCGCGCGCGGCCGGGCGACAACCTGTATAGCTGTTCGATCGTCGCCTTAGATATAGCGACCGGAAAGATGCGCTGGTACTTCCAGCAGGTTAAACATGATCTTTGGGATTACGATCAATCGTCTTCGCCCATACTGTTCGAATCCACGATCAACGGCCGGAGGGTCGAGGCCGTGGGCGCGGCGGGCAAGATAGGCTGGTTCTACATACTCGACCGCAAGACCGGAAAATCGTTGCTCCCTATGCGCGAGATAGAGGTCATGCAAGACGCGCGACAGGCGACCGCCCGGACCCAGACGGTCCCGGCAGTGCCTCCGTTCGTGGCCCACAAAAACATATTCATGCCGCCTACGAAAGAGGGCGTGCTGATCTCGCCGGGCCTGAGCGGCGGCAGCGAGTGGAGCCCGCTGGCCTACAGCCCGCAGACGCGCTTCGCTTACATCGCGGCAGTCGAGAAGCCGATGCTTTATACGGTCGAGACGCCGAACCCATTCGGCCTGGTGCTGGGCGGGCTCGCGGTCGTCCCCCCCGAGGTCGAGCCCGCGGGCGCGTTCGTGGCGATAGACGTGACGACTGGCCTTGTGCGCTGGCGGACGGCGACCAAGCCTCACCCGGTCGGCGGGCTCTGCGCCACGGCGGGCGGCCTTCTCTTCGCGGGCGAATCGAACGGGATGTTTAACGCGATCGATGCTCAGACGGGCAAGCGGCTCTGGCAGTTTCAATGCGGCGCGGGCGTCAACGCGGCTCCGATGACTTACGAAGTGAATGGGCGGCAGTACGTCGCGGTCGCCGCGGGCGGGCTTGCGATGGAGAGCCTCACGAGCGGCCAGGCGGGCGTCACCAACTTTCGACGCGGCAGCGCGCTGTTCATCTTCGCGCTGCCCGCCACGGAAAGACAGTCCTGATTGCTGAGAGCGTTTCTGAAAAGTGCCCGAAGGGGACATATTCAATAGGAAGCCTCGAAGAGGCGTAATTCAATAGCCCGGCGCAACGCGCCGGGTAACGCATCATACGAGACGAAGCCCTGAAAGGGCGAAATAAGTATCGCGCCCTTTCAGGGCTTTTGATAATGATAACTCGGTTCCAGGGGCGATGCCCCTGGCTATTGAATCATGCCCTTTCAGGGCTTTTACTCAGCACTCAGCACTCAGCACTCAGGACTATTCTCTTCGCGCGGGCTTGAAATTTGTCCCCCCATGGCCTATAAAGGCGCTGGCTTACTCACATCCTTGAATTAAGAGGAAAATGAAGCATACGGGGATAATCCTCCATATAGTTCTTTTAATTACATTCACTCACGAGAAGGAGAATGCGAAATGAAGAATCTCCGATTGTATACCCGCGCACGCCTGGGCGCGGGTCTCGCCATGCTCGCGTTGATTATGTCGGCCCTGCCTGCTCTGGGACAATCTCAAGCGACCACGGGCGTCATCGAAGGAATAGTCTATGACCAGAACGGGGCGGTGATCGCCGACGCGAGCGTGCGCGTCAAGCAGAAAGAGACCGGCCTTGAGCGCACGAGCCGCACCGACGAGAACGGCAGGTTTCGCGCCCTCCTGCTCCCGTCCGGCACCTACACTATCGAAGTCGAGAAGCAAGGTTTCGGCCGTCTCGTCCGCGAAGACCTAGAACTGAGCGTGGGGCAGACCCTTAACCTCCCGCTCACGCTACAGCCGGCGGGCGCGAGCGAAGTCGTCACGATCACGGGCGACGCGCCCGTAGTCGAAACTACACGCTCCGAACAATCGACGCTCGTCGACAAGCGCTCGGTCGAAAACCTCCCGATCAACGGGCGCGACTTCGTGGGCTTCATCAAGCTCGCGCCGACGGTCTCGATCGTCCAGGGGCCGGACGGGGCCGAGATCACCATCAACGGGCAGAAGGGGATTCAAAACAACATCTCCGTCGACGGCGCGGACGCCAACAACCCGTTCTTCGGCGAGCAGCGCGGAGGGCAGCGGCCTCAGTTTACGATCTCGCTTGAAGCCGTCAAGGAGTTTCAGGTCGTCAACGACGGCGGCTCGGCCGAGTTCGGCCGTTCTTCGGGCGGCTTCATCAACGTCGTCACCAAGTCCGGAACCAACGAACTGCACGGCTCTGCGTTCGTATTCTTCCGCGACGAGGCGATCACTTCGGAAAACCCCGACGCCGTAGACGCGGGATTGCCCACGGACGATTTCCGCCAGTGGCAATTCGGGGGCTCCATCGGCGGCCCCATCAAACGAGACAAGGCCTTCTTCTTTTTCGCCTTCGACCAGAACGACGGCATAAGCAAGAAGCCCAACCGCATAGACCCGCGGCTGGTCCAGATCTTCGCGACTCGTTTCAACAGCCCCGGAGAGGAGGGCATCATCGAGCGCACGAACGACGCGACGGCCTTGCTTGCGAAGCTCGATTGGAACGTCAACGCCAAGAACCTGCTCACGATCCGCCACAACTACAGCCGCGCCGAGCAGGTCAACGGCACGTTCGACGTGCCGACCTGGGGCCGCAGCGCGAACGGCCGCGAGACAGACAACTCGAACGCCTTCATCACGCAACTGGTGACGACGTTCTCGCCGACGCTGCTCAACGAATTCCGGTTCCAGTACGCCCGCGAAGCCCGCCCGCGCTTTTACGACGGGCCGGACATCGCCGACGTGGCCATCGGCGGCACGGACCCAGAGACGGGCGCGCCCACGGCGTTCAGGTTCGGGCGGCCGTTCTTCCTGCCCGTCCCCGAAGTCGACAAGCGGTGGCAGTTCACCAACAACTTCTCGGTCATTCGCGGCTCGCACTCGATCAAGATGGGGTTCGATTACAACCAGACGAACACGAGCCAGACCTTCGTAGGCTTCGGGCGCGGCCGCTACATATTCGCGTCCGTAGAGGCGTTCGAAGATTACCTGGACGACCCGGCCAACTTCGGCGGGCTGCTCCTGTTCTTGCAGTTCGCGCCCCTGAACGGGCTTTCGGTCGAAGAGGCGGGCACGCAGTCGTTCACCCAGAAAGAGCCCGAGTTCTATATTCAGGACAGGTGGCAGCCGAAGGCGAACCTCTCGATCAGCTACGGGCTGCGCTACTACGCGCAGATTCAAGACCAGCCGATCACGCCTCTGGAGCAGCGCCCTTACGCGCAGTTCATAGGCCAGCCCGGTTTCCCGTCCGACGGCACGATCCCGTCCGAGAAGAACGGCTGGCAGCCGCGGCTCGGCATAGCGTGGGACCCGAACAACGACGCGAAGACTGTCTTTCGCGCCAACATCGGCATCTACTACGCGCGCGTGCCGGGCCTTGTGCTCGCGGGCCCGCGCAACACGGATGGCGCGATAGCCTTCAACATATTCACCTGCTGCGGGCTGCCTTTCTTGCCCACGCCGCCGGCCAACCTTGGGATATTCGAAAACACCGCGAGCTTCACCCCATTCAATCCGGGCGTGCGCGTATTCGCCGAAGACTTCCAGAACCCGCGCACATTGCAGTGGGGCCTGTCGATAGAGCGCGAAGTCGCTAAAGACCTGACGCTGTCGATGGGTTTCAACTACGCGAACACGGTCCACCTGACGCGGTTCGTCAACCGGAACGGGCCGAGCTTCCAGGGCAACTTCGCGCCCGACGGCCGGAGGCTTTTCGACGGCCCGCAGCCGTTCGCAAAACCCGACGGGTCGGGCATAGGCGAGCTTGCGACGACTGAATCATCCGCGCGCTCGCTTTACCGCGGGTTCGTCTTCACGGCGAACAAGCGCTTCAGCAACCGCTTCCAGTTCCAGGCCAATTATGTTCTGAGCTGGGACTACTCGGACGACGACAACGAGCGCGACCCGTTCACGTTCCGCTACGCTGACGTTTTGGATTTCGGCCCCGAGTACTCTTATTCGGACCGCGACCAGCGCCACCGCTTCAACGCGTTCGGCGTCTTCCAGTTGCCGGGAGATATTTCGCTGACTACGATCTTCCAGGCGCGCTCGGCTCAGCCCGATCAGGTGCTGTTTGGCGACCTGAACCTTGACGGCATCTTCAACGACCGGGCATTCGTCAACGGCCAGGACGTCGGCCGCAACACGCTCAGGAAGAAGAATCAGTTTTACTCTTTCGACTTCCGCGCGAGCCGCATATTCAAGTTCGGCGAAGATGTTCAGGTCGAGCCTTTGATCGAAGTCTTCAACCTGTTCAACAACACTAACCTGATTTCGCCCCCGCGGCCGCTCCTCCAGAACTTCGACGGCACGGTCCGCTCGGGCTTCGGCGAGCCTCGCCAGGCGCAGCTCGGGTTGAAGTTCCGCTTCTAACCTCACAGCGACGCGGCGGGCGCCGAGGGCCGCCCGCTGCGTCGTCAGATCGCCCACGGGTCGCGCGTCTAGTAGACGCGAATTCATTTTAGCGGTTTATAAGAATGAGTATGGAACTTGACCGTGACTGCTGATATTATCTCGCACGACCTTATGCCCTCGCACTAAGTCAACACAGGAAGTAAAAGCCGGTGATTACCGCCCTCTTAATTACAGTAGTCTTTATCGCAGGTTCCGTTTTAGCTTTATACTTCTGGCAGCGCGCCCCGCGGCAAAGTCAAAGCGATCAAGCGCTGCCTCCCCCTCCTGACTCCCGAGGCTTATTCGACGCGCAACCGGATGAAAACAGACCTGAGCTTTCGCCCGAGAAAGGGGCAGAAAGCCTGCGCGGGCGACTGATAGCCAGCGCCGACAGGTTTGACCTCACGGCCCTCGACGAGGCGCACTCTTCCGGAGATAAGGATCTTTATAACGAACTCTTGGATGAATTCGTGCGGCGCGCGGAGAACAGTCAGGATGATTTGCAATCGCTCGTCACGCACATCTCGGAAAGCAAACAGCTACGCTCAAACGCCCGCTTGGCGCGGGCGCTGGTTGAGCGTGTGACGCCGCCGGCCGGCCGCCGCGCCATCGCCGACGCGCTGCACGTTGCGGCCCTGACGGATGACGCGGCCATCTACGAGCAGGCGGTTGAAAAGGCCGTCGAGCTTTGGCAGGCCGGCGGGACGTCAGAGTTAAAGGCAGAAGAACTGCTCGCGCTGATAGAGAGCCAGTACTGGGTGCTGGCTCCCGAGGCAAGGCGCTCGGGCGCGGGCTTTGCGCTCAGACAGGCTCTCGATCGTTGCCGACGCAAAGTGGTCGAGCGTGCGCGAGCGCAGTAACGCGCCTTACAACAGTGAGAATCGAGGATCACCATGAACAACAGAGATATTTTCGCGTTAGCTCTGTACTTGAACGAAAAAGATATTATCGCGTTAGCTCCGTACTTGATCGCCGGCTTCATCGGGCTGGTGATGCTGATCATTATCTACAAAATCTTCAGCGTCAACGTAGGCCCGACAGAGATCGCAATCAAGGAGCGGCGCTACTTAGGCGCGAAGATGCCGCCCGGCCGCGTGGTCGCGACCGAAGGCGAGGTCGGCATACAGGCCGACGTGCTCAAGCCCGGCCTCCACATGATCAAGTGGCCGACCGAGCGCGTAGTCCGCAAAGTGCCTCTGATCGAGATAGGGCCTGACGAGATAGGCATCATCGAGGCCATCGACGGCGAGCCGATGCCGGCCGGCAGAATATTCGCGCCCGACCGCGCGCAAAACGCGCATAACAATTTCCAGGACCCTATCGCCTTCATCAAGCAAGGCGGCGTCAAGGGCATTCAGCTCCGCACGCTCCCGCCGGGGCTGTGGCCCATCCACCCTTACCTGTTCCGCGTCTCCGTAACGAAGATGACGATAATCCCGCCCGGCAGGGTGGGGATAGTGACCGCGGCCGACGGCGGGCCGCTTGACGCCGGCCGCCTGCACGGCAAAGCCATTGACGGCCACCGGAACTTTCAAGACGCCGAGCAGTTCATCGCATCCGGCGGGCAGAAAGGGCCGCAGGTAGAGATCCTCACGCCGGGGACCTACCGCATACTGACCGACTCGGCCGCCATCGAGGGCGGCGCAGATCGCAAGCCGGGGCTCTTTTTCGTCCGGCTCTACGACGCGACGATAATCAACGAGAACCAGATAGGGCTGGTCGAGGCGCTGGACGGCGCGCCGCTAGACCCGCGCGATTACGTCGCCGTCCCGGTCGAAGGCCATGACAATTTTCAGGACTGCAACGAGTTCATCCGGCGCGGCGGCCAGCGCGGGCCGCAGAAAGACATACTGCTGCCCGGCACCTACTACATCAACCCGCTGGTCTTCAAAGTGATCCCGGAGAGCGCCAAGGAGGTCAAGCCGGGCGAGGTCGCGGTGGTCGTGTCGAACGTCGGCAAGGACCCTTCCGAAGATGTGCGCCGCGCGATGGCCAACAAGGTTCGCGAGCGGCTGGAGCGCGAGGAGAAAGAGCAGGTCGCTCTATCCGCCGCGCGGTTGGACAAGCTCGACGCCGACAACCGCAGCGTCACCGAGATTGAAGAAGAGTTGATCATGAGCGACCCGGCCGACTCGCGGCTTGACGAAGGCGCGCACGAAGCTTACGTAGTGCCCGACGGCTATCGCGGCATTCAAGAGACAGTCGTAGGCCCCGGCCGCTACTACGTGAACACCCTTGCCGTAACCCCGATAGTCATACCGACCACCAACCAGACCGTAGAGTGGACGGCCGGCGAGATCGCAAACACGTTCAACCCGTTCGAGGTCATATCGAAAGACGGCTTCACGATGCAGCTTGAGGTGCGCGTGGTCTTCCGCGTCAAGCCCGAAGACGCGCCCTTCATGGTCGCGAAGATCGGCTCTATCGACCGCTTGATACAGAACGTGATGCACCCGCTGATCGACTCGATCTTCCGCAACCAGGCTTCAGAGTCGTCGGCCATGGCTTACTTGCAGAACCGCCACGAAGAGCAGGAGCGCGCCGAAGCTCGCGTGCGCGCGCACCTGCTCAAGTACCACGTCGACGTCGTGAACGTGTTGATCTGCCACATACACCTGCCCGAAGAGTTGATGAAGACGCAGACTGAAAAGATACTCGCCGAGCAGCGGCAGAACATGTTCAACGCGCAGCGCGAGGCCGAAGAGAAGCGCATACAGCTTGAAAAGACTCGCGCGCATGCGGACAACCAGCGCGACTTGATGGCGGCGACCGTCGGCGTCGAGATCTCCACCAAGCGCGCCGAGCAGCGCAAGGCCGAGGGCGAAGGCGAAGCCCACTACATCTCGGCCACGGGCCGCGCCGAGGCCGAAAAGGTTCGCCTGATGGGCGAGGCGCAAGGCGTGGCTTACGCCGAGCAGGTCAACGCGCTCGGGCCGCAAGGCGTAGCGCTTGTCGAGATACTGAAAGTGATCGGCGAAAAACAGGTCCGCATCACGCCCGACGTGATGGCCACGGGCGGCGCGGGCGATGGCGGCGGAGGGCTCGGCACACTGCTCTTGCTGAACCTGTTTCGCGAACGGCTCGGCACGGGCGCTCAGTCGAGTCAAGAGAACGGCTCGCCCGTCCCCGCGAAGCGGTAAACAACAGTCCTGAGTGCTGAGAGAGTGTGTGAAAAGCCCCGTAGGGGCTCTATGTCTGTAGAATGCCGCCGCAAGTGTCGGACAACTCCGTAGGAGTTGCATACCGGACATACAACCCCTACGGAGTTGGGGCGCATTTACGCTATCGTTCTACAAACATCCGGCTCCTACGGAGCCGAGTAGCTCGCTATTACTCAGCACTCAGGACTTCTTCTCGCCTTGTCGATACAAAACATCCTGCCCTAGAATACCCTGCACGATGATAATCAATCTTATTCAAACATTTTCGAGAATCGGTCTGGTGACGCTCGCCCTCTTGTTCGTCTGGGCCTGCCCGCCGCCGCCTAACCTTAATTCGAACCAGTCGAACGCAAATCAGCCCGGCGCTTCCGCGCCGAGGCAGGCCGGCGCTTCGGGCGACGTTAAATTCCAGCCGCCTGCCGCGTGGGTCTCTGAGCCTTCAACGTCGAGCATGCGCGTTGCGCAGTACCGCCTGCCGCGAGCCGATGGCGACGCGGAAGACGCCTCGCTCATACTCTATTACTTCGGCCAGGGGCAGGGCGGCTCGACGCAGGCTAACCTCGACCGCTGGATAGGCCAGATGCAGCAGCCCGGCGGCGGCCCTTCGAAAGAGAAAGCGAAGACCGAAAAGACGACCGTAAATGGAATGGACGTTACGCTGTTGGATGTCTCGGGGACTTACACGGCTGAGATGACGCCGGGCTCGGGCAACCAGCAGAACAAGCCCGGCTTTCGCATGCGCGCGGCCGTCATCGAAACGCCGAAGGGCGCGTACTTCGTCAAGCTCGTCGGGCCTGAGAAGACGGTCGCCCGCTGGGACGCCGAGTTCATGTCATTCGTAAGATCGTTCGAGTTCAAATGAACGGCCGCGGAAGATGGTAGAGATTGCGCTCAAGCTCTTGGACGAGGGGCTTCCGCTCCCGCGTTACCGGCACGAGGGCGACGCCGGGTTTGATCTGGCGAGCCGCATAGATTTTGTGATCGAGCCGGGCGAGCGCGCGACCGTGCCCACGGGCGTGGCGTTGCAGATACCGCGCGGGTACGCGGGGTTCGTGCTGCCCCGTAGCGGGCTCGCGGCGCGTCATGGGATCGCGCTCGTCAACTCGCCGGGCCTGATCGACTCGGGCTACCGCGGCGAGATCGCCGTCGTGCTCATAAACACCGACAAGCGGCAAGCCTTCGAGATCAAGCGCGGCGACCGAATAGCGCAGCTCGTAATTCAAAAGGTCGAAGAGGCCGCCATCCGCCAATCGTCGGAGCTGGACGAGACTTCGCGCGGCGCTGGCGGCTTCGGAAGCACGGGCACAAAAACATGACTAAAGACATGGTTAAGTCGTTATTGATGTTGCCGGTAGTTTTGCTCACGGTCTTGGCCGCAAGCGCAGAAGCGGCGACGGCAACGATGAGGGTTGACTACTACCACACGGGCAACGCCACTCAAGAGCTGTTCAGCCTCGACCGCGTAGTCATAGAGCCGCTCCCGTGGCCTGGGAACCCGCAGAAGGGCGTAGATAACACTAACCTCGGAAAGTACATCTTCGAAGTCATAGACCCTCAGACGGGCGGCATGATCTATTCGCGAGGCTTCGCGTCCGTCTACGGCGAGTGGGAGACTACGGACGAGGCGAAGAGCCTCAATCGCACTTTTCATGAATCGTTGCGCTTCCCAGCGCCCGACCGTGCGGTGAAGATAGTTCTGAAGAAACGCGACCCGAAGAACGTCTTCCGAGAGATCTGGACCGTCACCGTCGATCCGAAGGATATTTTTGTCGATAACTCGAAGCCCGCGTCTCCGGGGCCGCTCGTCGAGATTCAAAAGAGCGGCGACCCCGCGTCGAAAGTGGACTTCTTGATCTTGGGCGACGGCTACACGGCGCGAGAGCGCGCGAAGTTCGAGCGCGACGCGCGACGCCTTACCGAGTTGCTCTTTCGGACATCGCCTTTCAAAGAGCGCCGCTCGGATTTCAACGTGTGGGCGCTCTGCCCCGCGTCGGCCGAGTCGGGCATCTCGCGCCCCTCGACGGGAGCGCACCGCGCGTCGCCGATAGGCTCGACTTACGACGCGTTCGGCTCCGAGCGGTATGTGCTGACTTTCAACAACCGCGCGTTCCGCGAAGCGGCTTCGTTCGCGCCTTACGAATTCGTGGAGATTCTCGTAAACAACCAGACGTATGGCGGCGGCGGGATATTCGGGCTCTACGCGACGGTTGCGGCCGACAGCCTGTGGGCGCCTTACGTCTTCATACACGAGTTCGGCCATCACTTCGCGGGGCTCGCCGACGAGTACTACACGTCGAGCGTAGCATACGCAGCGCAGACCGAGCGCGTGGAGCCGTGGGAGCCGAACGCGACTGCGTTGCTCGACCCCGATAACCTGAAGTGGAAAGACTTAGTCGCGCCCTCCACGCCGATCCCAACGCCGTGGAATAAGGAGGCTTTTGAGACGTACTCGCGCGAGATTCAAAAGCGGCGGCGCGATATAAGGGCGGCCCGGCGGCCCGAGCGAGACATGGACGCGCTCTTCACGGAAGAGAAGGAGCACGAGAGCCGAATGCTCGCGGCGGAAAAGTACGCAGGTAAGGTCGGCGCGTTTGAAGGTGCGATTTATGAGGCGCGAGGGTATTATCGCCCGCAGGTCGATTGCATAATGTTCACGCGCAACGACGTGCCTTTCTGCGCCGTCTGTCGCCGCACGATAGAGCGCGTCATAGACCTATACGCGCGTTGATTGGATTAAAGTTTGGCGAGCGTGAGCCCCTGCTGGTCCTGATATTTCCCGCCCCTGTCGCTGTAGCTCGTCTCGCACTCTTCGTCGGATTCGAAGAAGAGGATCTGTATAAACCCCTCTTCGGCGTAAAGCCGCACGGGGAGGTTCGCGGCGTTGTAGAGCTCGACGACGAGTCGCCCGCGCCAGCCTGCTTCGAGCGGAGTTGTATTTGCTATAAGGCCGCAACGCGCCATTGTGCTTTTCCCTATGGCAAGAGCCGTAACCTTGCGGGGTATATTAAACCGCTCAATGGTAACTCCGAGCGCGTAAGAGTGCGGCGGCAAGAGCCAGTATTCCGACCCGTCATCGGCGCGGCGGATCGGCACATTCAGCAGGCTGTTCGGATCAAAGTTCTTCGGATCGATTTCGGTCCCGGTGACTGGTGAGAAGACCTTGAACTCGTCGCGCGCCAACCGGCAGTCGTAACCGTAGCTAGACAGTCCAGAACTAATAATGCGCCTCCCATTCACATTGCGAATAAGCTTTTCCTCAAAAGGCTCAATTAACGCTTGCTCGCTTGCCATACGCTTGATCCAGACATCGGACTTGATTGACATCCGCCCTCCTCAAGATTCATCCGTCGGTGCGATCAGGCGAGAAATTTAGCCGCCTGCGCCCGCCGAAGTCAAACCGCGCTTTGCGCACTTTGCGTTGAAAACTGATTGAGCCAACTCTAGTATCATCGCATGGTCGACCATTCGTTCGATAACGTCAGGCAGTTGTTGGGGGCGCGCGTCGGCCAGCACCCGGAAAAAGATTTTCTTTTTTCGGAAAGCTCGGGCCGCGTATTCAGTTACGCCGAGTTTGACAGCGCGGTCAACCACGCCGCCGCTCTGCTGGTCTCGTCCGGCGCGCGCAAGGGCGAGCGCGTGAGCCTGCTGCTTACGAACTCTGTCGAGTACCTGATCTTCTATTTCGCCTGCTTCAAAATTGGAGCGTGGGCAGGCCCCGTCAACGCGCTGCTCAAGCCGCAAGAGATCGAATTCATCATCGGCGACAGCGAGTCGGCGATAGTCGTCACTCAGCCCGACCTCTACGCGCGCCTCACGCGCACGCCACGGCTTCGCACGGTCATAGTGATCGATGGCGATCAACCCCTCGAAAAAGCAGAGCAAGCCATTTCGGAGATCACAGTTCGTCACGACCTGCCGGCGGCCGACCAGCTTGCGGACTTTCGCACCTCGCCACGCCTTGATGCGGAAATCACAATTGATTCGGAAGCCGTGATCATCTACACGTCGGGGACCACGGGCAAGCCCAAGGGCGTGCTGCTCACGCACGGCAACCTGATGGCCAACGCCGAGCAGATAAGCGACTGGCTGCGCCTTACGCCCGACGACCGGTCGCTTTTGATAATGCCGCTCTTCCACGTCAACGCGCTGATGACGACCTGCCTCGCCGCGCTCTGGGCCGGCGCAAGCGTGGTGCTCGCGCCCCGCTTCAGCGCGTCGCGCCACTGGGAGACAATCTCGACCTACAAGGTGAGTTATTTCGGCTCGGTGGCGACGATGCTCTCGCTGCTGAACCAGACTTACCCCGAAGGCGTCCCCGCGGGTTCAGACATCAGCAGCCTCCGCTTCGCGCTCTGCGGCTCGGCCCCCGTGCCCGTGGAGGTGATGAAGCGGTTCGAGTCGTTGTTCGCCTGCCCCGTGATCGAAGGGTATGGGCTTTCGGAATCGACCTGCCGGTCGACTTTTAACCCGACCGACGAGCGCCGCCGCGTGGGCTCTGTCGGGCTGCCCATCGGGAACGAGGTCAAAGTCTTTGACGACGACGACCGCGAGCTCGGGCCGGGCGAGGTCGGGGAGATAGTCTTGCGCGGGCCTAACATAATGAAGGGCTATTTCCACAACGAGGCCGCCACGCGCGAAGCGTTCCGCTCGGGCTGGTTCCACACGGGCGATCTTGGTTACAGAGACGCGGACGGCTTCTTCTACATAGTCGACCGCAAGAGCGACATGATCATACGCGGCGGCGAGAACATCTACCCGCGCGAGATAGACGAAGTCCTCTACCAGCACCCGAACGTGAAAGACGCCGCTACGATAGGCGTGCCGGACGCGCTTTTCGGCGAGGAGGTGAAATCATTCGTCGTGCTCGCCGAAGGCCGCCAGGCCACGGAGCAAGAGCTGTTAGATTTCTGTCGCGAGCGGCTTGCGGACTTCAAGTGTCCGAAGTCTATAGAATTTCTTGACGACATTCCGAAAGGGCCGACGGGCAAGCTGCTCAAGCGCGAGCTACAGGGATAGTTTTTAGTTTTCAGTTTTCAGCTTCGGAACTGAAAACTGAAAACTAAAAACTAAAAACTGTCTTAGCGATCCAGAAGGCGAGCGCGAGGCAGCCGAAAAATAGCGCGCCGCAGGCGACGGCTTCGCCTACGCGGATTCGGCGCGAGCCGACGAGCGCGGGGTTTCTGACTTCGGCGCGCGTGATCGAAGCCGCGACCCAGTGAGACAACGTAAGCCAGACCAGGAAGCCTACGGCCA
Organism: Blastocatellia bacterium; assembly: GCA_035249305.1. Lineage (GTDB taxonomy): Bacteria > Acidobacteriota > Blastocatellia > UBA7656 > UBA7656 > DASUNP01. The sequence goes on along the minus strand of DATFGQ010000053.1, from coordinate 19,837 downwards.
GACCTACGATTGCTGATATGAAATACAAATTACGACCCCCGGTTCAGGATTTGGCGAGCAGGCGCAACTGCTTCGGCGTGACGAGCCACATCAGGTTGCCGTGAAGCGTCGGCACAGTCTCGATGACGTTTATCAAACATACGCCGCCCTTCTTGAGGGCTATCGACAGGTTCCCGTTCCCCTGCGCTACGCGGCTGACGATCTCGCCCAGGTCGGGCTGATGGCCGACGAGCGCCAGCGACTCTACGCCCGCGTGCTTTTTGATCTCTGAAAACAGCCTGTCGATTGAAGCGCCGGGTTTGAGGTTGTCGGTCTGCACGATCTCTTTTTTTGAAAGCCCCAGGGCGGCCGCCACGATCTCGGCCGTCTCGACGGCGCGCACGAGCGGGCTGGTCAGTATCAGGTCCAGCTCTACGTCGAGCTTTCGCAGCCCCTTGGCCGCTTCCCGCATCCTCTCGCGCCCTTCGCTGGTGAGGTCGCGCTTCTCGTCCGTGAAGTCGTTCTTCTTATCGAGCTGCTGCGCTATCGCATGCCGGATGATATAAAGATCCATAAAGGTCTACCTTCCGAGACTGCTGATTATACGTTTTTAAGATTTGAGATTTCAAATCTCAAATAGTGCGAGTAGAATTTTATAAGAGCGCGAGCGCATACTCTTGGGGCGTAAAGATGACCATCAACCCGAAACCGTTTTTCATCGGCAGAGTCTTCGGCATACCGATCCGCGCGCACTATAGCTGGCTGCCGGTCTTCCCATTCTACGCCTGGGCCATAGCCGAGTTCTTGCTGCCGCGAGAGATCAAAAACACGGGGATGAGTGATCTGCCGGCTTATCAGTACTGGGCGCTCGGGTTCATGACGTCGACGCTGCTTTTCGCCTCCGTGCTGGCGCACGAGCTTTCGCACGCCATCATGGCGCGCGCCGAAGGGTTCGGGACGGGCAGCATCACGCTCTACATGTTCGGCGGCCTCGCCTCGCTCGAAGGCCAGCCGGCGCAGCCCTCGTCAGAATTCAAGATCGCGATCGTAGGCCCGGCCGCTAGCTTCGCCCTCGGGCTCGTCTTCTACGGTCTGGCCGAAGCGCTCACCTACCAGTCCGAAGGCAGCGCCGTCAGCCTCATGCTTCGCCACCTGGGGCTGGTCAACTGGTTCCTCGCGGGGTTCAACATACTGCCCGGCATGCCGCTCGACGGCGGGAGGGTGTTGCGCGCGCTGCTCTGGCGCTTCAATAAGAACTTCCGCGTGGCGACGCAGTTGGCCGTCCGCTCGGGCTTCATGATCGCCTTCTCGCTGGTCGCCTTAGGCGTCTACTCGTTCCTCTACCAGGAGCGCATCACGGGGTTATGGAGCATCGCCATCGGGCTGATGATCGCGCTCATGCTCCACACTACCGAAGGCCACTCGCACCGCATACTCCGGCCGAAGCGCGGCACTATAAAGGAAGTGATGAACCCCGACGTCGTCTTGATCCCGCCAAACATGAAGATATCGGATTTCATAAACAAGGTGCTCAAGAACAACCACCACACCAGCTTCCCCGTGGCCCTCAACGGGAGGCTCCACGGGCTGCTGCTGCTCGAAGAGCTGAGATCGCTCCCCGAAGAGAAGTGGGCCACGGTCGAGGCCCACCAGGTCATGCGCCCCGTCGACGGCTCGATGTTTTTGAGCCTGCAAAGCTCGGTGGAGGCCGCGCGGTCTTTGATGACCGGAAACGGGCTCGGCCGGGCGGTCGTGATCGACTCGAACGGGATCATCGTCGGCTATCTTACATTGAGCGACGTGAGTAGATAGAGATCGTAGGCTTTGCTTAATTGAATAGACGCCGCGTAGCGGCGCATTGATTTTAGCCGTGCGTTTCAACGCACGGAATCAAACGGGCGCACAATCGCGTCGCGTCAGCGACGGGTGAATTCAGGCGTCGCTAGCGCGACGCGGCGTGTTGACGGCTCTTATTCCGTGCGCTGAAGCACACGGCTAAATTCACCCCGCCGCGACGCGGCGTCTATGCTGAATGATCGATCCGCTACGCGACCGTAGAGGCAAGGATCGACTTACCACTACATCGACCTGCCATCACGCAGCAGATCATCCTGATTCATTCACATGCTTTACTTGGTTGGTTTCTGCGCGGCGGCGCGGTTTTTCTTCAGGTAAGAATTGAACCCGGCGAATAGCGAGGCTGCGATGCGCTCGCGGAAGGCCGAAGTCTGCAAGAGAGCTTCGTCGCGCGGGTTCGACATGAAAGAGACTTCCGCGAGCACGCTCGGCATCGCCGCGCCGAGCAGCACGACGAAGGGCGCGTGCTTCACGCCGCGGTTTGCCGCCGTGCGCGGAGAGGCGGCCCCTATCCCTCGCACGAGCCCCGCCTGAATGTAACGCGCAAGCTCGCGCGATTCGGCCACGCGGTTTCCGACCGTGACGCTGGCGACGACGGGCTGGAGTTTATCGGCCGTGCTGTCGGAAGCGCTCTTGGCGTTCTCGCGGTTCGCCGCTTGAAGGTCTTCGGATTTCGCGCGGTCGGGGCTCAGGAAGAAGGTCTCGACTCCCGAGGCCGCCTTCGAAGGGCTGGCGTTGGCGTGAATCGAGATGAACAGGTCGGCCCGACGCGAGTTGGCGATCGCGGTCCTCTCTTCGAGCGCGATGAAGCGATCCGCGTCGCGCGTCAATATGACTTCGACGTCCGGGTAGTTCCGCTTGATGTAACTGCGCAGTCGGCGCGCAACGTCGAGCACGAGGTCTTTCTCTTTCATCCCGCCGGGGCTTATGGTCCCAGTGTCGTGCCCGCCGTGGCCAGGGTCTATCACCACGCACTTGACAGGCGCGTCCGCCGTCCGGCCATCGACCGTAGTCGCGACCGCGCCCGCCGACGGGGCCGCCGGCTTAACGTCCGCCGCGTTGAAAGGCATTATCGGCTCGGTGATCTCCGGGAGCGCGAGTATCGCCTCCCCTCTCGAAGCCGGCCCGACGACTTTGCCGCTCGACCCTGACGGAGGGCGGCTGTCCGCTCTGGCCGCGCTCGCCGTTTCGCCGTCTTCCGCCTCCTCGCTTTCGTGCGAATCAGGGGCGATCGAGTACCTTGGCCTGGCGGCCGTCCCCGCGGCGTGCAGATCGATGACGATTCGCTCGGGGTCCGACAGCCGGAAGACCGAGTGGTCCGAAAGCGAGCTCACGTCTATGTCGACTTTAACGCTCGACGCGCTATCGCTGCTCACGACGATCCGCTTGAGCAGGCTCGACTCGCCGACGATGAAGCGACGCCCGTAGAGCGACGGCGACACTAATGCGCCGCTTAAAAGGAGGCTCAATCGATTTGCGCCCGCGCGCGAGTCTTCGTAAACGGTTTCGCCCGACAGGTCTATGACCACGCGCGCGTAATCTGGGCCGCTGAAGTTTCGCACGTTCGTCAGCCGCGCCCTGTTAGACGACTGCGCGAGATCGCCCGCGGTGATTTCGCCGGAGACGAAAACGTCCGCGGGGCGGTTACTCAACTGCGCTTCGAACCTGGTCAGCACGGCCCGCGCCTCGCGCGCCATCACGGTGTTGGGATAATGCTCGATCAACTCCCTGTAAGCCCTCGCCGCGCCGTCCAGGTCTTGCAAATTCTCTTCATAGATCTCGGCTATGGCTATCAGCGAGTCGCCGACGAAGCTGCTCTGCGGGTGGTCGGCGATTATCCTCTTGAGCGTCTCTATCGATTGCTGGTAGATCGCGGAATCGCCCGTCGAGTCGGCCATCTCGCGTTGCAGCTCGGCCATCCTCAGCAGCGATTCGGCAGTAAAAAAAGTGTCCGTGTTCAGGCGTATGACCTGGTTGTAAGCGTCGAGCGCGCGGCGGTAATCCGTATTGCTTCTTTCTTCGAGCGGGCGCTCGTGCAGCGCGCGGCTGAAATCTTTGGCGTGAAGGAAGAGGCTCTCAGACAGCGAGAGCGGGCTGCGCGCTGCGGCGCTTTCCGGGTCGGCCGCGTTGAGGCTCGGCCTGACCGTGAGGCAGAAAGCAAGCGCGAAGACAATCGCATTGATTATGAATTTCTGCCGCCCTGCTCTTCGCATTTGACCGCTCAGTATACATCAAAAAAAAGGCGCGTATAAGTACCCATCAGGGTAGCCTCATTCAGTAGTTATTCGACAAGCGGCCGGCGGCGCCACCCGAAAAGGTTATAGCCGACGGGGCCACAGGGCCTGTCTGCGCCACGGTCTGCGCCGCGCGCCCGGTCCTGTGACGGTCGCGGCCGTAACGGGCCGATATGACTTTTACGTAGTGCTGCGTTTCGCGGTAGCGCGGCACCGTGTAGCCGTGACGCACCACCGCGCCTTCGCCCGCGTTATAGCCCGCAAGCGCCAGCGCGACATCGCCGTTGAACATGTCTAGAAGGAATCGCAGATACCTGACGCCGCCTTCTATGTTCTCGGCCGGGTTGTATATGTTCGCCACGCCGAACCTCCGCGCCGTAGCGGGCATCAACTGCATCAACCCGGTAGCCCCCTTGTAAGATCGCGCGCGCGGGTTAAAGCCCGACTCTTGCCTCATCACCGCGAATATCAGGTTAGGGTCTACGCCGTGACGCGCGGCGGCTTTCATCACCAGGTCGTCGTAGACGGGGTTGCCGGTAGTGCCTGCGGCCGCGCCCACCGGCTGAGATTCAACCACCGTCGCGCCCGACATGATTACGGGCGGAGGCGGAGCAGGCGCAGCCGTTGATTGCGCTTCGACCGCAGGTTTTGCCGCGCCCTTCTTTTGAGCGCCGGGCTGCGGCTTTCCGGCTTGCGCCGTCGTCTTAGGGTCTGGCGTCTTTGCGTTCAGCACAGGCAACGCGGCCTCTTGAACTGTCATAACGGGCGTGCGTTGGGCTTCCGGCTGCGCGTCGGGCTCTTGCGCGCGCGCGTCGCGCGTTGCGACCCCCAGCAGAAGGATGATTGCGAGGAAGATCGATAACTTCATTTACCCTCCGAATATCTTGGGGCGAGTCTATCCGGTAAAGACCGATCGCGGGCCGAGCGGGGCAAATGCTTCAGGGGACGAATCGCGAGTGGAGTTGAAAACCCAGGTGGGAGCCCGTTGTCAACCTCACTTCGGCAGCCAGTCATCCTCAACTCAGTGCTGAGTGCTGAGTGCTGAGTCCTGAGTATCTCTTCTACTCAGCACTCAGGACTTTCAACTCAGGACTTCAAAGAGGCCTTGGCTTTGCGACCCAGGATCACTCCTGGTGTGCCTTTATCGGTGCTTTTCTTACAACCTACTACGCGGCCAGTCTAATACCCTAGTCGAGCTTTGTCAATAATTAGATACGGCGAAAAGCGCGTGGTTGACGCTCGTTTCCGCCGGGTGCTAACCTTTATCGTTCCGAATCCGAAGGATATTTTCATGAAGATTTACTATGGCATTCTGGAAACGTAAAAAGGAACCTGACATCATCACGCTCGGCCTGAACCGCGCGGCCACGCCCGAAGAAGAGGCCATAGCGGCGCTGCCCGACGAGCCCGAGACGGACTTCATCGACAAGTTCAAACAGGCCGTCGCTTCGACCCGCGAGAACCTCGCCGAGCGGATAGAAGCCGTCGTCGGCGTCCGCCGCGAGATTGACGCAGACGTGCTCGACGAGCTTGAAGAGGCGTTGATAGGCGCGGACATCGGCGTGCAAACGTCTCTTGAGATAATTGAGAAAGCTCGCCAGCAAGTCGCGCGCAAGCAGCTTAACGACGTCGACGAGCTCAAGCGGCTCATCAAATCCGAGCTCCTGGCTATACTCGACTCGGCCGAGCGCAACCGCAAGCGCGGCACCGTGGCGAGCGAGACCGAGGTGCCGCTCGACATAAAGCCCTACATCATTATGATCGTCGGCGTGAACGGAGTAGGGAAGACTACGACCATAGGCAAGCTCGCGCACCGCATCAAGAGCGAAGGCAACGAGGTCTTGATCTGCGCGGCCGACACTTTCCGCGCCGCCGCAAACGACCAGCTCGCCATCTGGGCCGAGCGCTCGGGCGTCCCGCTCGTCCAGCAAAAACCTGGGACCGACCCTTCGGCCGTGCTCTTCGATTCGATAAGCTCGGCCCGCGCCCGCAGCGCGGACGTTTTGATCATAGACACGGCCGGCCGTCTGCACACGAAGCTGAACCTTATGCAGGAGCTTGAGAAGATGCGCCGCATCGCCGGTCGCGAGATCGAACGCGCGCCGCACGAAGTCCTTCTAATCATCGACGCCGTGACGGGCCAGAACGGGCTTGAGCAGGCCCGCCAGTTCACGCGCGCGGTGCCCGTGACGGGGCTCGTTCTTACGAAGCTCGACGGGACGGCTAAAGGCGGGATCGTCATCGCCATCGCGAAAGAGCTCGGCATTCCCATCCGTTACGTGGGCGTGGGCGAGAAGATGAACGACCTGATCGAATTCTCGCCCGAGGCTTACATCAACGGCCTGTTCGATTGATTCCTTTGGAGTGCTGGTTACCCTGCAAGAGCCTGGACCGGCTTGCTGCGAATTGCATCTCTCCGCTCAAGCGTCATACGTATCCCGCGCCGGGGCCTGAGAGTTATCATAGGTCGCGGCTCGACCTTCTCGCCCTCGGCCAGCCGCATGCGCCAGCGCTGGGCAATCGTCGCGATCAAAAGCACCCCTTCCATCCACGCGAACCCTTCGCCTATGCAGACGCGCGGGCCGCCGCCGAACGGGAAGTAAGAGAACTTCGGCCGCGCCTCACGGCTGCCGGGCCTCCACCGCTCCGGGTCGAATCTGAAAGGGTCGGGATAATAGCGCTCGTCGTGATGCATCACCCATGGGCTCATCAAGATTATAGACCCGGCCGGCACGACGAAGTTTTCTATCGGGTAGTCGTTGAGCGCCTGACGCCCCATAGTCCACGCGGGCGGGTAGAGCCTCATCGCTTCGGCCAGCACCATCTCAGTGTATTTGAGCCGCGCGAAATCGTCGGCCGTCGGGAGCCTCCCGCCGAGCTCTCTGTCGATCTCTTCGTGCAGACGCGCCTCGACCTCGGCGTGGCCGGCGAGCAGATACCACGTCCAGGCGAGCGCGTTGGCCGTAGTCTCGTGGCCCGCCAGGAAGATCGTCATCGCTTCGTCGCGCAGTTGCAGATCGGTCATGCTCCCGCCGTCGCCTTCTTCGTCCTGGGCGATCAGGAGCATCGAGAGCAGATCGCCGCGGTCGGCGCCCGTGGCGCGGTGCTCGTTGATGATGCGGTAGATCGTCGCGTCCAACCTCCGGCTTGCTTTCAGGAAACGAAAATTGCTCGGCAGCGGGAGCTTCATCAAGAGATTCGGGAAAGGCGACGTGACCCGGTTGAATAGCTGCATTATGTCGGTGAGCGCCGTGCGGATCTCCGCGGCTTCCGATTCAACGTCGGCGTCAAAGAGCGTCTTGCCGACGATCGCCAACGTCACGCGCATCATCTCTTGAGCGATGTCTACGGTCTCGCCGTCCCGCCATCGGTCGCGCAACATCGCGCCGTATTCGGCCATCACTTTCGCGTAAGCGTTCATGCGCTGGCGGTGAAAGGCGGGCTGAGACAACCGGCGCTGGCGGCGGTGGAATTCGCCCTCGCTCGTGAGCAGCCCTTCGCCCAGAAACCGCTTAGCCAACTGGAGCCCGCGGCTCTTGATGAAGTTGCGGTTGTTGGCGACGAGCACGTCGCGTATGTAATCGGGGTTATTGATCAGGTAGATCGCCTGCGGGCCGAACTGAAGGTGAACGATGTCGCCGTGCTGGCGCGCGGCCGCCAACAAAAAGCCTAGAGGGTCGCGGCGAAAGTCGAGCAGGTTGCCGACAACGGGCTTGCCCTTCGGCCCTGGGGGATGAGTTCGAGCTGACATAGATTACTCCTGGAGTCGTGAGGCGGCGCGCAAATCTAATTATGCACGTCAATAGCTAATTCAGTAAATCTCGCTGCGGTGAATATGCTTTCGCTTACATCACAACCAGCGCGATGAAGAAAGTGAAAGCCCGGCGGCGGCCTGCTCGATCAGTGCGGCGGTCGTTTCTCGGTCTCTCATACTTGTCCGGCTTTCACTTTAGCGCAGGCGGCTTACTTTTACATAGCCCGCGTCTGTATAATGCGTTTCGCGCAATCAAAGAGGACGACAAACTGGAGAATGAATATGAACAGCATCCCTGAAATCGGGCAGACGGTCTTGAACTTCATCGACGGCCAGTGGGTCGCGTCCGAAACGGACAAGTGGACGGACCGCTTCGACCCGGCGGACCAGACCGCCCTGGTCGCGCGCGCGCCGGACTCGTCGCGCGCCGACGCACGGCGAGCCATCGAAGCGGCCTCGCGCGCGCAGGCGGCCTGGCGCGACTGGACCCCGCCTAAGCGCGGGCGGCTGCTTTTCGAATGGCTCGCATGGATGGACGCGCGCAAAGACGAGCTCGCCCTTCTGCTCACGCGCGAAGAGGGGAAGATACTTTCCGAGTCCGCGGGCGAAGTGCGCCGCGCGATGGACATACTAGAATTCACCGCGGGGATGGGCCGCAGGCTCGGCGGTCAGGTCTTCCCGGCCGAAGAGGAAGGCGTCTTCTGTTATTCCAGCGCGCAGCCTCTGGGCGTAGTCGGCCTCATCAGCCCGTGGAATTTCCCCGTGGCCATCCCCGTGTGGAAGATCGCGCCTGCCTTGATAGCCGGTAACACCGCCGTCTTGAAGCCGTCGCCGCTCACGCCGCTCACGGCCGCCGCGCTCGTCGGCGGGCTCGAAGAGGTAGGGCTGCCCGCGGGCGTGGTCAATCTCGTTCACGGCGACGTAGAGCCGGGCGCGGAGCTTGTCGAAAACAGATCGGTCGCCGGAGTGTCGTTTACGGGCTCGACCAAGGTCGGACGGATGATCGCGCGCACGGCGGCCGACCGCATGCTGAAGCTGCAACTGGAGCTCGGCGGGAAGAACCCGCAGATAGTTCTCGAAGACGCGGAGCTTGAGACGGCCGTGGGCGGAGTGATCGCGGGCGCGTTCGGATCGACGGGCCAGCGGTGCACGGCGACGAGCCGCGCGATCGTCGTCGGCGATGTATATGACAGGTTCTTAGAGCGCGTTGTCGAGCGCGCGGCTTCGATAAGGATCGCCCCAGGAACGGCTCCAGGAGCCGAAATGGGGCCGCTCGTCGACACCAGGGCCATGGCGGGCGTTAGCCACTACATCGAATCGGGCCGGAGAGAAAACGCGCGGTTCTACGCGGGCGGCGGCGCGGCCGACGAAGGGGAGCTGGCGCGCGGCCTCTTCTTCAAGCCGACCGTAATCGAGGCGACGCCCGAGATGGAGATCGCGCGCGAAGAGATATTCGGACCCGTCCTGTCTGTGATCCGCGCGCGGGATGTCGACGAAGCTTTGACGATTGCCAACTCTGTTCGCTACGGGCTCACGGCTTCGGTGTTCACGCGCGACGTCGGGCGGGTGTTCCGCTTCGCGGAGCGCGCCGAAGCGGGGATCATTCACGTGAACAGGCCGGGCGTTGGCGGGTACTCGCACGCGCCTTTCGGAGGGATAAAAGAGAGCGGCTACGGCGGGCGCGAGGTCGGCGACGAAGTGATGAGCTTCTACACGGAGACTAAAGTCGTTTACGTGAACTATAAATAAAGGCCGCTCACCATATCGGTTCGAGCGCGAGCGTGAAGCCTTTTAAGAGCGGGTCGCCGGAGAGGGTTTCGGGGTTGTCGAGGCATTCCGCCTGAGCGCCGGGGCGATAAACATAGACCTTCTTTTCGATGGGGTCGATCAGCCAGCCGAGTTGCGCGCCGTTGGCAATGTACTCGTCCATCTTTTCCTTCAACATCGATAGCGAATCGGTGTGCGACCGCAACTCAACGACGAAGTCGGGACATAGCGGCGCAAACCCTCTACGCTCTTTTTTCGTTAGCGCCTGCCAGCGCGAGAGCTTCACCCACGCAAGATCGGGCGAGCGGTGAGCACCGTTGGGGAGCTTAAAGATAGTTGACGAATCAAACCCTTTGCCAGTCCCATCAACAATGACCCAGTTGCCAAAAACAACTATCAATGTAAAGTTGCGCCCTCCAGTTTCAGCTCCTGTTGGTGGCATGATGATCAGGTCTCCTTCAGCGGTGCATTCAAGCCGCAAGTCCGGGTTCAACTGGCAGAAGTCATAAAAGTCTTCGTCGGTGAGCTTCCTCATTAGCGGCGCAAAGTGAAGGATGAAGGCGTTCGTTTCTCGCTCTTCTTTTGGGCTGATCGTCGTCGTCATTTCGCAACCGATTATAGCAGACTCGCTTTGAAATAGGCACAGCCGTCATTGACGGCGCATACCGGCTGTTGTTTAATTATCGGGCCTTTTCCTGAATCAAAGTTACAGCTTATCGGAGGACCGTATGACTGCTAAGAACGTGACCGCAGAGGCTTCGACCGGCGACATCATATCGAAGCATAAAGAGTACATCTGGCCGTGCGCCACAACCTACTACGCCGAGCCGCTCGCCTTAGAGCGCGGCGAAGGGATGCACGTGTGGGACATAGAGGGCAACCGCTACCTGGATTGCTTCGGCGGAGTGCTCACGGTCTCCGTCGGTCACGCGCGGCAGGAAGTCGTAGATGCCGTCAGCCGCCAGGTGGCAAAGATTTCTCACACATCTACGCTCTACATCAACCGCCCGCAGGCCGAGCTTGCCGAGAAGGTCGCACAGATCACGCCGGGCAACCTCAAGAAGAGCTTCTTTACAAACAGCGGGACCGAGGCGGACGAAACGGCTATGGTGCTGGCCCGCATCTACACGGGCCGCACGGAGATCATAGCCTTGCGCTACGCTTACCACGGGCGCTCGATTATGGGCATGACCGCGACGGGCCACGCGCCGTGGAAGCACGCGCCTTCGGCCCTGGCCGGCATAGTTCACGCGCACGCGCCTTACTGCTACCGCTGCCCGTTCAACCTCAAGCCGGAGTCCTGCGCCATGGAGTGCGCGCGCGACGTGGAAGAGCTGATACAGACGACGACCTCCGGCCAGATCGCCGCCTTCATCGCAGAGCCGATCATGGGCGTCGGCGGGTTCATCACTCCGCCGAAGGATTACTTCAAAGTCGTGACCGAGATAGTCCGTCGCTACGGCGGCATATTCATCTGCGACGAAGTGCAGACCGGCTGGGGCCGGACGGGCGACCACATGTGCGGGATAGAGCACTGGGAGGTCGAGCCCGAAGTGATCACCTTCGCCAAGAGCATGGCGAACGGCTCGCCCATAGGCTGCACGACCGCAACGCCCGAGGTCGCCGACAAATACCCCTCGGTTACGTTCTCCACGTTCGGCGGAAACCCCGTCACCTCGGCCGCGGCGCTCGCCACGATACGCGTCATCGAAGAGAACGACCTGCCGCGCAACGCCCGCGTCGTCGGCGATTACCTGCGCTCGCGGCTCGAAGAGTTGAAAGAGCGTTACCCGCGCATCGGCGACGTGCGCGGCATGGGCTTGATGCAGGCCATAGAGTGCGTCAAGGACCGCCAGACGAAAGAGCCCGACCCTCAGACCGTGCTGCGCGTCTTTGAAGAGACGCGCCGTCGCGGCGTCCTGATAGGCAAAGGCGGGCTCTGGGGCAACGTCATACGCATAGGGCCGCCGCTGATCGCCACAAAGTCGGACATAGACGAGCTCGTCACGGCTCTCGACGGCGCGTTCGCGGCTGCGTGAGTTTGAATAAAGCCGATCATTTTTCCAGGTCTTTTGTTCGCGCTTTAACGGGTGAAGGATGACGCACGAAGAGAACCTGGCGCCGAAAAGAGTGTTAAAACGTTTTGCGCCCGAATCGTTCGATGTCATCGCGAGGCTCGCCAGCCCCGTCCTGCCATCGGGTAAGCAGGTAGGCAAGGTGTTGGGAGCCGTCGCCCTCGCCGTCCTGGGCGGGAGCGTGCTGGCGAGTTACTACCTCCTGGACAGCGGCTTTTGGGGATTCTTATTTGCCATCCCGGTCCTGATGCTTATTAGCGCCCTACTGCATGCGCCGAGCTACTGGGGCGAGTGGCAAATCTTGCGGCAGGCGGCCGCCTCACAAACTCCGCGTGACAATACGAGAGTTGCTCTACACGGCCACATCTACCCCGAGTCGGGCGAGCCTATCTTATCCCCGCTTTCGGCCAGCCCGTGCATAGCTTACGCCTACGAGATAACGCGCACTTACACGCATCACGAAAGCGACCCCGCCAAGCGCAGGACAGAAGTAAAAGTAGAGTTCGAGGGGATAGGGTTGACCCCGTCTTTCATCGAGACAAAACAAGGCCGCGTCCGTCTGCTTGCGTGGCCTAACTTCATGAGCCGGTCGCTTGATTTCGATACCAAACGCAATGTCGATGCGAAGAGGGCCGCCGACTACTTCCGCTCGTCGCTGATAGTAGAGACGGACGAGCAAGCTTTGGCCAAGGGAGGTGGAGAGAGCTTTAAGGCGGAGACGGGCGGGCTGCAACTCGACACAAAAGTGGGTGAGCAAAGCAGGCAGGAATTGATCGGGTTTTTCGCAGACCAGACGAGCATCTACTCAGGCGGCGATAGGTGGCAGGTTAAGGAGAGGCTGCTCCCCGCGGGCGCCGAAGTCTGCGTCATAGGCCTCTATTCGGCCGAACGTCAGGCCATCGTCTCGGATTACGAAAGCAGTAAGAAACAACTTAAGCTGTACGAAGGCCACCCCTCATTCGTAGAGCTTTACCACAGGCGGTTCTTCAGAATCATCCCGGTGTTGGTCACGGTCATACTGGCGCTCGTAGGAATATTCGTTTTGACCAGGGAAACTTGATCGAACGAAGGAAAGGGGCAGAGCTGTCGCGCAAGCCGACTATGATTCCAACCGGAAGGCGAGGGTAGACGATCGTTATGAAAAGATCGTTTCGCGCGCCGATGCCGCTTTCGGCAAACAAGACTGAGAAGAGCGGGTGCAGCAACCTCGGGTGCGGGCTCTTCGCGCTGCCATTCTTTCTGGCGGGCGCGTTCATCATCTACTTTATAATCGTGGGGCCTGCGCTCAAGATCTACGCGGCCCAGGACTGGACGCCTACGCCCTGCACCGTCGAATCGATCACAGTCGAGGGCGACGAAACCTATTCGGTCGAGATCGTCTACAAGTATAGAGTCAATGGCGTAGAGTACCAGTCGGACCGTTACGACTTTGTCAACGTCTCTACGAGCGCGCGTGACGCCAAGTACGAAGCGGTCAAGCGGAACCCTCCGGGCAGCGCGGCGACCTGTTACGTCAACCCCGACAACGCCGCGGAAGCTGTCTTTGACCGCGGCTTCTCTTCGGACATGTGGTTCGGCCTGTTCGGGCTCCCGTTTTTTCTCGCGGGATTGTTCGGCCTTTACGTCGCCATCAGTAATGCTTTGACAGCGAAAAAAAAGAAGCCGGACGCGCTCGGGTCGAAACAGCCAAGCGCGTGGCCGGGCTTTGAGACGATACGCTATCGAAACCCGTCGCCCACGGCCCGGAATGAAAGCGAGATTCTGCCGCCTCCTTTCGAAGCCCCCTCGTTTTCACAGACGCCTTTTGAAGAGAGCTCTTTTTTTCATCAGCCCGCTAATCAAGAGGCTAGTGTAACATCGCCGGCCCCGCCCGCCGTTTCGTTCGTTCCCGCGGTGGCGCCCGCGCCCGCAAATCCCTTTGAGCGCCACGTGCTTGAGCCTCAATTCTCGCCTGGGTGCAAGGTCAAGACGATGGCCGTCATCGCCGTGATATGGAACGTCGCGGTATGGGCCTTCGGCGGGTGGGATGTCAAAGGGAGCTGGAACGACAACTTTTTCGGGCTGGTGCCGAGCCTGTTTTTCAGCCCGTTCGAGCTGATAGGGCTCTTCTTGATCGGCGTTACGGGCTACTTCTTCCTCGCCCTGTTCAACCCGCGGCCGAGGCTGATACTGAGCACGAAGCAGATTCGACTGGGCGAGCCCTTCAACGTTGATTGGGAGTTTACAAGGTCGAGCCGCGCCGTAAAACGCTTCTACCTCTACATCGAAGGGTGGGAGATGGCGACATACCGTCGCGGCACCAACACGCACACGGACAAATCGCTCTTCGCCAAGATCGATATCGCCGACCGCCCGACGGCCGATCACGGCCGCGCCCTGGTGACCGTGCCCGCAAACACCATGCACTCGTTCAAGAGCGAGAATAACAAGATAGTCTGGTCGATCCAGTTGCGCGGCGACATACGCGTCTGGCCCGACGTGAGTGAGTCGTTCGAGATCGAAGTGCTGCCCGGAAGATTGCTGAATGCAGGTGAGCGATGAGCGAGCTTGAGATAAGGACGCGCGACGACAAGACGAGTTTTCTGCCCGGCGAAGTGTTGGAGGGGCAGGTCTCGTGGGCCACAGAGTCAGCGCCGGAGCTGATCGAGCTGCGACTGTTCTGGCGGACTCAGGGCAAAGGGACCAGGGACGTGAGCGTCGTGCAGAGCATATTGTTCGAGAACCCCCGCTGGCAGGGGACGCGCGATTTTCGGTTTCAACTGCCCGACGGGCCTTACAGTTTTTCGGGCAAGCTCATCTCGCTCATCTGGGCGCTTGAGCTGATCGTAACGTCTACGAACGAGACGGAGCGGCTCGACATATTAGTCTCCCCGACAGGTTCAGAGATAATGCTTCCCGGCGGGACGCATGCGTTGCCGCTTAGCGGGACTTAAAACATGAGGGCGAGAGACAACCCCTTCAATACCGATTCGGTGCTGGGCGTGCGATACCGCCTGCGCGGACCGACGTGGGAAGAGTTGCTCGCGCGTATGGAGGAGATGGGCTACCGCGCGGCGATCGTCGGCCCGCACGGGTCGGGCAAGACCACCCTGCTCGAAGACCTCGAACCGCGTCTCGCGGCGCTCGGGTTCAGCATCATACGCCTCAGGCTCGACGCCGAGACGAGAAGCTTCGACCGAAAGTTTTTGAAGAGCCTCTTTCGGACCTTGAGCGAGCGCGACGTGCTGCTTTTTGACGGGGCCGAGCAGATGAGCCGCCTCGCGTGGCTCATCTTCAAGCGGCGGACGAAAAGGGCCGCGGGGCTCATCGTCACTTCTCACGACCGCCGCCGGCTCCCGACTTTGATAGAATGCCGGACGAGCCCGGAGCTTCTTCACGAGATCATAGTCGAGCTGACGGGCGACGAAGCCGGAGCGCGTTCCGCCGTGGCCGCGACGCTTCACGCGAAACACCGGGGCAACCTTCGCGACGCGCTCCGAGAGATGTATGATGTCTACAGCGAACGATATTAAGAGGGCCGGGGTGCTGATCGTAAAGGGTGAATCCCATCAAACTACATAGAACAAGGAGCAACGTAATGAAGACTGGACGTGTGACGACTCTATTTCTCGCAATCATATTAACGCCTTCGGTCGGGGCCGCGACTGTTCCGCGGCAGAATCCCGCTCCGTCGCAGTCGAAGGGGTGTTTGGCAAAGGGCGAAACGCCCGCTGAAGGACTGCTCGCGGCCGCGGCTCGCGGGGACATGGCGGCGGTCAAGAACATGCTTGATAACCGCGCGAACGTGAACTTGCAGGACGGCGGGGGGAGGACCGCGCTCTTTTTTGCGGCTGACCGCGGGCGCACGGAGATCGTCAAGATGCTGCTGGCGAGAGGGGCCGACGCAAAAACGGCGGCCGGCGCAAAGGCCCTGTCGGCCGCGGCGTGCGCGGGCGACCTTGAGTCGGTTAAAGCGATACTCGGCAAAGGCGCGGACATAAACGCGCAGGATAAAGAAGGGGTGACGGCGCTTATGGTCGCCGCCGAAGAGAACCGCGTCGAGGTCGTAAAGCTACTGCTCACGCGCGGCGCGAACGCGAGCCTCAAGGATGAGGACGGCGAGACGGCGCTCGATTACGCCGAGTTTGAAGAGCACAAAGAGGTCATCGAGATACTCAAGCGGGCTAAGAAGAAATAACCGCGCGCCTCGAAAATGCGCGGCATTGACCTGGCAGATTGGTTGTTGTTTAAATTGCATCCCTGAGACTGAGGAAGGACCTGCCTATGAAGACTCTTATAAAGAACGGGAACGTCGTGACGGCCGTCGATGACTACTTCGCAGACATTCTGGTCGAAGACGGCAAAGTGGCGCTGATCGGCGCGCGGCTCGACATGGAGGCCGACCGCGTCATAGACGCGACGGACCACCTGGTCATCCCCGGCGGCATAGACCCTCACACGCACATGGAGCTGCCTTTCGGCGGCACCTCCTCGTCAGACGATTTCCGCACGGGGACGATAGCCGCGGCCCACGGCGGCACGACTACGATCATAGATTTCGCCGTGCAGTACCACGGCGAGTCGCTCGTACAGGCGGTCGATAACTGGCACAAGAAGGCCGAAGGCAAGACGGCCATCGATTACGGCTTCCACCTGATTACCACGGACCTGCCCGACGAGCGCGTGCCGGAGATGCGCCAGTTGATCTCGGAAGGCGTGATGAGCTTCAAGTTATTCATGGCTTACCCTGGCGTCTTCTTAGTCGACGACGCGACGATCTACCGCGCGATGAAGACCGCGGGCGCGGCCGGCGGCCTCATCTGCATGCACGCCGAGAATGGGATCGTCATAAACGAGATCATCAAGCACGCGCTCGCCGAAGGGAAGACCGCGCCGCGCTACCACGCGCTGACGCGGCCGACGAAGGCCGAGGCCGAAGGCGTGCACCGCGCCATCGCGATAGCGGAGATGGCCGACTCGCCCGTCTACATCGTACACCTGAGCTGCGCGGACGCCCTGGAAGAGGTGCGCGAGGCGCGAGACGAAGGGCTGCCCGCCTACGCCGAGACATGCCCGCAGTATCTCTTCCTGGACTACAGCCTGTATGAGCGCGAAGGGTTCGAGGGAGCGAAGTGGGTGATGACGCCGCCGTTGCGCGAGAAGTGGAACCAGCAGAAGCTGTGGCAGGGGCTCGCGGGCAACGACCTTCAGGTCATCTCGACCGACCACTGCCCGTTCTGTTTCAAAGAGCAGAAGGAGATGGGGCGCGACGACTTCACGAAGATCCCGAACGGCGGCCCTGGCGTCGAGCACCGAATGAGCTTGATCTACAACGGCGGCGTGGCCGAGGGGCGCGTAAGCGTCAACCGCTTCGTCGAGCTGACATCGACTTCGGCCGCGAAGCTGTTCGGCCTCTTCCCGCGCAAAGGGACGATAGCCGTGGGCTCGGACGCCGACATCGTCGTCTTCGACCCGAACCGGGAAGAGACCATCTCGGCGGCGACGCATCATATGAACGTCGATTACAGCGCTTACGAAGGCATGAAGGTGCGCGGCGTGACCAGGACGGTCTTGTCGCGCGGGCGCGTGATAATCGAAGATGGGAAGTACACGGGCAAACCGGGCGACGGGCAGTTTTTAAAGCGTGGCGCCTTCAGCGGGCGGTATTAACACGAAGGTGTAGGCATCTATGAAGCACGACGTATACATAAGCCATAGCCATTCGTTGAATGACAGAACGATTGCGGATGCCATATGCGCGGGCTTCGAAGAGAGGGGAATGCGCTGCTTGACGGCGCACAGGGACATACCGTTTGGGAGGGATTGGGGCGAGATGATCGGCGACGCCATCAGCGGCTGCCGCGTGATAGTAGTCATCATATCGAGCAACGCTAACGGGTCGGGCCTGGTCTTGCGGGAGGTCAATCAGGCGGCGGCGCGAAACAAGATAGTCATACCCTTCCGCGTCGAGAACGTAAAGTTGTCTGAATCCCTGAAATTCCGCATCAGCACGATGCATTGGATTGACGCGCTGACGCCGCCCTTAGAGCCGCACATTCACCGTCTGGTAGATCTTGTGAGCGGGCTTTGGGGTAAGGGCGACTCTCCGCGAGTTGAGAAACCAGCCCAGTCATACATCACGTTCGACACATCTTTGCCGCGTCTAGAGATCACCCGCACGTCCGACTATCAACTCTCTCCGCAGCAAATCAATAGACAGATCTTTATCAGCCATGTAGAAGAGGATGGAGCAGTCGCGCTGGAGCTCGCTCGCGGGCTGGAGGCGGAAGGGTATTCTACCTGGTATTATGAGCGCGACAGCATTCCGGCTATCTCTTATCTAGACCAGATAGACGAAGCGATAGAGCAGAGTCAGGCTATGCTCGTCGTAATATCTCTACACTCTTTAGGCTCGTGGCAGGTCGACAAAGAAGTCATCCGCGCACACGAATGCGGCAAGCATTTCGTTCCGGTCCTGTGCGACGTCAAGCACGCAGAGTTTCAAACCCGCAAGCGAGGCTGGCGATTGGCGATGGGAGCTACAACTTCGGTGGCAATCAAGGCAGACGGCGCTTCGGCAATCTTGCCGCGAATTATCACGGGGTTGAAAGCCGTGGGGGTCAAGCCGGTAGCTCCCCGTTCCCCACAAGGCTAAAAGGTCTTGAGCTTTATCGATACCGCCAGCGGCCCATCAACTCGCCGAAGCCGAAATAGCCGAATGAGGTGAGACGCTTGACTTATAAGCCCGAACCGATCGACACGACCGGCGTGAAGCTGAGCGACGACATTGTCGAGCTGACAGAGCTATTGGCAAAAAACGCACACGACATCTGGGCTCAGCACCGCATGGCGGAAGGCTGGCGCTACGGCCCGGAGCGGAGCGACGCGCGGAAAGAGCACCCGTTGCTTTTGCCTTACGAAGAGCTTCCGGAATCCGAAAAAGAATACGACCGCAAGGCCGCTATCGAGACGCTGAAAGCCATCATCGCACTCGGGTATCGCATAGAGTCCTGAGAGCGCGTCTGAGAAGTGGTAACTTACTCGGCTCCGTAGGAGCCGGATGTTTGTAGAAGGATCGCCAGTACACACAACCCCGTAGGGGTTGAATAACAGACATTCAACCCCTACGGAGTTGGGTTGCATTTACGCTGTTGTTCTACAGACATAGAGCCCCGCAGGGGCTTTTCAGACGTCCTCTGACTGCTGACGTTGAGGAAGTAGAGCATAGTGAGCGATAAGAAGGCCACCGAAGAGCGCTTTCCGGGGCTGCCCCTGGTCATAGGCGTGACGGGCCACATCGACCTGCTCGACAGCCAGAGCCAGCGCGAGGCGCTCGAACACCGCGTCACGAGCATATTCGCGGATCTGAAAACGACCTACCGGCACACCCCGCTCGTGCTGCTCTCGCCGTTGGCCGAAGGCGCCGACAGGCTGGTGGCGCGCATAGCTTTAGAGAAGAAGCTGCGGCTTGTCGTGCCTCTCCCCATGCCGCAGGAGTTGTACGAAGCCGACTTTAAGACCGAAGAATCAAAGAGAGAGTTCAAGCGGTTGCTCGAACGCGCGGAATCGGTCTTTACGCTCACGACCGCGGAAGGCGAGCGTAATGAGCAATACGCGCAGGTGGGCGCTTACATCGCGCGCCACAGCCACATACTCATAGCTCTCTGGGACGGGCTCCCCCCGGAGAAAGTCGGCGGCACCGCTCAGATAGTGCAGTTCCGATTGAAAGGCGTGCCCGAGCCTTACGAGCCGCGGGCCACGTCGCTCGACCTCGTAGCCAGCGGCCCGCTCTACCACGTCGTCACGCAGAGTAAAAGTAATACAAATACCGAGGGCAAGGCGGGCGAGCTGGACAGGCACTACCCCGGAGGGTATAAAGACCGCGCGACGGCCGAGGCCGCTTACCACAGCATCTACTCGCGCATGGACGGGTTCAACCGCGACAGCCGGCGCTTCGACGAGTTGTTGGCGCGCAGGCGCGAGAAGAGCAAAGCTTTGCTCCTCTCACGCGACAGGGAGTCGCTGTCGGCCCCGCTCAAGCGCATCATGGATTGTTACGCCGAAGCCGACAGCCTCGCCACGCTCTTCCAGCGTTACTCGCTCGGCGTCATGATGACGTTATTCGCGCTTGTGCTGGGAGGCGTCACCTGCCTCCAGACCTATTCTGACCTCGATCCGTACCGTGTGCTCCT
>DATFGQ010000052.1:0-11987 GCA_035249305.1 Blastocatellia bacterium | reverse complement strand
GAGGTTGTTTGCATGGCTGCAAAACTACCGTCGGATTTTGGTCCGTTATGAATATCACGATGACAACTATTTGGGCTTCGTTCATCTCGGTTGCATCCTGATTTTACTCAGAGCCTATTTTTGAGATAGCTTCTAGATAATCGCGACGCAGGCCGGCCAACTCCGTAGGAGTTGAATATCAAACATACAACTCCTACGGAGTTGGAAAGCGATACTTCTATAAACATCGAGCCTCTACGAGGCTTTTCAGACACGCTTTCAGCACCCACAACTCAGCACTCAGCACTCAGGACTCTTTATGCTAGAGTATCGAAAGGATGAGCGAGCAGAATCGCGCAGACATCGAAGCCTTCATCCGACTGCTTCCCGACCCCGAAGCGGCGCGGACTTTCCTGCTCAGGCTAGACGAGATCGCGCCGCTCGGCCGCACGGACGACCTGTTGCTGTCGCGGCTGCTGACGATCGCCGCATACAGCCCTTTTCTCGCCGAGACCGTTTTGCGCCACCCCGAATATATAAGCTGGCTCAAGCGTGAGACCGAAGCCGAGTTCGGGCGCGTGAAGTCGGCCGAGCAGCTTTCTGAAGAGCTCGCGCGCTTCATCACGCGCAGCATAGAGGCCGACGAGCGGACCCGGCTCGCGCGGTTCAAGCGCAGGGAGCTGCTCAGAATCTACCTGCGCGACTGCTTGGGCGTGGCGACGCTCGCCGAAGTCACGGAAGAGCTGTCGAACCTGGCCGACGTGATACTCGCGCACGCGCTGGCGCTCGCGCTACAGGAGATGAGCAACCGCCACGGCTCGCCCCTCACTAAGGACGAGCGCGGGCGGATAGAGAAGGCTGAGATGGCCGTAGTCGCGCTCGGCAAGCTCGGGTGCCGCGAGCTTAATTATGCTTCCGACATCGACCTCTTCTTCCTGTATTCGGGCCAGGGCAACACGGCGGGCGACCGGCGAAGGCCGGACTCCGTCATCAGCAACAAAGAGTTCTTCACGTCGGCGGCGAACCGCGTCGTGCAGATAATCGGGTCGAGCGCGGGCGAAGGCGCGGTCTACAGGATAGACCTGCGGCTCAGGCCCTACGGCCGCGACGGCGACACGGTATGGGAGACAAAGCTGGCGGCCGATTACTACCGCACGAAGGCGCACAACTGGGAGCGGCAGGCGTTGATACGCGCGCGCGCCGCCGCGGGGAGCGGCGCGGTCGTGGCGCGGTTTCTCGACCTCGTACGCGACGTGGTCTTTCACAAAGAGGCGCTCGGGACGGCCGTGGCCGACGTGCGCAAGGCCAAAGAGAAGATAGACCGCCAGGCGGCTAAGGCGTCGGGCGGGTTCAACGTCAAGCTCGGCCGCGGCGGCATTCGCGAGATCGAATTCATAGCCCAGGCGTTGCAGCTCGCTTATGGCGGGCGCGAGCCGTGGGTGCGCTCGGCGCAGACTCTTATCGTGCTGGCGAGGCTCGCCGAGAAAGGCTATCTCAGCGAACAAGAGCGCGCGCGATTATCTTCGGCCTACACGTTCCTGCGCACGGTCGAGCACCGCTTACAGATGGAGCTCGGCGTGCAGACGCACAGGCTGCCGATCGCTGCGGAGAGGCTCGAACTCGTCGCGCGCAGGTCGGGTTACAACCATCACGCGCAGCCCGCGGCCGCATTCCTCGCCGACCTCGAAGCGCACACGGCGGCGGTGCGGGCCGTTTATAACCGCGTCTTCGCCGCGGAGGAGAATGACGCGCGGGCAGCGGCTCGCGACCAAGCGCAAACGCGCGAGCAACACCCTGACGACGAAACCGAACGACTAATCAATCATGCCTCGGCCGCCGTAAACAGGCTGTTGGCGGCGCATGGCGAGCAGGACTCTGGCGCGAGGGTGAAGGCGGCGATAGCGGCGGCGCTTCCGGCGGCTATCGAGCCGCTGCGCTCGCTGAGGAATCTTATGGCGTGGGCTGACTCGCTCGCGACGTATCCCGAGACGAGAGCGATTCTCTCTGACGCGATGCTGCCGGAAAGTATCGAGCGGCTGATCGCGGTCTTGAGCAGCCCATACCTGGCTCACATACTCTTGTCGCGGCCCGCGCTCGCGCGCACGCTGATCGAACCAGGCGAAGTTTCCGGCCCGCGCTTCTTTCGCGTGATGAGCGAAGCCGTCGCGCGCGCAAGCGACACGGCGTCAAAGGCCGACGCGTTGCGCCGGGCCTGGTACCGCGCGGTCGTAGAGATAGGCTACCGCGACATGTCAGGGCAATCTGAGATTTTAAATCTCGAATTTGAAATCTCAGATGACCCGCGACCAACGACGACGGCGTTGCAGACGGCGCTCGCCGAGGCGGCTCTGCGCTTCGGTGTAAGGATAGCGTTAGAGTCGCTCGGCGTCTCCGAGTCGCAGATGGCGCGATTGCCTTTCAGCGTGATGGGACTTGGGAGGCTCGGCCACGCGGGGATGGATTATGGGTCAGACCTCGACCTGTTGATCGTCTTTGACGACAGCGGCGACAGCACTCAAGCGGGCTTCGCGTCTGCGTCCGAGTTTTATGCGCGCGTCACTGCGCAGCTCGTGAAGGTGCTCTCTTCGATCACGCGCGAAGGTTTTTTGTACCGCATCGATCTCAGGCTAAGGCCCGACGGGCAGAGCGGCCCGCTCGCGCAGGGTCTTTCAGGTTTGCTCTCTTATTTAAGCGAGCGCGCGTCGGCCTGGGAGCACTCGGCGTACCTGAAAGCGCGCGAGGTCGCGGGCGACCTCGAATTCGGAGCGCGGGCGCGACGGGCGATCTGCGAGACGATATTCGACAGCGCGGCGGCGAACGCTTCGCTCGGCGAGGAGCTTTCACAGATGCGAGCCCGGCTTGAAAGAGAGAAGGCGCGGCAGGGGAGGCCGAACATAAAGTGGGGGCGCGGCGGGATGACGGAAGTTTACTTCGTCACTCGTTATCTCCAGTTGCGTGACCGCATCTATTACCCGCCCGAGCGCGGCACGACGGCGCTGATAAAACATTTGGGCGAGCGCGGCGCGCTCTCCGATAAGCAGGCCGAAACGCTGTTTGAAGGGTATTCTTTCTTACGACGATTAGACCACTGGATGCGTCTACTGCTCGACCGCCCGAGCCCCGTGCTTCCCGCCTCGCACATCGCGCTCGGGGCGATCGCCCGCGCCCTCGCGCTCGGCCGGGCCGAAGCCGTAGACAGCGAGCACGCGCGCCACAGCGCTCTGATACGCGAAGTCTACGATCAGGTATTCAAGTAAAATGGCTTCGGCCTAACTCAAAAGCGGTGACAAGTCACCGCACTCCAAAAAGCTCGCGCGCGGCGTGATAAACCTGATCGACTTCGACGCGCGTCATGCAGCGATGATCGATAGGGCAGTCGCGCAGCATGCAGGGCGAGCACTCTACCTGATGGCGCACGACCGCTGCCACGTCCGACAGCGGCCGCGTGCTCGCATGTTCCGTAGGCCCGAAGACGACCACCGTCGGCACTCCGAGCGCGGCCGACACGTGAGCCGCCCCCGTGTCGTTCGATATGACGAGCGACGCCAGCGCGAGCACGCCTTTTAACTCCGCGATAGAAGTCCTGCCCGCGAGCACGAGCGCCTGCGTCTTCATGCGAGACGCGACTTCGTTTGCCGTCTGAATGTCGCCCGCCGTGCCGACGATTACCGGACGGAGCCCCTCGCCGCCTGCCAGCCGGTCCGCTGTCTCTGCGAACCGCTCGGCCAGCCATTGCTTGGCGCGGCTGTTGGTCGCGCCAGGGTTGATCACGACGAAGCGTTCGCACGCCGCGCCGAGCAACTCTCGCGCCCGGTCTTTCTGCTCTTCGGTGGCTCGGAGACGTGGGGAAGCGTTCTCGAAATCGACGAGGCTCTTGCCGCTCAACTGTTGCTCAAGGCGCGCGACGATGTTGAGATAATAGAAGACCTGATGGCGGGCCTTGTAGTCCGGCTCAAACTCTACCGCGAGATCTAACAGCCATCGGCGCGCGTCCGTAGGGTAGCCCGCGATGAAGCGCGCGCCGGCTGCGCGAGCGAGCAGCGCCGCGCCGAATGCGTTTTGAAACAAGACCGCGAGATCGAACCTCTCGCGGCGCAAGAGGCGGGCCACGCCGATAAACTGTGTCGCTTTGCTTGCGGCCCCGCGAGCATCTTCAACAGGGATCACTGAGTCGGCGAGCCCTTCGCCATCGAACAAGCCCGCCACCCACGGGCGCGCGACAAATGTTACATGCGCTTCGCCGAGCACGCGCCGCAGCTCGCCGAGCGCGGGCGCGGCCATGACCGCATCCCCGACCCAGTTCGGCACACGCACCATCACACGCTTCATGAGTAAGTCCTGAGTCCTGAGTCCGCGCTGCGCGAAGCGCATCATGCGCCATGGAGTCCTGAGTACCGGCTATAACTCAGCACTCAGGACTCAGGACTCAGGACTGTGAGTAGTCGGTGATGACGGATTTATCGCCCAGGACGGTCCCGCTTGCGACCGTGACCGAGCGGCCTACGTGACAGCCTTTGCCGATGATGGCGTTGCTGACGGTCGCGCCCGTGCCTATGCGCGAGTTGCCCCGCACGACTGAGTTCTCTATGCGCGCGCGCTCCTCTATATAACAGTTGCGGCTCACCACGGAATTAACGATCTGCGCGCCCGCCTTCACCGTGCAGCTCGGGTCGACGCACGACAAAGAGTCTATCTCAGCGGTCTCGTCAAACTTCTCGCCGCGCTCGGCCGGCAACCTGTCGAGCAGATCTACGCGCCCCGCGATCACATCCATGTTTGCTTGCAGGTAGCTGGCCGGGGTCCCTATGTCGCGCCAGTACCCGCGCCACACGTACCCATAGAACGGCTCGCCGCGCTCAAGCAGTTGGGGGAAGACTCCGTACTCGAACATGAAGGGCTCGCCTTCGGGTATGTAATCGAGCACACGCGGTTCGAGGATGTATATCCCCGCGTTGATCGTGTCGCAAGTCACCTCTTCGGGCTTGGGCTTCTCCAGGAACCGCTCGACGTGCCCCTCCTTAGATGTCTCGACCAGGCCGTAAGCGGTGGGGTTCGCGACGGGCGCGAGCACGATCGTCGCGGCGGCCTCGCGCTCGCGGTGAAAGCTCATAACGTCATTCAGGTTTATGTCCGTCAGCACGTCGCCGTTGAAGACGACGGTCGTCTCTCTAATCAGGCTCTCGGCGTTGCGGTAGGCGCCGGCCGTGCCGAGCGGAGAGGCTTCGACCGCGTAGCTCAGCCTGACGTTGTGATCGGTCCCGTCGCCCAGCTTGTCTTCGATCTTATGAGGCTGGTAAGAGAGCGAGAGGATCACGTCGCGCACGTCCGCTTGCTTGAGCAGCTCTAGCTGATAAAGCAGGAACGGGCGGTTGGCTATCGGGACGATCGGCTTCGGGGTGTGCATTGTGAGGGGGCGAAGGCGTGTGCCTTTCCCGCCCGCGAGTATGAGTGCCTGCATCGATTTTTACGGCTCCTATAAATGGTTTGGGCAAGACTGAATCATTAGAGTTAATAAAGTCTATCACCGCCGGGCTGACTCCCGCAAATGGCCGCTTCCTTGCACGGCGACCTGAGCCCAACTACAATCGAATGGGAGAAAAATCATGACAGACGCGGTCATTTTATCAGGCGCGAGGACGCCGGTCGGGAAGTTGATGGGCGCGCTCAAAGATTTCAGCGCGGTCGACCTCGGCACAATCGCCGCGCGCGCCGCGATTGAGCGCGCGGGCATAGACCCTTCAGAGGTCAACGAAGTCATAATGGGCAACGTCGTGCAGGCGGGCAACGGGCAGAACCCCGCCCGCCAGGTCGCCCTGCGCGCGGGCGTGCCGGACGCCGTCTCCGCGCTGACGATAAATAAAGTCTGCGGGTCGGGGCTGAAATCGGTCATGCTCGCGGCCAACGCCATACGCGTAGGCGAGATCGAGACTGCGGTCGCGGGCGGGATGGAATCGATGACCAACGCGCCGTATCTCCTGTTGCGTGCGCGCCAGGGCTACAGGCTCGGCAACGGCGAGCTCACCGACTCGATGATTCACGACGGGCTGTGGTGCGCCTTCGACAACTGGCACATGGGCTGCACGGGCGAAGTGGTCGCCGAGCGCTACAACGTGACGCGGGAAGAGCAGGACAGTTACGCGCTCAACTCTCACCGCAAGGCCGTGGCGGCGATGAAAGAGGGGCGCTTCGACAGGGAGATAATCGCCATCGAGATCCCTCAGAAAAAAGGTGAGCCGATAGTCGTCCGCATGGACGAAGGGCCGCGCGAGGACACTTCGATAGAGGCTCTCTCGCGGCTCAAGCCCGCGTTCAAAGAGGGCGGGACCGTCACGGCCGGAAACGCGCCGGGCGTCAACGACGGCGCGGCTGCGCTTGTCGTCACCTCGTCTGAGGTCGCGCGCCGACTAGGCCGAAAGCCTATGGCGCGCATAGTCGCGCAGGCTTCGAGCGGAGTCGAGCCGAAGCTCGTCATGATGGCTCCTGTCACCGCCATACAAAAGACGCTTGAGCGCGCGGGCTGGGCGCTCGGCGAAGTCGACCTCATAGAGCTGAACGAGGCCTTCTCGGTCCAGGCCGTCGCGATAACGCGCGAGCTCGGCATAGACCCCGAGCGGTTGAACGTCAACGGCGGAGCGGTCGCGCTCGGCCACGCCATCGGCGCGAGCGGCGCGCGCATACTCGTCACGCTGCTTTACGAGATGGAGAGGCGCGACGCGCGGCGCGGGCTCGTAGCGCTCTGCCTGGGCGGCGGCAACGCGGTCGCGATGGCCGTCGAAAGATAAGCGGTTTCTGGTTTCCATGGCCGATGATGCGCTTCGCGCGCGGCGGTTTCTGGTTATAAGCACCAGAAACAAAATGTTGACAATTATAAAAGGCAGTCCATAATGGCTTCGTCTTTCGGAGAATGAAGCAGTTCCCGCCCCCGGCCAAAGAGTCGGAAAGCAAATCGATTAATCTCTTAGAGGTGCAATCTTGACCGCGATGATCGGGACTCCAGAAGCCCAAAGCGCGCCGGCCGGGCCGGACTTCACGGCCGAGCAGATCAGCACGTACTACCTTGAGCTGGAGCGGCTGCTCGAACGCGTAGAGGTCGGGGTGACTCACTACCAGGCGCTGTCTGTCGAGCGCACGGCGACCTACGAAGAGATCAGGCTCACATACCATCAGGCCATCGCGCTGCTCTACCCCGCATACAAGCTGGGCGCGACGGTGCCGTCAGAGATGGTCGCGAGAATAGAGCGCGCCTTCACCAAGATCTCGCGCGCGTTCGCCGTCCTGGCGAATTATCAAAATCGACTCTCGTATGATGGGGCGCTCGGCAAGAGTCCCGCGGCCGTCGCAAGACCCGAACAGCCTATCGCTATAGCCAACCGCCCGGCGGTGCAAAAGGTCCATTCAGGTTTCTCCGCCGCGGCCTCGAACGACAACCGGCGCAGGTGCGAGCGGTTCCGCCTCTCGATACCCGCGCGCCTCACGGGTTTTGATAAGAAGGCTGGCAAGTGGAACGAGATGGCCGAGACCGTAGACGTGAGCCGCACGGGAGTCAACCTTCGCATGCGCAGGCATGTCCGCCACGGGAACGTGTTATATGTCACACTGCCGCTCCCGCAAAAACTTCGTAGCCACGGTTACGCAGAGCCTAGCTACAACGCCTACGCGCTCGTCCGGCGCGTAGACCCGCCGCGCAATGGCTTGCGGCTGGTCGGGCTAGAGTTCATAGGCGAGCACCCGCCGATGGGATACCTCGACAAGCCATGGGCGTCGTTCCAGACGCGCAAGTGGGGCGGGGCGAATCGCAGGCGCAGGGACCGCCGCGAGCAGGTAGAGATAGTCGTCATCGAGTACTTCGACGAATCAATGAAGCTGGTCGCCAAAGAGATGGGTCGGACCGAAAACATCAGTCGCGGCGGCATGCGCGTCTGCGTCAGAACGCCGCCTCCCGAGTTCGACACGATCCGTGTCAGTTGCCATGCTCGCGGGTTCGAGAGCTTTGCCGCCGTCAGCAACCGCTATGTCGGGAAAGACGGTTTCGACAGGCTCTGTCTCAAGTTCTTAAACGGCGAATGGAGTTTCTCATAAAGTCGCCGCTCGACCACACAGCCCCGCCAATCCGCTAATGGGTATTGAGTATCTTCTGGATACTAAATTAACAGACCGGGTGAACATAGTATCCATACGCCGGGCAGTCTCGCGCCTACAAAACGTCTTCCCGTCGATCATAAACAGATTGATGTCGCCAGATATGAACAGGCCGGGAGCCGGGCTTGATGAATTTCAAGAACGGCGTATTATGGCATAAGACATGCACGGTGCTGGTCAGCCACCTCGTTTTCGGTACCGGTAATTTCCAGGGTTTAATATTGGTCGGCTTAGGGGATTAAGCGCGAGGCATTATAGAGTTTCAGGCTTCTCAGGGATTCCACTCCTGAGCGCGTCGCCGGCAACACGGTTGTCAGCAGGTCATTGAAGTCTGTCCGGTCCATGATTCCCAAACCTGGGGAGGGATGACGATGAAAATAAGAAGAGCAGTGATGATGGGGGTGATTGTCGCGGCCATAGCCGCCATTGCGCTCCCGGTCATTGGCCTGCGGGCTCGCGCCGCCTCGAACGTGGCCGACTTCCGCGCCAGGGCGCGGCTCTCGTCGCCGCCCGTCGTCGAGCAGCAGCAGGCGGCGCAAGAACTGGCCGAGCCGAAGGCCGGGCCTTCGGGCAGCTACTCCCCTGACACGATCAAGGCGCTCGGCATTAAACGCGTACCTAAAGACCAGCTCAAATCCATGCCGGGAAAGATTGTGAAAAAGATCACATCCAACCCTGACGCGCAGGCGATCCCCAGGCCCGCCGACGGCAGGATTCAGGCTCCGCCTTCGCGCAAGGTCGGAGGCGCTGGCCCACCGCTGGCGGGTCAGCCCGCGGTGCTAAACGAAGACGGCGCGCTTTCGGCGGCGCTGATCACGACGATCGGCGGGCGCGACACGCAGTTCTCCGAAGTCGCGCTCCTTGCCGACTGGGACGGCCGCGAGGATTGCGTCGCCGACCGCGCGACGAAGATTGATGACTTCTCGA
This sequence comes from Blastocatellia bacterium, assembly GCA_035249305.1. Taxonomy (GTDB): domain Bacteria; phylum Acidobacteriota; class Blastocatellia; order UBA7656; family UBA7656; genus DASUNP01. The sequence continues at coordinate 2,942 of DATFGQ010000052.1, read as the reverse complement.
CGGTTGAGCCCGACATAGACTTCACGCTGACGAAGGCCGCGATATCCGAGCACACGCGAGGCAACGGCCACCCCTTCTTCAACATTTACTATTACGGCGACTCCGTGGGCAACATCTACATTGGCCTCGACGGGACCGGCAATTCGCTCGTAGAGTTCGTCCTGGTCATCAACATACCCGATCTGGTGAACACGGGCGCCAGCAACGGGTTCGCGCTCCTCAACCCGACTGCGGGCGACTGCGCCGACGACCAGGTGACTGTAACGGGCATTGCCGTTAACCCCGTGGCCGACCTTGGCGATTTCGGCCTGTGCGGCGTCGTAGGCGAAGTAGTCTACATCTCTGTTCACGACTCGCAGGGCTGCGCGGGCAACGCGGCGAATCAGCCTATACGCACGAGGATATTCGCGTTCGGGTTGACAGAGACTTCTGACGCGTTGGGCGGGTCCGTGACTATCACGAGCCTCAGGCAGATACTGCGTTCGCAGTTCGGCAACACGGCGGGGCTTACGGTTGACGACGACGGGAGCCTCTACTTCCAGCTCGCGGACCTGATACAGTTCACGGGCGCGGCGATATTCAAGGCCACAGAACTGCCGCGCGCGGCCGGGGACCCTGGCGTCTGCGGGACGCCCGGAAGAATAAATCGCTCGATCCCGCTGATAGCGACGCCGCCGACTTTGGGTTCGGCCGCAGGGACAAGCGGCTCGCCCGCGCTCACGGTAGCCGGTTCGCGATTGACGAACTATTCCGGCAACGCGACTACATTCGGCAACGTGACTGCCATAACTGCGGGGGCGTGCAACACGCTCTATGCCGCGGTCTCTGCGTCGTTCCAGCCCGGAGCCGTCAGCTTCGAGCAGTTGACGCAAGGGCTGTTCACCAACCCCGCGGCGCTAGGTGCGACGCCGTCGATGATAATAAGCTTCGCCGATTGCTCTGGGGCCTTTGATACTTGCTCAATCGGGCCGGCGGGCAGCGCCATCTTCGGCGTCATACCGATAGGTGACGGATTCGCAGACGGCGGAAGCTTCAACGCGATACGAGTGCCCGGCGTGAATAACTTTCGGGTCTTCGTGCTGGGCAACGGGCCGGACATCCGCCCGCCAGCCGGTCAGACATCGCTGATAGTGACGGCAGGTACGCTGAAGGTAGACATGCAGATAGACTACACGCTGCATTCGGGCATAGCCGTCTCGGAAGAAGGGACGGTCTTTGTTATCTCGGGCGGGACGCCCGCGGGCGTAGGTAAGAACCCATCGCCGATGGTGACTGAGATACTGTGCTTTGAGGACATGTGCCCGATGGACCGGAGGGCGGACTTCGTCGACCTCAGGGGAGACGCGGTGCCAAACCCGCCGGCATCGGGAGGAAACGTGGGGGATGGAGACAGTGACAGATTTGATCACATCTTCCACCAGGCGCCTATTGACCAGGTTACGTTCACGCCGACGGGGTTGAGCGGGCTTGCGAGAGGGTTCTTACGTTATACAAACCGGGTGGTTGGGACGAACCCACTGGCCGTGCCTTTGGGTCCGGGTGTAACGCTGGGCACAACCCAGAGCGCGCAGGATGATGACGACACTGATGGGCCAATCATCTTTGAGAATCTCGACCCCAGCCATCAGGCTGCGGGCGGAGATGACCAGAACGTGCCGAACCGCGGAGACGATTCGGACACGGTAGTAGCGCCTGACGCTCTCTGCGCGCCCGGCGACACGGTCGCTCTGTTGGGCGGCAGCCCTCCGCTCCCCGGATTCGGCAACGGCGGGTTCGAGTTCGTCTTCGGGCCTCCCGCGCCTGCGGGCGCCTTCTCGAACGGCGTCTGCACTCAGCCGGGCAACGACACTCGCGTTTGCACATGGAATGCTTTGTTCTTGAACTCGAACGGCAACATCACGTTCGGTGTTGGCGACAGTGATCCGACTCCTACTGTGCCTGAGCTTAGAAGCGGGCCGCCGCGAATCGCTCCGGCTTGGGCCGACCTCGACCCCGGCACTCGCACAACGTCGCCGGGCGGGCCGTTTTTCAACACGTTCCCCGTGCAGGCGCTGGGCTTCGCCAACATCAACGCCTTCCGCGTACGCTGGATCAACGTCCCTGAGTTCATCAACACGGACGCCGATCCCGCCAATGAAGGCGCGCAATGCGGCTCGTCTAACACGTTCTCGGTGACGCTGTATGATGACGGCACGGGCTTCGACGAGAACACCACCGAGTCGTTCGGGCCTGTGGCCACCGTCGGCAACAATCTAGACGACGGGCCAGTAATCTTCGACCGCCAGGAAGGTCCTACAGACCTGAGGTTCGTCCGCGAGCCCAACACCGGCGTCATCGTAGGCTGCCCGCCGAGGCCCGAAGGCAGCGGCCACTTCATATTCGAGTACTGCCGCATGGACCTGTTCGGTACGCCGGAAAGGCCGGTGCTGGTAGGCTTCTCGATCGGCGGCACAAGCCCGCTTAATCCGCCGGGTCTGTGTGAGGTTAATCTCTCAACCGCCGCAGCGGCAGCAGACACCGCCCCGTTCGGAGTAATCCAGGGCGTCACGGCTTCCATCATGCCTTGCCTCATCGGCGAGGGCACCGAGCCTCACCTGTTCGAGCTGTTCAATGAAGGTTCGGATACGGTTGTCGAGTCTCAAGGGTCAGTCTCTATCGGTGTGCCCGACTTCGATCTGCGCAGCGAAGGCTTCCTTGCTGCTTTCTGCACGCCCGCTCGCCAGCGTGACCTCAACCGCGGCAAGGTCGGGTTCTTCGGCGTCGGCTGCGCCCCGCCGGCCAACCCCCTCTGCCAGACCGTCGTAGTCGGCTCGTTCGTCACCGCCCCCAACCAGGGCACAGACCTCATCGACGCCCTGTGCGCCGTGCAGGCCAACCTCGTAGGGTGCGGCTTCTTCCCCAACGAGACTACGATCATATGCCAGGGCTTCCAGTCCGACACC